>CAYNMR010000010.1:0-127958 GCA_964398455.1 uncultured Vicingus sp. | reverse complement strand
CCCATTCCAGTTCGTAGTGGCGGAAGTATTCCAATTGTTGCCTTGTTTGAACAAGAATTAGGCTTAAAATCCGTTTTAATGGGATTCGGTTTAGATTCTGACGCGATTCATTCACCAAATGAACATTACGGAATTTTTAACTATTTAAAAGGCATCGAAACCATTCCATTGTTTTTCAAATATTTTACTGAATTAAAATAATTTGAGCATGCTAAAATTAAAATCTATACTTGTTCTAATTGTAATTTCATTCACGCTTACTTCATGCTTTAAATATGAAGATGTGGTTATGAAAGAAGTAACCAATGTTAGCGTAAATAGTTTTTCGGCAAACAACATTGAAATTAAGGTTGATATGCGAATTATCAACCCCAACAATTATAAAATTAGTATTGTTGATTCCGATTTAGAGCTGTTTGTAAAAAACAAAAAAGTGGGTACTTCAAAAATTAAAGATAAAATAGAACTCCCTAAAAATTCTGACCAAACACATCAAATTGTTGTGGTAACTAATGTTGGAGATATGATTGGAAGTGCTATTCCTGTAATTTTAAGTGTATTGTTTGATGAATCTGTTGACCTACAAGTAAAAGGAGAAATAAAAGCACGAGCAAAGTCATTGAGCAAATCATTTCCTGTGGATTTTAAGGAAAGAGTTCGGTTGAAGTAAAAAATCTTTCCCTAAAATCTATAACTTTAAAAAGGAACTACCTTTCAACCCTATAGTCGTTATAGATATTTAATGGATCAAGGTTAAGTAATATACACATATGATAGTATATACTAGGTAAGTTATATTGAAATTTCTCTGGTACTTCAAAAAAATGTTCGACACAAACAGCAAAAAATTCATGCATGTTTACCCCTGCATATTCTCTTAAGAAGTTTTCCTCACCATGCTTCATCATCTCAAACTCTTTTACTCCTATACTTTCCCATTTTTCGAGATAGACCTTAAAAGCTTGGTCAAAATCACGAGAAAACTCAACTGTTAGTTTTAAAGCATGAGCAAGTTCATGCAATGCTAAATTATACCTATCACTCGGAGAAATAAACCCATGCTGAACATGTTGCCAACTAAGCATCATGTATCCACGCTGAGGAGTCCCTCCTTTTAGGTGCTTTCTCAAAAGCTTATTATAAAAAACAGATGGGTAAATTGCAAAACCAACAATATTATCCATTAAGTAATTTTTCAATCCAAAAGTTACTTGAATAGCTGCCCCTGAAATCAATAACTTAATTTCTTCAGTAATAATAAATCCATCTTTTCCGACAAACTTTTTATTGTTTTTAAATAGAAGTAATCGATGAATAAACTTTGCTTTGCCTTCGGGCGATAACATTTTAAAAAAATGTAGTTCTTTTGATAATAAAACATCTATTCTATCATATTCCTCTTTATTAATCGGGTTTTGATAAACAAGTTTATTAAAATAAAAAGCCTTTAACCCATTCTTACCGTAGATAAAATACGAACCAAAAAGAAATATAAATGGAACAAAGAAAATGAATATGCCTAACCACATGATAAACAAATGTAATATTTAATCATTTGACAACTATACTTCACAAAAAAAAGGTAGCAGAATTTCTTCCACTACCTTTTCAACCACACTAACTAAACTCTTCTAATTTATTCTTTTACCGAATTCAAGTAACTGTTTTCGGTTGTTGCAATTTGTAATTGTATTTGCGACAATTCTTGCAACAGTACTGATAAGATGGTGTTTTGCAATTGCAATTTTTCAATAGCAATAACCTTTTCTTTTTGTCCTGGGAAAGAACTACTTACTTTGTTATTGTATACTTCAATTTCGCTTTTTAGATTAGCTAACGAGTACTCACCTGTTCCGTTTTCAAATAAATTCCGGACCATGCTATTGTCATTACCACTTTGCACTTCGCTTAACGATAAATTTTTAGCTTTTTCAATAGGAATTGCATCTGTTTTGGCTATTAAGTGAGCCTTAATATCCGCAATTTTATTAAATAATTGGGTTGAGGTTTGATGAAATTCTTTTACTTCTTGCTTATCGCTCAATTTAGTAAACAAGTTTGTATTTGCTTTTACCAACTCAGTTGAATTATTATTCATAAAATCGTAAGATGCATTAATGCTTCCTTGTAGCCCAGTACTTGGATGTAAATTAAATAAAGCATACATCATACCTCCACAAGCCATCATCAACACCGTGTTAATGGTGGTATTAAATCTTAATTCTGCTCTTCTTATTCTAGTAAAATAGTACAACGGAATGTATCCAAAAAGGAAAAAGGTAACACTCCATCGCATTAAGAAATTAGCATAAGGCCAGTGCATTACTTTAAATACAATACCTGTGGCAGCACCCATTGCCATTAAAAATCCAAAAGCAAAAACCCATTTATCGGTTTTACTTTCATCATCCTTAAATTTAAGCACAATCATTAATGGTAAAAAAACTAAGCTAAAGAACAAACCTCCTAAAACAATCATAATTCCGGCTCCAGGCCAATGCATGGTTTTAAAAATTGCTCCAAGTAGTATTAGTATTCCTGATATAGTTCCTGATATTTTTACTGTATTTTTCATGGCGTAATAGTTTTTAAAGGTTAATAAATTGGTTGTTTCCTCCTCAATTTCTTTCAATTCTTTTTTGAAAAATCGAGGCACAATGCGTCCATAGAACTTGTAAAAGTCCTCACCTTCGGTCATCTCGTTTTCAACAATACAACAAATGTGATCTAGTAGATTGTTTTGCAGATCTTCAATAACAATCCCATTTGCCCTAATGTTGTCGAGAATAAAATCTATCTGTTCATCGGTTATTCTGTACATTGGCTATGTTTAACTCAACGTCTAACAAAAATTTCATGGTGTTCATGAAATCAACAAATTCATTCACTTTTAGGTCGACCGTAATATTGCCTTTTGGGGTAATCGTATAATATTTTCTTACCCTTTTGCCAATATACTCGGTTTCTGTTTCCACTTCTCCATTTTTCTCGAGTAAATGTAAAGTTGGATACAGAGCACCCTCCGTAATTTGAATTTTGTCGTTTGTTAGTTCTTTTACTCGTTGAGTAATTTCATAACCATACATTTTACCTTGCTCTTTCAGCAATTTTAAAACGATAGTTTTTAATGTTCCTTTTATTAGTTCTGATGAATACATAGGACAAATATACATAATATTCTTATGTATGTAATTTTTAATACATAAGAATATTATGTATTATAGTTAAAATATTGATTTACAGTAAAATAAAATTAATTAAAATAAAATTTCTTTATACAAAAGTAAACACAAGCTCTAATTGTTTGATTAACTTTAACCACTTTAATTATTTTTTAATGGAAAAACATAGCACTCCAAGACACACCAACAGTTTAATAAGCGAGACCAGTCCGTATTTACTACAACACGCACACAACCCTGTAAATTGGTATGCTTGGAATAGCGAAACATTAGCCAAAGCAAAAAAAGAAAAAAAACTGTTGTTGATTAGTGTAGGTTATTCGGCTTGCCACTGGTGCCATGTAATGGAGCACGAGTCGTTCGAAAATGAGGAAGTTGCAGAAATAATGAACACTCACTTTATCTGCATAAAGGTAGATAGAGAAGAGCGACCAGATATTGATCAAATATACATGAATGCTGTTCAGCTAATGACTGGGCAAGGAGGTTGGCCACTTAATTGTTTTGCATTACCAAATGGAGAACCTTTTTATGGTGGAACTTACTTTCAAACCGAACAGTGGAAACACATTCTAAAAGCTATTGCAAGCGAATATGCTCAACAACCACAAAAAGTAATTGATTATGCAACTGAACTAACTAAAGGAATAAAAGAAAGTGATTTTTTGCCCAAAGCAACACACCAAAATCCGTTTAACAAAGAAGTTTTAGAAACAGCAATTGAGCGTTTCAAGCATCTATTCGACTATTTGGAAGGAGGCACCAACCGTGCACCAAAATTTCCTTTACCAAACAATTATGAGTTTTTATTGGATTATTATTATCATCATCCCGACCCCAAATTGCTTCAATACCTCAACCTAAGTTTAACCAAAATGGCTTATGGCGGTATTTACGACCAAATCGGAGGTGGTTTTGCTCGCTATTCTGTTGATGGCTACTGGAAAGTTCCTCATTTTGAAAAAATGCTTTACGATAATGCTCAATTGGTTTCGTTGTATTCAAAAGCCTACCAACTCACCAAAAACAACTTGTATAAAGAAGTAGTTTATCAAACATTAGCATTTGTTAAACGCGAAATGACTACTGAAAATGGTGCTTTCTATTCTGCTTTGGATGCCGACAGCGGAGGTGAAGAAGGCAAGTTTTATGTTTGGACAAAAGAAGAATTGCAAGAAATTCTAAAGGAAGACTTTCCTCTTATTGAAAGTTATTACAACATCAATAAATATGGTTTTTGGGAGAATAATTACATTCTACTTAGAAGAGAAGACAACGAAACCATTGCCAAACAATTCAACCTTTCTACCAACCAATTGGAGGAAAAAATAGATTACATAAACCAGAAACTACTCAACACAAGAAACAAAAGAGTTAGACCAGGATTAGATGACAAAACCCTTACCTCTTGGAATGCGTTGATGCTAAAAGGATATGTAGATGCTTACAACACATTTGGAGAAGAAGAATTTTTAATAACTGCGATAAAAAATGCCACTTTTATTTCAACAACTCAGCTCAGACCTGATGGCGGTTTAAACCACAATTACAAAAATGGAGTAAGCAACATTGATGGATATTTGGAAGATTATTGTTTTACCATTGAAGGCCTTATTGTTTTGTATGAAGCTACCTTTGATGAAAACTGGTTAGCACTTAGTAAACAATTGATGGATTACACCATATCACATTTTTACGATTCAGAAACTGGGTTTTTCTTTTTTACCTCTGATGCAGCTAAGGATTTAATAGCTCGTAAAATGGAACTTTCCGACAATGTGATTCCCGCATCCAACTCAAGTATTGCAAAAGGGTTGTTTCTGTTGGGTTTGCATTTCGAAAATGACAACTACACTAAGTTAGCTATTCAGATGCTAAAAAACATAGAAAATCAAATCCCAACCTATGTTTCTGGATATTCCAATTGGGCAAGTTTATTGTTAAATCAGGTTCATCCGTTTTACGAAATTGCCATTTGCGGAAAAAATGCACTAAACACTAGAAAAGAATTCTATCAAACATTTATTCCAAATAAAATAATTGTTGGTACTATTACAAAAAGTAGTCTACCTTTGCTTAAAGAAAGACAAACCAACGGTAACACAACGATATACGTATGTTATAACAAAACATGCCAAAACCCTGTAGAAACCATTGAAGAAGCTTTAAAACAAATGAAACAATTTGCTAATTAGATAATTGAAGAATTTAATTAAATATATTACCGTTTTTAGCTCTCTATTAGCTGCCGCATCTGTATTTTCTCAGCAACAAAATTTACCATTAACCCGAGAATTTAATTTGGTAAACAACAAGGGATTTAATGAGTTTAATGCCAATACTCATACCGCTTTCCAACCTATTATTCAATCTCAAATTAGAACAACAGATGAATTAAGTTGGTTATCTGATTCAGAAAAAAAATATTATTTATCTTATGTTACTAAAGCCGAACGAAAACCTAAAAGTTTTGGCGGATGGCTAAACCAATCGTTTTTTCACCAACACTTCTTAGTAGTTGATACTGGCAACTTTTACCTCACTATCGACCCAATGATTAATTTGGAATTTGGTGAAGATACCGAAGATAAATCCGCTAAGAAAGAGAAAATATACACCAACACCCGTGGTGCTTTAGTAAAAGGTAATATTGGCAGCAAGTTCTCATTTCAAACTGCTTTTTACGAAAACCAAGCGTTTGTTCCCAACTACATTTCTAGCTTTGTAAGCGAAACAGGAGTTATGCCAGGACAAGGTCGTGTAAAACGATTTAAAAAAACCGGTTACGATTTTGCTTATTCTTCTGCCTACATTTCTTATTCACCTTCAAAACATTTTAATTTCCAGTTGGGTAACGACAAACATTTTATTGGCGATGGTTATCGCTCTCTTTTACTGTCTGATGTTGCAACCAACTACCCATACATTAAAGCAACTGTTTTGTTTGCAAAAGACAAACTTCAATTTACCAAACTACATGCTGATTTAACTAACCTCGAGCGAAGAGAAGATGGTTCCGTTCCTGAAGCATTATTCAAACGAAAAAGCATGTCGACACATTACGTTAACTGGCTAGCTACCAAATGGCTAAACATTGGTTTATTTGAAAATACCATTTGGCAAACCGAAGATTCAACAGGAACTTTACCTTTTAATTTTTCACAACTTAATCCAATACCGTTTGTAAATGCTTTAACAACTGGTTTTGGCAAAAACAATCATTCAGTTGTTGGTGTAAATACCAAAATAAAACTTCCTTTTAAAACCATTATCTACAATCAATTGGTATATGATGGAAATGCAAACGGAACACAAATTGGTTACCAAGAGGGGTTTGCTTTTTACGGAATTAAAAACCTAACACTGCAAGGAGAATTTAATACCGTTGCTCCTAATACTTATGAGGTAAAAGACAATCCTTATCAAAACTACACTCACTACAACCAGCCACTGGCTCATCCTTTAGGCAACAACTTTAACGAAGTTATTGGTATTATCAACTACAAATACAAGAGGTATTTTACTCAAGTAAAAATCAATTTTGCTGATTATGTAAACACTTCAACCAATGAAGATGCTAAATTAACAACGCTTCAAGCTCATTTAGGATTCCTGATTAACCCAAAAAACAACTTGTCGTTTTTAATTGGAGCAACCAACAGAACAGAAGAAACCTCAACTGTTTCGAACAAAACAAATTACGTTTATTTTTCAATTCAAACCAGTTTAAGAAATTTATACACTGATTTTTAAGTTAGTCCTATGGATATATTGTTATTACCTTTTATAACCTCTTTTATCATCGTTATTTTAGCGACACCTTCGTTTATTACAGTTGCTATAAAAAAACGATTGTTTGATGAACCTACAGAAGATAGAAAAATACATAACAGAATAGTTCCATTAATGGGCGGTTTAATGATTTTTGCTGGAACTGTTTTTGCTTTTCTTCTTTGGTTTCCTATTAACGAAATGGGAATTATAAAATACCTTGTCCCTTCTTTACTTTTAATGCTTTTTGTAGGCATGAAAGACGATATTATTGGTACTGCTCCTTCAAAAAAATTGGCAGCACATTTGGTTGCTGCTTTCATTATGGTATTGATGGCAGATATTAAATTAACTAGTTTGCATGGTTTATTCAACATCAGGGAAATTCCTGAATGGGCTGGAATTATGTTATCTATTTTTACTTACATTGTAATTATCAATGCATTTAACCTAATTGATGGCGTTGATGGACTAGCTGCAGGAGTAGGATTAATTGCAGCAAGTTTATTTGGAACATGGTTTTATTTAGCAGGCGATTTTGTTTATGCTGTCTTATCATTAGCTTTAGCTGGTGGATTACTTGGTTTTTTACGTTTCAACTTTAGCCCAGCCAAAATATTTATGGGCGACTCAGGTTCGCTTACCATTGGCTTTTTGTTTGCTGTTCTTGCTATTGAATTGGTAGAATACGATGCCTCAAAGAACTTACCTTTTGTTATTTCAAACATCTCAAAACCAATTTTAGCCATGTCCATTTTGGTTTATCCACTAATTGATACCATAAGAGTATTTACCTTGCGTATACTTAGAGGCGTTTCACCTTTTACCGCCGACAGAAACCATCTACACCACCGATTAATTGATTTAGGATTATCTCATCGACAAACGGTATTAATCATCTATTTCTTTAACTTACTAATTGTTGGCGGATGTGTTTTTGCCCAACGATTTGATCCAAGTATTGCCTTTATTGTTATTATGGCAAGCGTTATTGTATTGGTAGAAATTCCATTCTTCATTTCACTTAAAAAGAAAAAAAATTAAACTAATAAAATCCATATTATCTCTTGTTTTGATTGCTTCAACTTCTATGGGTTGGACACAAAACTACAATGTCACTCAACAGCGAACAACTGAGCATTTATTTATACAATCGTTGGATACTTCAAGTAGTTTCCATTCGGGAATTAAACCTTTTGCAAACAAAGAGGTAAACCAAGTGGTTTCTTTAGACTCAATTAAAGATGGTTTAAGATACAATTTTCAGTCGTCGTTAGCTAATCAACTATTTAACGAAAATTTAGTAGATTCGGAGAAAGGAAACTTCAAATTGCTCATTAATCCATTAATCAATGCAGGTGGTGGAATAGAAAAACTAAGTAACAGAACAGTTACACTATCAGAAACAGCTTTTGGATTGAGTTTAAAATCAGCTTACAAAACTAAATGGAGTGGCGAATTTGACTTTTTAGTCGATAATTCTCAATATCCTTTACATATTGATAGGTTACTAAAAACACAAAATGCTGGACAAGGTTATGGTTATACCAAAGACCAACAAGCCATGTATTTTCAAGGAAATTTAACTTTTACTGCCGATGATGTTTTTACTTTTCAAGCCGGTATGGGCAAAAATTTTATTGGTGATGGCTACCGCTCTCTATTTCTATCGGATTATGCCAACAGTTACCCTTACTTTAAAGCAACTGCAACCTTTTGGAAAATAAAATACATGGCGTTATATACCAACTTTCAAGACATTCGTTTTGGGAATGGGAACTTTAACGATTTCCGTCAAAAATTTTCTACTATTCATTACTTAAGTTTAAATGCTACCAAATGGCTAAACATTGGTTTTTTTGAAAGTATTGTTTTTCAAGCTCAGGAAGGAAATTTTTATCGAGGGTACGAGTTAAGTTACCTCAACCCAATTATCTTCTTACGTCCTGTTGAGTATCACCAAGGTTCTGCCGACAATGCTTTGATGGGTGGAAGTTTTAAGATAAAAGTAAAAAAGAAGAACATCTTTTACGGACAACTTTTACTCGACGAGTTTTTACTTTCCGAAATACGAGCTAACAGAGGTTGGTGGGCTAATAAATATGGCTATCAATTTGGAGTTAAAGCATACGATTTTATTGGAATTGATGGCTTAAAAGTTCAAGTGGAATTAAACTCAGTTCGCCCATTCACCTACAGCTATTTTGAAAACCCTAGCTCCATGAACACGCTTCAAAATTATGGTCATTACAACGCTCCATTGGCTCATCCGTTAGGAGCAAATTTTAATGAGATAATGGGAGGAATTTCTTTTCACAAAAAAAGATGGATTTTTGAGGCAATGACTACTTACGCTAAAGTTGGATTAGATTCCAATACTAATTTTAGCATAGGACAAGATATTTACCAACCTTACAACAAAAGAGAAAAAGAATATGGGTACCAAACGGGTGGCGGAATAAATACAACACTACTTAACAACTCATTTAAAGTTTCTTATGTATTAAACCCAAAAATGCAAACCATTATCCAATTGGGAATTAACAATAGAACCTATAAAAACACTTATGGTAACGAATCGAGTAACTGGATAACATTTGGGATTAAAACTGCCTTGATTAATCAGTATTTTGATATTTAGAACGGAAAAAATATTGGGATAAATATTGTTGCAATAATCCAAAACAGAATATTTAACGCTGTTCCAACCTTTAAAAAATCCAAAAACTTATAATTTCCAGCACTATAAACCATTGCATTACACTGATAGCCAACAGGTGTCATGAAACTTGCTGAAGCGGCAAATGTAATTGCCATTAAAAAAGGTGTTGGACTTAATCCTAAATTGTGAGCTGTAGCTATTGAGATAGGAGCCAACAAAGCTGCAGTTGCATTATTCGACATGATTTCTGTAAGTAAGGATGTAACCAAATACAACCCTGAAACAATAGCAATTGGTCCCCACTGACCTAAATTTCCAACAATATTTTCAGCTATTAGTTTGTCTAGTCCAGTATTTTTCATGGCAACTCCCAAACTTAATGCTCCAACCAACAAAAACACAATTTTCCAATTGATGGCTTCGTAAGTTTCTTTCATGGTTAAACATTTAAGCAAAACCAATAGAACCACTCCTGCTATAGTTCCAACCATAATATCAAGAACCTCAAATGTAGCCAACCCAACTATGGCTAACATTACTGATATCACAATATAAAATTTCTTTTTATCAAAATCCATCAAGGTATCTTCCGATATTAATACAAATGGATTGTCTTGATCTGTCTCTAATTTTTTTATTTCCTTAATGTAGTGATTCTTTACTTCAGCCAAAATTACATCTCCAGCTTTTAGTTTAACATTATACAAATCTTCATGCACAACTTCCTCTCTATGCTGAATAGCTAGAGGAATGGCTCTAAATCGTCGTCTAAAATCGACCTCTCGTAAAGTTTGGTCTTCTAATTCCGAATTAGAGGTAATCACCATCTCAACCAAAGTTGTGTGTTGTCCTTTAATGTCTTCGCCTCCTATTTTAAGCGAAGAAGCTACCATTATTTTTGCTCTATCTTTTAGTTGCTTAATTTTTTCCACATTACATCTAACTTTCAATACATCGTTGGCAAGCAACACAAAATCTCCAGCTGGCAAGTTGTATATATCAGTGCCTCTTCTTACTTCAATAACATCCATCTCCAATTCTTTTACCAAAGTCGAATCCATTATTGTTTTGCCAACAGCATCCGAATTCTCAAGCAATTCAATTTCTGACAAATAATTTCTCATACCAAACTTGGTATTCAAATCTTCTTGTTTTCTGTCGGGAAGCAATTTTATACCAAAAAAGACCATATAGATAATACCAGCTGCCAAAAAAACTAGTCCCATTGGAGCCATATCAAACATCTGAAAAGCACCAACTCCTTCTTTCTCTGCAATACCACTTACCAAAATATTTGTTGATGTTCCTATCAACGTACACGTACCTCCAAAAATAGTTGCAAACGATAATGGAATTAGCATTTTTGTTGGGCTTTGACCAGATGCGTGAGCAATTTGGATAACCACAGGAATAAAAATAGCTACAACTGGTGTATTGTTTATAAAGGCAGATATTACAGCTACCACAACCATCATTAAACTAATACCTAACGTAAAATTGGTTCGAAACAAGTTAGATAATCGGTGAGTAAAAAACTGTAGAGCCCCCGTCTTTAGTAAAGCTGCACTGAGCACAAACATAAAAGCAACAGTAATCGTTGCTTTGTTACTAAACCCTTCTATCCCCTCTTGAGGAGTAACTACACCAAACAAAATTAAGGTTGTCATAATCAACAAGGCAACCAAATCAATGGAGATAATTTCGGTTGCAAACAAAATGATTGCACCGAGAATTACAATTAGAGTGATAATAGCATCTATTGACATATCTGTTATTTTAAGTAGTAAAAGTAATAAGTCTATTTAATTTATAGAGTTTATATGATAAAAATTTTAGTTCTTTTTTTTGCCTTTATTAAAAACATCAAACACATTAAACGATACTTCAATATACGCAAAGTTAGAAGCCGAAGCACTCTCTCCATTAGCAACTTGCTGTCTGTTTTTTACAAAATCTCCGAACACAAAATGCGTATATCCAATATTTGCATCAATAAAACGAGTTGGTTTAAACCGAATTCTAGAATCCAATCCATGACCAATGTTATTAGCGCTTTTGCCTTTTGTATCTCTATTAAAAGAACTTCCTGATAACAAATTATTGAACCGATCTTTTTCACTTGCTAACCAATAAAAACTATATCCTCCATCTATTTTTACTCCTTTAATTGGCTCAAACTCTAGTTTTATTTTTGGTGTTACAATATTTTCCATCACTACATAATCATCAGACGACCATGGACGAGCAAAACCAAAAAATCGTTCAAAGCGGTTGTTTTCGTTATCGTTAGGATTTTTATCTCCACTCACATAACCGAAAAATAAACTCCATCGAGGTTTCCATTGATGTTCTTTAAGTTGGAAACCAATTTCTGTTGTAAACGAAAACGCGTTTTGATGTTGAGTTTGTTCTTTACCAAACTGATAAACACCCGTAACATCATAATTAAATCCTGAATTATAAAACCAACCATAAAATCTCAAACCTGCTGCATGTATTTCACGAAACCGATTACCGTTGGCAATTGTAGCATTTTGACGTAAAGCCAAATAATGTGGTTCTATGGTTACTATTTCCGACCATCTTCTCCAATGTCCGATTGCTGACCAAAAAAGCTTATCCGTAGCATTTTTATCAAACTCATTAATCAGCCTAACTACTGGTTGAAGTGCCAACAAATCAATTTGCCAATCATTTTTATCTTGACCTATGGAAGCCATCACTCCAAAGAAATTATTGGTGGTGTTTCTCCACTGGTTGGAAGCTATTAATCTTCTGTCTAAAAACTCAAATGCCATCCGACCCCCTCTTATTATTAATGGTCTATTATTTTTTAAGTCATCTTTACCAAAAGCATTTTTGAAATTTAATTCAGCATATCCCTGAATAATTTCTAACTCATTTACATCTCTATCGTCAAGCGGATAATTTCCATTGGTTCTTCTAGCATCTTCAAATTCAATAACCAAACGAAGTGGGTCTATAATATTTTGAACACCTAAGTAGGCTCTTGTTCGATGCAAGAAAGGATTGTCGTTACTAAAACTCTCAGGTCTCCGCAAATCATTATTTCGATACTCATATCTTATTCTATAATCTAATCCAACTCGTAACCAATTCAACTTTTCGCCCAAATTTCGGGTATATGAAGGAGGGTTTGATTCTCGTTTTGTACCATAAGAACCTGGTTCTATGTAATAAGTATCTTTTGCTAGTAAAGTATCAATACCTTGAGCTACCAAAGGTAATGCAGGGTTCAAAAACACTATAAATAAAAATAAAACAACTGTTTTCATCTTTGGCAAAAATATATAAAATATTTATCCTATAGATTTTATAGAGTAATAAATTTAAAAAAAATTAATTCTACTTAAATAAAAAACTAATGGTCTCTATTGATAATTTCAGCTAATGTTGCTTTCTTAAGCAATTCCACCGTTTGGTTTCTGACTTCTAGAAACACCGAACGAATGCCACAAGTTTCCTCGTCAATACATTCATCGCATTTTTGGTAATATTTATGCGTTACACAAGGAAGTAATGCAATAGGGCCATCAAACAAACGCATTACATCTGCCATGTTTACATCGTTTGGCGATTTTAATAAGAAATAACCTCCACCTTTACCTTTTTTGCTAGCTAAGATTCCTGCTTTTTTTAAATCCAATAAAATCGCCTCCAAGAACTTTTGTGGTATGTGTTCATGTTCAGCTATTTCGCTAATCAATATGGGTTGTTGGTTAGGTTTTTTTGATAAATAAACCAGTGCGTTTATAGCATATTTTGTTTTTTTGGAAATCATATTATCTCAAAAAATAATAAGCTATTGCAACCAATAAGATAATATAAAATAGCACACGTTTGTTTACAGCCGAACCTTGTGCATGGCGACTCGATGACGCCCAATTATCGCGTAACGAAGAGCGAAAAACATTCGCATCGGTTCGTTCTCCATTTTGGTTGTTTAATTCCCTTGAAATTCTGCTATAACGTTCTTCCATCTTTTCTTTACGCTCATTATAATAACGAGGCTCGTAATAAAACTGACTAGGTTTCTTGGTTTTAAAAAACGATGGAATTTTAGGTGGTTGCATAACACTGTTGTTTGAAAACAAATTTAAGATAAAAAACTCAATTCTCAGTCTTCAGTTTATAGGCCTTAAATCTTAATTCTACATTATTAATTAAAAACTTTAGGCTTAATTTTGACACATGAATTTAGAACAAATTCTTAGCGGATACTACACAAAAGCTATTACTCAAAAGGTGGTTGAAGAGATGATTGCTCGCCCAGAAGGAATAACTGAATTGATGTTATTGTTTCAAGTTAAAAATCAGCACATTAGCAATTATGCAGGTTGGATTATCTCATACCTTGGCGAAAACAACCAACAACTGATAAAAAAACACTTGCCTATCATCATTCAAAAATTGGATAACAATGAAAACAATTCGGCAATGATTCGTAATGTTTTTAGAACCTTGCAATTTGTAGATATCCCACAAAAACACGAAGGTTATGTACTAACCAAAGGTTTTGAATTTTTAAACAATAACAACAGCCCAATTGCTGTTAAAGTGTTTGCCATGACCGTTGTGTTTAATCTTTCAGTAAAATATCCTGAAATACAAAAGGAATTAAAGTTGTCGTTAGAAAATCAGTTGGAACATGCAAGTGCAGGCTTTAAAAGTAGAGCTACAAAAATTTTAAAAAAATTAACAAAATGAACATAGGAATAGTTTGTTACCCAACTTTTGGTGGTAGCGGTGTTGTAGCAACAGAATTGGGAAAAGCATTGGCTTACAAGGGTCATAAAGTGCATTTTATATCGTACCAACAACCTGTTCGATTGGATTTGTTTTCGGAAAACATTTTTTACCATGAGGTAAAGGTTTCTGATTATCCACTTTTCGATTACCAGCCTTACGAATTGGTATTAACCAGCAAGTTGGTTGATGTGGTTAAATTTGAAAAATTAGATTTGCTACATGTACACTATGCCATTCCTCATGCTTCGGCAGCTTACATGGCTCAACACATTTTAGCAAAAGAGGGAATCAACATTCCGTTTATTACTACGCTGCACGGAACGGATATTACCTTGGTTGGTAAAGATGCTTCGTTTGAACCAGTAATTACTTTTGCTATCAACGAAAGTAATGCCGTTACTGCTGTTTCGGAAAGTTTAAAACAAGACACCTACAAACATTTTAAAGTAACTAGAGATATAAAGGTTATTCCTAACTTTATTTGTTTTGAAGAATACAACAAAATTGATGATTCAGAAGCGTTGAGAAAATCGTTTGCTCCAAACGGAGAGAAAATTTTAGTTCACATTTCCAATTTCCGCCCAGTGAAGCGTGTGCAAGATGTTATTCAAGTGTTTAATTTGGTTCGCAAACAAATTCCTGCAAAGTTGCTGTTGGTTGGTGATGGTCCAGAACGACACAAAATGGAAGAATTGTGCCGTGAATTACACGCATGTGATTCGATAAAATTTGTAGGAAAAGTGAAAGATACCGAACGTATTTTATCAGCCTCAGACTTGTTTCTGTTACCTTCCGAGTCGGAAAGTTTTGGTTTAGCAGCATTAGAAGCCATGGCAGCAAAAGTTCCTGTTATTAGCACCAATACAGGGGGAATACCTGAGGTCAACATCCATGGTTTCTCGGGTTATTTGAGTAATGTTGGCGATGTGGAAGACATGGCAAAAAATGCCATGGCAATTTTAAAAGACGACAACACGCTAAACCAATTTAAAAATGCTGCTTACCAACAAGCACAGCAATTCGACATCCTTAAAATTTTACCGATGTACGAAGAATTGTATCAGGGTTTGATGAGTTAAAAATTGCTAAAGTAAACAGCTTCACTTTTAATATCAATTTGCTTTAAAAAGCTTTGCAGCAAAGGCAAATTACCATTGGTGTAAAACACATGGTTACCTAAATTGGTTTCGTTCAGCAATTGATATTGTTCCAATATGTTTTTGGTTTGTTTGGCAACTGCCTCACCAGAATCAATAATTCGCACGTGAGTTGGAACAATCGATTTTATAATGGGTATTAAAAACGGATAGTGTGAACAACCCAATACAATATAATCTACTCCTTCGTTGATGAGTGGTTTCAGGTATTCTTCTAAAAGCGGTTTAGTTGCTGCTATTTCACCCGCTTCTATTAATTCGACTAAACCCTTACCTTCTACTTCAATAATGTCTCTCGAAGCTCTAAACTGCTCCGAAGTAGAAATAAACAATTCGCTACTCAACGTTCCTTTGGTTGCCAAGACACCAATTTTATTGGTTTTGGTTTGCAAAGCTGCTGGTTTTATGGCAGGCTCAATACCAATAAAAGGCACTGAATAATTGGCTCGCAACACTTTTATGGCATTGGTTGTCGCTGTATTGCAAGCAACTACTATCATTTTACAACCCTTAGAGAGTAAGTATTCGGTGTTTTTTATGCTAAAATCAATAATCTGCTGTTTCGATTTTTCGCCATACGGTGCATTTTTGCTGTCGGCCAAATATATCGTATGCTCATTTGGCAAAAGCTGATTGACTTCTTTCCAAATAGATAAACCTCCCAAACCTGAGTCGAAAACACCAATTGGTGAAGCGGCTGATATGTGATGAATTTTGGTCATAAAAAAAGCTCTTTCAAATGTAATCGAAAGAGCTTTTAAATTGGAATAAATGGTTTATTTTTTATAAACCTAATTTCTTTTTTACTAAAGGTAAAATATCATCACCTTCAACAGAGTATAAAACTACACCAACGCTAGAGTCTAACACATAAGTATACGCATTTTCTTTAGCTACTGTATTAATAGCATCTTTAGCTTTATCAATTACAGGTTGTAACAACTCTTGTTCTTTCTTTTGTAAATCAGCTTCAGCTGTTTGTTGAAACTCAGTAATTCTTTTTTCTAAATCGGTAATTTCTTTCACTTTAGAATTTTTTATTACATCAGTCATTACATCTTGCTTAGCCTGAAACTCTTGTATTTTAGTTTCATATTCTTTACGCATGGTTTCAAGAGTTGACCTTAAATCGTTAGCATACGTTTCTAATTCTGTCTGGATTTTAGCTCTCTCTGGCATTGCAGATAACAATTCGTTTGAATTGATGTGTCCAATTTTAACTGCCTTTTGTCCAAAAACGTTAGTTGACATCGCAACTACAAGTATTACTACTATTAATTTTAAGTTATTCATGTTTTCTTTTTTTTGAGGTTGTAAATATAAATTATTATTTAGATTCGCCTGGTGTATAGCCTAATTTTTTTAACACCGCATCACTTTTATTGTATTTTGCATTTGAATACAACATGGTTAACCCACTTGATTTATCAAAAACAATATCTAATCCACCAACATTAGCAACTTCTTGCACTGCTTGGTAAACTTTGTCTTGAATGGGTTTTACCAATTCTTGTCGTTTTTTAAATAACTCGCCATCCACACCAAATTTTTGTTTTTGGTATTCTTTTGCTTCTTTTTCTTTTTTAATAATTTCTTCTTCACGTTTGGATTTCATGTCCTCAGTTAAAAGAATTTGTTCTGCTTGATAATTTTTATACATTTTATCAATTTCGCTGTATTGACGCTCCAGTTGTTTTTGCCATTCAATAGAAAGTTTATCTAATTCTCCTTGGGCTTCTTTATAATCAGGAATGTTGCTTAGAATGTATTCGGTATCAACATAACCAAACTTTTGTGCTTGAACTGTAAATGCGGTAATAGTCAATACTACAACTGCTGCAATTTTTGTTAGAGTTTTCATTTTTCGTTCCTCCTCAATTTAATTTTTCGAACTTAATCGAAGTTAGTTAAACATTGTTTTACCAACCGTTTATGCTACCTCCAATACTAAAATGGATTTCGCTACGGCTACTAGGGTCTGTTTTACCTGGGATTTGGTCGAACCTATAACCCCAATCTAAACCTAACATTCCAAAAAATGGCATATAAATTCTTACTCCAAAACCAGCAGATTTATATACTTGAAATGGGTTGGCTTTGCTAAACGACGCCCATGAATTACCTGCTTCTCCAAAAACTAAGCCATAAATTGTTGCTGTTGGGTTTAACGTAAGTGGGTAGCGGAGTTCAGCGGTATATTTAGCTACAACAGAAGCTCCAGTACTAGGAGATGCATCACCATTACCAAAACCTCTTAAAGCAATAATTTCTCTACCATCAATTGAAAAACCTGACAACCCATCACCACCAAGGTAGAAACGCTCAAATGGCGAAGGTAACTCTGAGTTATAAGCACCTAAAAATCCAAAACCTGCTTTTGTATTTAACACCAAGTTTCCTGCAAGTTTAGAGAACCATGAAGTTTGAAATTTCCATTTGTGGTATTCGGTAAATCTATATTTTTCCTGAGCACTCATGGTCGAATAATCAGTATCCTTTGGTCTGAATAAAGAATAAGGAGGTGTTAACTGCAATGTTAACGTGGTTTGAGAACCTGTTCTAGGATAAATCGGACTATCGACAGAGTTTCTTGACAACACCGTTTTAAAGCTCAAGTTATTTGCAAACCCATCGGAAAATGCAAAAGCAGAAAAATACCTATTCAACACATAATATTGGTAAGAAACCTCATTGTATAAGGTAAAAAAGTCATCTGGGAATTGAAGTCGTCTTCCCAAACCTACTGATGTACCATAAATCTTTATCGACTGTTCATTTTCATCAGTTAATCCATTCGATTGAACCTGATGAAATAAACTAACACTCAACGAATTTGGTTTTCTTCCACCCAACCAAGGTTCGGTAAATGAAAAACTATACGCTTGATATTGTCGACCACTGGTTTGTGCTCTTAAACTTAATTTCTGACCATCTCCAGCAGGTAAAGGTCTCCAAGCATCTCCATTAAAAATATTTTTTG
Organism: uncultured Vicingus sp.; assembly: GCA_964398455.1. GTDB lineage: Bacteria > Bacteroidota > Bacteroidia > Flavobacteriales_E > Vicingaceae > Vicingus. Next base: position 109,436 of record CAYNMR010000010.1, on the reverse strand, counting down.
CAGAAAAATTATTAAAACTAACCCCAAGTGTTCCAATAACTCTTCCTCCACCCCAGCCTCCTGAAAGTTCAATTTGGTCTGATGGTTTTTCCTCAACAACATATTCAATATCAACGGTTCCGTTTTCTTGATCAGGTTTTGGGTTAACACCTAAACTTTCTGGATTAAAATATCCTAATTGAGCTAGCTCACGTTGTGTTCTAATAATGTCGGAACGACTAAACAGCTGACCTGGACGAGTTCTAATTTCACGACGAATTACATGGTCGTTGGTTTTACTATTTCCAACAATTGTTACATTATTGATTGTAGCTTGTTTACCTTCGTAAATACGCATTTCCAAATCAATCGAGTCATTTTGTATGCTTACTTCAACAGGAGAAATATTAAAAAACAAGTAACCATCATCCAAATACAATGAACTAACGTCTCTACCATTTTGGTTCATAAATAAACGTTCGTCGAGTATTTTTTTGTTGTAAACATCACCTTTTTTGATATCTAAAATTTTATTCAATTCAGCTGTCGAGTGAATAGTATTTCCAACCCATCTAACATCTCTAAAATAATAACGATTTCCTTCAGAAATTGTAATATCTATTTCAACCAATTTTTCATTAATATCTATTACTGAATCCGATTCAATTTTAGCATCACGATATCCTTTTTCGTTGTATTTATCAACTACATTGTTTCGTTCTTTTTGATAAGAATTAGGAATATATTTCGATGAACCAAAAATATTATACCATCTTCTGCGTTTGGTATCCTTAAATGAACCTCTAAGTTTTTTTGATTTTATGGTGTTGTTTCCATAAAAATTGATGTCCTTAATTTTTGTACGTTTACTAACATCAACATTAATAGAAAGTATTACGTTATTTGAAGCAGAGGAATCTAACTCCTGTGTAATATCAACCTTTGTTTTTAAAAACCCTTTACCAACAAAATGAGCCTTAACTTTATTTTGAGTGGTTAAAATAAGGTTGTCGTTTACAATTCTTCCTCTTTGCAGATTCAACTCTTCACGTAAATCTTTTTGTTTACCTTTTCTTACTCCTGTAAATTTATATTTAGAAAGTCGTGGTAGTTCTTTTATTCTTATTTCAAGAAAAATTCTATTGCCATCAATTTTTAGTGCAACAATTTTAACATCCGAGAATAATTTTTGCTCCCATAAGCTTTTAATTGCTTTAGTAATTCTCTCTCCTGGAATTTTAACGGTATTGCCTACTTCTAAGCCAGAAAGTGAAATAATAGCTTGCGAATCAAAAAAATCGGCGCCAGTTACAGTAACTCCAGCAATTTCATATTCTTTAGGTGATGAATAATTTAGATTCTCTAAATCATCATTAATAGAGAACTGACCCTTAAGCAACAAAGGAGTAAAAGCAATAAGTATAAGATAGATGTATTTTTTCATTTAAGATGTTAATTGCTCACTCGTAAGTCCAAATCTTCTTTCTCTTTTCTGATAGTTTATAATAGCCTCGAATAAATCTTCTTTTCTATAATCAGGCCAAAGTTTATCAGAAAAATACAACTCAGCATAAGCAATTTGCCAAAGTAAAAAATTACTAATTCGGTGCTCTCCACTAGTTCTAATAAGCAATTCAGGTTCAGGAATATTTTTGGTGGTTAAATAATTATTTATATTGTCCTCGTTAATTTCATCAACATTCAACTTATTATTCAAAACATCATTAGCTATTTGTTTTATAGCTTGAGTAATTTCCCATTTTGAACTATAGCTTAATGCTAATATTAAGTTCAACCCTGTATTAGTTGATGTTTTTTCTATAGCTTTTTCAAGTTCTGTATAACACGATTCTGGCAAACTCTTTAAGTCACCTATAGCCGAAAGTCTTACATTATTTTTATTCAAACTATCTGTTTCTTTACTAATGGTGTTTACCAATAATTGCATCAATGCAGAAACTTCATATTTTGGTCGCTTCCAGTTTTCTGTAGAAAAAGCATAAAGTGTCAGGTGTTTTAATCCTATCTCCCCAGCACCTTCAACTACATCACGAACAGAAACAACTCCCTTAGAATGACCAAAGACACGGGGTTGACCATGTTCTTTTGCCCATCTACCATTACCATCCATAATGATAGCAATATGATTGGGTATTCTAGTTAAATCTATTTGTTCTTTATTGCTCATGAAGAAGCCTACTTTTTTCCAAGGTGCAAATATGGTATTAATAACCCTATTTTACAACCGGACAATGGTCTGATTTTGTTAAAATTTTATAATTGAGTGTAATTCCTGCAAAAGAGTACCAATCGTTATTCTTAGAATTACTTAATTGAAGTCCATTTTGATACGTTGGAGATAATCCGTCTACCTCGTCAGTAAAGGTTTTCCTTAATCCCCACTCGATATTTAGCCCTAAATTTCGAATAAAATTAAATTTGAATCCAAACCCAAATGGTATAGATGGTGCAATCATCGCTTTTGATTCAAAAGTAGTGTTAGTTGTGTTGTCCTTTAACTCAGGCGCAACTCTAAAAGCTGCTGCACCAATAAAAAGAAAAGGTGTGAAGGGAGATGTATTGTAATTATTTATTTGATACGGAAGAAAATTAAATTCAAGCAAGCAAGAAGCTTCTAAAATAGAAGACGAGAAAGAAATGTTCCTAAAATTATTCCACTCTGCTCTATTATTATCATCTTCTGCACTAATCAATCCGTAGTTCAAACCATATCTTAATGCATATCTCTTGCTTAAATTTCTACGGTAAAGTACACCAATTGCTGGGTTTAGTTTGTTTACAAATTGATTTCCAGTATTTATTTCTCCAACATAATAGGAGGTTCCAAGAAAAACACCAATTTCTGTATGTTGTGCTTTAAGTTTATTGCTTAATATAAACAATATGAAAAGGAGAAATAAAAATGATTTTCTCATAACAAGATTAAAATGAAACGCAACAAGTAACGAAATTACGTGATGTAAATTGTTTAAAACTTAGGAAGGTTTCTTCTTCTTTTTTGAGGTTTGTAATTTAAAGATATAATACCCATCATGTAGGTATCCTTGTCGGTTTTATCACCTCTTTGCTGAGCTTCAGCATAACCAATACTATTTTTTCCAGATGGATCACCAAAATAAGCAGCCTCTTCTCCATATGCATCTTTAAGAGCATTGCCGTCATAATACACATCACTTACATCATCAATGTAATCAGAGAATGTTTTTCTCATACTTAATTCTAATCCAATTGCAAAAAGACCTTGCCTTGCATTACCTCCTAAATTTCTTCTTATACCAAGCCCATAAGGCATAACAAAAGTGAACCCACTATAATCTTTAGGACCACCAGCAAGACCCTGTCCTTCAGTATTTAAATCTTTAAGAGTAACCCAATCTCCTTTAGGATTTCTCGATTGAGGATTATACCAAATACCCCCAATTCCTCCAAATACATAAACCTCAAATCGAAACCATGATTTCCCTCTAACTCCTCTTAAACGATACAAGTGACCACTTTTTTGTTTTACCAACATGTACTCTCCTTGAGCAGAAAGTTCTAATATATGAGATCTAAAGCTTAATTGTCTTCTATTTCTTGAAGGTTCTTTTGTTAATGCATCATCACCAGCAACCATTACGTAATTAAAATTACCTCTAACAAACCAATCTTCACCCAATTGATAACGATATCCTAAAACACCACCCATTCTCGTCATTGATAATTCAAAATCTCTAAGTCCGTTGGTACCTATTTGATCGGCTCCTCCTAAATCTCCTAAAAAGTTTGTTGCTCCTATTCCAAATGAATATTCCACGCGGTGTCTCTTCCACTTCTGTGCACTACTTAGTGCGGGTAAAAGTATAATTGTAAACAGTACTATTAATAAATTTCGCATTCTTTTTAAATCTTTTAAAATCAGAATAGTTGCAAATATATTATTTTATTTGATAACAAGCCAAAATAATTAACAAAGGAGTATATTTTGTTGAAAAATTAACCTTAATTTCTTTTATCCAATCCCCACATGAGTTTGTTTCTAAGGGTATTCAGGAAATCGTGATTTTTAAGTCTAATTAACTTTATTTTATTAGCTGATTTTTTGATGACAATTTCTGTTGATACAGGAATAGTTGCAGACTTATAATCCAACGCCACTAAATAATTATCTGCTCTTCCTTCAATTTTCAGTGTAACCTCAATATTATCAGGTATTACCAATGGGCGAACATTTAAATTATGTGGTGCAATTGGTGTAATAATAATATTACCCGAATCTGGCAAAACTATAGGACCGTTGCAGCTTAGCGAATATGCGGTAGAACCTGTTGGAGTAGAAATAATCAACCCGTCAGCCCAATACGAATTTAGAAAAACACCATCCAAATAGGTATGAATAATAATCATCGATGAGGAGTCTTTTTTCTGAATGGTTACTTCGTTTAATGCAAAATTTAATTTACCAAACGGATTACCTTTCATCTCTACATCAAGCAATGAACGATTGTCCAACGTAAAATCGTTTGCTAAAATACTATCAACAGCCAAATCAATTTCCTGATTAGAAACCGATGTTAGAAACCCTAATCTTCCCGCATTTATACCTAGTATTGGTATTTTTAATTCTTTAACAAACGAAACCGTTTCAAGCAATGTGCCATCACCACCAATGCTAAACATATAATCAACTCCTTGAAGTTCTTCACTTGTGACAAATGTTTTCAATTCATTATTTAGTGAGGTATGTTTCATCAAAAACTCATGAAACGGCTTAAAAACAATTAACTGGACCTCTTTTGCATGCAATTTGTTAAACAAATCCTCCACAAACTGAACATGAATTTCAGCTAAGTTTTTACTATAAATGGCAATTTTCAATGGGTTAATTTTTGGTGGAAAATTACTTATTTTGTTTTACAAAGGTGCTACGAAATGGATGAATAAGCCATTTTCGTTTAAATTATTAAAAGAATATTCGAAACGGAAAACAATATCATAATACGAAACCAGATCGATTGAAGCCCCTCCTCCAAACAACCATTTTTCATTCAAAAAATTTTGATTAGGAACGGTATTCTCACTTACATAACCTCCATCGAAATATGAACCTAAATAAATGGAAAGTGGCACTTTATTAAACTTTTCGAAGGGCAAAAAGTTGAATTTAAAAATCTTATTATCCAACAAAGCGTACCTTAACTGAATCTTCCCTAAAGCAAAATGTTCGCCATTAACTACATAATACTCATAACCTCTAACTAAATGATTTCCATAACCTAAACCTCCTAAAAAATAAAAAGGCGGATTATTTATGGCTGTTTTACCCCTTACTAAACTTGCAATATAGAACTTATTTGATAGCGGTATATATTTTCGGTAACCGATAGAAAAAAACGAATTGTTTATCTTTTTATCCATAAAACCTAATCCGTTTTGTGTAAACTGAAAGTCATAAAAATATCCTTTGGTTGGATAAGCTTTGTTATTTCTTTTGTCGCGTTTTAGATAATAGGTTAAACTCATAAACTCGCTAGAAGTGCTATTCTTTGCTATATAATTGTCATTATAAAACAACAGTGAATCAGCCAAATCAATATTGAAATAGGAAAGTTGAATGCTGTGATTGTTATACAATTTCGGACGAAATTCATAAGTCGCTTTTGCATAAATTTCTTTACGCAAATAGTTGTTGGGATCGTTGTAAAATAACCGTTTATTGTTAAAAGTAGAATAGTTTACCTCTCTGTTTCTGCTGTAACTGAAACTCATCGAAACACCTTGAGTTTGCTTTTTGTTTAAGTATGGAATTGAATAGCTAAACCCTGCTAATTCGGTATAACCACCTTGAGCCGTAAAAGCAATTCGTTCTTTTCTGCCTCTAAAATTTTCTTTGGCAACAAACAACCCATAATTTGCTCTATCAAAATTTCGGGTTTGCCACCACGTATTAAAATTAGTTTCTTGAATTTCAAAAACAGGCAATGGCCACCAATACCAACGCTCTTCAACGGTAATATAAAAAGAGATATAGGTATCGTTAAAATAAACAGGTTCTACTGTAATAAAGTTGAATAACGAAGTATTAAAAATGTTGCTGTGCGACCGTTCAATAGTTTTTGGCAAGTCCTGAACTAAAATGGTATCGCCAACTTGAAAAGGTAACTCACGAATAATAATGTGGTCTCTGGTTGTTTTGTTACCAATTAATTTAATTTCATTAACAATAACAAAGGATGTAGAATCTTGAGCACTACCAATTTTAAATAGAACAAAAAATAAAACTACTAATGCTGCTGTTTTAGAAAGCATGAGGAAAGTTAAGGATTTAAAAACCTCATAAATTCATCATACCTGTTTTTTAAATCTTGGTGATAATCGCTTTCGTTGTATGACGCTGTAACGGTATAATTAAATCGGTCGAAGGTGTGAAGGACACGAGTAATATCGGTTTGATTAATTTTTAAGGTTACTTCTATTTTGGTTGAATTTGGGTGCGAGGTAATAAATGAGGTTAAAATTTTAGCATCATTCGATTCCACAATTCGTGCAATCTCGGTCATCGAATAATCAATCATGTTCAACTCTAAGGTAATAATACTGCCTTGGCTTGCAACAGAAACAACTTCTGCTAAGTATTGAAGTATTTTTTTTGAAGTAATCAACCCCAAATACTCCTCTTTTTCGTTTAAAACTGGTAGCACGTCCACATCGTGTTGAACGAACAAACCAATTACTTCAAAAATATGCTGTTGCTTATAAACAAAAGGTTTTTTTAGGTTTAAGGTGTATGATTCTAGCTTGTCGGCTATGTTGTTTCTATCCAACAAATCAGCTTCCTCAATAATACCAATGTATTTTTTGCTTTTCACCACAGCCATATCTTTCACCTTAAACTCTTCCATCCACTGAAGAACCATTGTTCCGGTGTCGGTTGGCTTTAGAGGCGGTATTTCGTAAGATATTAGCTCTTCTGCAATCATAGTTATTATTGAAAGTTTTACCTTTGTTTTGTAAACCTATCTATTTTAGGTCAAAATTACAAATTAAAACATGACAAAATTAAGTGTAAACATCAATAAAGTAGCAACCATAAGAAATGCGAGAGGTGGTAACACTCCTAACTTGGTTCAGGTAGCTATTGATTGCGAAAAATTCGGAGCACAAGGCATTACCGTTCACCCACGACCAGACGAACGACACATTAGATACAACGACGTGTACGATTTAAAAAAAGTGGTAACAACCGAATTTAACATTGAAGGTTTTCCTGATACTAAATTTATGAACTTGGTTTTAGAAGTAAAACCGGAACAAGTCACCTTAGTGCCAGACCCACCGGGAGTATTAACCTCCAATGCAGGTTGGGATACGCTAAAACAAAAAGATTTTTTAAAAGAGGTTATTGCTGAATTTAAACAACACCGCATTAGAACATCCATTTTTGTTGATACCAATTTAGTAAACATCGAAAATGCTGTTGAAACAGGAACGGATAGAATTGAATTGTACACCGGACCTTATGCCGAACATTTCCCGAACAACAATGCTACAGCAATAAAAGAGTATGTTGATGCAGCAAATTTGGCATATAAATTGGGTTTAGGCATAAATGCTGGTCACGATTTGAGCTTAGAGAACCTGACTTATTTTAAACAACACATTACTGGATTGTTAGAGGTATCAATAGGTCACGCACTAATTTCGGATGCTTTGTATTACGGATTGGAAGAAACAATAAAAAAATACTTATCTTGCTTAAAATAAAAACCTTATGAAAACTGTTGGAAAAATATTCTTTCTACTTGCTGTAATAGCTCTTGTGGCATCTTGTTCAAACCCACGAAAATGTGGTGGAAAAAAAGGGATTCGAACACCAATGGGAACCATGTAAAATAGTGTAAAATGATAAAAAACAAGAAACATATTGCCATAAATTTTCTACTGATATTATCCGTTGTTTTTAGTTCTTGCACGGCTACAAAAGTTCAAGAAAGCAGCGGAACTGTTGCGTTTAGAACATTAGACAAAAACACCAACGGTGGCATACAAGAACCAAAACAAGCAATTTACACCAACGAAAAGGATTTTGAAAAAGCGTGGAACATAGTTTGGTCGAACTTTGAAGAACCAGTTACATTACCAGAAATTGATTTTACCAAAGAAACTGTTGCTTTGGTTGCCTTGGGCATGAAAAACAATGGTGGATACCAATTAAAGGTGGACAACATTACCCAAGACCAAAACAACTTAACTATACATTTTACTGAAACCACGCCAAATGCCAAATGCAACTATACTATGGCAATTGTTTTCCCTTACGAGTTTATTGTTTTTGCTAAAACTTCTAAAAAAGTAGTTTTTAAAAGCAACAGTACAGTTGGGGAGTGTAAATAAACAACCATATTATGGTATATATCTACCCAAATTTGTAGTGATAGATACAACTTTATGGAACATATAAACAAGTTAGCGGTCAGCTTAAAAGACGACAATGAAACAGATAATATACATATTGACATTTTTAATTTTAACAAGTTGCGGACAAATCAATTCTGAACAGAATTCCAATATCAATAAAGACACAATCATTGGCAAAGTTTCGGACCAAATAATTACAGACAATAAACAAATTACGAAACAAACCAGCACAGACGAAAATCAGACCGAAGAGTATAGAAAGCAATCCTTAATCGGATTTGAAAAAGCAACACTTTATAAACTGACAGACACAATAACTGCTGACTTTAACGGAGACGGAATTCTAGACATAGCGTTTTATAAGAGTGAAAACCAAACATCTGGAATAATAATTAAACACGGTCAGACAGACAAAGAATTTAGAATAGGTTTTGGAAAACCTTTCTCAACTTGGACAGATGATTTTGACTGTAATTGGGTTGACTATTGGGGGCTTGTAGAAGACCGTGAAACGAGCGAAACAACTTTTTCAAATGACGGAGATGTTTTAGGTAGCAAAGACGTTAAACTTCAGAATCCTTCAATCGTTTTGAGCAAAGACGAAGTTGGTGGTGGACTAATAACATTTTTAAATGGAAAATATGTTTGGATACATCAAACTTGCTGACAATGAAAGCCGAACCGCTAACACGGGTTTTGCGTCAGGCGGGCTGACGTGCAAACTTGGAGCCTTGTGCTTCTAATAAACTTTAGTAATAAATTGAAACTTTGTGCTCCGAAACCCGCCCGAACGCAAAGCCCGAAAACGTTAAATCCTACCCTTTCTTCTTAGGCGTAGTTGCTAAAAAATCTTTTAAATAATAGGGTTCAAAATAGGCAACATCTTCACCCCAATAGCTATCGGGGTTGTTATTAAGTTTTTCTAAAGCCAATTGGTTAATGTATGTTGCCGAAGGTTCTACTCCATCAATAAAAACAGCATTTTGGTTTGCTCCTAAAGTCTGTTTGCACTTTTCAGCACCATCGCCAAAAAAGATGATGTTGTTGTTTTGTAACAATTCCTGAAACGAATGTTCGTCAATTATTTTTGCAGAAACGGATTCCACTTCATTACATTTTTCATCAAAAATTGCGGTATAAACTTCCATTCGTCGGGCATCAATCATAGGGCATAAAAGAATATCCTCTCCCTGAATTTGCTTGTGAGGAAGGGAGTTTATAACACTCAATGTTAATGCCTTCAACGTATCAACAGCGATTAGCGGTTTATCCAGCCCATAACACAAACCTTTTGCTGCCGAAACTCCAATACGCAAACCGGTATAAGAACCTGGCCCTTTGCTTACTACAACAGCATCTAATTGTTCCAACCTAACTTTCGCCTCTTCACAAACCTCAGCAATAAACTGGTTTAATTTTTCAGAATGAGAATAATCGCCACTTTGCTCACGAATCGAAAGCAAAACACCATCTTTGGTTATGGCAACGCTACACATCTTGGTTGCCGTTTCTATTCCTAAAATCAAACTCATTTGGATAAAATTTTAATCTCCACCCTTCTGTTCATCGAATGTTCATCATCTGTTTTTGGGTCGGAAAAAATCATTTTTGAATTTCCGTAGCCAGTATATTTCATTCTACTTTCATCAATTCCGTTATCAGTTAAGTGCTTTTTAACGGCAATTGCTCTATCAACCGAAAGTTGTTTAAACTCTTCATGATTGGGTTGTCCTGGTCCATTTACATGACCTTCAATTTCAATAGTTATAGAGGTGTTTTGTTGCATAAAAATAAGCAAGGCATTTAACGAACCTTTTGCAGTAGTCAAAAATCGGTCGCTCGCTGCATGAAACTGAATGTCTTCTAAACTTACCTTTTTACCCACCTCAATTCTTTCTAATAAAATGGGCTGGTGAAATGCTGGTTTCGATTTCGGAATTTTAATTTTTGAGGCATAAAGCATATAATCGGGTGCAACCACAATTAAATTAACCCGATAATTACCTCTTTCCAAAATCACTTGATAATTGGTTATATCCTTTAACTCTACTACCTCCTTTAACAAGCCACTTACGGTGGCATTTGCCGAAATAGGCTGATTGGTTGTGGCGTCTTTTACCTCAAAAGTAAAATCTAGTTTTGGCGTAACTATTACTTCTTTTGCTGGAGCAACTTCTACTTTTTGTACTTTTTCAGGAAAATGAAGTTTTAGCGTATGGTTGCCATTTGCTCTTTTCGGATTGTTTACAACCAAAATAAACTCTTGTCCTTCTTTAACATCAACATATTTACTGTAATTGTTGTTTACTCCAGGAGAAGAGAACAATTCGTTCTCGGTTAGCGACAACCCTGTATTGGCACTTCTCGATAAATTAGTTCTAATCGGTTTTATTTTATTGGAATCGATACGTTTACAAAAAAGGTTTTTGTGTTCGTAGAGCAAAAAATCCCAATCGTCATTTGAGTTATCCGAAAGAATATCAAAAGTAAATTTACCTGTGGAGGGCGATTTTATTAAATACCAAATCGAATTGGTTTCTTGCGGAAAGGTAGATAAGTCGTCGTTAAAATTGTTTTTGAATTCGATTTTTTCACCAAATCCAGTGATGTTTTTTGCTTGATAAATGGTATCGGTTAGCACCAAAAGCTTTGAGCAATCTGCATATTGGGCTTTTAATCCATTGATGTTAAAAACAAAATGGAGAAGAAAACCAAGTATGTAAAACGCATTTTTCATTTGAAGTGGCAAAAATAAGGTATTAACGAACAATCGTCAAGTACAATGCCAACTTATGCAAATTACCTGATAAGTGTTACTGTCCCTCTTTTCTGAAACTCTTTGCCTTCATTCGATTTTAACTGAATAACGTAAACATAAGCACCCATTGGCAAGTTGTTTCCTGCATTGTTAAACTGACCGTTCCAGCCTGTATCTCTATCTTTAGTTTCAAAAACTTTTTGCCCCCACCTATCATAAATCACAAAAAGATAAGAAGTTAAATCGAATAAAATGGCTGAGGGTTTGAACGTAGCATTGAATTCGCTCAGTGGTTCGAAAGCATTACCTATATAAATGTAAGGCTCGTGTTTAACGCAAAATTCGTTCGAATAACTTGTTGCTGGTGGCAAATTATCGATGTGAGCAGTAGCCTGTTCAACAGCTAAAATTTTATAACAATATTCACCTGTTCCTTGTATTTCGTTAGTTACATTATCAACATAAGTACTTTGGTTAAATGAGGCTGGTATTGTTGCAATTAAATTGTAACTCATATCGTTTTTTGATTGTCGATATACTTGATATTCCGCTACATTTCCTTGCCAACCTTCATAATAATTCCACGTTAGCTGATTGGTTGAAGACAACATATCGGCAACAACACTCAATTGAACTGTTTTGCCAATATTTGAGGTAATTTTAGTTTGATTGCACTGGTTTACAGCTTCAATTTGATAGGTATAAGAATTATTTTTTGCATCCAAATCTTCATCATAAAACTCCACTAACGGATCCATGCCATTATAGTCCGTTACAGAGCCAACAACGCTATAAATCATATCGCTAGACAATGCTCGTTTTATGTTGTAATTTCTAATATCTGCAGTTGTATCCACATAAAATTGAGCCATAATATTACTCGAATCGATTACTGTTGCAGTATAGAGGTATAAAAAAGTAGGGTTTTTCAAGAAATTTCCGCTTACATCAACTACATTGGTTGAAGAGGTGATTGGTCCCGCACCATTATTTTCAATAGCACGAACAAAAAACTGGTAATTTGTACCAATTGATAACCCACCATAATTAAAGGATAATGTATTTGTTGTTCCTGCGGAATTAAAGCCTGCACCATTAATACTTACAAAAACATTATAAAGCACATTGGTACCTGAATTAAAGTCATCGTAGGCATTCCAATTTAAGTCGACTGATGCATCACAAATATCAATTTGTTGTTCTAGCAACATCGTATTATGATAGTTTCCTCCAACTGGACTAATACCAACTCCTGCTCCACAATTTGCAACTACTCCAACCTCTGTTATTTGGTATTTAATAATGGTATCTAATGGAATAACATAAAAAAATGTGGCTGTATTTGTTGAAGCAAGACTGTCGTTTGCAGAAGTAAATGGATTGAGCATGTAAATATCATAACTTACCACTCCTGCATCTGGACTTGGCTGCCACCCTACTATAACATCGCCATTTGGTAATACCGAAACAGAATCAATTACTACTTCTGTGGTACATTGTGAAAACCCTGTAAAGGATGAAAGGATTAGAAATAATATGTAGAATATTTTTTTCACAACAAGTTACAACAGAAAACCTCCATTGTTTTTAATTACTTTTTTCTGAGGAAAAAAGTAACTCACCTTTCTTTAATTTATTGTGTCTATCAACCAATATTGCAATAAGTTTGCTGAATGTTTGCATAGCATCTTTGGTTGCACTACTGATATCACTACTTTTTAACTTCAACATTAAAAACCCGTACAAAGCTATTAAACAAGCTTCTATCTCTGTATTTGCTTCTCCACCAGATTTATTGATAAAATTTCGGATGTTTTCTTTTGCACCAAGATATGCTTCTTGGTATTGAACATCTTGAATGGTTGTCAATAGTGAGTTATGTAAGTTGTTTAATTCTTCTAAATGATGACTAACAAAATTAAGATGTCCTTTCTCCGATTTTCCTTCCTTCATCATTTGGTCAATCAGGTTCTGGTACCACAATTTAATATCGTACTGAACTTCTTTCGACACATCAAACCTAGAAATGATGGAATCGTTAATTAAACCCAAATCAAAATTATGAGAACGAATAATGTCCTCAATTTGCCACATATACAAAATATATTCAGCTAAGTTAGTTTGCTTTTTGTGTTGAGCTATTAACATTATTTTTTTGCTGTTTTTTCTTTATATTCTGCATTTAAGCCATTCACAACATGTTGAGTAATGTCAATTCCTGGTTTAAAGTCTAACACAATATTGCCCATTTGAGAAGCTCCAATGATGATATCGAAATTGGTTTTTTCGTTGTGTTTTTTAATATAATCCTGAACCGTTTTTTGAAATTCGTCGTTCAACTTAGCTTCTTCTTCTTGAAATTTGATGGTAAAATCATCTCTCAATTTATATAATCTTTGCTCTTCTTCAGCTAATTCTTGTTGTTTGGTTTGACCTTCAAATTGGCTCATGGTTTGAGCTTTTTGCTGAAAATCTTTTACTTTTTTCTCAAAAGCAACCATTTTAGTAGAAATTTCTGCTTCGTATTTAGTTTGCTTTGCTTTCAATTTTTGAATAAGCACATCATACAATTTGTATTTATCTTGTAACGAATCGATGTTGATGTAACCAACATTTGAGGTGGTACTAATTTCATCTAAAGGAACAACAGTTTCTGTTTCGGTTCCAATTTCTGTAACTACTTCTGTATTTTCTGAGCTACTGCATGAAGCAGCACAAGAAAAATGCAAATAATACAGCACTGCCACTGCAATTGCTAGAACAACATTTATTATAACAGATATATTTTTCATGGTTTAAGTTATTGTTTAAACAAAATTCAACAATATAATTAAGATACTGAAACTTAAAGTTAAATTTTACAGCATGGTAGGTGAAACAAATGTAGGGAAGAAACTATAGCACTTCTGGTTCTACTGATTTGCAAATGAAATTAAATGGTAAATTAACCATACAAGCATAATCCTCTCCAACCTCTTTCATGTCATCATCTTCAAGAGAAAAACTCCAAGTAACATGAATATCTGCTCCTTTGCTTCTTAAATCATTTAGTGTGTATAAAATAAATAGAATTCGTTTTGAAGAAACAATGTTAAAGTATTCTAAATCAAAAACAAAAGTAGCTTTTTCAGGAAATCTACCCTCTGCAGCTTTCAGCCAATCAATAATTGGATTATAGAATTCATCAACATCTGAAAAAACAGATTTACCTTTAATAAGGAAAGAGTTTTGAGTTATATCAAAACTAATTTCCGGTGTTGCATCTGTACCTTTTCTATAAAATGGTTCCATTTATTTTTTAATTGGGAGTTAAATTTAGAAATAAAATACATGCAAACAACATTTTTTTATACCTAAAGTACAATAACGACAGATTAACACCACTAAAATCAAGACAAAAGCTATTATAAACTCTTCATTTCTTTAAGACGAGATGCTTGTCGGCGAGATATTTCCACCTTCGCTCCTGTTCTGAGTTTAACCATCAAACCACCATTAAACCAACTTTCGAGCGATTCTATCCAATTTAAATTGATGATATACTTTCTGTTGGCTCTAAAAAAAACATTTTCATCGAGCTTATTTGCAAGATTATTTAAGGATTTCAGAATTAATGGCTTATTATTATCGAAATAAACTCGAACATAATTTCCTTCTGATTCAAACATCGGAACATCTGATAATTTAACAAACCAACAACGATCACCATCTTTAACAAAAACTTGGTCGTTTAGTCCTAATTTCTGACCACCGTCATTTACCGTTTCTGAAGAAGTGTATTTATTAAGTGCTTCTTCTAATCGTTCTGGTTGAATTGGTTTTAACAAATAATCTAATGCGTTTACCTCAAAAGCTTTAATTGCATACTCATCGTAAGCAGTAACAAAAACAATTTCTGGTATATAATTTAATTCTTCAAGTAAAGCAAAACCATCTTTGCCTGGCATATTAATATCGAGGAAAACCAAATCGGGTTTAAGTTTATCTATCTCAATTGTAGCAGATTGAACACTATCGCATTCTGCTAAGACCTCAACATGAGGAAACTTTGCTAATAAACTCTGTAACTCTTTTCGAGCTAATCTTTCATCATCTACAATTATAACTTTCATGGTTATTTAGTTTTAAAGTTGAGTTCTATTAGAAATAATCAACTCTGTTTTCACTCTATTATTCTCATTTTGTATGGTAAACTTGGCTGAATCTCCATATAACAATTGTAATCGCTGAATGGTATTTAGCAACCCAAAACCTGTTTCTGGAACTTTTGTTTCATCATATTGCCCAGAATTATAAATGGTAATATGCAACTTATCGTTCACCAATTTAGTGTGTATTTCTAATATTCCTCCTTCTGCTAACTTAGAAGTCCCATGTTTAATGCCATTTTCCACTATAGTTTGCACCATTAGTGGAGGAACTAAAAAAGTTTCCGTATTAGCATCTATTTGTTTAACAATGGTTAATCTTTCCTCAAAACGTGTTTTTTCTAAACTCAAATAATCGTCAACAATTTTAAGTTCATCGCCAAGAGGGATCAACTTTTTTTTGCCCATAAGCAATGAATTTCTCAACACATTAGATAACTGGGTAATGGCATTTTTTGCTAAATCAGGATTTTCATCTACTAAAGCCCTAATGCTATTCATGGAGTTGAAAATAAAATGAGGATTTAATTGAGATTTTATCTTATTTAATTCTATCTCGTTTCTTGCTGCTTCCCATTTTAGATTCTTAATTTCTTCTTTTTTATAGTTGTTAATAAAATGGAAAAGAAAATACAAAAGAGACCACAGCAGGAACAATAACGACCAGTTTATGATTTTAGGAAATGCATCTGCTAAAACAAAAACATACGTATAATCAGAAAGTATAACCTCTAATATTAACGTTTGTAGCAAGTAAACAATTATTCCAAAAAAAAGCACACTAATTAATACCCTTGGAATTAGGTGAGCAACAGCTAACTTCATCCAATTTAATCGAATAATTATTGCTCGATAGAAGTGCGAAACCGATAACCCAATAAGATAGATGGACAATAAACTATAAAGAAGTTCCAAACTAAGTTCACTACCATTTAATGTATTAAACACACCCACAACCAAAACATACACTAGCCATCCAAAAAATTGGGCAATCCAATATAGTTTTTGTTTGTTTAGCATTAAAGCATCTCCCTTATTAAAACCACTATTTACTTAACCAGAATTTTTGTTGCGATAATTGTTCTGGAGTAGCACTTGGATTAAACTCAATAAGGTATTTCTTTGTTTTTTCTACCTCCATTGCTTTTGATTTAAGTGTTACATTTTTCTTTTTTCCTTTCTCTTCTCTTGAAACTACCACTTCAACCTTATCACCCACTTTTAACGTCTTTTTTAATCGTGTAATTTCTGTATTGATATTATCCGCTCCTATTTTAACTCCATTAATTGAAATGATGTCGTCATTGTTTTTATATCCTAAAGATTTTCCAAACTCATCCATATTACCCGTATCCATAACATAAATCTTATCTGTTTCTTGGTTATATCCCATTGCTGCGCCACCCAAACTTATTTCTTTTATAGTAACATTGGTTTTATAGGTTATTCCAACTTTTCCCAACAATTCTTCCAAAGGTAATGGCTCACTACCTTCAACATACCTTTTAAAGAATTCTCTCACTTTTGGCGTAGATAAACTTGCTATTTTATCAAATAACTCAGCATCTTTGAACGATACATTCTTACCATATTCTTTAGATAGCATCGCCATCATATCTTTCATACCCATCGTTCCTTTAGAATGATCTCTCAACAAGATATCTAAACACAATCCAATCAATGCTCCTTTTTGATAAACATTACCATATTGGTCTTCATGTTCATCCAGACATCCTAAACTCATGTCTGTAAAAGGTAAATTATCCTTAAAATAACTTGATGTTTTAATTTTACCCTCTACTACTTCTAAATATTCTTCTTTAGAAATTAACCCTTCGTAAACCTGAACGTGTCCAGCAAAATATTCAGTAACACCTTCATACATCCATAAATGTTTCGACATTTTTGGATTTATATAATCAAAATCTCCTATTTCTTCCGAATGAATATTTAAAGGTGTTACAATATGAAAAAACTCATGAGCTGCCACATCTACCAAGAATCCAGAAAGTCTATCCAGTGTCATTTCAGGTAAATAATAGAATGACGAATACGAATGTTCTAATGCACCACTACCACCTGAACCACTTTGTCCTGAATACAAGTAAATGATAAAAGCATATTTATCAATCGGCAATTTTCCTCCTAAATAGTTCTTTTGAGCTTCTAAAATAGTACTGATGTTTTTTGCCAATTCTACCGCACTAACTACTTTGTTTTTTGAATAAACAGAAACTAAAATATCTGCCCCACCAACTTTAATAATAGTAGTATCTGGAGTATTGTACATGATTGGTGAATCAACCAGATCCATATAATTATTAACATAAAAAACATCTTTGTTGCCAACTGTTTTAATGTTAGTTAAGCCTGTTGCTCCATAGAAATTATCTGGTCTAGTAACTGATAACTCATAAGGAATGGTTTTTAATCCATCAAAGTATCCAAAAAACCCATGGTTGTTTAGCACAATATTTTCATCTTTTTCAATATTTGTACCTCCTGGCTCAAAAACCAATTTATCCACCTTTGCATCCCATGTATCTTCAACCCAATAAGTTATTTTAGCCAAGTTTTTAGCATTTTCTATCTCCCATCTGTTGTCATCCAACCTATTCACGCTCATTGCATAACCTTTTTTGTCGAAAGCTTCAAAATCCATAGCATATTGCCCGAAGTCATATATTTTATAGGTTCCAGGAACCATCTTCGGCATGTTGTAAATTATCTTATCCGATTTTATTTCTGGAACTAAAAGCTCCACTTTAAGCATATCGTTATTAACTTTAGTTAAATCGATAGAAAATTTATAGCTGTTGCTTTGTGCAAAAACACCAACCGAAAGAAATACAAAAACTACTACTAGAAACTTTTTCATGAAATTTATTTTAAATAATAACTGCACAAATATAAGTGTACAAAACTAAATGAATACTTAGATTATACACCAATGGTAAAAAGAATAGATTAAAGGAGTTTTTCGATTATTTAAAACAAAAAAAGAGTCCTTCAATTGAAGGACTCTTTTTATTATTCTAGGTTAACCTGATTAATTCATTGCAAATGTAAAAGTATTTCCAGCAATGGTAACTGTAGCACTATTGTCACATGCTCCTGCTCCAAAATTAACTGTTCTAACTAATGCACCACTCGGAGCAATATCAACAACTCCACTTACCAACCATCTACAACATACCTCTTTTCTTAAAGGAGACGTAATTGTAGCAGTATATGCTTTTCCAGATCTGCTTACTCCACTTGCCGTGCCTGTAATCAAAAACACATCATCACAAATACCAGGAACGCCATGAGAGAAAAGCGTAGTTGATTCACCAGCTATCCACTCATTAGTTCTTGTAGATTCCCATGTTGTAGAGCCTCCTGCTGGAAATGTAATTTTGGCGTTAGAAACTTGAACAGTAAATGACAAGTTGTTTGAAGAGTTTCTTCCATTATTGGTAATTGTTTTTGTACCTTCAACCAAATGGTCGTTTACATAATAACCTTGTGGTTGAACAGTTAAAACACTTCCTTGATTTCTAAATCTATCTGACAAAGTAACAATTAACTTTCCTCTTCTATTAACGCCATTGTTTCCTGTACAGTTTGTTGCTCCAAAATCAATAGTCATTACTTTTGGCCAAGTAGCGGTATCCGTCCAAGCTGGATTTATTGTAACTGTTGCACAAGCTCCAAAAGAAAAACTTGCTTTTGCGGTAGAGTTACCTTCATCATCAGCAGCCTCTTCAACAACTTTTCTCATGTCGTCAAAAGCATTTTGAGAAATAGCATTATCTTGAGCCGTAGTTGTTTCATTATCAATTTTTTCTTCCTCATCTTTTTTACAAGAAAAAGTTACCAAGGAAATTGAAACAAGTCCTAAAGCGATGTATTTTAAATAATTAGTTTTCATAATACTGTTTGGATTTAAATTTATAATGTAAAAATATACTTTTTTAGTTTGTTGTTTACAAATATGCTGCCAATTTTTCATGATGTTATATAAATCAAAATGGTTGGCATTATTGTTGGTATTTTAAAATCAAAATAGTACATTCACAGAGTTTTTTATTGGTACTACTTGGAACCAAAACTTATCTTAAGACGTATAATACTTATAGAACTACTAAAACTTAAAGTTATGAAAAAGCTTGTTTTAATATTCGCAGTAATTCTGCCTTTGTCTTTCTTTGCTCAAAGCTCTAAAGACATCAACATTATTATCCAAAAAACTCTTGACTTACATGCTTTAAAAAATTACTTCAATGATGATGAAAAGAGTGGAAACACTCCTATTATTATCATTAATGATGATAAAATACCAAATAACTTGATTGTTTTTAAGTTTAACAAAAGAGTTAAAGTAATGACTTTTGAAGAAATGGAAGTTTTTAGAAGTGTTTACCAAGGAAATTTAGATAGTTTTTTTGTGTTTGAAGTAATGGACTTTACAGATGATCAAGTAACAATAAAAGCTACTTTTAGAAAAAATGAGAAAATTGCCATAAACGTAAACATGAAAAAAGAAAACAACAATTGGGTTATTACCGAATCTAAAGCTGGTTAGTTATAGGTTATGAGCAAAAACACCATTGATTTGCACGATATTTTCAATGATTCAAAAAAATTAGAAGCATCACTCCATGATGCTTTTTTTGATGTTATTGATTGTAAAATAAAAACCCTTGAAATCATTCACGGAAAAGGTAGCGGACAGTTAAAAAAGAGAGTACTTCGCTTTTTAGCTTTACCCGAAATAAAATCGAAATACCACCGTATAGAAAAAGACAGTAAAAATTTTGGTCGTACTTTTGTTCACTTCAAACACTAATTATGTTTACCGACGGACAAAAGATTTTTGCTATTCTATTTATTGTTGCCTTTATTGTAATTATTGGCTACCAATTTTACAAAGACCAACAACGCAACAAAACGCTCTTTAAAGGAACTTACTGGGTGCTAATTACTATTTTTGGGGTTATACTTGGTTATATTATTTTAACTAAGTTTTTACATTAATCACCCCGCCCAACCTTCTCTATCTAAACTTCTGAATTGAATGGCTTCAGCCAAATGATTGGTTTCTATTTTTGAGGAATTATCTAAGTCTGCTATTGTTCTGGCTACTTTTAAAATTCTATCGTAAGCTCTTGCTGAAAGTCCCAACCTATCCATTGCTGTTTTCAATAAAGCGTTTCCAGCTTCATCAATCACACAAATTTCTCGCAATTGTTTTGAGGTCATTTGTGCATTGGCGTAGATTCCTTTGTTTTTCTCAAACCTTTTTGCTTGAACTTCTCTTGCCTTTATGACCCGTTCTCGAATGTGATTACTACTTTCTCCTTTATAATCAACCTTACTCAACTCATTAAACGATACAGGAGTAACTTCAACATGCAAATCAATCCTATCTAACAAAGGTCCAGAAATTTTACTCAAATACTTTTGTACCACACCCGGCGAACAAACACATTCTTTTTCAGGGTGATTGTAGAAACCACACGGACAAGGATTCATAGAAGCAACCATCATAAAACTTGACGGATATTCAACCGAAAATTTTGCTCTTGATATAGAAACCTTACGCTCCTCTAAAGGCTGACGCAACACTTCTAAAACAGTTCGTTTAAATTCAGGTAATTCATCTAAAAACAATACACCATTATGAGCCAACGATATTTCTCCTGGTTGAGGAAATCCACCTCCTCCAACCAAAGCGACATCAGAAATAGTATGATGAGGAGAACGAAATGGCCTTGTACTGATCAACGATGTTTCTGTTGCTAATTTTCCGCTTACTGAATGTATTTTAGTGGTTTCTAAAGCTTCTTGTAAAGATAAAGGGGGCAAAATTGTTGGCAACCGTTTTGCTAACATGGTTTTACCTGCCCCAGGTGGTCCAATTAATATCACATTATGTCCACCAGCAGCAGCAATTTCCAAAGCCCTTTTAATATTTTCTTGTCCTTTGACATCTAAAAAATCAAAATCGACATTGTTTAAATTTTCATAAAACTCTTTTCGAGTGTCAACAACTGTTTTTTCAGGAACTGATTCGCCATCAAAAAAATCAATAACTTCTTTAATATTTTCTATTCCATAAACATCTAATCCATCAACTATTGCAGCTTCTCTGGCATTTGCTTTTGGTAAAATAAATCCTTTAAATCCTTCTTTTCTTGCTTGAATAGCAATGGGCAAAGCTCCTTTTATTGGTTGCAAACCTCCATCAAGAGAAAGTTCCCCCATAATAACATATTCAGCAACATTCTCTCTATTAATTTGATCTGAAGCAGCCAAAATTCCTATGGCAATAGTTAAATCGTATGCTGAACCTTCTTTACGAATATCGGCAGGAGCCATATTTACCACAATCTTCTTTCCTGGCATTTTAAGACCTACATTTTTTAAAGCAGATTCTATTCGATGTTGACTTTCTTTAACAGCATTATCGGGTAGGCCAACCATAAAAAACTTAAAACCTCTATCAGCATTTACTTCAACTGTAATAGTAATTGCATCAACTCCAACAACTGCACTTCCATAGGTTTTTACAAGCATAACTAAACCAAATTTTCTTCGATATAATGAATAAGTGAATGAATAATTTTAATATGGATCTCTTGGGCTCTATCGGCGTATTTTGATTGCGGCGAACGAATTTCAACATCAGCCAATGAAGCTAACAAACCACCATCTTTTCCCGTCAATGCAACAATTTTCATTCCTTTAACTTTTGCTACTTCAGCAGCTTTAATTATATTTTTTGAATTACCACTAGTGCTAATTGCTAAAAGAACATCACTTTTATTACCAATAGCTTCAACATATCTTGAAAAAATTTCATCAAACCCATAATCGTTACCAACACAAGAAATATGTGATGAATCTGAAATTGATAAAGCTGCAATAGGTTTTCTGTTTTCTCTAAATCTTCCAGTTAGTTCTTCAGCAAAATGCATGGCATCACACATCGAACCTCCATTTCCACACGAAATAATCTTACCTCCTGACTTTATGGAATTCAACATTACTTCTGCTGCTTCTGCAATCTTTAAAAGATTATGCTCATCTTGTAAAAATTGGTCTAAGATTTGCTTTGCCTCTAAAAAGTTATTTTTTATACTGTTTATGCTCATTATGGAGGAAATATTTAAATAAAAACAAAAAATGTGACCTTCAAATTTAGATAATAAATAAAGTATATTTATTTTTATGAACTCTTTTAAGATTTAAACAAATGAAAAAATTATTATTTAGCCTATTATTAGCTTCATCAACCATGGTTGTTGTGGCACAAGAAAGTGATGATGCAATGGTTACTTGCTACCAAAAATATGCTGAAATTTTTGAGAAAAGAGGCGCCACCGAAGTAGCAGATGGAACTTATGATGATGTAATTATTACTTTTAGAAAGGGAAGTATGGCTGATTGTTTTTATGGTAAAGTAACTGTAAAAGGTGGAGCAATCAATGCTGATGAAATGTTTTTGAAATTTGAAGACAATACTTATGAGAGAATAGTGAGAAAGTATAGGTATCCGAACCAGATAACTACTATTATTAACGGAATGAGTAGAACAATTGTAACGATTGAAGATGAACTGATTGATGTGCTTTTTGTGAAGAAAATTAAACCTAAGAAAAAATCATACGTTAAGGCAGTTGACCCAACATTTGATTAATACATAAAAGAGAAAGGCTACCAAATTTGGTAGCCTTTCTCTTTTATGGTAAGAAAATTTATTTGATAACACCCAATTCTTTCCCTATTTTCTCAAAAGCAGCTATTGCCTTATCTAAATGAGCTTGTGTGTGTGCTGCCGAAATTTGAACTCTAATTCTTGCTAAATCTTTAGGAACTACTGGATAGAAAAATCCAACAGCATAAATACCTTCCTTTAACAATTTCTCAGCAAAGGTCTGGGCTAATTTTGCATCGTACAGCATAACAGGAACAATAGCAGATTCTCCATCTCTAAATTCTAATCCTATTCTTCGCATTCCTGCTTTAAAATATTTTACATTAGATTCTAATTTATCCCTTAGTTCTGTGGTAGAACTCAACAAATTAAACACTTCAATTGCCGCACCAACAATAGCAGGAGATAATGAATTTGAAAACAAGTATGGGCGTGAACGTTGACGAAGCATTTCAACAACCTCTTTTTTACCAGAGGTAAATCCACCCATTGCACCTCCTAAGGCTTTACCTAATGTAGAGGTAATGATATCAACCCGACCCATTACATTATTATACTCATGTGTTCCTCTACCTGTTTTTCCAATAAAACCAGTTGCATGAGAATCGTCCACCATTACTAAAGCATCATATTTTTCTGCTAAATCGCAAATTTTGTCCAATTTAGCAACATAACCATCCATAGAGAAAACTCCATCAGTAACTATGATACGATTACGTTGTGCTTGAGATTTTTTCAGCTGCTCCTCTAAATCAGCCATATCACTATTTTTATAACGGTAGCGATGGGCTTTACACAAACGAACTCCATCAATAATTGAAGCATGGTTCAACTCATCAGAAATAATAGCATCGTTTTCTCCGAATAACGGTTCAAAAACACCTCCATTTGCATCAAAAGCTGCAGCATATAAAATGGTGTCTTCCATTCCTAGAAAATCAGAAATCTTCTTTTCCAAAGTTTTATGAATATCTTGTGTTCCACAAATAAAACGAACAGAAGACATTCCATAACCATGAGTATCTAAGGCTTTTTTGGCTCCTTCAATGACTCTTGGGTGTGATGAAAGTCCCAAATAATTATTTGCACACATGATGATTACTTCTTCCCCAGAGTTAACTTTTACCTCGGCCCCCATTGGAGTAGTAATAATTCGTTCTTTTTTGAATAAACCTGCTTCTTGAATATTATTCAATTCTTTTTTCAGGTCGTCTTGTAATTTTCCGTACATATTCTAACTATATTTATTTAAAAGCAAACTTAATTATTTAGCTCTTGATAAAAAAGAAGCCTCTTGAAATTTCAAGAGGCTTCTTTTTTATTTTCTTTATAAATTAAACATGTCCTTGGTCAATCATAGCATCGGCAACTTTAACAAACCCCGCAATGTTTGCACCTTTAACGTAATCTACTTTTCCTTCTTTCTTATCGTATCCATACTGAACACAACTTCTGTGAATTTCAATCATAATATCATGTAAATGTTCATCAACTTCTTTAGCTGACCATGATAAACGTTGAGAGTTTTGAGACATTTCCAAACCTGAAGTTGCAACACCACCTGCATTAACAGCTTTTCCTGGTGCAAAAACTACTCCTGCAGCTTTTAATAATTTATAAGCTTCCAAAGTTGTAGGCATATTAGCTACCTCAACTAAATAAGGAACTTTATTTTTAATCAATTCTTTTGCATCAGCTACATCTACTTCATTTTGAGTTGCACAAGGCATAGCGATATCTACTTTTAATCCCCATGGTTTTTTTCCTGCATGGAAAACAGCACCGTATTTATCAGCATAATCCTGAACTTTATCTCGTCCACTAGATCTCATTTCTAATAAATAGTCTACTTTTTTTCCAGTAATACCTTTCTCATCATAAACATATCCATCAGGGCCAGAAATAGCAACAACCTTACCTCCCAATTCGTCAATTTTTTTAGCAACACCCCAAGCAACATTACCAAAACCTGATACTGCTACAGTTTTTCCTTTAATTGTATCACCAACATTTTTTAAAATTTCTTGAGTAAAATATACGGCTCCATAACCCGTAGCTTCTGGTCTAATTAATGAACCTCCCCAGTTAATTCCTTTACCTGTGAAAACACCTGTAAATTCATTAGCTAATCTTTTGTATTGACCAAACATAAAACCAATTTCTCTTGCTCCAACACCTATGTCTCCAGCAGGAACATCGGTATCTGGTCCAATATGACGGAATAATTCAGTCATTAAACTTTGGCAAAAACGCATAATTTCATTGTCCGATTTACCTCTTGGATCAAAATCAGAACCTCCTTTACCACCACCCATTGGCAATGATGTCAAACTGTTTTTTAACGTCTGTTCAAAAGCTAAAAACTTCATTACACTAAGGTTTACTGTTGGATGAAAACGCATACCACCTTTGTATGGTCCGATAGCACTATTCATTTGAACTCTATAACCTGTATTGATTTGAAACACTCCTTTATCATCTATCCAAGGAATTCTAAAACTAATGGCTCTTTCTGGATTAGCCATTCTTTCTAAAATTTTGGCTTCTTTGTATTTTGGATGTTTTGCAATATAAGGAAGTACTGTTTCAGCTACCTCTTCTACTGCTTGTAAAAATTCTTTTTCATGACCAAGTTTTTCTCTAAACGGAGCCATAAAAGCTTCTAATTCTGATTTGTGGGTTGACATATATAAAATTTTTTAATTTCTTTTTTATGTTAATAAGGGTAACAAATGTATATATTTTTAAAAATAACTACTCCTTTTTTTAAATAATTTCGATTAACTGTAAATATTTAGCTTTACAATAGCATTATCTTATTATAAATAAGCTTAAAATCAAGTTAAAAGAAACATCAGAATTCTAATTTTTAAATAGTTATGATTACTAGTTAAAAAACTATTTTTGCATTTCATTATGGGCAAACAAAACCACATTCTTCTTATCGATAATTACGACTCATTTACCTATAATTTAGTCCATTATATTGAAGCAATTTCTGATTATTCTGTTGATGTTTTTCGAAACAATGAGATTTCAATAGAAAAAGTAAACGATTATGAAATTATTATTTTATCTCCTGGGCCAGGATTGCCAGTGGACGCCGGAATTCTAAAACAGGTAATTGAAAGGTATGCTTCTTCAAAAAAAATATTAGGGGTTTGTTTAGGTATGCAAGCCATAGGAGAAGTTTTTGGCGGAAAATTAAAAAATTTAGACACGGTATATCATGGTATTGCTACACCTATAAAAATATTAGAAAAAGATGGCTTGATTTTCAACAATCTACCCACAGAGATGCATGTTGGAAGATACCACAGCTGGGTTGTTGACAAAGAAGATTTTCCAACTGATTTAATAATTACTTCAATTGATGGAAATGGCGAACCAATGTCGTTACAACACAAGAAATACTGCGTATTTGGTGTGCAATTCCATCCTGAATCAATTTTAACTGAGCATGGTAAGGAAATTCTTGCAAACTTTTTAGCTGTTTGAAACCTTCGTTTCTTTCCCTTTTAAATATGCATTTAAGAAAATAGTAGCCAACACAATTAGTGTCCCCATGTAAAAACCATAACTCATGGTTTCGGATTCGGGCCAAATAATAAGTGCTAAAATAATAGAATAAATAGGCTCAAGGTTAACGCTTATGGTAACCGTATAAGGAGATATTTTTCTCATTACCTCAACACTGACAATAAAAGCAAAAGCTGTACAAATTGTTCCTAAAATTAACAACCATTTAAAGTCGCTCATTGATATTTGGTATTTGGTTACATCTAACCCATTTGAGCCCAGAAGCATAATAGAAACGATACTAAAAGCCCCTAACAATTCGTAAAATGAAATGGTTTTTGCATTGGTTTCTTTAACTAACATACCATTTAAAACAGTAAACCACGAAGCCAAAGCTGCTGAGAAGAAACTCAACAACATTCCATTTAAATAGCTAAACTCGAAACTAAAAATAAAATACAACCCAACAATAATTAACAACCCAAATATCAATTCATAAGGTTTAATTTTTCGCTTAAAATAAAGGGGTTCAATTAATGAAGTAAAAAGCGTGCTACTTGAAAAACATACCAATGCAATTGAAACATTTGATTGCTTAATTGCCTCAAAAAAAGTAATCCAATGCACAGCAATAACAACCCCAACCAACAAAATTTTAATTAACAATTTTCTTGTAATCTTTAATGAATGTTTAGTTATAAAAAAATATCCCAAAATGGCCATTAAAGCTATACCAATCCTATACCAAACCAATAAATACGAATCTGTTTCAATTAGTTTGCCTAAAATTCCAGTAAAACCAAAAATCAACACAATAATGTGTAGCCAAATATGGTATTTATATTTACTTAACATGTTGCCAAAAGTAATGGTAATTTGTTCATAATTCTTTTTATTTGAATACAAGATTTGGGTTACTTTTGGATAAAAATATTTATACTATTAGAGCAATGAAAACTTTTTTAAAATCGGGTATTGTAGCATTTATTATAATGATGACTTCTTGTGTTGGAAGCGATTCTTATTATGATCAGCTAACCAAAGTAAAATCAATTAAAGAAAGGGTTTCTGATTTAAACAAATCACTTACCGAAGTTCGAAAATCGGAAAAAAAATCGGCCTTAATTACCGAAGATGAAAAATTCTTGGAATACGAGTACCCTGTTGGTGAAAATGATTCTTACAAAGCTTCTTACTTTTTTGATGATGCTGGTTGTTTTGAAGTTGGTTTAGATACCTACTTCTCTTTAGAAAATGATGCTAAATTGGTTTTAGAAGAAATTAAAACTGTTTTTGAAAACGATGAACGATTTGGGAAAGCTACAGACTCAAATAGTTTATTGGAATGGACGAGTAAAGACGGTTTAATTTCTGTTCAATTGGATTACCTAAATCAGGATAAAGGGATGATTTCGTTAACAATCTTTGCTAATCAATAAGCAAGTTATTTAACTTCTTCTTCCTCGTGTTCGTCAATTTCTGTAACCCCACCAGAAATAACAAATTTCATAATATCTGCCGAGTTCCCATTAACAAGGGAAATACTTGTTTTAGGAACAACAATTAAATTTCCTGTAAGTGCATAAGAAAACGGAATATAAACCGCTACTTTATCGGCAGAGATACCCAGATCAGTTAAATCGTGCTGAGTAACAAAACCAAAACGCTCCACACCACCTTCCATTTTTACTAAAACAGGCTCAGTAAACCGTTTTTTCTTACCAACAAAAGCAGAAAGTAAGTCTTTTACCGAAGTATAAACTGTTTTGATTAAAGGGACTTTATCTAAGTACTTATCTACATTAATAAGGTTTGTTGTAATAAATTTAGTTCCAAGAAATCCAATTAAGGTGAGTGAACTTAAAATAATAAGCAAGCCTAACCCTGGAAACTTAACTGGGATAATACCATCTACAAAAATAATTGCCTGAACTATTACATAAACCGTTGCAAAAATAGGCAGTGTATATAATAATCCTTGTAAGAAATAGCTCAATATTTTTTTCATCATCTTTCTAATTCCTCTTTTAATTTCTTTGTTAAACTACTTACTACTAACTTATATGAATCATCAACCAACTCAAGAAGTAATCTGTCGCTAACATCAGTATTAACATAAACACTATTCCAATGAATTTTACTCATGTGGTAACCAGGTTTAATTCCTTGATACTTTTCTCTTAATTCTACGGCTTTTTCGGGTTCCGATTTTAAATTGATGAAATCAAAGGTTTCAACATCTGCCAATGCAAACATTTTTCCCATTACTTTAAAAACTAAGGTATTCTGATCGAACGGAAAATGTTCTGTTACCCCCTTCTTTTTGACACAGTAATCTCTAAATTCTTCGATATTCATTTTAGACTTACTTGTATTGATAAGGAAGCACCGACGAATGCTTATCCTTATTAATTACAATCATCGAGTGCATATTCAAGATTTGCTCAATTGGCGAAAGTTTTTCTTTTACCAACACGTCAAATTGCTTGATATCTTTTACCATTATTTTAAGTAAATAATCTGCCTGACCCGTTACATTATAACATTCTAAGATTTCATCAATTTTGTTGATTTGTGCTACAAAATCGTTGATTGCATTATCTCGCTGACGTATTAAAGAAATCTGCATGTACGCAGTAATCCCAAGCTCTAACTTTTCTTCATCAACTAACGCATGGTAACTTTTTATAAAACCATTGCTCTCCAATTTCTTAACCCTTTCTAAGGTTGGAGCAGGCGACAAACCTATATCTTTTGACAATTGTAAATTGGTTATTTTTCCGTTTTCCTGTAATTTTTTCAGGATTCTTAAATCAATTGCGTCTAACTTCATTTTAAAATTTTCTTTTGTAAAGTCAAAGATATCAAAATTAAAATTTGAAATCGACCGATTTATGAAAAAATATTTCTATAATATTTTATACAAAACAGGTTTACTTGGTGATGCATCATTCTCGAAAGGAGCTATTTGAAGATTTAAAAAATACTCGCCGTCAGTAATGTTATCATCCACAAAAATCAATTCTGTAATGGTTCGTTCCAAATTTGGATTTTCTGGATATTGCCAAAAAACATGATGAGAAAGTAACGCTCCGCCATCTTCTTCCTTATCAACCGAAGGTGTATCAATCAACAAGTGTTTCAACCCATTATGAATTAAAAATTGAACCGCATCGTGATGAATAAATGTAGGATTGGTATTAGAATATTGCATTCCTAGTTTTAAAGAAGCATTTGGCAATGTTCTAATCACAATAGCTTCAAAGGAATTGTTTTGCCAGATTGCTTGTATTTGTTTTAGTGTAATAATACTATCATTCCCTTGTTTTTCGGGTGCTATACTTACCACCTTTGCCAAACAAAAAAACTGTTTTAAACATTGATTAATGGTATAAGATTCTTTACTGATATGACCAACACATTCGGTGTGTGTTCCGTGTCCGTGAGGATTAAAAAAGATGTTACGGAAATTAACTGCACCACCTAAATTAACATCCCCCACAAAACCGTGTTCCATAACAGGAGTAAACTTTGGCGGACTTACATACCAAGCTGTTGGATTAGTAACATCTGCTTTTAATGGCATCGAAATATCTAATGCTTTTGACAAATCAACTTTATAGGTTTTACG
The DNA here is from genome assembly GCA_964398455.1 of uncultured Vicingus sp. Classification (GTDB taxonomy): domain Bacteria; phylum Bacteroidota; class Bacteroidia; order Flavobacteriales_E; family Vicingaceae; genus Vicingus. The sequence goes on along the minus strand of CAYNMR010000010.1, from coordinate 79,281 downwards.
TTTGTATTCTATTGTTGCCTTCATGATATATAAAATAAATCGCTCGAAATTTTATCTGCTATAAAAATACCATTTTTGGTTAATGTGAACACCTTATCTTTTTGTTGAACACATTCGTTTTGTATGAAAGGAGTGATTTCTTTCTTAAAATGATTTATCAATGTAGCATTGAATTTCCCTTCCAACTCAATCAAGTCAATACCCCAAATGGTTCTTAATCGCGTCATCACATACTCGTTATAAGCTGTATGCTCATCAATAATTTCAGCCTCAAAAAATGGTTCATTATTTTCAATAGCTTTAATGTATTTGGTATTATTGGAAACATTCCAAACTCTTTTATTACCATAAAAACTGTGTGCCGAAGGTCCAAACCCTAGATAATTGATACCTTTCCAATAGTTGCTGTTGTGATTAGAAATGTATCCCTCTTTAGCAAAATTGGATATTTCGTAATGTACCATCCCAATTTGATTAGTAAAATCAATTAAGGTATTAAATTGTTTTATTACCTCTTCTTCAGGTAAGAGCTGTATTTTTTTAGTCTTAACTCGATGATTTAATGCTGTTTTCGGCTCAATGGTTAACGAATAAGCAGAAAGATGCGACACATTCAACTTGGCAACTTTTTTTAAATTATACTCCCATTTTTTTTGCGTTAGCATAGGTGTGCCATAAATCAAATCAATGGTAATGTTTTCAAAACCTGCATCCTGACTCATTAGAATAGATTGCTCTGCCTCTTTCGCAGCATGTGCCCGATTAAAAAACTGCAAATCATCATCAAAAAAAGATTGCACACCAATACTTAATCGATTTACTCCAACACACTTAAGGTCAATTAATTTTTGTTTGGTTAGGTCATCGGGATTACATTCTACAGTAAATTCGACATCTTTAGCAATAGTGTAATTTTTATGGAGCCTATCTACCAATAAGTTCAACTCATCAATTTGCAATAACGACGGTGTTCCTCCTCCAAAATAAATAGTAGAAATAGGTTCTGTTAAATAACCTTTTCTTAACTCAATTTCTTTAAGCATTGAGTTGATCAGTGCTTTCTTATTTTTTAACGAGGTAGAAAAATGAAAATCGCAATAACTGCACTTTTGCTTACAAAATGGAATATGAAGATAGATACCAGCCAAACTATTTGTTCAACACAATTCTAAAAGTGGTTCCCATGGCATCCGATTGTTTTACAAAAATCTTTCCTGCATGGTAATTTTCCACAATACGTTTTACCAACGACAAACCTAATCCCCATCCTCTTTGTTTGGTAGTATAACCAGGCTCAAAAATGGTTTTGTGTTTTGCTCGTGGTATTCCTGTTCCTGTATCGGCAATATCAATGTAAACGTATTGTGATTGGTCGGTTATTGAAATGGTAATTTGCCCTTCTCCTTTCATGGCATCTACAGCATTTTTAATGATGTTTTCGAGTACCCAACTAAACAACGAAGGATTTAATTTTGCCAATAAATTATTAGCATCTGATTTCAACTCCATTGAAACATTTTTTGATATCCTAACCTTTAAATAGTTAATCGTCTGTTGAACTACCTCCACAATGTTTTCGTTCTCCAACTTAGGTGTAGAGCCTATTTTAGAAAAACGTTCGGTAATAACCTCTAATCGTTCTATATCTTTTGAAAGTTCAAGAATGGTATTTTCATCTACATTTTTTAGTTTCAAGTATTCTACCCAAGCCATTAATGATGACAATGGAGTTCCTAATTGATGAGCGGTTTCTTTTGCCATACCAACCCAAACTTGGTTTTGCTCTACTTTACGAGATGTGCTAAACAAGTAATAAGCTATAAGTAAAAATAAGCCGATAATAAAAAACTGAAAATATGGGTAATACTTGAGTTGGGTCAACAAATCGGAATCTTTATAAAAAATATAGTTCACATTGTTTTTATCCATATTAACTGCAATGGGTTTATTTTGCAAACGCATCTCAGCAATTGTTTTTAGTAAGTAATCTGGATTTTTTGTTTTCTCTGCATCTAAGTTTCCATACTCAATAACATTGCGCTGGGTACTATCGGTATAAATTACAGGTACTGCGGCTGAATTGATAACTATTTCAGAAATAAACGATTCAATCAAATCGTCTAACACTATTTTTAACTCCGAAAATATTTTTGAATCTTTATAATAGAGTTTTTGTTTCAGAACATAGTCGTTAGAAATTTTAATTTCTAAATCTATAGGAGGGTTGACCTTTTTTATTTGTTCTAATTCTTTTTTTAGATAATCCTCATTTTTTGTAAGTTCCTCGTCAAAATTTCTATGGTTGATAATCTTATCATTCTCATCTACAACAATAACAGGAATATTAGTATTCCCCGATATAATCTCTAAATAAAACGAAATGTCATTATTATTTTCAGAAGTAATCAATCGCTTACTTGCACCAGCCCAAATCTCTATTTTATTCCGTTCCTCGCTAGAAATTTTATCAAAAAGTTCACTTGTATAATTTACTAATTTGGCTTTGTTTTGAATAGCTTCAGCCCAAAGTTGAACTTTTACTCGTTCTTCATCGGCAATCTTTTTTACCAAAATATTGGTGTACCATAGCGAAGCTATAACTATTAGCATTGCTAAAGCTGCTAAAAATAATTTCCATCGCTGTTTTTGGCTGTAAATATTCAAAATATAAATTTAATGCAAAACCTTAAAGACGCGTGAAATTACTAAATAGTTGTAATTAGATGGTCTTTTATTGTTTAACTATTCTATAGGTTTTTTGTTGTTGATTGCTGTTCCAAACCTTTACAAAATACAAACCGCTTTGTAAGTTACTGTAATCAAACACAAAAGACTTCTGATTGAAGTAAGTTTTTTTTATTATTGGTTTTCCTAAAATATCAAACAATTGAACATCGAGATGTTTTTCGTTAGACATTGATTTAAATACAAAGGTATTGTTGGTGAAAAACCCTTTCCAATTGTTATCTATGGCTAATTCGTTTACACTTAAAGCCTCATCAAAATAAAGTTTAAGGGCTATTGGTAAATGGTCGGACATGTAATACAACGCACTCAACACATTTGCTGGAACGGATGTATTTGTTGGTAGTGCAAGTAAAGATTTATTATAATGAAGACCATCATTACCAACAGCAGTATAAGTCCCAGACATATATTTTAATTTATTTGTTCCTTGCATCACATCATCACCAACAAAAATAAAATCAAACCTATCATCCAATCCCCCTGTAGAACCACCATCGGGTAAAATAGCTGTTCTAGTACTTTGTGTATGAACCGCTGCAAAGGAACTGTTTGCTTGCCAATTTCCAGGTGTATTAATAGGATCTTTTAAAGCAACTGCTCCTCCATTTAAAATGGTATTATAAGCTGCTTCATTACTTGTATAAACATTAAAATCGCCTCCTAAAACAATGTTTTTTACAGGTTGATTTTTAGAATCTAAATAATTTTTAAATGTTACTGCCTCTTGGTTTCTCTGAATAGAATCGGCAGGAGTATTACTCGCTTTTAAATGTGCCATGTAGCAATGCACAAAAGTAGTATCAAGTGTTGTAGCTAAATTGGGCGATTTGTAATACAACACATATTCGCTTATGTTTCTTAAAACAGTAGGTATCTCATATTGAGATTTTAATCCAAATTTAGTACTGTTATAAAACAACATGTTATCAGTATCTGGTCCATTTACATAAGTTGCAGCTTGATAATGTGTAATTCCATCTACATTAAGTGCATTATTTAAAATTAAACTAACTCCTGTTGAAGAAGTGAGTTCAGTAATCATAAAAATATCTGGTTGGGTATATTTAATGATGGCTTTTAATGTATCTGCCTTGGTAGCATTTGATAACGGATAATTTAAAATGTTATATGACAATACACTGATGGTGTCTTGAGCCTTTAAAACAAAAGAAAAAGATAAAACTATAAGGAAAAAGAAAACCTTCATAAAATAAAATTTTGTGCAAAGTAACTGATTCTAAATTTAAAGTTACTTTTCCTTAATCAGAAATAAATACACTGGAAAGTGGTCGCTAAATCCAGCAGTATATGCTCCTCCGGCATGCGTTCTTAGCGGATAACCAGCATATTGCCCAGAAGTTTGTTTTAGGTAATTTTTATTAAACACTTTAGCATTATATAACTTGAGCGATGAATAATCTTTTCCAACCAATGCCGAGGAAACAATTAATTGGTCAAATAAATTCCAAGTATCGCGATAAGCCAATGTACCTATCCCTTTTTTATAATACGATTCCATTGGATTATACAATACGTTTTCTTTTACCAATTCCATTTTATCAACCGTATTCAAGTGTTTTTTTACACTAATATTGATAGGGTCATCATTTAAATCGCCCATGTAAATGATTTTAGCGTTCTTATCGAAAGCTAGTAAAGAATCTATAATTGCCCTACCCAAATCGGCAGCAGCAATTCGTTTTGGTGCACTTCTTTTCTCACCACCACTTCTTGATGGCCAGTGAGCAACAATTACATGCACTTTTTCTCCATTTAAAACTCCACTAACCAACAATTGGTCTCGCGTGAAAAAAGAAGTGTCTCCAGGAATTTTTAATGTAAACGATTTACTCGATTCCAGTTTAAATTGATTAGGATTATATATTAAACCAACATCAATACCTCTTTTATCTGGCGATTCGTAATGCACTATTTGATAATTTCTTGCTTTTAACTTTTCGGTCTTTACTAAATCTTCTACTACATTTTTGTTTTCAATTTCAGCAATTCCAAGCAATGCTAATCCATCAGGAACTATCTCTGTTGCCATTTCAGCAATTACTCTAGATAAGTTATCAAGTTTATGGTAATATTTTTCTGTATTCCATTTTTTATCTCCTTCTGGAGTATAATCATCTTGCATTATTTTGCTAGTATCCGTATCAAAAATGGTATCGTGCAAATTCTCTAAATTATAAAAACCAATGGCTGAAACAAGATACTGTTTGGTTGAATCGGTTTGTGCAAATAAACCGCTTGAAATTGTTATAGATAGAAGTAATAAGAAGTTTTTGGTTAAATTATTCATGATTCTAAAATTTTGGCAAAGCTAATTATTTATGCTAATGAATTTTGTTTTGATTGATATGTTCACGTAAATGTTGTGTTAAGAATTTATTAACAAATTAATGATTACGAATGTTTTATAAAATATTTGAACTACTTTTGTCATCGTAAAGTATTTACAAGAAAGTGATCACCCTAAGAAGCAGTAAAATAAGACTTCTAACCGCTTTAAATCATTCAAATTTTAGCAAATAAATGAAAAATTTAAAGTTAATATTCCTTGTTTTAAGCGTTGCATCTTTTGGTTTTAGTTATGCTCAAGTCGATTCTTCGATTATCGACAATTCAGATGACACCACTTCAAGATTTGTACCACAATTTAGCACCACCATCGAGCAATTAGATGATGAATCTGAAAACCAAGATGTTTCAGGATTATTACAATCATCAAGAGATGTTTATACTTCTATTGCAGGATTTAACTTTGGTGTAGCACGATTCAGAATAAGAGGTTATGACGCTGATAATTTCACTGCCATGATGAATGGTGTAACATTAAACGACCCTGAAATGGGAAGAGCAATTTGGGCGTATTGGGGAGGATTAAATGATATTACTCGCTACCAAGAATCAAAAACAGGTATTGCATCTTCTCAACTTACTTTTGGAGGAGTTGGTGGATACTCCAACATTATTGCTAGAGCTTCCGCTCAACGAAAAGGAAACAGAGTTTCTTATGCCCTTGCAAACCAAACTTACGATCACCGACTAATGTATACCACCTCAACAGGTTTAATGGAAAACAACTTAGCTGTAACCGTTTCTGGTTCTATGAGATATGCCAATGAGGGCTATGTTGAAGGAACTTTTTATAGAGGTGCAAGTTATTTTCTGTCGATTGAAAAAAAGTTTAATGATAAACACAGTTTAGGTTTTGTTGGATTTGGTTCACCAACAGTTTCTGGTGGGCAAAGTATTTCTGTTCAAGAAACTTATGATTTAACTGGAAACAATCAGTATAATTCTTTTTGGGGATACCAAGCTGGAGAGAAAAGAAATAGCCGAATTAGAAATACCCACAAACCAATGATGATGTTGAATCATTATTTTACATTAGATAGCAAAACCACTATCAATTCCTCATTGTTTTATTCATTTGGTAGAGGCGGACAAACACGTTTAAATTGGTACGATGCAGCAGACCCACGACCAGATTACTACAGAAACTTACCTAGCTATTATAGCAATCCTGGAGACGAAGCCTTACTTGAACTTTACACTCAGCTGTGGCAAAATGATGTTAATACCCAACAGCTAAACTTTGACCAAATGTATTTTGCTAACAGCAAAAATTTACATAGTGTTTCTGATGCTAATGGAATAAAAGGTAATACGGTAACAGGAAACAGAGCAAAATATATTATCGAAGAATATAGAACAGACCACCAACAATATGGATTCAACTCCACATTTAACCACCAATACAACGAGAGTTTAATTTTATCAGGAGGTGTTAATGGAAGTTTTTATAAAAGCATGAACTTTAAAGTAATGGATGATTTATTAGGTGCCGATTATTGGGTAGACGTTGACCGATTTGCTGAAAGAGATTTTGCTGATGAATCTGCTGCACAAACCAATGTTGAAATACCTAACAGAATTGTAAAAAAAGGAGATAGATTTGGTTATGATTATGACATCAACATAAACAATATCAACACATTTGGTCAAGCAGAAGGAAAATCAGAAAAAATAGATTGGTATACTGGACTTACTGTTTCAAACACTAGTTTCTGGAGAACAGGAAATATTAAAAATGGTCTATTTCAAGACGACTCAAAAGGAGATTCAGAAAAAAAATCATTCCTTAATTATGGTATTAAAGCAGGTTTGGTATATAAAATTACTGGACGTCATTTAATTAGTGTTAATGCTGCTTATTATACAGCCGCACCTTCATCTAGAGATGCTTTTGTTTCTCCAAGAACAAGAAATCAAATCGTTGATAATTTAAAAAGTGAAACAACAACATCTGGCGACATTAATTATTTAATTCGCTATCCAAAAGTAAAAATGCGTTTAACAGGTTTCTATACTTCTATTACCGACAAAACTTGGTCTAGAAGTTTCTTCCACGAGGAGTACAATACTTTTGTAAACTACATGATGACTGGAGTAGATCAGTTGTTTATGGGAACTGAACTAGGTTTAGAAATTAATGTTACCTCAACCATAGAAGCTACTGCAGCATTTACTATGGGAGATTACATCTACAACTCTCGTCCAGTGGTTACTATTTCTCAAGACAACTCAACCCAACTTTTAGCGAGTAATAAAGTTGTTTACTTCGAAAACTACAAAATTGGTGGAATGCCTCAAACAGCAGCTTCTATAGGTGCTAAATATAATGCTCCTAAATTTTGGTTTGTAGGTGCAAATTTCAATTTCTTTATGGATGCCTATTTAGAAGCTAATCCTGACAGAAGAACCGAAGAAGCCCTTGCTGGATTTGTAAGCACGGACCCTCAAGTTACTAAACTTCTTGAGCAAAGAAGATTAGATGATAGCTATACCATCAACATTTTTGGAGGTAAATCTTGGAGATTAAAAAACAAATACTACATCAGAATAAATGTAAACGTAAACAATGTACTTGATGTAAAAGATTACGCAACAGGTGGTTTTGAGCAATTAAGATACGACAAACAAAACATTGATAGATTTCCGCCAAAAATTGGATACATGTATGGTAGAACCTATTTTGCAATGGTAAGTTTTTCTTTTTAACAACTAATTTTAACGAATAATGAATATGAACTTTAGAAATTCCATCCTTGTCCTACTAATTGGCTCATTAGTTATAATTGGATGTAAAAAAGATTTTGATTCACCTCCTGTGGCTGAATTACCAGAAGGCAACATAATAACAATAGATTCTTTACGTAAAATATATACTGCTTTTGATTCTACTTTTGTAGGCGATTATTCAGTTTATGGAACAGTAACAGCTGATGAAGTTAGTGGTAATTTATATAAAGTATTATATATTCAAGATGGAACCAATGCAATTCAGTTAGAATTAACTGCTTCAAGCTCTAATTTGTATTTTGAAGGAGATGAGGTTAGAGTAGCTTTAAGAGGAACAACAATAGCTCGTGAAAATAACATGCTTAAAATAATTAATGTTGACCCCGAAAAAAATATTATAAAACAAGGTGAAGGTGAAAAAATCAGCCCTAAGGTGGTTAATATTTCTGACTTAGCAATCTCTGGAGTTTACTCTCCATACCAAGGTCAATTGATACAGTTAAACGATGTGGAGTTTATTTGCGATGATATTTGGAGTACTTATGCCGATCCTATTGCTCAATACGACCAAAACAGAACATTAAGAGACACTTTAGGAAATACTATTATTGTTCGTTCAAGTGGTTATTCTAGCTTTGCTGGAACCACTCTTGCTAAAGGAAAAGGTTCTTTTATTGCAGTTGTATCACAATACAACACTACCGTTCAGTTAACCATTCGTAAATTAGACGACTTATCATTGTACGGAACAAGAAAAGAAAAATGCCCTATTTATGTAAAAAACTTTGAAGACCAGAATATTACTTCTGGAGGTTGGACAAAACAAAATGTAGTAGGAAATATCAATTGGGCAATTGATGATATCGGTTCAAATGGAACCTTCTATGCCATGATTTCTAATTACAGTGGAACAAATACAGCCTGCGAAACATGGTTAGTATCTCCTGATTTTGATTTGACGAATATAACTAACCCTATTCTTTATTTCCAATCGGCTTATAAATACACGGGTGACCCACTAAAGCTTTATGTAACAACTGCCTACACTGGTGATGTTACTACCACAACATGGACAGACATTACTTCTTCAGCAACATGGTCGTCAGGTAATTTTGCTTGGATGGGTTCAGGAAACATTAGTTTAACTAGCTACAAACAGGCGGGTGTTCGATTTGCGTTTAAATACACAGGCACAAATTCAAATGGAAGTACTTGGGAAATAGATGATTTTACCATTAACGATTTATAAGATAAACAAATGAAATACATTCAAAAATATAGCCTTATACTTTTTTCTGCAATAGTGGTATTAACTGGTTGCACAAAAGAGTATGATACCCCAACCAATAGAACTGTTCCTGTTGGAAGTGTGTTAACTATTGCCGAAGTAAGAGCTCTTCATGTTCCTGGTACAGAAACCAGAATTACACAAGATATTTCGGTTTATGGAGTAGTTACAGCTGATGAAACCACAGGTAATTTATACAAAGAAACTTACATACAAGATGAAACAGGTGCTTTGTACCTGCGTTTTACTACATCAAGTGGAGTTTATATTGGTGATTCTATAAGAGTAAATTTAAATGGAACCAAATTGCTCCGATACAACCAGATGCTTCAAGTAGATTCTATACATCCAGATAATAACGTAGTAAAACTTGGAACACAACAATACAGAACTCCTGAATTGGTTTCCATTTCAACTTTAAAAGCAAATATGGAAAGCTATCAAGGAAAACTAATCCAATTAGATGGTGTTTTCTTTGTTGAAGGAGGATTAACAAAAACTTATGCTGATGGTGTGAACAAAGAAAGTGTAAGTAGAATTTTACAAGACGCTGGCTCAAATCAAATTGATGTTAGAACAAGTGGTTATGCAAATTTTGCCAATGACACATTACCTGCTGGTAGCGGAACTTTTATTGGTGTTGTTGGACAATTTAATTCAGGACTTCAATTAATCATAAGAGAGCCAAATGAACTAAAAATGACTGGTTCTAAACCTATTTTTAAAGATTTTAACGACCAAAGTTTAACATCAGGAGGATGGACTGTTCAACATATTTCAGGACCATCATATACTGAGTGGGGAATTTTTGCTGCAACTAACTCTGCTGCTAAAATATCTTGCTATAACTCAGGAACAGCTAGTGGAGTAGCTAGCGAATCGTGGTTAATCTCTCCTGCAATTAACTTATCTTCTTCTACCGCTCCGTATTTTAACTTTAGAAACGTTGTTCGTTATGGATTAAATCCACAACTAAAAGTAATGGTTTCTACTGATTATGACGGAACAAGTAACCCAAATACCGCAACTTGGGTTGATTTGACAAGCCAAGCAACTTGGGACACAGATATAAACTCATGGAGTACTTGGACAAGCTCAGGAAATTTAAGCCTAACCCCTTATATTTCATCAACCACTTACATCGCATTTCAACACATTGGTATAAATGCTTCTGGTGTTGGAACTTGGGAAGTTGACGATATTGGAATAAATCCTTAATTTTATATAAATTTTTTAAAACTACAACTTATGAAAAAAATCTACACTTTATTTATTGGAATGCTTGTAGCAGGCAGTATCGCTAATGCACAAGTCGTATTTCAAAGCAATTTAAGCTCTTGGTCAGGTGGTTTACCAACCGACTGGATGGGCTCTTCAACTAATATTGGCACTTCAAACGTAAGTGAGGTATCTGCTGTATTGTATGGAACAAGTGCTGCTGCCTTAAAAAATACTGGTGCAACTCATAAAAGATTTTCAACTCAAACCGTTAATGTTGATGCAAACGGTACGTATGAGATTAAGATATGGGTTAAAGCAGCAGCTGGACAATTAAGAACTGGACATTATTATATTGGTTCTGGTGCTCCAAATTATGGAACATATAATAGTTATGTCGATTTAGCAACCGTTTCTGCCAATAATTTAGTAATGATTTCTCAATCGGTAACTGTTTCATCAACTACTGATAGTGCACAATTTATTATATCATTACACAGTACTGATGGTGTTAATGATGTTATTATTGATTCAGTTAATGTTAGTTCTTCAACTCCTCCTGTTGGAACTCCTGTAACTATTAATCAAATTCAAAATACTACAACTCCGCCATTTGATTCTCCATACATGGGACAATTGGTTGAAACAAGCGGAATTGTAACTGCTACTCAATTTAATGGATACTACATCCAAGATGGTAATGGAGCATATAACGGTGTATTTGTTTTAGATTACGTTAACAATCCAACAATTGGTGATAACGTTACCATTACAGGAACAGTTGATGAATATTTTAATTATACTACAGTTGAAAACCCTTCTGTTTTTGTTGTAAACTCTTCAGGCAATACATTACCTGCAGCTTTAGCATTAACAACTTTAGCTGTAAATGCTGAGCAATACGAAGGTGTTTTAGTTAAAGTAACTGGAGCAAGTTGTACTGCCGATACTGCAACGAATGGAAATGGTGAGTGGACTATAAACGATAATTCGGGAGCATTAATCGTTGACAATAAAATGTTTAGTTATAATGCTATTACATTTGTTGACTATAATGTAACGGGTGTAGTAGATTATTCTTTTAGTAATTTTAAATTATTACCAAGAGATGTAAATGATGTTCAGGTTTCAACTTCAATTAATGAATTTGATAACATTAAAGTTTCTGTTTATCCAAATCCAGTTCAAAACTTCATCAACTTTGAGGTAAAAGCAAACAACTATAGCGTTAGAATAGTTGATATTACAGGAAAAACTGTAAGCAACACTATTTCGACTTCAAGCAAACACAGAGTAAATACAGCTAATTTAAATAACGGTATTTACTTCTACACTATCATCAACAACAACGGAAGTGTTATTACTACCAACAAATTTGTTGTTGCTAAATAAGTTTAGTTTTCATCAATTTATGTTTAGAAGCTACCTCAAAAGGGTAGCTTCTTTTTTTTATAAATTGCTTATCTTTATTCAAATTTTTCAGTTATGAATCTTCGTATAAAATCATTACAAGAATACCATTCCAACTATGCGGAAAGCATAGCCAATCCCGAACAATTTTGGGATAACATTGCTAAAACATTTCAATGGAAAAAGCCTTGGGGTAGAACATTGGAGTGGAATTTTGAAGAACCTAACATTAAATGGTTTATCAACGGAAAACTAAACATTACCGAAAACTGTTTGGATAGACATTTAAACAACAACGCCAATAAAACAGCAATTATTTGGGAATCAAATAACCCAAACGAAAAATCGATAAAACTAACTTACCAAGAACTGCACGAAAAAGTGTGTCAGTTTGCCAACGTGCTAAAAAACAATGGAGCAAAAAAAGGAGATCGAATCTGTATATACATGCCAATGGTTCCAGAATTGGCTATTGCAACATTGGCATGTGCACGAATTGGTGCAATTCATTCAGTTGTATTTGCTGGTTTTTCTGCAAAAGCTCTAGCTGATCGAATTAATGATGCTACGTGTAATATTGTTTTAACTTCTGATGAATCGTACCGAGGTGATAAAACAATTCCGATTAAAACTATAGTTGATGAGGCTTTAGAAAATTGCCCATCCATTACCAAATCCATCGTATTAAAACGAACTGGCAATCCAGCAAATATGAAACCCGAACGTGATGTTTGGTGGCATGATGAAACAGCAAAAGCCTCCATTGTTTGCAAAGCAGAAGAAATGGATGCTGAAGACCCTTTATTTATTTTATATACTTCTGGTTCTACTGGTCAGCCAAAAGGAATTGTTCACACCACAGGTGGTTATATGGTTTATACTGCTTACACTTTCCAGAATGTATTTCAGTATCAAGAGAATGAAATCTATTGGTGTACAGCCGATATTGGATGGATTACAGGTCATTCTTACATTGTTTATGGGCCTTTACTGTCTGGAGCTACAACATTGATGTTTGAAGGTATTCCAACCTACCCTGATGCAGGACGGTTTTGGGATATTGTAGATAAACATCAAGTAAATATTTTTTATACCGCACCTACAGCCATTCGTGCTTTAGAGGCTCAAGATATTAGCTTCGTGAACAAACACAACCTTTCATCGCTTCGAGTATTGGGAAGCGTTGGAGAACCTATCAATGTTGAAGCTTGGGAATGGTATCATCAACATATTGGTAAAAACAATTGTCCTATTGTAGATACTTGGTGGCAAACTGAAACTGGCGGAATTTTAATTTCTCCTTTGGCAGGAATAACTCCTTTAAAACCAGCTTTTGCAACTTTACCATTACCTGGTGTTCAGCCTTGTATTGTTGACACAGATGGAAATGAACTACTCGGAAACAATGTGGAAGGAAACTTGTGTATTAAATTCCCGTGGCCATCGATGTTACGTACCTTGTATAATGACCATGAGCGTTGCAAACAAACCTACTTCTCTACATATAAAGGCAAGTACTTTACTGGTGATGGATGTAGAAGGGATGAAGATGGCATGTACCGAATCACAGGAAGAGTTGATGATGTAATAAATGTTTCGGGGCATAGAATGGGTACTGCAGAAGTAGAAAATGCTCTAAATGAACATCCTTGCGTAGTAGAATCAGCCGTAGTTGGATTTCCTCATGCTATTAAAGGACAAGGAATTTACGCCTATGTAATTTGTACCAAGGAAGTAAATGAACATGAAATTCGAAAAGAATTGCTGGAGCAAGTAACCAAAGAAATTGGACCTATTGCAAAACCAGATAAAATACAGGTAGTGAAAGGTTTACCAAAAACTCGCTCGGGAAAAATTATGCGACGAATTTTACGAAAAATTGCTGAAGGCGATACTTCTAATTTAGGTGATACCTCAACCCTACTTGATCCATCGGTTGTCGAAGAAATCAAAAAAGGTGCTTTGTAGTAAAGGTTTGTTAAAAATTTATAAACAAGGTTAAGATTCTCTTATTAGTTGTTATACTCATAAGGATTTTAATATCTTTACATCAAGTTTTATAAAAAAATGTCAGACTCAATAGTAATTATACCAACCTACAACGAAAAAGAGAACGTGGAAGCCATGATTCGAAAGGTTTTTTCGTTGCCCCAGGCGTTTGATGTATTAATTATTGATGATGGTTCTCCTGATGGAACAGCTAGTATTGTAAAAGAACTACAAAAAGAATTTCCCAACCAATTGTTTATTGAAGAACGTAAAGGAAAATTAGGACTAGGAACAGCTTACATTCATGGATTCAAGTGGTCGTTAAACAGAAACTACGAATACACTTTTGAAATGGATTGCGATTTTTCGCACAATCCAGAAGATTTAATGAAACTTTACAACGCTTGTGCTAAAGCAGATGCCGATTTAGCTATTGGCTCTCGATACATTAAAGGAGTAAATGTAGTAAACTGGCCTATGGGAAGGATACTTATGTCTTACTACGCCTCCGCTTATGTTCGTTTTATTACTGGACTTAATATTAGAGACACCACCTCTGGATTTAAATGTTATACAAAAAAAGTATTGTCAACTATTGATTTAAATAAAATCAAATTTAAAGGCTACGCTTTCCAAATAGAAATGAAATTTGCGGCAACCAAATTGGGTTTTAATGTGGTTGAAATTCCTATTATTTTTACCGACCGTCAACAAGGTGCTTCAAAAATGAGTGGCGGTATTTTTAAAGAAGCTATTTTTGGTGTTATACAAATGAAAGTATTAAGTTGGTTCAAGAGTTATAAAAACAACAACTAAACTAACTACCCTTCTAACTTCTCTAATAATTCCTTAGCCTGAGCAATATCATAAAGGTCTTCAATTATTGCATCTAATCTTGGTTTAGAATTGATTACTCTGTTTAATAAAACCTTAGCCTCCGCATGGCGTTTTACCTCAACCAAAAACTCTGCATAAAAATAGAGGTTTGAAATTGATTTTGGATTAATAGCCAAAGCCTTCTTTAAGTGGTGTTCGGCTACTTTTTTTGACGGCCAAGAAATTAATAAAGGAATGTTAGGTACTTTGTAATTTATAACACCAAGCAACTTGTGTGGTGCACCATCTGCAAAAGTAGAATCCATTGCAAACAGCCGCTCGGAATACATTTTAATTTTGTCTGCTAGACCATCTCTTGCAGAAGCTACAATTCCGTTAGACTCACCATATTTACTAAAATTGGCAATGTACCACAATAAAATTGCTTTGTTTTTTGGATACTTCTTTATTGCTTCCTCTCCAAGTTGTTTGCCTTTTAAATAAGCATTTTTTTGGTCGGATTTAGTTCTAACCACAAAAGCACCTTTGTAATAATAGCTTAACAACAAGTAATCGTAAGCTCTTTCGTTATCAGCTTTACTAGTTAATGCTTTTTGAAAAGATGCTATTGCTTTATTGATGTTGGTTGAATCGACTTTCAACCCTTCATGCTTTTCGGCTCTTTTATCAAAAAAATCAATTCCTTTTTGCAAGTCGGTTTGGGCATTAGTAGAATTAAAGCCAAGCGCAACAATTGCTATTAAAAGAAATCTATACATTATGCTTTTTTCATCAATCTTCTGCCTTTATTTTTTCCTTTTTCAATTATTAAAAACATAGCAGGAACAATTACCAAAGTTAAGAAAGTTGCAAAAGTTAAACCAAAAATAATAGTCCACGACATTGGTCCCCAGAACACCACGTTATCTCCTCCAAAATAAATTTGTGGGTCTAAATCGGTAAATAGAGTAAAGAAATTAATGTTCATACCCACGGCCAATGGCACTAAACCTAAAACAGTTGTAATTGCTGTAAGTAAAACTGGACGCAACCTCGTTTTCCCTGCTTCAATTAATGCATTTCTTATTTCGTCAATAGATAATCTTTCATTTTCACCAATTCCCAATTCTTCTTTTCTACGTTCCAACAACAATTTGGTATAATCAATCAATACAATAGCATTATTTACCACAATTCCTGCTAGGGAAATTATCCCAATCATGGTCATCATGATAACAAAATCCATTCTAAAAATAACCAATCCTAATAACACTCCAATTAAACTAAATACAACTGCTGTAACAATAATTACTGGTGCCGAAACAGAGTTAAATTGAGCTACAATAATCAAGAAAATCAGAAATACTGCAATTAATAAAGCCGAACTCAAGAATGCCATTTCTTTGGCTTGGTCTTCTTGCTGACCAGTAAATTTCCAATTGTGTTTATCGTTCACCTTATAACCAGATAGCGATTTTTTGATATTCTCAACCACTTCATTCGCATTGTAGTTTTCCAATACGTTAGACTGTAAGGTAACTACTCGTTTTTGATTTTTTCGATTAATAGAACTATAAGTAGCCGATTTTTGGGCTGTTGCTACCGCTGAAATTGGCACCTGAACAATTTTTCCATTAGATGGATCTCTAAAGGTAATTCGCTGGTTCATGATTTTTTCCACATTATATCTAGAGACATCATTCATTCTTAAGATAATTTTATAATCATCTTCGCCTTCTTTGTATTTAGAAACTTCTTTACCAAACAATGATGTACGAATAGACGAACCAATTTGTGCTGTTGATAAATTGAAACGGTTAGCTTTTTGTCTATCCACGTTAATTAGCAACTCAGGTTTACCTGTTTGGATATCCAATTTCAACTCTTCAATTCCAGGAATGTTTTGTTGGTTGATATATTGTTTCATTTTCTCAGCATCTTCAATCAACAATTCGTAATCCTCACCCGAAATTTCAATATTAATTGGTTTTCCAGTTGGGGGGCCTGCAGGGTCTTTATCTACCGTTATTTGTGCTCCTGGAATATCATTGGTAATAGCTCTAATATCGTTCATTATCTCATTAGTGCTTACACCTTTTCTTTCACTAAAAGGAACAAATGAAACCGTAATTCTAGCTTTTTCTGGCGTATCACCCATGGATACTCCTTGTGCTGGGTCGGAAGTACCTTGTCCAACTTGCCCAATAACAGATTCAACGATGAAACCTCGTGGCATTTTTTCACCCCTCACTTCAACTTCTTGTTTAAAGTAATCCATTACTCTATTTTCCACATCGATAGCAATCTTATTAGTCGATTCGATATCTGTTCCAATAGGTTGTTCAATAAAGATATTTAAGTATTTAGGCATGTTTACTGGAAAAAATTCCACCTTGGGAGGAGCAACTGCCATTAAAATAAAAGAAAGTATCAATAACCCAAATGTTCCTAGTAAGTACTTTCTAGGTTTCTTTCCCGCTAAGGCTTTAGTTAAGAAGTTTTCGTAGAAACTTTCCAACTTAGGCAATACATTTTCTTGGAAATATTTAGTTGCTGGGTTAAAAAAGTAAGTGCTAACTAAAGTTATTAAACCTGCTGCAATAATTAAATTACCGAAGCCCATTGAAGCAAAAATGCTAAACATCAATCCCACTAAAACTAAAGTAATGGAAGTAATTAAAATCTTCTTTTTATTAGCTGGTTTCTCTTCTAATTTCATGAATGCAGCAGTAAAAACTGGATTGATAACCAATGCCACGAACAATGATGAACCCAACACAATAATTAAAGTTATGGGTAAGTACTTCATAAACTCACCCATTAAACCTGGCCAAAGCGCCAATGGAATGAATGCTGCTAAAGTTGTTGCTGTAGAAGCAATAATAGGCCAAGCAACTTCTCCTGCTCCATACATACTTGCTTTAACTAACGAATGTCCTTCACTTAAGAAACGATAGATGTTTTCTACAATAACAATTCCGTTATCTACCAACATACCTAAAGCTAATACCAATGAAAATAACACCATCATGTTTAAAGAAACTCCCATGAAATTTAAAATCATAAACGACATAAACATCGACAATGGAATTGCAATACCTACAAACAACGCATTACGCAAGCCTAAGAAAAACAACAACACGCCAATAACCAAGAGCATTCCAAAAATGATACTATTTTCCAATTCATCCACTTGTGTTCTTGTTTGTTCAGATTGGTCGCTGGTGATAGAAACCGTTAAACTTTCTGGAAATTCATTCGCTTTTAAATCGGCAATAATTACATTAATTGCATCAGAAACTTCTAATAAGTTTTGTCCACTTCGCTTAAACACATCGCACATTACCACTGGTTTTCCAAACTCACGAGCGTAAGAATCACGGTCTTTTCCTTCAAACGTAATTTCAGCAATATCTCTTAAATAAACAATTTCTTGTTTTTCTTGTTTTACAATTAAGTTCTCGATGTCTTTCCAATCTTTAAAATCACCAACTGTACGAACACTTCGTTTGATATCGTCAACCAACAAATCGCCACCAGAGATGGTCATGTTTTCATAAGCAACAGCATTTTCAATATCATTAAAACTGATGTTCATGCTTTCCATTTTTTGCACGTCCACCTTTATTTTAACTTCTTTTTCTTGAATACCGCGAATATCTACTTTGGTAACTTGCGGAAGTGCTTCAATTTTGTCTTCAATTATTTCGGCATAATCTTCTAATAAATCGGCTGAAAAATCGCCCGACAAGTTTACATTCATCACAGGAGTAAGTTCTGAGAAATTCATCTCAAAAACGTTCGGATCCATAGGTAAATCAGTAGGAAAATCGGAACTACTTTTTGCCTTGTCTACCGCATCTTTAACCTTCTGCAATGCTTTTTCTGGTGAAACACTAAAATCAAAAACTACTCGAATAGACGAATATCCTTGAATAGAATTTGAGGTTAATTTATCAATACCCGAAATGGTTTTAATTTCCTTCTCAATAGGTCGGGTAATTAACTTTTCAATATCAACTGGTGAGTTTCCAGGATAAGGTGTTCCAACATATATTTCAGGAGTTACTACCTCCGGAAATGCCTCTCTAGGCATCGAAACATAAGCCATTGCTCCTGCTATTAAAATAATAGCTGTAATAACAAAAACTGTTGTTTTATTCTTAACAGAAAGCGTGGTTAAACCAAACTCTATTAATCCTTTTTTATCTTCCATTGTTTTAGTATTAGCCCACCCCGACCCTCCCAAAGGGAGGGAGTTTCCACTCCTTTTGGAGAATCGAGAAGGATTTGGTTACTAGTTATTAGTCATTAATTTTTTAATTCTTTTTTTCGTTACTCTACTTAGCCCCTCCTTCGGAGGGGTTGGGGAGGCATTTACTTCTTTACTTCTACCACATCACCATCTTGCACACTTCTAGAACCTTTATCAATATATTGTTCGTTACCTTTAAGTCCTTCTAATACCACTGTTTGATTTTGGTAAGAGAAGCCTGGTTTTATAACCACCTTTTTCACCTTATTTTGATTCGATGTGTTTTCAATAATATATACATAATCGTTACCATTTCTATCTTGTTGAATAATGCTAGAAGGTAACACAATTGCTGTATCTAATGTAAAATCTCTAACCGAAATATCTGCTAAAAGATTAGGTTTTAAATCAGTTTTTACATTTGATAAATCAATGTAAATTTTAAACGAACGGTTGGTTGGATTAATAAAATCGGCAACACGTTTTACAGTACTTTGGTATTCTTTTCCAATAGTTGGGAAACTAACATTTACCAATGTTCCTTCTTTTAGCATGCCAACATATTTTTCAGAAACATCAGCTTTAACATAGGTTTCGTTGTAGTTAATTACTCGTGCAACTGGCATTCCGGGCATAGCTGCTTCACCCACTTTTGGTAAAATTTCATCTACAATACCCGAAATAGGTGCTTTAATTACATACATTCCTACTTGTTGTTTGATGGTTTTAATTTTTTGCTCCAATGCTTCTTTGTTATTTTTAGCTTGTAGGTACTGCATTTCAGAACCAATTTTATCTTTCCACAAACGTTCTTGTTTTTCATAAACATCTTTTGCTAATTCGTATTGTGTTTCTACTTCTGTTAAAGTAGATTGCAAAACATCAGCATCAATTTTCATGATTACATCACCTTTGTTAACGGTTGCTCCTTCTTTAACCAAAATAGCAGTTATGGTTCCTGATGCTTCAGGATACAACAACGCATTTCCGCCTGTTTCTACTGCTCCTTGTATTTCCACAAAATGGCTAAAAGGTTTTACCTCAACAGTATTTAAGGTTACCAAAGGCAAACGTGCTGTGGTATCTGCAGCTTTTATTTCTTGGTCGATAACCGCTATTTGTGCAGCAATATCATCATACAAAGATTTAAGCGAATCTTTTTGCTGTTTTAATTCAGCTAAACTGTCAGTGCTTTTCGACCCACATGAGTAAGCTATTGTTGCTATTCCAATTACTAAAATCCAATTTTTCATTTGTTTTTGTTTTTATTGTTTCTCGCAGATATCTCAGATTTCCGCTAATTGTTTTTATTTTTTTAGTTATAAATCACTATTTCCTATTTACTTATTCCTTAATTCCTTACACCTTAATTTTTCGTTCCCAAAGCTTTTTTAAGTTGTGAAGTTGAATTAAACAAATCCAACAACGATTTGATGTATTTTGCTTCTGTTTCCAAGTATTGTGTTTGCGTTTGTGTTAACTCCATACTTGATATCAACCCTTCGGTGTATTTTTTAACGGAATTGTTGTTTATTTTTTCAGCTATTCTCAACCCATCTTTTTGGTTCTTGTAAATGCTGTACGACGAGGTATAACCCGATTTTGCTTGTTGAACTTGAAGCATTAAACTCTGTTCAACTTGCTTGGTAGTGTTTACCGCTTTTTCATAATCTAACTTGGCTTGACCCATTTTTGCCAGTCGCATACCTCCCGAAATAATAGGAAGTTTTAACGACAAACCCCATATGGTTGAAGGATACCAAGTACCACCGCTAAACACCTCAAACTTGTTGCTCATGTTTTGTTGCTGATGATTAAAAAATGCAGCCAACGAAGGAGCAAATGCAAATCGCTCTTTACGTAAATTCAGTTTCATTAAATCTTCGTTTACTTTGATGATTTGGTGCTCAATGTTGCTTTCCACCTTAAATTCTTTTGCAAAAGCATCTTCAGCACTTACTTCACTAAGCAATCCATCAATGTTATCGGTTAACGAAATGGTTGATGACAAATCTAGTCCCATTTGGAATTTTAAAAAATTCAACGCAATCGCTTTTTGGCGTTCAGCTTCCGATAGCGAATTGTTGATATTGTTTACCGTTAATTGCAATTGGTCAACACTTTGTTCTTCCGCAAATCCTTCTTGATAAACCCTAGTGGTTTCATCCAATAATTTAGCAGTCGATTCAGCTATGTTTTTTAAAATTTTTAGGTTTTCGTCGGCAACCAAACACAAGTAGTAAGCTTGAGCAACATCTTCGCGAACCATAATTTCGGTTTTTTCTAAGCTTTTTTCAGCAAAACTTTTGTACGTGCGTGATGCTTGCAACCCAACAATATACGAACCATCAAACAACAACTGTGTTGCTGTAATTTTAGCTGTAGTATTGTAATCGGTACCAAATTTTAATTCAGCAAACTCATCGGCTGGTGCATTTGGATTAAATGCCGATGCTGGAACCAAACTTACTGGTAACTCCAAAAAATTTTGAAATTGTGCCTCAGCTTCCACACGTGGCAAACCAATACCAGTGGTTTCCATTACCTTTTTCTTGGCAATTAACACGTCTTTTTCGGCACTTATGCGTTGGTAATTGTTTTTAAGTGCATATTCTTGTGCTTGCTTTAAGGTAAACGCTTGCTCGGTTTGTGCAAACGACTGATTGAACAGCAGCATAGAACTAAACACTAAAATGAATAATCTCATTTTTTTAAAAGTTTAAATTTTCGTCGACTAATTTTTTTGATAAATATTTTATGCCTTTTTCGCTGGCAATTCCTCTAATGTGGTATCGGGCAATTTCGCGATGCAGCAACTCAAATGAATATTTGTTGGTTGGAAAAAAATCGGGGTCGAACATTTTGTCAATTAACCCAACATAAATTTTTGCAACAATCTCAGCATTCACGTTTTCACGGTACAAACCTTCGCTGATACCACGACTAATGTTTTCTACAATCATTTCGTAAACAAAACATTGCTTGTGGTTTTCCATTGCTTTCCAAGCCTCTGGGTAATATTTTTGCAAATCATACAAAACCGCAGGTTGCACGTTTTGTAGTTTTTGGCTGATGCGTTTGTTTACGTCAAACAACTCATCAATGGCATTACCTTTTTGTGCGGTAATATCGCACAACATACATTCTTCGGCATTTACGGTAAGCTCTACACATTGTTTTACCAAATCTTTCTTATCGGTAGCAACCAAATAAAGGGTTTTTTTGGAGATACCCAAATGACGCGAAATATCGTCCATGGTTAGGCTTTTGATGCCGTAACGCATAAACAACTCGGTAACGGACAACAGCAACAGTTCTTTTTCATTTGTTTCCATGGGAACAAAAGTAGGAAACAAAATATACATTGGAAACGTTTTTTATTAAAAATGTTTCCAATGGATTGAAAAACACATTAATCAATTGATTTTTAGGTAGATATTTTTTATCTTAATGAAATAAACGTATTCAAACCATAAAAAAATTGTTCGATGATTAATAAAAATTAAAGTGATATATTTGGAATTAGATATATACACCAAAAGGTGCACATATACGCCCAAAATTGGGTGTATATTTATACTAAAGGTGAATATATAAATTAAGTTAGCGGAAACCGTAAACGACTACACTACAAACAACTAAACATCTACACAAGACAAACAATATGGCTAAAATAACAGAAGTTCGACTAACCCTTGCGGCATTTATCTATGGTGTAGAAATAGACCTAAAAAACATAATAAAAAAATACATTGCACCGTTTCACGAGGACATACATTTTTTCCACGACAACGACCTTCAATTAAAAGTAGTTGATAGATTTAACAAAGAAAATCCAGGAGTTGACTATAAAAAATCCTTGGAGGACATTGTCGATTTTTTGGACTTCGGAGACACATTTGTTATTCTTAAAAAGAACAATGTTTTTTTGACAAAACAAACAAATGATTTTATAAATTCAATCTTCAACGACTTAGTTTCAATAATTCCTGTTCGTAATAGAGTAATGCATACACGACCACTTTTAGGTGGTGATTTTGCAATCGTTTATGACTTTATTACTAAACTAAAGACTAATGACCCAATAGAATGGAAAGCTACAATTGAAACAAGAAACCTAATTGAAAAAGACCCTTCATATGTTTTAACACTTAAGTTTCCGACAACATCATTTAGTAGCCAAACGAATAGAGTTATCCATAATTTACCAGTTCCTGACTTTGATGAAACAGGTTTTATCGGTAGAGGAAAAGATGTTGATGATGTAAAACAATTAATCTTTACAAACAAGGTTGTTACAGTTTTAGGTGACGGTGGAATAGGAAAAACCGCACTAGCATTAAAGGTTGCATATGATATTGTAGACTTAAATGAAAAATGTCCTTTTGAATTAATTATTTGGACTACAGCAAAAACAACAATGTTAACTGCAAAGGGCATTGAAGAGATTTACACAACAATAACTGATTATACAGGTTTGATAAATGTAATCTCAGACACTTTAGACGCTAAAGTTGAAGAGAACAAGCTAACCTCAATTTTAGAATACTTAGACTTATTCAAAACACTTATAATAATTGACAACTTAGAAACCATACACAATGAAGAAGTCAGAGATTTTATAAGAAAAGCCCAAGTAAAATGCAATATTTTAATTACTTCAAGAATTGGATTAGGAGAATTAGAATTTCCAAGAAAATTAAGTGGACTTACAGAAAATGAAGCTTCAAAGTTAATTCGTGAAATTGCAAGAATTAGAAATAGTGATACTTTAATGAAACTTCCACCAAAGACATTAGTAGAGATTTCTGAAAAGTTGTATTTTAATCCACTTGCCTTAAAGTGGTTTGTAAATACAGTTGAAATGGGTATTTCACCAGCAGAAGTTTTAGCAAACAAAGACGATTTATTGAATTTTTGCCTAACGAATGTATATGAGAAATTAAGTGATGGAGCAATTGCAATTTTAAAAACAATTAGGGCATCAAGAAGAAAATTGACGACTGGTGAAATAATCTATCTTTCAAATTTTCAGCCTTTAGAAGTTCGCAAATACCTAATAGAACTTTTTAGAACTACCTTAATCAACAGAGAAATAAAGGATGCAAATAACTTAGAAGAAGTTTACTATTACATATCCGATTTTGCTAAAGACTTTTTATCAAAAAACTACCAAATAGAACCAGAATATGTTAAGTCATTGACAAAAAAATACAAGGTTCTTGAAGAAGGATTAAAAGACATCACAAAATATAGTCTTTACAATGAGTTTTCAATTAATGCTCTATCTTTTGAAACAGCAAATCAAAAAATTTCTGCAAAATTTTTATCAGAAGCTTTGAGCTACTCAAAAGTTGGCAACTTTGAAAAAGCTTTGCAAAAAGTCAATGAAGCAAAAAACATTGATGCAAATTATTCAGAAGTTTATCGAGTTAGTGCATTTATAAAAGCAACTCAAGGGGACATTTTAAGTGCTGAAGAAGATTATCAAATGGGTTTAGAGATTGCACCAAATAATTTAAGATTGCTTTTCTACTATGCACAGTTTTTAATGTTCAACCTTGAAGATAGTGACAAAGCACTAATATATGCTCAAAGGGTTTATGACCAAAATCCGAACCATCCTTATACTTCTTTTCTATTTGCAAGGTGCTACAATCATAAGAGAGATTTTAATAAAGCAATTCAAATATTAAGAAATCTTCTAAAAAACAAAGACTTAGACCCAAAAAATACTAGGGTAGCTTACACGGAACTCATAAGCCTATATTCAAATACTGGACAAAGTTTACTACGAGTTGAAACAGATATTGAAAATGCTATTAATCATTACAAAAAGGCATTTGAAACATTTGAAGAATGCGTAGAAAAGAACATTATTGACTACAAGGTGCTGAAAAATTTTGTGGACTGTTTATATAGCTTTGTAAACACAATACCGACTACCGAAATAGAAAAAAACAAAGCTTTAGTAAAGACACTCATTACAAAATATGAAAAACAAATTGCATTAACTCATTTATGTCATAAAGCTATTACAAGGTATGCAGACAAATTCAATGACGATAGCTTTAATCATATGCTAGATTTTGAAGTAAGCGGTAACAAGAAAATTGGAAATGTAGATAAAGGAAAGACGGAAGCAAATTTTGTTTTCATAGAAACAGATAATGAAAGAATTTATGCAAATCGTTATGATTTTATTGAATGCTCAAATTGGTTAGACTGGAAAAACTTACAAAATGGACAACTGGTTTCCTATGAAATTGGGACTAATCAGCAAGGCGAGTGTGCAAAGAATATTAAGTTGATAAACATAAATAACAAATGACCGAAAGAACGGCATCCGATAATCGTTAAAAAACAAAAAATCCATACAGTTGCTGTAGGGATTTTTTTTGTTTTTGATTACGGGTCACACCCGCAATGACGTAATTAGTTGCTAGCAACCAACACCGGCAATTGTATCAAGTTTACTTTTGCCCAGTAGGTTTCCAGTTCCGATTTCCATTGGGTGTTGTCGTTTAACTTAGGCAACAAAGTTTTGTAATATTCAATTCCGCTCAACAGGTTTCCTTTGAATGATGCAAAATATTTCACCTTACGCTCGTTAATGTCTTCGGGTGCACAATTGTTTAGTTCTTTGTTTAGGTAATCAATGTACATACCTAATTCCTTAATGTACATGTTTGGTCGATACGTGTCGTTTAGCAAGTTGTTTTTGCCATAAATATGTCCCACCATTTCTGCCAATGTAGCTTTTTTAGAAAAATAAGCCATGTTTGGACCTGGGCAAACTGAAATTCCTTTACCGTCAGTAGATTTCAACAAATCATTTTCGGTATAAGCCGTCATTACCAAACCTGCACACAAACACGATTTAACGGTAATTTTATCGTATTGCTTTTTATATTCGGCAGTATCTGAAATGTTTTTGGCGTCTAACTCAGCAATTTTTAATTTTTGATATTGACGCGATGCTAAACAAATCGGTTTATCGGTAAATTCTTTGTTGTACAGTTTTAAATATTGGCTCGGACAAGCACTACCAGGCTTTCCTGTTGCAATTTTTTCGTCACGCTCGTTGTCTTTGGTGTTTCCCACCACACAGTTAAACGGCACTCCAATTGGTGAGATATCACTCAAATACAAATCTTCTTCTTTTGCATTTGAAAGTAAATTAAAGGTATCGTCATCAATGTTTACTGCTTCAGGAACCAACAAAAATGGTGTTCCCCACCCAACACTATCTACGTGATAATAATCGGTTAAAAATTGATGTTCGGTAATATTACCCACACCACCTTGTGCAGTTACTTTCATTTCAAGCGGACGCTCCAATCTAGGTTTTCCTAAACTAGCCAACGCATCGTTTAATATCTGATGAACCTCTTCAACCAAAGTGGTTCTATTTTGTTTAAATTCTTCTAAAATTGGTCCCATTAAAAAACCGTCGGTAGCAAAAGCGTGTCCTCCACAATTTAAACCCGATTCCACTCTATATTCGGAAACCCAAATACCTTTTTTAGCTAAAAATTTACCTTGAACTAAAGCCGAACGATAATCGCTCACTTTTAAGATAATTTTTTTATCTACAACTCCTTTTGCTGTAGGAAAAAATGCTTCAAAGTTAGAAATGTAGCTATACAAACGAGGGTTTAATCCTGCTGACAAAACCAATCCTGAACTAAGGTTGCTGTTAGCAAAACCACGCACTGCAGCATGAGCATCATTAAATTCAATAGGCAATTGCTCACCTTTTTCATCAAAGTTGTCTCTATCCAGTTTGGTCATGATGTTGATATCAATAGAACCAGCAACCATGTTTGCTCTCAACCAATTTTGAATGTTTTCTTTTACTTCATGCTCTTTTTCGTTCAACATTTTAAGATATTCTTTCTTAAGGGTCGAAAAATCTGGAAGCATCTCAAAATACTTGGTAATCTCAGAGCCTGTTTCAAAAGCAGAACTTTTTAATTCATTAAACTTATCGTGAACCATTTGATTCACAAGGTTTAAGTATGCTGTAATTCGTTTTGCTCTTTTATCAAATTCATTTTTGTGAATAGGAGCGAATGGGAGATTTAACTTAGCAGAGTAAAACTCTCTAAGTCGTTCAAGTAACATATCGTCACCTACGGAAAGAACAGATGATATTCCGTAATGTGCAATTTTAACTGGAGTGTCAACCGTATAACCAATCCCCATTACTGGGATATGAAAATTATGTGATAAGGTCATGTTGTTTTTTTAATATCAGTGGTTATTCTAACTGACAAAGTTAATGATTTTTACTTTCAATTAACCACTGTTATGTTTGATTTTAAAAACAACTTTTTAGTTGGGAAACTTTACTACGCTAATTAATTTGGTTTACAGCTATTTAAAAAAAAGTATTTTAATACGTCTGTTGAAATTGTTACTTTTGTTTTTTTACAAAGTCATTTCAATTATATTATGAATAGAATTTTTAAATACACCTTAGCAGCTATAGTTAGTTTATCGATTTTTTCTTGTGGAGAAAACGATGCTAAAGACGAGCAAAACAAAGGAGAAACGCTTTATGGCGAAACACTTGATATAGCAATAAATCAAGAGGTAAAACAATTGGATCCGATAATGATTGTGGATGGTTATTCTGTTCAGGTGATAAGCCAAATTTTTGAAGGATTGGTGCGTTTTAACTCAACCGACTTGAGCGTAGAACCTCTTTTAGCTGAAAACTGGAAAATAGATGAAAGCGGTTTGACTTATACTTTTAAACTAAAAAAAGGAGTGTTTTTTCATGACAATGATTGTTTTAAAAATGGAAAAGGAAGAGAACTAAAAGCTAGTGATGTTGTTTTTACTTTTAACAGAGCATGTGGCAATACCTCAGCGAATTACGCTTACAATTTATTAAAAAATAAACTGGCTGGTGCTAACGAATGTCATCAAAACCCAGCAATAAAAGAAGTTAGTGGTGTAAAAGCTATTGATGATTATACGGTGAGTTTTACTTTATCAAAACCATCTTCTAACTTTTTACAAACACTTGCTACCATTAGCTTAGCAATTGTTCCCGAAGAAGCAGTAAAAGAAAATAAGCTTACCATTGTTGGAACTGGTCCATTTGTTTTTGATGAGCATTCTATAAAAAATACTATTATCACATTAAAAAGAAACGAGAACTATCACTCATCAGATGAAAAAGGTAATAAATTACCTTATTTAGATGCTGTTGCTTTTCATATTGTTCCTAAAAGCCAAGACCGCTTAGAGCAATTTGAAAACAAAGTATTAGATATCATTGTTGATTTACCTTCTGCATCAATAAAAGATGTTGTTGAAAATCAAATCTCCGATTTTGAATCAAAACCACCTAAATACGTTTTGGGTAGATATCCAGAATTGGTATCAACCTATTTGGAATTCAACACCAAAACAGAGCCTTTTAAAAACACAAAAGTTCGTCGGGCAATTGCCATGACCATTGACAAAGTTAAATTGGTTGATGTTGTGCTTAATGGCGAAGCTTATGGCCCTGCTTTAAATGGTATTGTTCCTCCATCTATTAAAAACTACGATTACGAATCAATCATAGGAATTGAACACAATGCTGATAAGGCTAAAAAACTTCTTGCTGAGGCAGGTTACAAAAATGGTGATGGTTTACCTTTAATTAAATTCTATATCGGAGGCGATGAAAATCAATTATTAAGAGTTGCTCTTGAAATTCAAAAACAACTTTTAACGGAATTAAACATCAACACAGAAATAGTAACTGTAACATTCGCTGAAAAATTAGCATTAGATCAAATGGGACAGGGCAGCATGGGTATTTCGGCTTGGTTAGCAGATTTCCCTACGGTAGATAATTTCTTAAACATTGGTTATGGCGGATATGTTCCAGCATCATTAGAAATATCTTCTTTTCCAAACTCTTCTCGATTCCAAAACAGTGAGTTTGATAATTACTACGAACAGGCTATTACCACTACAGATGATATTAAACGAAACGAGTTATGTTTAAAAGCAGAACAAATTTTAATAAACGAAGCTCCAGTTATTCCATTGTGGTACAATGAAAATTACCGCTTATTCCAATCCAACATTATTGATTATCAACCAAATGTAATGCATATTCACAATCTTGCCAAGGTTAAAATAGCTCCATTACAAACGGAAAAAAAGAAATAAATTAATTAACCCGATTTTCCTTTATTTGGAAGCTCATTTTTTATAGCTATTTGCAGGCTATTTTTATATTGGATGCAATAAATTATGTGGTTTAAACTATCTAAAATTATACTTAAAAATAGGTTAGCCATCCTTATCGGGATTGGGATAGTTACCATAATAATGGGGTACTTGGCACAATTTGCCAAAATGAGCTATCAAATGGCTCAAATGCTACCCAAAACAGATTCTACTTACATTGATTACGAAAATTTTAAATCGACCTTTGGTGCCGACGGAAGCGTTATTGTTATTGGCATAAAAAACGAAAACCTTTTTGAATTAAAAAACTTTAATGCTTGGTATGATTTAACGCATGATTTAAAAAAAATTCAGGTTGACTTTAAAAAGAACAATAAAGATGTTCGAGTAAATGGAATAACAGAAGCTTTATCAATAGCTAATGCATATACACTAACCCGAAACGACGAAAAAAAGCAATTCGACCTTCAGCAATTGGTAACAAAAAGACCAACCACACAACTTGAAGTTGATTCATTAAAAGAGGTTTTATACAGCTACCCATTTTATGAAGGTTTCTTGTACACCGACTCTACTCAATCTACCTTAATTGCTGTAACCCTAAACCGTGAAGTTTTAGACTCGAAGTACCGAAATGGCATTTTTACTGCAATAGATGAACTTATCACGGAATTTGAAAATTCGACTCAAATTAAAGTACACAAATCTGGACTACCATTTATTAGAGCAAACTCCTCAACAAAAGTTGCCAAGGAAATTAAAATATTTCTATTCTTATCTATTTTAATTACAGCGTTTATTTTATTTCTGTTTTTTAGATCATTTAAAGCAACGTTGTATTCATTACTAGTTGTTTGTATTGGGGTTATTTGGTCGTTGGGCATATTGGTGCTATTTGGCTACGAAATAACCATTCTAACTGGTTTAATACCTCCACTTATTATTGTAATTGGTATCCCCAACTGTATTTTCCTTTTAAATAAATACCACGCCGAATTCAAAAAACATGGAAATCAGATAAAATCATTGAGCCGTGTTATACAAAAAACAGGTAATGCCATTTTCTTAACCAATACCACCACTGCAGTAGGTTTTGCTACATTTATTTTTACCAAAAGCTCCATATTAGTAGAGTTTGGAGTTGTAGCAGCAATTGATATTATTTTGGTGTTTGTATTGTCAATACTTCTAATTCCTATCATTTTTAGTTTCTTAGATGAACCTAAAACAAGACATATTAAACACTTAGAAAACAAGTTGATGGAAAGACTGGTAGAGAAGCTCGTTCATCTTGTTACCTATCATAGAAAAAAAATATATTTAGCAACTCTTGTTATTGTTGGGTTTGGATTTTATGGAATATCACTTATTACAACCACAGGAAATATTGTTGACGATTTACCCCAAGACGACCCTATTGTAAAAGATCTTAAATTCTTTGAAGAGAATTTCAAAGGTGTTATGCCGTTTGAAGTGGTAATTGATACTAGAAAGAAAAATGGTGTATTTGCAGATAATGCAACCACATTGTATAAGATTAAGAAATTACAAAAAGAACTCTCGGCTTATCCTGAATTTTCTGACCCTCTTTCGGTAGTAGAGGCAATACAATTTTCCTATCAAGCATACAAAAAAGGGAATCCAAAATTTTATATACTTCCTCCTGCAACAGAGCTGAATAAGTTAAAAGAATACATTTCTCAAGATTCTACTCGAAAAGACTTTTCCTCTTTTATTGACAAAGACAATCAAATTACACGGGTTAGTTTCCAGATGGCAGATATTGGTTCACAAGAGTTAGAAGTATTGTTGGCCGAAATTAAACCAAAAATTGATTCTATATTTAGCCCTGAAGAATACAAAGTTACCTTAACAGGAACAAGTGTTGCCTTTTTAAAAGGAACTAACTATTTGGTAGAAAACCTGTTTACAAGTTTGGCATTAGCAATTATACTTATTGCATCCATCATGTCCGTATTATTTTCTTCTGTTAGAATGGTGATAGTATCATTAATACCAAACCTGATTCCATTAATTACCACAGCTGCATTAATGGGCTATGTTGGCATTCCTATAAAACCATCTACCATATTAATTTTTAGTATAGCATTCGGAATTTCGGTCGATGATACCATTCATTTTCTTGCAAAATACCGACAGGAATTAAAAACACACAAAGTTGGAATTAAAAAATCTGTATTAGTAGCATTAAGAGAAACTGGCGTAAGTATGATTTACACCTCAACCATCTTATTTTTTGGTTTTGGAGTATTTACAGCTTCGAGCTTTGGTGGTACCGTAGCACTCGGGTTTTTAGTTTCTTTAACTTTACTTGTAGCCATTTTAGCCGATTTGATACTTTTACCCTCATTGTTACTATCTTTGGATAAGGCATTAACAACAAAAGCGTTTAAAAAAGAACCTTTATTTGAAATTTATGATGAAGAAGACGACATTGAAATTGATGATTTAGAGGTAAAACAAATAGTACATCAAACAGAAGAGAAATAATTAAACAATTAAAAACTATGAAAGGAATTGTTTTAGCTGGAGGCTCCGGAACTAGACTACACCCCTTAACACTTGCAGTAAGTAAGCAGTTAATGCCTATTTATGATAAGCCGATGATTTATTACCCTCTTTCGGTTTTGATAAGTGCTGGAATAAACGAGATTTTAATTATTACTACTCCGCACGATAACCCAAGTTTTAAAACCCTTTTGGGAGATGGAACTCAATTTGGATGCAAATTCACTTATGCTATTCAGGAAGTTCCTAACGGTTTAGCTCAAGCATTTGTTATTGGAGAAGAATTTATAGGAAACGATAAAGTTGCTTTAATACTAGGCGATAATATTTTCTACGGAACAGGTTTGGAAGAATTACTTGCTCAAAAAACCAATACCGATGGTGGAGTGGTGTTTGCTTATCACGTTTCCGACCCCGAACGATATGGTGTGGTTGAGTTTGATAAAAACCATAAAGCTGTTTCAATTGAAGAAAAACCAGAGAAACCAAAATCGAATTATGCAGTTCCTGGTTTATATTTTTATAACAACGATGTGGTAAAAATTGCCAAAGCACTTAAGCTAAGCAAACGCGGAGAATATGAAATTACTGATGTAAACAAAGCCTACCTAGATTTAGGAAAACTAGAAGTTGGTATCTTAGATAGAGGGACAGCATGGTTAGATACAGGAACACATGCCTCGTTAATGCAAGCAGGGCAATATGTTCAAGTTATTGAAGAACGACAAGGTTTAAAAATTGGCTGCATTGAAGAAATTGCCTACAGAAAAGGTTTCATCTCAAAAAATCAATTGAAACAATTGGCTGAACCTCTAATTAAAAGTGGCTACGGAACTTACCTAATGGATATTGTAAATGAAAAATAAAAAAAACATATTAGTTACTGGAGGAGCCGGTTTTGTTGGAAGTGCTCTTGTTGAAGGACTTGTTGAGGATAAAAACAATTTTGTGGTGGTGGTTGATAATCTTCAAACTGGAGATAAAAACAAACTACCTAAAACTCCACACGACAACCTAAAATTTATACAATGTGATGTAAACAACATAACTGAAATTACTAGTGTTTTTCATACTTTTTCGTTCGATTATGTTTTTCATTATGCTGCTTTGGTTGGTGTAAAAAGAACGTTAGACAATCCTATTAAAGTATTGAATGATATTACAGGAATTAAAAATATTCTTGAACTATCGAAAAACACAGGTGTTAAACGAGTAATGTATGCTTCTTCATCCGAAGTTTATGGCGAACCTGTTGAATATCCTCAACATGAAGAAACAACTCCTTTAAACTCACGTTTACCTTACGCCATTGTTAAAAATGTAGGTGAAGCATTTTTAAAATCATACAAACAAGAGTTTGGATTAGACTACACCATATTTAGATTTTTTAATACCTACGGACCTAAGCAAAGCAAAGATTTTGTTATTTCTAAATTTATTAATGCTGCACTAAACAACAAAGAAATTACCATTTATGGCGAAGGCAACCAAACTAGAACATTCTGTTTTGTGAAAAACAATGTTGAAGCTTGTATTACAGCTGCTTTCTCTCCCGAATGTGCCAATAAAACACTAAACATTGGAAACGATATCGAAACTTCTATTTTAAACTTGGCTACATTAATCATTAAATTAACCAACTCTAAATCTAAACTAAAATTCTTACCTCCATTAGCAGAAGGTGATATGACGAGAAGACATCCTGATATTACCAACATGAAAAAATTGCTGAACAACAAGCAATTAACTAGCTTAGAAGATGGAATAAATATTATTTTAAAAGACCCTTCATTTATTATTTAGTAAATGCAAAAAATACAAGAATACATTGCTTTAATAAACAAAGAGTTAGCAGCTATTGATTACGTTAAAAAAGAACCTAAAGAACTTTATTTACCCATAAAATATGCTCTAGATTTAGGAGGGAAAAGATTACGTCCTGCTCTACTCCTATTAGCCAACGATTTGTTTGAAGGAAAAACTGAAAATGCAATTCATGCGGCTTTAGCTATCGAGATTTTTCACAATTTCACGCTTTTACACGACGACATTATGGATAACGCACCACTTCGTCGAGGACAACCAACCGTATTTAAAAAGTGGGATGCTAACATTGCTATTCTTTCTGGAGACGTAATGTTTGTAAATTCTATTCAACACCTAGCAAAGTCAACAGCAAAATATTTACCCGAAATTCTTGAATTGTTTAATTCAACTGCTATTGAAGTTTGTGAAGGGCAACAACTTGACATGAATTTTGAGACCAAAGAGATTGTTAGTATTGATGATTACCTTAGGATGATTGAACTTAAAACAGCTGTTTTATTGGCTGCAAGTTTAAAAATAGGAGCAGTTTTAGCAGATGCAACAAAAGAAGATGCCCATCACATTTATGAATTTGGAAAAAACTTAGGTATAGCATTTCAGTTGATGGATGATATTCTTGATTTGTATGGAAATCCTGAAAAATTTGGAAAACAAATTGGTGGAGATGTGATAGCCAACAAAAAAACCTATTTGTTGCTGAAAGCAAAAGAATTAGCTAAAGAAGACCTCAAAAAAGAACTTGATTTTTGTTTAACTTCTGCTGTTCTAGATAAAGAAAGCAAAGTAAAAAGAGTAACCAAAATATTTGATTCGCTTAAAATAAAACAACGAGCCGAAGAGGAAATGAATCTGTTTTACAATACCGCAATTGCTCACTTAGATTCGGTAAATGCCGAACAAGAAAAGAAGAAACTATTTGAAGATTTTGCTAAGGCTTTAATGAACCGTGAAAGTTAATGATGTGATGAGTGTTGAGTAATGGGTGAAGAGAATTTATGACAGACAACATTACACTTTTATACGAAAACTGTAAACTGAGAACTAAAAATGAACATCATTCCTACCTTAAGCGAACTTTACCCCTACTACAACCGACAAGACTTGATTGAAAAAGTGGTTGCTCAACTTGCCAAAGACTTTAACTGGTTTAACTTATCGGTAACTTTTACAGGAAATGATATTAGCCCATACCAAGAACTTTTTAAACAAATACTACCACTAGTTGACGAAATGCTCAACGACGACTACAATAAATTACAATCTCTACTTTACCGAATAGATATTGATTCGGATTTTCTAAACAGAAAACTAAGAGAAAACCCACACACCGATACCGACGAAGTAATTACCGACCTCATCATCAAAAGAGAACTACAAAAAGTAATTATCCGAGAAATGTATAAGTAAAAGGTTATATTTGGTATGTTAACTATGATTCGAAAACTATATAAATTATCGCTATTACTGATTTTCTTTTTTATAAGTAACGAAATCTTCCCTATAGAAACTTATCATATTGGGAAAATTAATAATCCTCTATATTTAATAATTTTTATAATTATTGGTATTACTCTACTAATATCAAGTAGTATAATTTCATTAATGTTATTTAGTAAAAGGAGAAAGGCTAGGAAAAGAATTAAAGATTTTGAAAGATATGATAGTAAATGGAATCAAGAATTTATAAAATCTAGAATTGAAACAATCTTCTTTAAACTTCAACAATCTATTACAGAAAGAGACCTAACATTAGTTAAAGATTATTTAACTGAAAAAATGTTAAAAAAACAAACAGATTTAATTCAACATTTAATCAACAAAAAGAAAATCAATAAACTAGAGAGTATTAAACTTGTTGAATCTACTATTATTAGTGTTGTTGATTTTAAAGATGATAATAAAGATATTTTCTCATGTCATATAAATGGGAAAATGATAAATTATTTTGTTGACGAAAAAACTCAAAAAATTATTTCTGGAGATAATTCACATTATAAACCATTTGAAGAATTATGGCATTTTAAAAGGAAAGACAATAATTGGTTGTTAGATGAAATCGATACAAAAGTTAACATATACAATCTAATTGATAATTATATTGAAGAATAAATGAATTCCATCTTCCCCCACAAGTATATACTTGTATTACCGTCCTCATCATCAAAAAAGAATTACAAAAAGTAATTATCCGAGAAATGTATAAATAAAAAAGAGGCTTAATTTCTTAAGCCTCTTCATACTAAGTTGAATAACTCATTAATGTATCACAAGATTAAACACAATTTCTACATCTGTATCTCCTGGAACACATGAACCATCCTTAACTCCTGGTTGATGTTTTAATACAACCGTTACAGTATTTCCAGTCATACTCATTCCTCCTGTTGACCAGAATGATGTTAAACCAACCTCAAAAGTTCCATCGCTATCTGTTCTTACAATAGTTAACGAAGCAGGTCCTGCAGGTGTATAGCAAATCATGTGTTCATCACCTTCAGCCTCAACTTCAGCCGTAATATCTTCCGCAGGGGTTTTCGACTCATCTAAGAACTGAATTGATACATTGTAATATTTATTAGAATCTAAATGAATCTCCTCGTGAGTTGTTGGTGCATTTCCACCATCTCCATCAGGGTCAGCAAAAGTTACTGTAAATGGTGCTACCAATCCTGTAGTGTCGGTAAAAGTTAAAACAAGAGTGGTAATCAACTCTTCCTCATTTGGTGGAGGTGTATCTCCCGAATCACTTGGGGTTGGTGTTTTATCATCTTTTTTACAAGCAAATATTACTAACGAAATCGTTAATATAAATAGCATTGATTTTATAGAAGTCTTCATTTTTTTGAATTTAAGTTAAATGGAATTTTAATTTTAATTGAATAATTTCTACCCATTTCATCAGCAAAATACCTGAAACGATTTAAGTAATCGCGGTAAGTTGTATTGAATAGGTTACTGATTTCAAAATCAACAGTAATTTTTTGACTTGCCATTGGAATTTTTATTCCTGTTTGAACATGTAGTAAAGTATATCCTGCTGGAGGATTGGTATAATCGCTATTGGCAGGAACTCTGGTTTGCGTAAGCACATGTTCTATCGACATCCCTATATAAGCATCTTGTAAATTTTTAAACTTAGGTAGTTCTAGCGTTAATCCATTCTCCAGTCGGTCGGCAGGCATACCAACCAACCAATCTTTAGTTTGCTGATTAAATGCTCTCAAAATAGCTGTTTGACCAGTCCATGTAAGATTTTTCATCAACTTATAACTTGCTTTAAAATCTAAACCTGATAAAACTGCATCAACTTGTTTATAGTTGAATGTTGGAAACGCACCTCGGATGGTTAATGTTGCTGGTAAAGTTGGAGCTAAATAGATAAAGTTGTTGATGTAATTGTAGTAGCCTTCAGCCTGAATCACCAACTTATCTTTTACATATTCTAACGATAAACTCGAATTGTAAGCATTTTCAGCAACCAAATTGGTATCACCATACTCAACCGCTGCTGCTCCATGATGTAACCCATCACTAAACAACTCACTAACACTTGGTGGTCGCCATGCTGAACCAATGTTTGCACGAATAGTGAAATCTGAAATTAACTTATAAATTGCACCAATGCTTGCCGTATAATTTTGGTATTCAAACTCCGGAGAATTCCATTGTTTGTTTTTCCAAACATAAGCCTGCTGATAGATATAATCGTAACGAATACCAGCTTCCAACTCTAATTTTGCATTATCACTTCGCCATTTTTCGATAAAAAATGCTCCATAACCGTACTTCACAAAAGCAGGAATAAATTGTCTTCCGCTAATGGTATTGGCTTGATTAATTACACTTACACCAACAATACTTTTAAACGATTTTACCCTATTTTGCTCCCAAATTAAATCGCCCGTATGGGTTGTAATGGTAAATTGTAGTTCTGGCAGATTTAAAGCAGCAATACTATCCTTACGAGGACGATGTTTGTCGTACTCACTTCTATAATTGTATTGGCGAGCGTAAACTAAATTCAACTTTCCTGCATCGCCAGTAAACCAATAGGCTTTTGCTTTAAACAATTCATGTTCGATGTGCTGAAATGGTCTATCAATATCATAAGTAAAATCAGCCGATTCTAAAGGGACATCGGAAGCAATGGCTTTGTTTAAATCGGTTAAATTACCAATATGAGCCGCAGAGAAAATACCAATATCGGTGTTAAACTGACTGTAAAACAATTCCAATCCGTATTTAGGCTGATTAAACCCTAAAGCCCAAGAAAAGTTATACTCTCTAACACCTGTATTTTTCATAAAATAATCTGGTGCATGAATATTTCCCGATTGTTTGGTTGTTCCCTGCAATCTCCAACTCAAGCCTTTTAGTTTACCGATATTCCCTTCCAGCATTGCCGAAGCGACTCCCATTCTGCCGTTAGATGCTCCAACAGTATTCAACTCTCCATTTATTCCAGCAGAATCTCTTAACTGATTAGGTTCTACCAAAACAACTCCTGCAATGGCATTTGCTCCATATCGAATGCTTTCGGCTCCTTTAATTACACTAATGTTTGTAGCAATAAAAGGATCAATTTCAGGAGCATGTTCGCTACCCCACTGCTGACCTTCTTGTCGGATACCATTGTTTAAAACCAATACCCTATCGCTGTGCAAGCCATGAATTACAGGCTTCGAAACATTGTTTCCCGTGTTTAATGAAGTAACTCCAGCAATTGATTTTAAGCTTTCTCCCAATGATTTACCACGAGATTGATTCAACTCTCGAGCTGATAATTCCTTTTTAGGCACCATTTTTTCTTCAACAAAAGCTTCCTCTACCAAAGAAAACGATTGTAGTTCCTCGGTATGGTGTTCAGGATAGAAATTGTGTTTTACACTTTTTGTAATGGTTATTGTTTCTGTAAGTTCTTCACATCCCAAATGATTGCACACTATGGTGTAGATTCCTGAACAAAGGTTTTCTATTTTATAGTTTCCTTTTTCGTCTGTCACTGCTCCTCTTTCCAACTCTTTAATGTAAACCGTAGCAAACATTAATGGTGAGTTGTCATGCTCATCAATTACTTTTCCTGATAAAGAAAAGCTACATTCGGGTTGTTGTGCAAAAACTTTAAAATGAATTGAAACAATTACCAAAACAAAAAACAAACTTTTGTTAAGCATGCTGGTTGTTTTGCAAGTTAAAATTACTGTTATAGGTAAAAAATACTAATTCGAATGAGAATTAGTTAACAGTAGCAACAGGAGGGCCCCGAAGCGTTTTTAAGTGAAGATATAAATTAGATACAAAAAATGTTGCTCGATTAGCATTTTTACTAGTTAATTCGTTTAGAATTACTTTTCCAAAAGAGTATGCTTGAGCAGTTAATGAAGCTGAAAAATTAAAGCTACAAACCAAGTCGGTTGAAGGAGCCTTTTGTTCGTGAAAATGCTGCGATGTTTTTGCCTCACAATGAACTTCGTCGTGGTGATGGTGAAAGAAAAGTTCGTGAACAGTTTTACCAACAAAGGTATTAAGTATGGTAAATACTAAAAATAAACTGAGTATGTTTTTAACCACTTTCACCTTACAAAGTTAGTCATTTTTATTGTTCAATAATGCATTCCATCCTTGAGCTATCAATTTGTGAACTTGCTCGTTTTTATCTACAATGGTATAATTTCCTTTATCGGAAGTGATGTGCCCAATGATGGTTACCCTTTTTTGGTCTTTAATTTTATTGTAATCATCTAGTGGAATGGTAAACAACAGTTCATAATCTTCTCCTCCACTTAAAGCACAAACTGTTGGGTCAAGATTCATCTCTTGTGCCAACGAAACTACAGTAAAATCTAGCGGAATTTTATCTTCATAAATTACACACCCCACTTCTGATTGATCGCAAATGTGCAACAAATCAGAAGAAAGTCCATCCGAAACATCAATCATAGCTGTTGGTTTTACGCCTATTTCTTTAAACATCTCTATTACATCTTGTCGTGGTTCTGGTTTTAATTGTCTTTCCAACACATAATCGTGTCCCGAAAAATCAGGCTGAACACCTTTTGTTTCGTTAAACACTTGTTTTTCTCTTTCCAACAACTGCAAACCCATGAAAGCTCCGCCCAAATCACCAGAAACACAAATTAAATCATGCTCTTTTGCTCCGTTTCTATAAACAATATCTTTTGCATCTACTTCTCCAATAGCGGTAATGCTAATAATTAAACCCGAAGTTGACGAAGTTGTATCTCCTCCAACCAAATCAACTCCATAAATGTTGCAGGCCAACAAAATACCTTCATACAAATCCTCTAAAGCTTCTACCGAAATTTTATTTGAAACTGCCAATGAAACCGTAATTTGTTTTGGGTTTGCATTCATTGCATAAACGTCTGACAAGTTAACCACCACAGCTTTGTATCCTAAATGTTTTAATGGGGTGTATAACAAATCGAAATGTATTCCTTCTACCAACAAATCGGTAGTTACCACCGTTTGTTTGTTTTTGTATTCTATAACAGCAGCATCATCACCAACGCCTTTTACCGACGATTTATTCTGTAATTCAATATGTTGGGTAAGGTGTTTAATTAAACCAAACTCTCCAAGTTGGTGTAATTCGCTCAGTGGCTTTGGGTTTTTATCTTCTAACATAAATGCAAAGTTAATGCTAAATGTTAAATGTTGAGTTATGAATACCAAGTTGTAGTTTAACTTTATGAACTTTAACTAACTTTGTGTTTATCAAAACACTTAAAAACATATTACCCAAACTAAAATCATTCACCAAATGGTTTATGATTGTTCATGGCATTATATTTATCATCATCATCATCCTTTCATTTACCACTTTGCCTTTTTGGATGTTTTATGATTTAAGTATTTCTGAAACCAAACTTACTTCGCCACCAGAATATATCGTGGTGATGAGTGGCGGAGGTATACCTAGCGAATCAGGCTTAATGCGAACATATAAAACTGCCGAAGTTGCACATCTTTATCCAGATGCAAAGGTTATTGTTACCATGCCTGGAGATACCACCGATACCAATGCTTCTTGTTATTTAATGAAACAAGAAATTGTGTTAAGAGGAGTTCATCCAAATCGAATTATATTTGAAAATATTGGCACCAATACACGCTCTCAAGCACTAGAGGTACAGAAAATTATTAAAACCAACGCTCCTACGCTATTAGTTACTTCGCCCGACCATATTTATCGTTCAAT
Organism: uncultured Vicingus sp.; assembly: GCA_964398455.1. Taxonomy (GTDB): domain Bacteria; phylum Bacteroidota; class Bacteroidia; order Flavobacteriales_E; family Vicingaceae; genus Vicingus. The sequence goes on along the minus strand of CAYNMR010000010.1, from coordinate 38,685 downwards.
AAAATGTTTTAATAAAATTGGTTTAACTAATATTTCTGGAGAACCTTCATGGGCTCAAGAAATGGAAGCCGACTTTAGATTTAACGACGATAAATTAGGCGGAAACAAGGCTATTCCTAACATTGGTGAAAATATCCAAGTTCGTTATCAATTCTGGAATCATTTGGGATATCAGTTACGCGTATATCGAGAATATATTGCTATTGCCTTCTACAAACTAAAAGGCTGGATTTAATCTTTCTCTTTTTTTCTTAAAATTTCTATAGTATTTTTTGTCTCACTACCATTTTTTAGGTACTTTTGCTCTAATTTAGAATCAATCTAAATAAGGATAATTATGATTACTGTATCTGAAAATGCTAAAAAACAAGCCATTAGACTAATGGAAGACGATAACTCCCCTGAAGGAAGCTTTATTCGGGTTGGTGTAAAAGGCGGTGGTTGTTCAGGTTTAACTTACGATCTAACTTTCGACCATGTTTTAACCGATGACGATAAGGTTTTTGAGGACAAGGGTGTTAAGATTGTTTGCGACAAAAAAAGCATTCTATACCTTGCTGGAACAGAATTAGATTTTTCAGGCGGATTGAATGGAAAAGGCTTTGTTTTTAATAATCCTAATGCAAATAGAACCTGTGGTTGCGGAGAAAGTTTCTCCCTTTAATATTTAAGAAATGGCATATACCGAAGAAGAATTAAAGAACGAACTTAAAGACCAGGAATATAAATACGGTTTTACTAGTAATATTGAGTCGGAAGTTATTCCAAAAGGATTAAACGAAGACGTGGTGCGTTTAATTTCATCAAAGAAAAACGAACCCCAATGGCTACTCGATTTTAGATTAAAAGCATTTGCACATTGGAAAACAATGGCCGAACAACATTGGGCTCATGTAAAATATCCTAAAATTGACTTTCAAGATATTTCTTATTATGCTGCTCCAAAATCAAAAAAAGAAGTGAATTGGGACGACATTGATCCAGAAATGAAAGCAACCATGGATAAACTAGGAATTTCTATGGATGAGCAAAAAGCATTATCTGGCGTTGCTGTAGATTTTGTTTTTGATTCCGTTTCTGTTAAAACTTCATTTAAAGAAAAACTATCTGAACTCGGTGTAATATTTTGCTCTTTCAGCGAGGCTGTTGCCGAACATCCAGAATTGGTTAAAAAATATTTAGGAACAGTTGTTCCAAGCACAGACAATTTCTATGCTGCATTAAATTCAGCCGTTTTTTCTGATGGGTCATTCTGTTACATTCCTAAAGGTGTTCGTTGCCCAATGGAACTTTCTACCTATTTTAGAATAAACGAAGCAAACACTGGACAATTTGAACGTACTCTGCTAATTGCCGATGAAGAAAGTTACGTAAGTTATTTAGAAGGTTGTACTGCTCCTGTTCGTGATGAAAACCAGTTACACGCTGCTGTAGTTGAATTAATTGCTTTAGATAAAGCTGAGATAAAATATTCTACCGTACAAAATTGGTATCCTGGCGATAAAGATGGAAAAGGCGGAATTTACAACTTTGTAACCAAAAGAGGTATTTGCCACAATCATTCAAAAATTTCATGGACACAAGTAGAAACAGGTTCTGCTGTTACTTGGAAATACCCTTCTTGTATTTTAAAAGGCGATAGCTCTATTGGCGAATTTTATTCGGTTGCTGTAACCAACAACTACCAACAGGCAGATACAGGAACTAAAATGATTCACTTAGGAAAAAATACCAAAAGCACCATCATCTCAAAAGGTATTTCTGCTGGACACAGTAACAACTCCTATCGTGGATTAGTTCAGATTAACAAAAATGCAACAAACGCACGAAACTTTACACAATGCGACTCGCTATTGATGGGCGACCAATGTGGAGCACATACGTTTCCTTATATTGAAGCAAAAAATAGCACAGCAAAAATTGAACATGAAGCAACCACTTCAAAAATTGGAGAAGACCAAATATTTTACTGCAACCAAAGAGGTATTGATACCGAAAAAGCCATCAACTTAATTGTAAACGGTTATTGTAAAGATGTGCTAAATAAACTTCCAATGGAATTTGCTGTGGAAGCTCAAAAATTATTAGAAATTAGTCTGGAAGGCTCAGTAGGATAGTCTTCTTTAAAAAAATATAAAACATGTTAAGCATTAAAAACTTACACGCGTCAATCGACGGAAAAGAAATTTTAAAAGGAATAAACCTTGAAGTAAAAGCTGGCGAAGTACATGCTATTATGGGACCAAATGGCTCAGGAAAAAGCACTCTATCATCTGTTTTAGCTGGAAGAGAAGAATATGAAGTAACAGCAGGTTCTGTTAATTTTGACGGGAAAGACATCTTGGAATTAAGTCCAGAAGACAGAGCAAGAGAAGGATTATTCCTTGCTTTTCAATATCCAGTAGAAATTCCAGGTGTGAGCAACATCAACTTTCTGAAAACAGCAATTAACGAAACTCGTGCATATAAAGGAATGGAATCCATTTCTGCAAAAGAATTTTTGGGTATGGTTAAAGACAAATCTGCTTTAGTTGAGTTGGACTCTAAATTGGCAAACCGTTCGGTTAACGAAGGATTTTCGGGTGGTGAAAAAAAAAGAAATGAGATTTTTCAAATGGCAATGCTAGAACCTAAACTAGCTATTTTAGATGAAACCGATTCTGGATTGGATATTGATGCATTAAGAATTGTTGCAAATGGTGTAAATAAACTAAAATCGCCAAACAATGCAACTATCGTAATTACTCATTATCAAAGATTGTTAGACTATATTGTACCAGATTTTGTTCATGTACTTTACAACGGAAAAATAGTTAAAACTGGAGGAAAAGAATTAGCGTTAGAATTAGAAGAAAAAGGTTACGATTGGATAAAAGAAAAAAATGTTGAATTATAAATTTTAAATGTTGCATCTCTACATCTAAACTATTTAAAATTCATAATTATAAAAATTTAACATTTGAAAATGACAACAGCAGAACTAACAAAAAAAGATAAATTTCTAACCGTATTTTCTTCGCTCCATTTTTCAAGCGAGCCAGAACATTATACCAAACTTAGAAAAGAGGCTGAAGCAAAACTCTCGACACTAGATTTTCCTACATCCAAATCCGAATATTGGAAATACACCCGATTGGGCAAAATTACCAACAACACCTTTCAATTAGGAAAAGCTGAACAAGTTGACATCAAGCCTTTTTTAATTCCAAATTTAGATGCGAACCTATTGATTGTAGTTAACGGTTATTTTATTGAGTCACTTTCAACTATCGCAGACCAATCTGGTATCAGCGTTTCGTCCTTAGCAAAAGCAAAAGGAACAAACTCCCCTACTTTTCAAAATCATTTTAATAGCTACACTAAAAATAAAGTTGAGCTATTTTTAGAAACCAACAATGCTTTTCATACCGACGGAATTTTTATTGAAATAGCAAAAAATACCATAGCCGAAAAACCTTATCATATTGTTAACATTACCACAGGCAACAATACCATTTCGCAAAGCAGAAACCTTTTTGTTTCAGCAGCAGGAAGCAAAATAAAAATAATTGAATCGTTTGTAAATGCTGGCGGAACAGAAAATTTCATCAACAACGTAACGGAGATTTTTGTTGCCGAAAATGCAACGGTTGAATACAATAAAATTCAAAATAAGAAGGATAACAATTTTAGTATTTCTACTGAACAAGTTTATCAAAAAGCCAACAGCAACTTTGCAATAAACACTGCAACTTTTAATGGTGCTTTAGTTCGAAACAACTTAAACATTGAAGTTGATGCAAGCAATTGCGAAACCAGTTTAAGCGGCTTATACCTTGGCAAAAACAAAGACCACATTGATAATCATACCGTAGTTGACCACAAAAAACCGCATTGTAACTCGTTTGAGGTTTACAAAGGAATTTTAGATAATGAGTCGACTGGCGTATTTAATGGCAAAGTATTTGTTCGACAAGACGCACAAAAAACAAACGCTTTTCAGCAAAACAACAACATTTTATTATCCGATAATGCGGTAATGAACTCTAAACCAGAATTAGAAATTTATGCCGATGATGTGAAATGTAGCCATGGTTCTACCACAGGTCAGATTGACGAAGAAGCCATTTTCTATTTACAATCGAGAGGTGTAGGGCGAAAAAGTGCATTAAACCTAATGATTAACGCCTTTGCAAAAGATGCTTTAGAAAAAATTTCTATTGAAGCATTACATCATTACATTGATTCAAAAATTGAAGAACGATTTGCTTAAGCCAACACAAATATTAGATATCAATGCCATAAGACAAGATTTTCCTATCTTAAAAAGAGAGGTTAACGGAAAACCATTGGTTTATTTCGATAATGGAGCAACGTCGCAAAAGCCACAATTGGTTATCGATGCCATAAATAAATACTATTCTTACGAAAACAGCAACATTCACAGAGGCATTCACACCTTGAGTCAAGAAGCGACTAATGCGTATGAAGAAGCTCGAAAAAAAGTACAACGATTTGTTAATGCCCAACACGAACACGAAATAATTTTTACCAAAGGAACAACAGACGGCATCAATTTGGTAGCATCGAGTTTTGGTAAAAAACACTTAAAAAAAGGAGATGAAATTATTATCTCCACCATGGAACACCATTCCAACATTGTTCCTTGGCAAATGATTTGCGAAGAGGCAGCAGCTATTTTAAAAGTAATTCCAATAAACGATAAGGGTGAATTGCTGATGGATGAGTTTAAAAAACTGCTTTCGCCTAAAACAAAATTAGTAGCCATCACTCATGTTTCCAACACATTAGGAACAATAAATCCTGTAAAAGAAATTATAAAATTAGCTAAAGAGGCTGGGGCTCTTATCTTAATTGATGGAGCTCAGGCAGTACCTCATACTAAAATAGATGTTCAAGAATTAAATTGTGATTTTTATGCGTTCTCTGGGCACAAAATGTTTGGCCCAACTGGCGTAGGAATTCTTTACGGAAAAGAAGCTGTATTAAACGATTTACCTCCTTACCAAGGTGGTGGAGACATGATTAAAACAGTAACTTTTGAAAAAACAACTTACAACTGTTTGCCTCACAAATTTGAAGCAGGAACACCCAACATTGTTGGAGGAATTGGTTTAGGCGTAGCTGTTGATTACATGAACAGTATTGGTATTGATAAAATTGAAGCTTACGAACACGAATTGTTAACTTATGCAACCGAGCAAATCAAACAAATTGAAGGTGTAAGAATTGTTGGCGAAGCACAAAATAAAGCAAGTGTTTTATCATTTGTTGTTGATGGTACACACCCTTCAGATATTGGAATGATAATAGACAAATTGGGTGTTGCCATTCGAACAGGGCATCATTGTACCGAACCATTAATGAACAGATTAAATGTTCCAGGAACAGCACGAGCATCGTTTGCTTTTTATAACACTAAAGAAGAGATAGATATTTTTATTGCTGCACTTAAAAGAGCAGTAACCATGCTTAAATAAGATGACGATAAAAGAAAAACAAGAAGAAATAGTAGAAGAATTCTCGATGTTCGATGAATGGATGGACAAGTACGAACACATCATTGAATTGGGGAAAGAGCTTCCTTTGATTGAAGATAATTATAAAACCGACGACAATTTAATAAAAGGGTGCCAAAGCAGGGTATGGTTACATGCCGAATTGATTGATAGCAAAGTAATTTTTACAGCAGATAGCGACGCTATTATCACCAAAGGAATAATAGGATTGGTGATTCGTGTTTTTTCTGGTCACACACCAAAAGAAATTGCAGAAACAGAATTGTTTTTCATCGACCAAATAGGTCTTCAAGAACATTTGTCGCCTACGCGAAGCAATGGTTTACTGTCGATGCTAAAACAAATTAAAATGTACGCGATTGCCTTTCAGGCAAAACAATAATAAGTGAACTAATTATGAGCGAAGAGAACAAACACCAAAAGCAACTATCGAAACAAGACGTGGAAATGCAAATTATTGAAGCATTAAAAACGGTTTACGATCCTGAAATTCCAGTTGATATTTATGAAATGGGATTAATCTATGAAATAAACATCGACGATGAATTTAATGCAGAAATTATCATGACACTAACCTCTCCTTCATGCCCTGTAGCAGAAACTTTGCCCGAAGAAGTAAAACAAAAAGTGGACGGATTGTGGTGTGTAAAATCAGCAACAGTTAATCTTGTGTGGGAGCCCACTTGGACCAAAGACATGATGAGCGAAGAAGCCAAATTTGAATTAGGTTTCATGTAAAAAAAACACTTAAAAAGCTCATTCAGAATATAATCCTGTACAAATCTTTTGTAATTACAAACAAAAGTGTACATTTGCAGCCTTAAAAAAATTTATTAACAATTAAACATTAAAAAATGCCTACAAAAATTAGATTACAAAGACACGGTAAAAAAGGTCATGCTTTTTTCCACGTTGTTGTAGCTGATAGTCGTGCCCCACGAGATGGGAAGTTTATTGAGAAATTAGGCACGTACAATCCAAACAGCAACCCTGCTACCATTGACATTAGCTTCGAAAGAAGTTTGCACTGGGTAAAAACAGGAGCACAACCAACTGACACTTGCAAAGCACTTCTTTCTTACAAAGGAGTAATTTACAAAAACCACCTTGATAAAGGTGTGGTTAAAGGTGCAATGACACAAGAACAAGCTGACAAAAAATTTGCTGCTTGGTTAAGTGAAAAAGAAGGTAAAATTGACGGTAAAAAAGAAGGTTTAAGTAAAGCTGCTATCGCTGCTGAAAAAGCAAGATTTGCTGCTGAACAAGAAGCTAACGCTAAAAAAGCTGCCGAAATTTTAGCTAAAAACACTCCAGTTGTAGAAGAAGTTGTTGCTGAAGCTCCAGCTGCTGAAGTTACTGAAGAAGCTGCTCCAGAAGCAGAAGCATCTACAGAAGAAAAAACTGAAGAATAAATCATGAACATTGAAGAGTGCTTTTATTTAGGTTACACTTCTAAAGTTCACGGAAAACAGGGAGAACTCATCGCTAAACTCGATGTAGACAACCCCGATAAATACAATAAATTGGAATCAGTGTTGGTTCGTTTAAACAAAAACGACAATTCACTGATTCCTTTTTTTATTACCCATACCCAAGTGCTAAACAATGGTACTGTTAAACTAAAAATTGACGACATCAACGATGTAGTTCAAGCAGAATTATTGGTTGGAAAAGAACTTTTTTTGCCGCTAACCAAACTTCCAAAGCTTACAGGAAACAAATTTTATTACCACGAAGTAATTGGTTTTCAGGTAATTGATGCGTTAAAAGGGAGCATTGGCGAAATCTTCAACGTGTTGGAATTTCCGCAACAAGCAGTTTTAGAAATTAAAAACGCTCAAGAAAAAGAAATTTTAATTCCAATAACCGACCAAATTATAAAAACCGTAAACAGAGCCGAAAAAACCATTGAAATTGATGCTCCTGAAGGATTAATTGACATTTATCTGGATTAATTCATGTCTGCTGTTTTCAAGTTCAAACAGTTTAGTATAGCACAAAACTTATGTGCCATGAAAGTGGGCACCGATGGTGTTTTGCTTGGTGCTTGGACTCAAACCCCCAACGGAACAACTTTAGACATTGGCTCTGGAACAGGTGTAATAGCACTAATGATTGCTCAACGCAACGAAAATACAACCATTGATGCTATCGACCTCAACAAAGATGCCTATTTACAAACCAAAACCAATGCTGAAAATTGCCCTTGGCACAACCGCATAACCTCACACAACAGTGCTTTACAAGATTTTAAACCCAACCGCAACTACCAACTGATTGTTTCGAACCCACCGTTTTTTGTAAATTCTTCCAAATCGGGAAACGAAGCGAAAGACCTTGCCCGACATACCGACGAACTCTCGTTTAACCACTTGTTGCAAGCCGTAGCCAATTTGCTTTTGCCCAACGGTATATTTAGTGTGGTATTGCCTTTTGCGGAAGCAACAGCATTTATTGATTTGGCAAAAACACACCAGCTCTACCTCAACCGCTTGTGCGAAGTAAAACCCAACGAAACCAAACCACCCAAACGAGTTTTGATGGAATTTGGGTTACATGAAAAAGAATTTGAAACAACCACCTTAACCATAGAAACCAACCAACGACACGTTTACACCACAGCCTACCAAAACTTGACGAAAGACTTTTATTTGGAGTTTTAGAGATAATAATTTGTTACATTTGGAAATATGTCGTGGACACATTATACTAACATGTGAACAGTATTAATAAAAAACAATACCCATGTTTAATTTATTCAAAGAAAAAAAATCAAAAGAAATCTCACTAAAACTATTATTCATCATTGTAATAGCAATCTGGGTAATATCTGGACTATTAACTTGGTTCTATTTTAAAAACTGGAGTAATAGTGGCTCTTTCGGAGACACATTTGGGGCAATAAACTCATTATTCTCTGGATTAGCACTTGCAGGGATAATCTATACAGTTTATTTACAAAAAAACGAACTTAAACTGCAAAGAAAAGAGTTAAAATATACAAGAGAAGAATTAAAAAGGACAGCTAACGCACAAGAATCTACTGCTAAGATGATGACTGAACAAATTAGAATCAACAGCATACCTTTTCTTCAATATAATTCAAAAACTATAAATGGAGTGAATTATGTACAGATTTTAAATGAGAGTGAAAATCCAGCATTTGATATCGATATCTGTTTATTTTTTACCCAACTTAATTTCGATAATTCTTTGAAAGATTTTGTTAAAGATCATGTAGCAAATGAATACAGAAAACAGATTAATATAAATGAACTTGTTGATGGCGATATTTGGTCAATTAGTGAAAGAGGGGTTTACGGATCGTTTCCTAGAAATAAAAAAATAATTATTCCTTTCGACTATCCCTTCGAAGAGAGTGTCTGCCATCTGTTTATTCAATATAGAGACTGTTTAAATAATAATTATTCTCAAAAAATAGTATTTATGATTAACAATGAGTCTTTGGATAAACCTTACGATGATTCAGTCTATGACCCACATGTACCTACTGTAACAAAAAGGGTTGATTTATTTGATAAAGTTTTAATAAAAGATGATATACCTGAAGTAGCAAAAGAAGCCTTTGAGTTAAATAAAACATCCATATTCGTAGCATATCTAAAGCAAAACGATTTTATTGGAGTCGATAATAGATGGAAGATAGAAGATATCTGATTCCCCAGCTACCGCAGCATCCTGCTCGTGGTTTAAAACACTATAAAAAAAATGTGAGATTGTGGGTCAAAGTCCGCAATGACGATATGGAATTACTTTTCTCCGTTGTTCATTACCTTGGCTTGTATGCGAATGCTTTCTTGGTGTATCAATTCCAGCATTTTTCGGATAAAATCGTTGTTCAACCCTACTTTCTGAGCAATAAAAAGTCGGTTTTTTAAAATCTGCTCCCAACGCTCCAACTGTAAAATGGTAATGTTGTTTTCTTTTTTATACGAGCCTATTTTTTCGATAATTGCCATTCGCGAAGCAAACTTGTTAATCAGTTCTTCATCCAGTTCGTCAATTACCAAACGCAACTGTTCTAAGTGCGAAATAAAATCAGTATCCGACGACAACCTTTCGCGAACAGTTAAGTTGCTTAACAACTCCGCCAATTGTTTTGGCGTTAATTGCTGATCGGCATCGCTCTTTGCCTCTGCTGGGTTAAAATGGGTTTCTATCATCAACCCGTCCATTTCCATATCCAACGCCTTTTGAGCAACTTGTTGTATTAAATCTTTACTTCCCGCAATATGGCTTGGGTCGCAAAGTATAGGCAAATCGGGGCAAAGCATCTTAAGTTCAATAGGCAATTCCCACATTGGGGCATTTCGGTACGACGATTTATCAAATGAAGAAAACCCACGGTGAATGGCTCCAACCTTGGTAATTCCGACCGCATTGATACGCTCAATGGCTCCAATCCACAAATTTAAATCGGGGTTAATCGGGTTTTTTATCAGCACAGGAATATCCACTCCACGCAATACTTCGGCAATTTCTTGTACCGAAAACGGGTTTACGGTTGTTCTTGCTCCAATCCACAAAACATCAATCCCGTTTTTTAAACAGGCCTCCACATGCTGAGCATTGGCTACTTCGGTTGCCACAGGCAAACCGACTGCATTTCCTGCATCTTTTAACCATTTTAAACCAATACTTCCAACGCCTTCAAACGAATTTGGTCGGGTACGTGGTTTCCAAATTCCACCACGTAATAGGGTTACTTTACCACTTTCTGCTAAAAGTTGGGCTGTGGCTAAAACTTGTTCGGGACTTTCTACACTACAAGGACCAGAAATAATACACGGTTGATATTTAGTTAACCAAGTCGTTTTATCAAGGATATTAAGGGTTATTTTCGACACGTAGCTTAAGCTATAGCTTTATTGGTTGATTTTTGAGCCAACAACTTTACGGTTTCCACAATGGCATTTACATCGTAAAAACATTCGTGGTAAAGCTCTTCTTGTGTTCCGTGTTCAATAAACTTATCTGGTGTACCCAAACGTTTTACGGTTGCATGATAGTTGTTGTCTGCCATAAATTCAAGCACCGCACTACCCATTCCGCCCTGTATACATCCATCTTCGAGTGTAACCACTTTGGTAAATTTAGCAAACACCTCGTGCAGCAGCAACTCATCAATTGGTTTAACAAAACGCATATCGTAATGAGCAACACTCAAACCTTGGTTTTCAAGAATTTCAATCGCTTTTTTAGCCTCAATGCCTATTGCTCCAATAGAAAGAATGGCAACATCATTACCATTTTTCAGCCTTCTTCCCTCACCTATTTTCAATTTCTTAAACGGCGTTTTCCATTCCACCATTGAACCATTTCCACGTGGATAACGAATAGAAAATGGTCCATAATTATCGGCTTGAGCCGTGTACATTAAGTTTCTCAATTCTTCTTCATCCATTGGTGCAGAAACTATCATATTTGGAATACACCTGAAATAAGCCAAATCGTAAGCACCATGATGCGTTGCACCATCGGCTCCAACCAATCCTCCTCTATCTAAACAGAAAATAACAGGCAATTTTTGTAATGCCACGTCGTGTATCACTTGGTCGTAAGCACGTTGCATAAACGACGAATAAATGTTGCAATACGGGATTAAACCTTGAGCAGCCATCCCTGCCGAAAAAGTAACTGCATGTTGTTCTGCAATACCCACATCAAAAGCTCTGTCGGGCATTGCTTTCATCATAATATTTAACGAACAACCCGATGGCATTGCAGGAGTTACTCCAACAATTTTATCATTTTTTTCTGCCAATTCCACAATGGTGTGTCCAAACACATCTTGAAATTTAGGTGGCTCAGGATTTTTTGGCGTAATTTTTATAATCTCACCCGTTTCTTTATTAAATAACCCTGGAGCATGCCATTTAGTGGTATCGCCATCTTCGGCAGGTTTATATCCTTTGCCTTTTTCGGTAATACAATGTAAAATTTTTGGCCCTGGAATGTCTTTTAAATCATTCAACACTTTAACCAAATGGTTTACATCGTGTCCATCAATTGGTCCAAAATACCTAAAGTTTAACGACTCAAACAAGTTACTTTGCTTTAACAACGTAGCTTTGATACCGTTTTCTATTTTTTGTGCAATCAATTGAGCATTTGGTCCAAACTTGCTCACCTTGCCCAATAAATTCCAAACTTCATCTTTTACTTTGTTGTAAGTATGAGAAGTGGTGATATCGGTTAAATACTCTTTTAAAGCTCCAACATTAGGGTCAATGGCCATGCAGTTATCGTTTAAAACAACTAATAAATTGGTATTTTCAACACCTCCGTGGTTTAAGCCCTCAAAAGCCAAACCAGCAGTCATCGAGCCATCGCCAATAATTGCCACATGTTGTCTTTCTTGTTTTTGCTGACGAGAAGCCACTGCCATGCCTAACGCAGCAGAAATTGAGGTGGAAGAATGTCCCACAGCAAAAGCATCGTACTCACTTTCTGTTGGTTTTGGAAAACCACTAATTCCTTTGTAAATTCTGTTGGTATGAAAAACTTCTCTTCTACCAGTTAAAATTTTATGTCCGTATGCTTGATGCCCTACATCCCATACCAACTTGTCGTGAGGAGTATTAAACACATAATGCAAAGCCACCGTAAGTTCAACAACTCCTAAACTTGCACCAAAATGTCCACCTTTTTGCGATACCACATCAACAATAAACTCGCGCAGATCATCACACAATTGTGGCAACTCATCTTCACTAATCTTTTCGCGTAAATCCTTTGGGAAATGAACTTGCTCAAGCAGTTTTCCAGTGGTGTATGAAGTCATTCAATAAAAATTTATAATGTTCAAAGTTAACCATATTATTAATTAGTTATTCCCAACCTATTTTATTTAAAAAAATTGTTTTAAAACCATCTTACTAATGTTAATTCTTTTTAAAATTTTAAAACTTGGCATAAAAATCGAAGCATAAAAGATAAATTAAAAAATAAATGGTATTTTTAACATTCAAATAAAAAAACAAAAACCTATGAAAACAATAAAAATCGTATTAAGTGCATTTGCTATGTTAGCAATGGTTTCTTTTAGTAATGCTCAAACTGCTGATAAAACCGCTCACATGGAAAAAGTAGAAGTTTACATCAAACAACTAGAACTATCACCTGAACAAGCAGTAAAAGCAAGAGATTTAAACAGTAAATATTTTGATTTAATAGCAAATGCTCCAACCCCTGAAGATAGAAAAAGATTAACAGATGAAGCAGATGCAGAAGCAAGAAAATTACTTACTGAAGAGCAGTACAAAAAATATTATGCTTTAAAAACTGCTGATCAAAATCCAAAACAGGTACAAAGAGTTCCTAGAACTCCAGTTCAAAAATAATTGATTTCAAATAAAAAGAAGAAGCCCTGCAATATTGCAGGGCTTCTTCTTTTTATTTATGTGCTCCTTTTTTACAACAAGGATCTAACTTCTCATAAGCTGTTGGATTTGCTGGAACATCATCAGCATCATAGCCCACATCACTTACCGCTTTTCTAATTTTTTCAGGAGTCGTCTTTTTTGGATTATACTCCACGGTTAAGACTGAAGTTGGCACATCCAAAGTTGATTTCTTAACCCCTTTTTCATAAGCCATTGCTTTTTCAATAGTATGTTTACACATGTCACATTGAGCTGAAGTTTGAATCTTAATGATTTCTGTTTTGTTTGTTTTTTGCGAAAAAGCATAACCGTATGCTGTTATCATCATCGTTAAAAGCATTGTTCTAATTGAATTCTTCATGTTTTTGTTTATTTTAGTTATTATTTAATTTTAAATCGGAAACCTGTATATATCATCCTTCCAAAAACTGAGCCCCAAATCAAAGAAGCATCAAATTCGGCACTAAATGGCTGCTGAGCAGAGATAATTGGTGAAGATTGTTTAAAATCAGTTAAATTTTCTACACCGAGATAAAGCTCAAATCGTTTAAATGCTCTTGTTACCTGAGCATTAACAGTTGTAAAAGCAATCGACCTTTCACTCAACTGATTTTCGGGCAAATTCATTGATGTTGATGGCAACCTGCTTACCCCAAACCATTGAGCAGTAACATCAAATTTCCATTTATCGAAATTCGTAAAATATGCCACATTGGTTAACACACGGTGTTTTGGAACCAAAGGTTTATCTCTTAACCCATCAGCATAAGCCGTTTTAATTTCATACCATTTATATGCTGCTTTTAGCTCCAATTGTTTGGTAAGATTTACAGAAAATTCGGATTGAAAACTATGTGAAAAGGACTCTCCAGTTAAGTTATAAAAGGAAATTTCTCTAGGATTTTCAATATCAACCACCACTTGGTTTTCAAAATTGGTATAAAAGTAATCTACATCAAACGTCACTTCTTTCTTAAACACATTAAAATGATGGGTTAAACTCACTCCATAATTCCAAGCAATTTCAGGTTTAAGGTTATTTCCCACTACAACTACTCTTGAACTCGACATCACTCCTGCATTTTCAATAAAAGGATTTGCCGTTCGGTAACCTCTTCCAAAAGAGAATCGTAAAGCCGAATGTTCGGTAACATTGTACTTATAATGAAAACGAGGTGTAACATAATCGCCATATAAATTGTGGTAATCATATCGTAAACCTATTACTAAAGCTGTTTTTTCATTGGTGTAACTGTACTCAGAAAAAACACCAGGAACAATTTCTTCTCTACCAAAAATCGAATCATTAAAATTGTTTCTAAAATCATCATAAACCAAACTACTTCCAAAGCGAATCGTATTATCTGTAGTCCCAAGTATAGCTTGGTAAATGGTGTTGATGTACGCACTTTTTTGTATAGCATCAAACTTTTTTAGACCATACGTTGAGTTATGTTCGTGATATCTCGCATTAGTTATAATACCAATACTTTTGTAAGGTTGTTTAGGAAACAAAAACCCATTTTTAGCAAATACTTCCACTTGTTTTGAAAGGACATTAATTTTAAACGGGTTGACTATTTCGGAGGAAGCCAACTGCCCCGCTTCAATTTTATCGTATACGCCTCTAAAACCAAATTGAGCGATATGTTTATCTCCTTTATATTTCCAACGATTAAAAAAGTTGTATTGGCTCTTTAGTGGCAAATCCAAGAAAGTATCATCATTTTTATCAAACGCTAAGGATTGATTGCTAACGTGAGCAAACTGCATGTTGCTCCATTTTTCATTCAATTTTTGACCAGCATGTATATTCAACTCAGCCCTACTTCCCTCACTAAAATAACCGTTTACAAATAGTTTGTCGGTATCATCAGGTTTTTGGAGTTCCACGTTAATTTGCCCAGTAATCGACTCATAACCGTTTACTACACTCCCAGCACCTTTTTTAATTTGAATTTCTTTAGCCCAAGTTCCTGGCACAAAAGTTAATCCAAAAGGAGCAGAAAGTCCACGTACAAAAGGCATGTTTTCAATCTGAATTTGTGTATAAGCACCATCCAATCCAAGCATTTGAATCTTTTTAGTTCCAGAAACGGCATCGGAGAAATTAACATCAACCGAAGCATTGGTCTCAAAACTTTCGGAAATATTACAACAAGCTGCTTTGGTTAATTCTTTTTCTGAAAGCGTTTCAATATGAATAGGTGCAACCAAACTCACCGAACTTGTTTTTTCTCGTTCCGAAAGTTCAAAGGCTGCCAAATCAACATTTCTGGACAGGGTTATTTTAAGATTTGTTTGATGAGTTGCAAGAACAATTGAATCAGTTCGATAGCCAACATAACTAATAATTAATGTTGCTGGATATGTTTCAGGAGCGTCAATTTCAAACTCCCCATTAGAATTTGAGGTAGTTCCAATGGTTAAATTTAACCAATAGACATTTGCTCCGGGTAAAACTTGTTGTGTTGTATTTTCTACAGTGCTTTCTTCATAAATTCTACCAGATATTTTCTGAGAAAAACCCCATCGAGACAGTAAAATCAGTAAGAAAAGACTAACTATTTTTTTTGATTTCATAAATTATAGTATTAATGATTAATGTAATAACAGGCAAAACGTGTTTTGCCAAATACATATCATCTGCTATAATCTAAAAATTTGAATAAACTTTAATAATTGATATCCGCTGAGTGGCGGAGAAGAATTGGAATAAAAATTAGCAAACGAAACAACCAATGGGTTCTCCAATTCGGAAACAAAACTTACCAAAAGTGGTAAATCGATTAAATCAACACCAAAAGAAATTTGTTTTACAACAGTTTGATAATCAAAATCGAGTGTTGCATTATAAAAATCGCAGCATCGTTGAGTAATTGAATTCCCTTCTTTTTTTGGCGAACAATCTTCAATTTCTTCGAAACTATATACCACCTTACCTGTTAAAAGGCATTCCATTTTGTTCAAACTGATATTAGTAGATGAACCCAATACTAGTAGAACAAGGAAGTAAGCGGAAATATGTTTAAAAATCGTTTTCATTGATTAGTACAAAGTTACAGAAAAACCCCATTACATTTAGGAATCCAAATCCATTTTTATTTACAATTAGTTACCACCTAATTATTTAACTATCTTCGCAATCGAAAAATTAAAAAACACAAACCATGAAATTCAATCTTAAAAACAGCATTTTATTCTCCTCACTTTCTATTTTTTTAATGGCTTGCGGAGGCGATGAACAACCACAAGAAAAAGAACCTGCATTTATTATTGACGCCGCAATAACAGAGTTAACTTACGAAACAGCTTATTTAGCCGATTACAAAGATGGCGAAATGATTAAATTAGATTCATGTAAAGTGGTTGGTGGAAAATTCTCCTTTAAAGGGAAAATGGATTTGCCAGAGGCTCGCTACATTAATTTTAATGATGGAAAAGAGCGTATCATGCTTTTTGTGCAAAACGACTCTATTCACATTAGTGGTTCATTAAGCGACATTCCTGCTATTAAAATTACAGGCTCATCTTCGCAAGATATTTTTAACGACTTTAAACAAAACCTAAAAACACACGAGGATAAATTAAACGAAATAATCGACCGTTATTATGCTGCCGAAGATGCCGGGCAAAAAGAAGAATTAGAAAAAATTGATGCAGAATATTACGCTGCTGAAGATGTAAAATTAAAATTTGTTGAAGACTTTGTTAACATGAACAAAGCCTCGGTAGTAGCTCCTTTTATCGGATTACGATTTTTGGCTGGAGCTTATGAATTAGGCAAATTAGATTCTTTAGCCAAATCGTTTGAAAAAGATGCTGCTGCGTCAATTTATACCAAGTTAATTAACGAGCGAGTGGCTATTTTAAAAAGCACACAAGTGGGTGTTCCTGCTCCTGAATTTAGCCAAAATGATGCCAATGGAAATCCAATAGCATTAAGCTCATTTAAAGGGAAATATGTATTAATTGATTTTTGGGCTTCGTGGTGCGGACCATGTAGAGCAGAAAACCCAAATGTGGTAGCGGCTTACAAAAAATTTAACAGTAAAGGCTTTGAAATTTTTGGTGTTTCGCTTGACGACAACAAAGAAAAATGGTTGGAAGCTATTGAAAAAGATGGTTTAACCTGGAAACAAGTTAGCGATTTAAAGGGCTGGGGAAATGCTGTTGCTAAGCAATATGGCGTTCAAGGCATTCCTCATTCTATTTTGTTAGACAAAGAAGGTGTAATTGTAGCTAAAAACCTAAGAGGCGAAGAATTGCACAAAAAACTTGCTGAAGTTTTGAAGTAACTAAAGCAACAACAAATAAAAAAAGCCATTCCGTTAAGAATGGCTTTTTTTATTCATAATCAAATTGTCCTTTTTCTAGCGATTTGTTTACCTTCTTTCTTATCCAATTCGGGAGCTCTTTTGTTTCCTTGTAATTTACCAAAACCTTTTGCAATTTCTTTTTACGATATTTTATCCATACCACCGTACCGTTAATAAACATGGGAAAAGTTACTATTGATAAGCCAACGCTAATTACTGGAACTAACGGAAAAATAGCAGCCGTAATCGGAAAAAAAGACAATTGCCCTTTTGCTGTATTGTTTCGTTTATCGAAAAAAATATCGATTACCGTATTAGAAGTATCGTTAATGGAATAGTTGGCAATAAAATCGGAATACTCCAAATTACGAGCCTTTACCACTGTAGAATCCTCGGCAGCATACGAACAAACTATGTGAAGAAAAAAAAAGACGAAACCCCAGCTTATTTTTTGCATCGAAGAAATAATTTCTGCTAAGGTAATAAATAGAATTAATTTGAATAGGAAAGCTAATAAACTTCTATAAATTGTAAATTTGCAGGAGATGAACATTCCTGAGTTAAAATCGATATTTACCAACTCCACACCAACCAAAACAATTGTTGAAAGTTTACAAAACCAATCGCTTTCGCATTTGTATTTAAAAGGTTTGGTGGGTTCGTCGGTTGCTTTTGTTGCTCATTCGGTTTTTCATAAATTTCCTGTGTCGCAGCTTTTTGTTTTAAACGACAAAGAAGAAGCTGCCTATTTACTCAACGATTTAGAAAGCATTGTTGGAGAAGAACACGTATTGTTTTTTCCTGCATCTTACAAAAGGACTTATCAGGTTGATGAAACCGATAACGCCAATATTTTACTCCGCTCAGAGGTGTTGAACACTTTGGCAAACCCAACTCAACCAAAAATTATAGTAACTTACTCGGAAGCCATTGCAGAAAAAGTAGTAACTAAAAAAAACTTAGAAAAAAATACACTAAAAATTGGCGTAGGCGAAGAATATACCATTGAATTTATTAACGAGGTTTTTTACGAATACGGTTTTGAGCGAGAAGATTTTGTAATTGAACCTGGTCAATTTTCGGTGCGTGGAGGTATTGTTGATGTATTTTCGTTCTCTAACGATTATCCTTACCGAATTGAATTTTTTGGCGATGAAATTGAATCCATCCGAACATTCGACCCTGTTTCGCAATTGAGCGTAAAAAATTTCGATAAAATAACCATCATCCCAAATCTTCAAACAAGTGTTGTTGGCGAATTTAGAGAATCGTTAGTGGAATTTCTTCCTAACACCACCTTAATTTGGAGTGCCAATGCCGAACTAGCTGCAAATCAAATCGACCAGTATTTTGAAAAAACGGTAGAAGCTTATAAAAAAGTAGAAAATTCGCCACTCAACCACCAAAAACCCGAACAGCTATTTTTAACCAAAAACGAATTCTTAAACCAACTCAACACCCGAAATCATCTGGAATTTGGTATTCAAAATTATTTTACCAATGCACAGCAGGTTATTTTCAACCAAAAACCTCAACCCGAGTTCAACAAAAATTTCACCCTACTACACGACAACCTCAACGAAAATAAAAAAGCAGGCTTTTCAAACATTTTATTAGCCGACAGTATTAAACAAGTAGAACGTTTACATGCCATTTTTGAAGACATTGGCAAAGAGTTGGAAGTACATTCCATGCTTTTACCCATACACCAAGGTTTTGTAGATGTTGATTTGCAAATTTGCTGCTATACCGACCACCAAATTTTTAACCGTTACCAGCGTTTCAAACTTAAAAATAGTTTGCAGAAAAAAGGCGAATCGCTTACCTTAAAAGAAATTCATGGACTCCAACCGGGCGATTTTATTACGCACATCGACCACGGAGTTGGACGATTCTCAGGGTTGGAAAAAATAGATGTAAACGGAAAAACGCAAGAAGCCATTCGTATCGTTTATTCCAACAACGATTTGCTTTATGTAAACATTCATTCGTTACACAAAATCTCTAAATATTTAGGGAAAGATGGTACTCCACCCAAAGTAAACCGATTGGGTTCTACGCAATGGCAGGTAACCAAACAGAAAACGAAAACCAGAATTAAAGAAGTTGCTTTCGACCTTATTAAACTTTATGCACAACGAAAAGCAACCAAAGGCTATCAGTTTATGCCCGACACCTACCTACAAACCGAACTCGAAGCTTCGTTTATTTACGAAGACACGCCCGACCAATTAAAAGCTACTATTGATGTAAAAAAAGACATGGAAGCCGAATACCCAATGGACAGGTTGGTTTGTGGCGATGTAGGTTTTGGAAAAACAGAAATTGCCATTCGTGCTGCTTTTAAGGCTGTTGCCGACAGCAAACAAGTGGTGGTTTTGGTGCCAACAACCATTTTGGCTTTGCAGCATTACAAAACATTTAAAGCCCGATTAAAAGATTTTCCGTGTAATGTAGATTACATCAACCGATTTAAAAGTGCCAAACAGCAGAAAATTACCTTAGAAAAACTAGCCAAAGGCGAAGTAGACATTTTAATTGGAACACATCGAATTGTGGGAAAAGATGTAAAATTTAAAGATTTGGGCTTGTTGATTATTGATGAAGAACAAAAATTTGGCGTATCGGTAAAAGACAAACTGAAAACCATTAAAACCAATGTGGATACGCTAACATTAACTGCCACACCCATACCTCGAACCCTTCAGTTTTCGCTAATGGCTGCACGAGATTTATCAAACATTACTACTCCTCCACCAAACCGACAGCCCGTTGAAACAAGAATTCAAACCTTTAACGAAGAAGTTATTCGCGATGCGGTGAGCTACGAAATATCAAGGGGCGGACAAGTGTTTTTTGTAAACAACCGAATTGAAAACATCAAAGAAATAGCAGGAATGATTCAGCGTTTATGCCCCGATGCCAATGTGCTTATTGCTCATGGGCAAATGCAAGGCGACGAGTTAGAACAAAAAATGATGGCTTTTGTTGATGGCGAATATGATGTTTTAGTTGCCACAACCATTATTGAATCTGGCTTGGATATTTCTAATGCCAACACCATAATTATAAACAACGCCAACCATTTTGGTTTGAGCGACTTGCACCAAATGCGAGGACGAGTTGGACGTTCGAACAAAAAAGCATTTTGTTACTTGCTTGCACCACCAATGCACGAGCTAACCCCTGAGGCCAGAAAACGACTAACCGCCATTGAACAGTATTCCGATTTGGGAAGTGGTTTCCAAATTGCCATGCGAGATTTAGATATTCGTGGAGCAGGAAATTTATTGGGAGCCGAACAAAGTGGTTTTATCTCAGAAATTGGTTTCGACATGTACCAAAAAATATTACAAGAAGCTATTGAAGAGCTAAAAGAAAGCGACTTTAAGGAATTGTATGCCGAAGAATTGGAGAAAAAAGATTTTGTAAAAGATTGTCAATTGGAAACCGATTTAGAAATTTTAATACCCGACGAATACATTGCCAACATTGCCGAGCGATTAACCATTTACCGAGAAATGGACGAATTGGAAGACGAACAACAAATAGAACTTTATAAACTCAAATTAAAAGACCGTTTTGGCGATATTCCAACTCCAGCCAACGAACTTTTTAATGCACTAATTCTAAGAAAACTTGCTAAAAAAATTGGGTTCGAAAAATTGGTATTGAAACAACAAAAACTGATTGGTTACTTTATTGCCAACCAAGATTCGGCTTTTTATCAATCCAATACCTTTACCAACGTATTGCGTTATGTGCAGGCCAACCAGAAGCTTTGCAGCATGAAAGAACGTAACGACAAACTTACCTTAGTGTTTGAAAATGTTAGAACCATTAAACAAGCCAATCAACTGCTTGAGCCCATTATTCAACCTATTGCAGTTGAATAATTTGAGCTTATCCAACAAAAAATTCGCTATTTAAAAAATTCGTTCTATTTTTGAATAAAATGAAAAAGTTTTTATTCATATTCAGCTGTATTTTTCTATTCACTGGTTTTGTTCAAAGTCAAGGCATCAAATCGTATAACCTTCATTTTGGCGACACGGTAAATGTTACCGACAACTATGGACTAAAGCAAGGAAGGTGGGTATATCTTGGTCAGGATAAAATTGAACAATGGTTTAAAGAATACAAACCCGACCAATTGGTTGAAGAAGGAAATTACAAAGACGGGAAAAAAACCGGTAATTGGAGACGATTTCATAACAACGGAAAATTACAACGCGAAATAAAATATGTAAACGATACCATTGATGGCTTAGCAAAATACTACAGTAAAGATGGAATGCTTCAAGTAGAAGGTTTCCAAAAAGGTAAAGATTTTGTTGGCGATTATTTTATTTACGACGCATCAGGAAAACGATTTAAGAAAGAAGCTGCTAAAAAAAATAGCTATGCTTTACTCGCTTTTAGTGGAAAGGTAGAGAAATCAGGCAAAGGCATTGCTGATGTAAAAATTAGAGTGAAACGTGATGAAGTTTCTGTTCATGTAATTAATTCTGATGCAAACGGCGATTTCAAACTCAACTTGGAATTGGGTTTTGAATATGTAATATCGTTCAAAAAAGAAGGTTTTAACGACCAATCAATTATAGTTAATACTGATGTAGGAAACATCACCGATACTTCGGTTTACACTCTCAAAAATTGGAAAGTAAACATGAGCGACAACATGGCAAACTCGCTTAGTACCGACTTCATGAGTTTTCTGCTAAACAAACCTGCTGGAAAAATCTATTTCAACAAAAAAAAGAAAGAGTTTACCTCCGATGGAATTTATGTAAACTTATTTAAACGCCAAATCAAAGGCATTAGTAAATCTACACAAGCATTGCTTGCCCAAGCTGCCGAAGACAAAAAACAATTGGAAATTGAGAACCTGAAAATGGAAGCTGCTCAAAAAATGAATGAGATTTTTTTACTAAAACAATCTCAAGATTTAATTGAAGCTGAAATCAGAAAAAAAGAGACCGAAATTTTAGCACAACGACTAGAAAAAGAAAAAAGCGACCAAGCACTAGCCATGGTTGAACAAGACAAGAAAATTAAAGAACTGAAATACGAACAGCAAAAAGCCGAATTGGCTAAAAAACAATTAGAAGCTGAGAAAAATGCTAAAGAATTGGAACATCTTGCTATTTTGAAAAAAATGCAAGATTATGAGTTGAGAGAAAAACAAATTAAACTGAACGAAACCAACGAAAGTTTAGAATTATCGGTTGCGGAAAACAGAAAACGCCAAGTTGAATTGGATTTAGCTAACCGAGAGAAAGAAATAAAAGAGCACGAACTGAAACAAAAAATGCTCTATTTCTATGTGTTAATTATAGGCTTTTTACTGATTTTGTTCTTTGCTTTCTTTGTTTACCGTAACCTCCAAGCCAAAAAGAAAGCCAATGCTTTATTGGAACAACAAGCGGAAGAAATAAACCTACAAAAACACGAGATTGAACAAAAGAGCATGTTGTTGGAGCAAAAAAATATCGAAACCGAACAAAGTATTCAGTATGCAAAACGAATTCAACACGCTATTCTTCCGCCACACAGTGAGATTAGTAAATACCTAAAAGATTACTTCATCCTTTACAAATCGAAAGACATTGTAAGTGGCGATTTCTACTTCTTTTCCGACAAACATGCAAAAGACGGTGTTATTCATATCGCCTCCGTAGATTGTACCGGACATGGTGTGCCTGGAGCTTTTATGAGTGTTATTGGTCATGAAAAACTAAACGATGCAGTGAGCCACACCAAAGAACCCTCTAAAATATTATCGGAGCTTAACAAAGGCGTTAGAACGGCTCTTCGTCAATCTTCAGAAGATTCTTCATCAAGAGATGGAATGGATCTTTCGCTTTGTTCGTTACCAACAAAAATGGATGGTGATGAAATCTCTATTTCATACGCTGGTGCAAATCGCCCCTTATGGATTGTAAGAAAAGATGCTGAACAGCTTGAAGAGATTAAAGCAACGAAACTTGCCATTGGTGGATTTACAGAAGAACAACAAGAATTTGAACAACATCAAGTTACACTGAAAAAAGGCGATACCATTTATTTGTTTAGCGATGGTTATGCCGACCAATTTGGTGGTGTTAAGAAGAAAAAACTGATGACAGGGAAATTCAAAGACATTATTATGAATGTTCAAACCTTGGGTTTACAAGACCAAAAAGAATACCTCGACAACTTTATTACAGGCTGGATGGATGGTTTAGAGCAAGTTGATGATATTTTGGTGATTGGAATTAAATTGTAAAGTTGAAGATTTTTGTTGACTGAAAACTGTGAACTGAGTACTGAGAACCAACTTACTTCTTCACCCTCGTATAAACCACCACTTTGGTTTCAAAAAAATCTTCAGTAAAATAATTCGACAACGGGAAAATTTCTACCTTTTTACCACTCTCCTCAATTTCTTCGGTTAAGTCACCGCCCTTTAAAAACAGAATTCCATTTTTTAGCGAGTTATCTCCTTCGGGCAACAGTTTTCCTTTTACCCAAGGAATAAATTTAGCCATTCGGGCAACAGCTCTAGTAACCACAAAGTCAAACTGTCCTTTTACTTCCTCTGCTCTGCAATTAAGGGCTTTAACATTTTGTAAACCTAAAACTTTAGTTATTTCACTCACCACTTTTATTTTTTTTCCAATAGAATCGACCAATACAAATTGGCAATTCGGAAATAATATGGCTAACGGAATTCCAGGAAATCCGCCTCCTGTGCCAATATCTAAAATTCGTGTACCATCTTTAAAAGAAACTACTTTTGCAATACCCAACGAGTGAAGAATGTGTCGCAAATAAAGCTCTTCAATATCTTGTCGAGAAACCACATTGATTTGCTCATTCCAAAGCTTATAAAGCGATTCCAATTGGTTGAATTGCTCTACTTGTTCTTCTGTTAAATCAGGAAAATATTTTGTAATAATGCTCAAGGTTTAAAGCTTTTAAAAAGTACCTCTTTTCCCCAACATCAACGCATAAAGCTGCTCTCTTGCTCTAAAAAGCTGAGCTTTAACCGTGCCTATTGGCAAGTCGGTTTCTTCTGCAATTTCTTCGTAAGAATATTCTCTAAAATAACGCAACACCACCAAATTTTTATACCTTGGTTTTAATTGATCAACTATCTCTCTCATTATTCTTATCTTCTGTTTTCTGATGATACGCTCTTCTGGATTAAGCATTTCGTCTCTAACATCCATCGTCATCTCACCATCTCCAGTATCAAATTCTTTATCTAACGAAAAAGTGTTCATTTTCTTTTTTCTGATGAAATCGATGCAGTTATTGGTTGCAATTCTAAACAACCACGTGCTAAAAGCATAATTGGGTGTGTATTGGTGTAAACGATTAAAAGCTTTACCAAATGCCTCAATAGTTAAATCATCAGCATCATCAGTATTTCTAACCATTTTTACCATCATAAAAAAAATAGAATCTCTATACTTAGCCATTAGCTCCGCATAGGCACGCTCATCTTGATGCTCGCGAGCTTTTATCACCAAGTCAAAATCGATTTGGGCTTTGGGCGATAAATTTGAACTTGATTCTAACTCCATCTGCTATTCTTTTTTACAAAGTTTGAAATTAATAAAATTGGTTGAAAAAAGAGATAAAATAATTCGAAAAATGGTGCTAACAATAGCAAATCTTTTCCTTCCAATTTATCAATTGATTTTTTAAATATAAGCATTTGAATTAGATATCTGAGCACGATGGCACCCACAATTAGATAAAGTGAGGTTTGTGTTACGACCAACAAAACAAAAGAACAGATAAAAATGAATAACGAAAGTGGATAAATTCCTAAAGCCAATTGATGCTTAAATTGGTAATGTTTTCCTGTGCTCAAGTGCCTTTTCTTCTGTCTTACCCAAGCAGAAAAAGTTGTTTTAGGCAATGAAACGGTGTGCGACGCTTTTTCAAAAACCAACTGCGTATTGGTTTTGTTTGCCACCTCGTTAATAAACAAATCATCATCGCCCGACAAAATGTGCTGGTGATTGGAGAACCCTCTATTTTTAAAAAACAACTCTTTTTTATAAGCCAAATTCCTGCCTACACCCATGTAAGGCATTTTGCATAGGGCAAACGAAAAATACTGAATGGCAGTAAAAAGCGTTTCGAAACGAATCAGTTTATTCAACATACCCGATTGTTTTTCATACGCTCCGAAACCAAGTACAATCGATTTATTTGCTGCGTAATTACTCATCAACTTTATCCATTGGTCGGATGTTGGTCTGCAATCTGCATCGGTTAACAATATGTTTTCATATTGAGCGGCTTTAATTCCGAGCGTTAAAGCAAACTTTTTACTACCATAAAACCGGTCGTTATCTGGAACATTAACAATTTTGAGGTTAGGATGTTGAAACGAATATGCTTTTAATACATCTTCTGTATCATCCACCGAATGGTCGTTTACCACAATCACTTCAAATGTTGGATAATCCTGAGCAAGAAATTCGGGCAAGAAATTCAATAAGTTGTCGCGTTCGTTTTTGGCACAAATAACTACCGAAACAGGTTCAAACGAATGTGTTTGCTCTTCTTTTCTTTTGTAAAATGCAAAACGTGAAAAAACACCTAAATAGTACACCAGTTGAACAACAAAAACAACTAAAAACAACACAACAACATAATCAATCCAGTTGTTAAACCCTAAGAAAATAAACTGATTGGAAAAATTATTGGTCATTGCTTTTAATTATTTTGATACTTACTCAAAAGTACAACCTTACTTCTGCCTAAATAATTATCTTTGACCAAGTTTTAAACACACTTAGTTAATAAAAAAAGGAATAAGGTATTTAGGTGTAAGGTAATAGGCAAAAACAATAATACAACTTACTCCTTACAACTTAAACCTAACGACTAAAAACTTAAACATGAAATTCAAATTAGAAAAAAAAGACCCTCAATCGAAAGCACGAGCAGGAACCATTTTTACTGACCATGGCGAAATAAAAACGCCTATTTTTATGCCTGTTGGAACTGCTGGAACTGTTAAAGGGGTTCATCAGCACGAACTAAAAGAAGACATAAAAGCACAAATTATATTAGGAAACACTTACCACTTATATTTACGTCCGAAATTAGATGTATTGCAAGAAGCAGGTGGTTTACATAAATTTATTAATTGGGACAAACCTATTTTAACCGATAGTGGTGGTTACCAAGTTTATTCCTTATCCGACAGAAGAAAGATAAAAGAAGAGGGTGCTACTTTCTCTTCTCACATTGATGGCTCCAAACACTTGTTTACTCCCGAAGGTGTGATGGATATTCAACGCATTATTGGTGCTGACATTATTATGGCATTTGACGAATGCACTCCATATCCTTGCGACTACAAATACGCGAAAAACTCTATGCACATGACCCATCGTTGGTTAAAACGTTGTTGCGAACGATTCGACACCACCGACCCATTGTATGGCTATTCTCAAACCTTATTTCCTATTGTGCAAGGCAGCACATATAAAGATTTACGAATGCAAAGTGCCGAAAAAATTGCTTCATTTGAACGTGAAGGAAATGCCATTGGTGGATTATCGGTTGGAGAACCCGACGACGAGATGTATGAAATGTGTGAAATTGTTACCAACATTTTACCAGAAGACAAACCACGTTATTTAATGGGTGTTGGAACTCCCATTAATTTATTAGAAAATATTGCCTTGGGTATTGATATGTTCGACTGTGTAATGCCAACACGAAACGCTCGAAATGGCATGTTGTTTACCAGTCAAGGTATGATTAATATTAAAAACAAAAAGTGGGAAAACGATTTTTCGCCAATTGACACCGACGGAACAAGCTATGTTGATAGTTTTTATTCCAAAGCTTATTTACGTCATTTAATCATTTCCAAAGAAATTTTGGGGGCACAAATAGCTACCATACACAATTTAGCTTTTTATTTGTGGTTAGTAACTGAAGCTCGCGAACAAATTTTAGCAGGAACTTTTTACGATTGGAAAAGCAAAATGGTTAAACAATTGGCTCAACGATTATAATAATTTGAAAATATAGACATATACCAAAAATAATACATTAAACACCAAGCGCTATTTTGTTTAAAAAACTCGACATCTATATCATTAAAAAGTTTTTAGGAACATTTTTCTTTTCCTTAATTCTTATCATTCCCGTGGTAGTGGTGTTCGATTTGTCGGAAAAAATGCGCGATTTTATTGAACGAAAAGCCCCTGTAAAAGGCATTATTGTTGATTACTACCTCAATTTCATACCTTACTTGGTTAATCAGTTTAGTCCACTATTTGTGTTTATTGCCGTTATCTTTTTTACTTCAAAAATGGCAAGCAATTCCGAAATTGTAGCTATCCTCTCGAGCGGAGTGAGTTTTAAACGATTGCTTCGCCCTTACTTAATGTCCGCTGTAGTATTGGCTATTTTATCGTTTTACCTCAACAATTTTTTAATACCCGATGCCAACAAAAAACGATTGGCTTTTGAAGAAATATATTACCGAAACAAACTCAGAAACGACTCGCACCACATTCATTTGCAGATAACCCCAAACACTTACATCTACATGACCAATTACAATGTAGATTTAAACATGGGCATCAATTTTTCTATCGAAACATTTGAAAATGGAGAATTGAAATATAAATTGTTGAGCGACAATGTGCGTTGGGACAGTATTAAAAACACCTGGGAAATTTCGAATTATGTTGAACGTCACCTTAATGGATTAAACGAGACCATTGCAAAAGGCTACAGAAAAGATACCATTTTAAATTTTACTCCTGAAGAATTTAAACGACGCGATAATTTTATTGAAACCAAAAACTATTTTGAGCTAAACGAACTAATTAAAGAAGAAAAATTTAAAGGTTCAAGCTATGCGATAGATTGCGAAATAAAAAAACAAGAGCGGGCTGCTTATCCTTTTGCAACTTTTGTCCTAACCATTATTGGGGTTTCTTTATCGAGCCGAAAAGTACGTGGAGGAATTGGCTTACACATTGGTTTAGGTTTGCTTATCAGCTTTTCTTATATTTTGTTTATGCAAATATCATCTACCTTTGCAAAAAACTCTGGCATTCCTGCCATCATTGCCGTTTGGATGCCCAACATTTTATACAGTATATTGGCATTGTATTTATTAAAGAAAGCTCCGAAGTAGATTACCTTTTAAAAACCCCAAAAACAGCCGAGCCACTTCCCGTCATCGATGCATAAAGAGCTCCTTCGGTATAAAATTTTTCTTTTACTGATTTTATCTGCGGGTGATTGGGAAAAATAGAATCCTCAAAATCGTTTTTTAGTGCATTTCTCCATTCCGAAATTGGTAAATGAATGGCTTCTTTTATACTCTTTACCGATTTTTTCGGATTTACTCCAGCATAAGCCTCAGCCGTTCCAATGTGTATGTTTGGGTATTCAATTTTAATGTTGTAATTACTTAAATCTAATGCTATCGGCTCAAATTCATCTCCTTTCCCAAAGGCATAAACAGGGTTATTTTTAATAAAAAAGGCACAATCACTACCCAATTTACGAGCATAATTAATCAATTGTTCATCGGTTAACTGAAGTTTAAATAATTCGTTTAGGGCTTTTAAAGTAAATGCGGCATCGGCACTACCACCTCCCAAACCTGCTCCAATAGGAATAACCTTGTGTAAATGAATACGAACCGAAGCTACATCAAAATCAGCTTTTATTAACCGATACGCTTTCAAACACAAATTATCATCATGGTTTCCTGGAATAGCTATGCCCGAAGAGGTAAATTTTAATTCATCAGATTCCACCACTTCCAACACATCGAAAAGCTCCTTTACAGGATAAAAAATACTTTCAATGTTGTGAAAACCATCTGGTCTTTTCTCCACCACATTTAGCCCTATGTTTATTTTAGCGTTCGGAAAAACTATCATTCACAATTAAAAATTGAAAATTACCAATTGAAAAGCAAATATTCATTTTCAATACAAATTTCTGAATCTTTCAATTCCCAATTCTGAATTATCAATTCTGCATTATCAATTTTTTAGTAATTTAGCCCCTCACAAATTTAGAAGAAAATGGCTGTTTATTTAGATTTTGAAGAACCTATAAAAGTGTTGGCAGAACAAT
This sequence comes from uncultured Vicingus sp., assembly GCA_964398455.1. Lineage (GTDB taxonomy): Bacteria > Bacteroidota > Bacteroidia > Flavobacteriales_E > Vicingaceae > Vicingus. Next base: position 9,315 of record CAYNMR010000010.1, on the reverse strand, counting down.
TAGAAGAAAACAAAAAACTTCAAGAAAAAGGAATTGACACTTCTAACATTATTAAGGAGATTGAAAAGAAAATATACGATACACGTAAAGATATTTACAGCAATTTAACCGCTTGGCAACGTGTTCAAGTTTCTCGCCACCCTGACAGACCATATACGTTAGCTTACATCAACTCTATCTCTGATGGCACATTTATAGAGTTGCATGGCGACAGAACAGTGAAAGACGATAAAGCCATGGTGGGCGGATTTGGCAGCATCGATGGACAAACCGTTATGTTTATTGGCCAACAAAAAGGTATTAACACCAAAATGCGTCAACTACGAAATTTTGGAATGGCTAATCCTGAAGGTTACCGTAAGGCTTTACGTTTAATGAAACTAGCCGAAAAATTTAATAAACCTGTTGTTTGTTTAGTAGACACTCCTGGAGCTTTTCCTGGTTTAGAGGCCGAAGAAAGAGGACAAGGTGAGGCTATTGCTAGAAATCTATTAGAAATGTCGCAATTAGAAGTTCCTATTATTGTTATCATCATTGGCGAAGGTGCTTCTGGTGGTGCTTTAGGAATTGGTATTGGCGACAAAGTATTAATGTTAGAAAACACTTGGTATTCGGTTATCTCTCCGGAGTCTTGTTCATCCATTTTATGGCGTAGTTGGGAGTTTAAAGAAAAAGCTGCTGAAGCTCTTAAACTTACCGCTAAAGACATGTACGAAAACAAATTAGTTGATGGCATCATTAAAGAACCAGTAGGAGGTGCACACACCAACCCTGAAGAGATGTTTGGTATAGCAAAAAAAGAGATTCAAAAACACTTAACCAAATTGGTTGAAATGGATAAAGATAAGTTGGTTGCTGCAAGAATTAAAAAATTCTGCTCGATGGGAGTTTATGAAGAGAACTAATTTTTAACTGCCTTCTTGTTAAAAGTATAACTTACTCCAATATTTATAATAATCGGCATATAATCTATGTATTCACCACTCATGCGGTACGACACCCCAATTTGGCTGTTAATTTTAATATTCTCCCAACCAATTCTATTGCCAATAAAAGGCTCTATAAAAGGAGAGTTTTTTGCTCCACCAAAATCGACATAAACCAATCGTGTGGCAAAATATACATTACTCCATTCGTGCACCAATCCAATTGAGGGCTGAATAAACAAACGGTAATAACTCCCCGATAAAGTACTTTCTGGAAAATCAAATGTAGAGCCCTTTGCTTGCCCATAACCCCCTCCTCCATACACTTCAAACAATCCTTTAGTTCCCAATGGATTATAATATCCAGCACCTGCTTCAAAAAAAGTATGGTTATGACTAGAAGATCCTCCAATGGTCGAAAAATTTGCCATTAAACCAATGTTTTCTTTAGGTGAATAAGCTCCCTGCAAATCGAAACCAGTAAAACCTACAGAACCCTCTACATTAAAATCGCCCTTTTCTTTTATCATCGGCGAATTCAACCTGTTTGGGTAATAAATAGGTGAGCAACCTGTAAGGAAAACGGCCAAAACAAAACAACTGATAAACTTAATTTTTAATCTCATTTTTTATTTATTATACCAAAAGTCAACTGCCAATAGTGGGTTGGAATGGATATAACTGTTCTTTACTATTTTAGTATTATAATCATAACTGTTTAAATTAGCTCCATTTACCACCAACACTTCGTTGGTAACAGCATCGTATTTAACCAATTGGGCATTTACGCCCGATAAATATGTCGATTTAGTAAATGTATTCAAATTAACAAGGTTTACCTCGCCATTTTGGGTAATCAAATAAACACCCTTGCTAACCTCTGTTGCAGAAGTAATCGAACCAACACCTAGTGCAAAAGGCTGCCAAGTGGAATTCAAAGAAATATCATACACCAAAAATTTTCCATTTCCCATCAAATTAGTAACCAATACCACTTCGTTTGCGGTAAAAGAGAAAAACGCTTTTACCTCTTCATTTAACAGCAAATTGTCTTTAACAAACCCAGTTAAATAATAGGTAACCAAACGTGTTATTCCTCCAGAAATTTCGGGTTGTGCGGTAACAAGCAAACTGTTTTCATGCACAAAAAGTTGATTTGCATAACTGTTTACAAATGCTTGAGCAGAAAAAATTTGCGAACCATTTTCGGTAAAACTTTTAATATCGCGATTGTAATACCCGACAAAAACCTCCCTATTATACTGAGCAAACGAAGTAAAAAAGGGCAAACCAGAAGCATTGTTGTTTACCAACCAAGATTGAGTTGCTGATGTAACATCAAAGGCAACTAAATTGCCCGAACTATTTCCACAGCTAATTATTTGTTGGTTAATTGAGTTTACGCCTCCCGCTAAAAAATCTCCAGAAAGGGTAGTAAAAGATGTTGGGTTCAAAGTATTATCTAGCTTGGTAATTTCTGTTGCTGAACCCGAATTACTAAAAACAAACAACCCATTCCTGCTTTTTGGATATTCATTTATCGTTAACTCGATGTATTTATCGGTTTGATTTTCGCCATCCGAAGCACTAATTTTTAACGTATAAATTCCCGACTTTAAATACAAATCGTTTAAAAGAAATTGCTCTGAAATGGTTACCGCTGATGCATTTGGATGAATGGAAATTACATCTCCTACTCGAATGTTGTTCGCATCTCGCAACGAAATAAAAACAGAAATGATGGTATTATTATCGGAAACATTTCCCTGAACAGCTATTGAGCCCAAAGCCGTAAAAGATTGGTAGGCCTGAGGCGAAGAAATAGTTATTATAGGGCTTTGATTGTCTTTTACCTCTTTCTTACACGAAAAAAGAAAAACCATCAACAACAAAACTAGATGAAAAGGTGTTCTAATCATGAACTAAAGTTAAGTTTATTTTCGTTAAAATATTACTAATATTCACTTATCATCCATTACTAATAACTTGTTAGCAAAAAATGAAAAGATATCCAATTCACTCAAAATCAAAAGCATAATTTCTGAATAACTAAATTTCATTCTTACAACTTCAATTCTAAAAATTCAACGCTTCAAATTAGTATCTTTGGTATTATGACAGATTTTAATAAACAAACAGGACGACAACGTGTAAAGCCAACATCAAGTGGAGCTAATTTTTTAGAACATGGTAAGCTTCCTCCTCAAGCAGTTGAGCTAGAAGAAGCTGTTCTAGGCGCTTTAATGCTAGAGAAAGAAGCCTTAAACACTGCAATAGATATACTACAACCCAAAAGTTTTTACAAGGAATCACATCAAAAAATATTTGCTTGTATACACGATTTATTCATCAAATCGGAACCTATTGATATTTTAACAGTAACTCAAGAACTTAAAAAACGAGGCGAATTAGATATTGTTGGAGGTGCTTATTTTATCACACAACTTACCAATCGTGTGGCTTCTGCTGCCAATATTGAAGCTCATGCCCGTATCATTTCTCAAAAATACATTCAGCGTGAATTGATTCGTATTTCTTCAGAAATTATAACCGATGCTTACGACGAAACTACCGATGTTTTTAACTTGCTCGACAAAGCTGAGTCGAACTTGTTTGGTGTAGCTGAAGGTAACTTAAAGAAAAACTACGAAAGCATGTCGGACTTGGTTCGAAGTGCCATGAAACAAATTGAACAAGCTAAAAACAACGAAAACGGTGTAATTGGCGTTCCTTCTGGGTTTACAGCATTAGACCGAGTTACATCGGGTTGGCAAAAATCAGATTTGGTTATTATTGCTGCTCGTCCCGCAATGGGAAAAACCTCTTATGTGCTTTCTCTTGCCCGAAACGCCGCAGTAGACTTTAAAATGCCTGTTGCAATATTCTCTCTAGAGATGTCTTCCATTCAGTTAGTTACCCGTTTAATCTCTGCCGAGTCCGAAATTTCTTCCGAAAAACTAAGAAGTGGAAACCTAAGAGCTGATGAAATACAACAAATTCATTCGAAAATAAATGAACTAACTCAAGCAAAAATATTTATCGACGATACTGCTGGTTTATCTATTTTCGAGCTCCGAGCAAAAGCTCGTCGTTTAAAAGCAAAAAACGATATTCAGTTAATCATTATCGATTACTTGCAGTTGATGACTGCTGGAAGCGAAGGAAAAGGAAATCGTGAACAAGAAATTAGTATGATTTCTCGTTCCTTAAAAAGTATTGCAAAAGAATTAAATGTGCCTGTTTTAGCACTTTCGCAGTTGAGCAGAGCCGTTGAAAGTAGAGGTGGGGATAAAAAACCACAACTTTCCGATTTAAGGGAATCGGGTTCTATAGAGCAAGATGCCGATATGGTTCAATTTATTCATCGACCAGAATATTACAACATATTGGAAGATGCCGACGGGAATTCGACCCGAAACGTTGCCAACATTATTATTGCAAAACACCGTAATGGTGCTGTTACTGATGTTCAACTTCGATTTGTAAACGAATTGGCCAAGTTTGAGGATTTAGATAAAGCCAATCAACAGTTTAACGATTTAGGAAATGCTAGTTTTACTACCATGCCTATTGGAGATAATTTTGACTCGGAAAACGGAAATGTAATTAAACGCTCAAAAATGGATGACTTGCCAGAAGATGACGATAATTTTTCGAGCAACTCGTTTAACAACAACGATTTTGAAGAACCACCGTTTTAAAAATTCTCTCGGATTCCGTTGAGACATGCATAAAATTGGGAAAAAACATGAGGTTTAAATTATTCATTATAACACTTATTATACTACTTTCTTTCCAGAAAGCACAAGCCACATATTTGCTTATTCCGATGGATAATGCACAAAAAAACCACTTAAAAGCTTATGGAGTAGCTTATTGGGTACTGGAAAATAATTTAGAGATTGATTGGCTATTGAACTACCGTGGTGGAAGTTTTTTGGTAAAACACCTTAAACCAATTGAAGAAGAACTCATCATTCGTGGTGTTTCGTTCGAAATTATTGCTGATGCCAAATCTACTGCCATACTTCAACAAATTGCCGACCCCGAAGTAAACATGGACGTGGTGAAATTAGAAAAAGCTCCAAAAATTGCTGTTTATTCACCCAAAACAGCACAACCTTGGGACGATGCTGTGACCCTAGTTTTAACCTATGCCGAAATTCCTTACGAGGTGGTTTATGATGAAGAAATCATCAACGAAAAATTACCACTATACGATTGGCTACACCTACACCACGAAGATTTTACAGGACAATACGGTAAGTTTTATGCCAATTACCGAAACGCTCCGTGGTACAAAGAACAAGAGAGATTTAATGAAGAAAATGCCAATAAATTGGGCTTTTCCAAAGTTTCTGAACTAAAATTGGGTGTTTCAAAAAAAATTAAAGACTTTACCATGGGTGGGGGCTTTTTATTTGCCATGTGTTCGGGAACCGATGCTTTAGACATTGCCTTAGCAGCTGAAGGAGTTGATATTTGCGAAACCATGTATGATGGCGACGGCACTACCCCAAACTACAACAGCAAAATGGACTACAGCAAAACCTTTGCTTTTAAAGATTTTACACTAAAAACAAACCCATTGGAATATGAGTTTTCGGATATTGATGCTACCGAAACACACACTAAAACACCACAAAATTTAGACAATTTTACCTTGTTCGATTTTTCCGCAAAATGGGATGTGGTGCCAACCATGCTTTGCCAAAACCACGAAACATTGATAAAAGGATTTTTTGGGCAAACCACTGCTTACAACAAACAATTTATTAAATCGAGTACGCTAATCTTAGGCGAAAGTAAAGCCCTAAATTCGGCACGATACATACACGGCGAAATGGGCAAAGGAACTTGGACTTTTTACGGTGGGCACGACCCCGAAGACTACCGCCACATGGTAGGCGACCCTGCAACAGATTTGAATTTACACCCCAACTCACCTGGCTACCGATTGATATTGAACAATATCTTATTTCCGGCAGCAAAAAAGAAAAAGCAGAAAACATAAAATGAGCATTAAAGAAATAATAGAAGAAAAGCCTTTACATGAACTTTATAAGTCATTAGACAATTTTAAATCAACTATTTTAACACTAAAAGATATTAAAGACTCCAAGATTTTATTTGATAGAATCGAGCAGTTTTGGAAAAAAGAAATTGGTTTTTTCATTTTTATAATCAAACCTACTGAGCTTAAAACGACTTCTGCATTCTACCGCATTCGTATAGATGAAAACAATATTAATCCTCATTTAATTCAGGAATTTGGAGTTCCTCCTGTTAGTATATCGAATAATTATCAAAGAGCTAATATACCTAAACATCCTGTTTTTTATTCTAGCTTATCAATGGATGTAGCAATCTTTGAAAGTCTTCACAAACCTGAATACAAGAACAAGAATTTTTATTTAAGTAAATGGATTCTAAATAAGGATATGAATATTTTAACAACCCAATACTTATTTAAAGACTCTATAAAATCAGATTTAAAAAATAATTCTATACAAATACAAGACGCTACAACTAATCTTTTTAAAGGTTTAAATAATGATCAAAAGGAATTTGTAGATAAATATATCGAATTCATAGTTAATGAGTTTTTAAATGAAAACAGCTATGCTCTTTCATGCTATATTGGTCACAAACAACTTTATGCTGAACATAGTATGATTTCTAGCATCCTTTTTTATCCTAGTATCAAAAAGCAACATAATGGGATTAATGCAGCAATGAATCCAAATTTTTCAAATCAAAACCTAAGACTAGAAAAGATTTATCATTGTAAAGTAACAGACAACACATTTGAAGAAATTAAAGTCGCATTTCTTAACATAGGTATTCTAAAAGAGAATCAAATTATTTGGAGAAATATAAGCGATGATGACATGATTGAAATAAATAAAGAATACAGTTTATAACATCCCCCTCTCAGCATAGAGTGTCAGAAGAAAAATCGACTAAACTTAGCAAATGCTACGTTAAAAAATCCTAATCAAACATATTCCAACTTACGCCAAACTTAAACGATCGGTCTAAAAAAGGAGTGCTAGGTGTTGCCAAATAAGTTAAACCCGAGTAACCTGCATTAATATGTTCCCATTTAAAAAAGATTTGTGCTCGTTTTAAGTGCGTACTCAAAAAGAAATCTACAAACGGATAATCGCCAATTTTGGTGTCATTTTGTGCATAATACTGCGAAATACTTGGCATAAAAGCATAAGCATAATATTTGGTTGAGTAGGTTACATTAGCTCCCACTCTAATTTTCATGGCTTTTTTAAATATTCGGTTTTCGTAATAAATAATTTGTCGAGCCACAATGTTTGGCATGGGCAAAATGTACTTAGCAGAAGTTAATTGATACAGCAACGCCGTTCTAAAATGTACATTTTTAAATCGGTAGCCTTTTTCAGCCATAAAAGTACTTATGGTTTCATTTTGTTTTTGCTGAGCAGGCAAAGCAAGGGTATCAAAGTAAATCAAATTGAAAAGCAATTTGGCATTTGCAACCAGCTTTAAATCCCACGAATTGATGTAGAATTCTGAACCAATAAAGGTTTGCTGCTGTTTCTCAAACGAATAATTTTCCCACCTAAAATGGTTAGACGAGAATGTTTTGAAATATACATCTGGTTCGTTTAATTGAAACAACACCTGTAACCTCAATTGGTAATTGTCCTGTTTGGTATAGTTAGCTGTTAAATTAGCATTCACATCATTTTGGTGGTATCCGTTTATTCCATAATTAAAATCGGCGAGTAAATTCACGCGTGATTTTACATAAGCTAACGAAGACCCAGCATAACTACTCGAAAACAGCGTGTCGATACCTAAATATTGGTGATACCTGTAGCTTTGGTAACGAAAATAAGGTTCTGCAGTAAATGTAGGTGTGCTAAAACCAAAAGAAAAGCGGTTGAAAAAGGTATTCAAATGAGTAGAATCTTTCCATTGAGTAAATGTGGTATCAAAATAAGTAGTGTCGTATATAGCAGAAGCAGAATTAAAATCAAAATACTCACGTCGCATACTCGACACATAATTATTTAAACCCACAAAAATGATTTGAGTACGAGCCGAGTCTATTTCTTTAGTAAATAAATTTACACGTTGATTTATACCAAAATCAATAGTTCGTGCCTGATAATACGATTTATTCGTGTTTACTTTAAACAATTCTCGGCGTTCAATGCTGTCTTTAGCAAAATCCTTAACATCGTTTAATCCTCCATTTTCCTGATTATTTAGTCGTCGTAAATTAAAAAACAATTTACCTTGATACAATTTGTTTGGAGTATAGAAATTAAACTCACTTCTCAAATCATTGTCATTCACTTCCTGATTAATATAGCTTCCTGGCGAACTTATTCTTTTGTAAGACAGGTGTAAATCGGCTACTTTACCAAATTTCTGAATATGATTAATAGATAAAATCTGTTCTCTTCTACCAGCGTTTATCCAAGTAACATTAGTAAAAGGTCGAAAGCCATTTAAAGCAAGTAACCTGTTTTTTAAATCAATTGGAGCAAATACAGTTGCTTGGTTATCGGTTAAATAAGTGGTTGCGTAATAATGAGAGGAGCCGTAAGTACCAAGATTGTTGATAAACATATTATTGAAATGCTTGTAAAAAAGCACATCAAGAAAGTCTTTATCATTATACAACAAAGCTTTATACTCGTTGTTGGTTTGAACAGAATCAAGTTCTTGAGCTTTAATAGCAAAAGAGCTAGAAAGAAAAAGTAAAAGGCTAATTATTTTAAGTTGAAAATTCATTTCAAAGCGAAAATAATAAAATTGGCTAAGAGATTACAGAAAGAAGGTAAATAAGCAATAAAAAAGGTTAAAAAAAAACCCCGAAATAGTAAACTAAATCGGGGTTTCATTAAAATTGGCGACGACATACTCTCCCAGGTTAACCCTAGTACCATCTGCGCAAGCGGGCTTAACTACTCTGTTCGGAATGGGAAGAGGTGATCCCCGCTGCTATAATCACCATAAGTCATTAATATTTTTAAGACATATAATGAAAGAAATTATAGATTAAAATTTAGTGAAGAGTTAGAAAGTTCTTGGGTAATTAGTATTGCTCAGCTTTGACATTACTGCCTTTACACTTGCAACCTATCAACGTCGTCATCTTCAACGACCCTTAAGGGAAATCTCATCTTAAGGCTGGCTTCGCACTTATATGCTTTCAGTGCTTATCCAATCCGAACTTAGCTACTCTGCGATGCAGCTGGCGCCACAACAGATACACCAGAGGTTCGTCCAACTCGGTCCTCTCGTACTAGAGTCAGATCCTTTCAAATTTCCTACGCCCACTGTAGATAGAGACCGAACTGTCTCACGACGTTCTGAACCCAGCTCGCGTGCCACTTTA
>CAYNMR010000009.1:107981-133325 GCA_964398455.1 uncultured Vicingus sp. | reverse complement strand
CACTTAATGTATATAAATTCGTCGCTGGTACACAAACACCTGCATTCGCTGTTAAAGCATCAATGCTACAGTTGGTACAAGAAGAAACAGTAATGGTTACATCATCAGTTACTATAACACAGTTGTTGGCATCGGTAGCTTCTAAAGTATAGGTTTGAGTAGCAGCAGGACAAACCGTTGGTGTTAGTGTTGTACTATTCGTCATATCAGTAGTGGGCGACCAAGTAAAATCTGCTGGATAACTAATTTCAGGATCGTCGAATGTAATAGACCAACTATTAAAATTCCCGAAACTCACAGCTGCTGAATTATTTATTGACATCGTCCATAATCCATTTGCAGCACATCCATTTAAATCACTAAAAGGATCTACGGATTGCCAATCTCCAGAATATGGTTCTGATCCAGTTGAAATGTTAGTTGTTGAACTAGGAGAAAAACAAGTAAAAGACATATCTCCACCTGTCGTTGTTCCTTCAGCAACTAAATCTATGCTACCTCCACTTGGGCAAATTAATGTTATTGTTAAATTCTGTAAATCAGTTGCTAATAATGGGCTCCCAACATCAACACAAACAGATGTAATGGATCCAGCACCAATAGTAGTCATGTTCAACCCTTGAACATTTACATTTATTTCTGTTGGAGTTAAACCTAGTACACCAGTCATTACCTGAAATTCTGCATTTTCAAAAGTGGGAGTTGAAGCAGGACTTGTTACCACTTTTGCTTCCCCAGTTAACTGAATACAGTCGCCAGGACAAATAGTTACATCTGAACCTGCTGAAACCTCAACAACAGGATTCACCACATTTACGGTAATATCTTGAGTACAAGTGTTTGTTCCATTAGTAATTTGTGCAGTATAAGTTGTTGGAACAGACATACAAACCTGAGTAGGATTGTTTCCTCCCCCAGAACCCATTGGATAAGCAAAGCCATCGTGTAACCATGTTATTTGAGAATTTGGGTCATTCAACGTAATGATAACATTATCAATTCCCCAGTGATCATATTCTGCACCACTCACTGCATCTTGATGCCATTGAATCATCGTATTAGCAGTCATTGCTCCAGCAGGAATGGTAACGCAATACTCATTCCATCCAGTTAAACTTGGATCATTTCCTCCATTTGGATCCCAGTATTGTATGGTTTGCCAAGAGGCACCACCATCTGTAGAGTATTGTAGAAAAACCCCTTCTGTTGGCTCATCAGGACCTTCGCATGGTGCCGCATCACCTTGTTCTGAATAACGCATCTCAAAACAAATAGTACCGCCTAGTGTTAAATCAAACCCAACAGTAGTCATATCTCGTGGATTAACAGATTGGTCTCCCATCCACATAAAATCAGTTCCATCTGGAGAAGGAACTCCACAAGTATTATTCGCAATAGTTGTTGCTTGAGTAAACTGCCATCCAACTGGCGAGCCACTATTAAAATCTTCTTGGAATGCCACGTTTCCATCCATACTACCAAAAGCACTTAAGGTAACACACTCTCCACAAAGAACAGGATCCGGATTAGCAAATAAATTTAATGAACATTGGGCATTAGTTTGATTGCTATTTAATAGCAAAACTACTAAAGCAATAGAATTAATTAACTTTTTCAACTTTAATGTCTTTTAGTTCATACTTTGTTAACTGTCTAACATTGTCAAGATTCAACATCTTTACAAAAATATTCAGCGACTTATTCTCTGATTTGCACCCTCCTATTATAGTTGTTTCCTTTAATAGAACTTGATTAACAAGATATTCGTCTGATTTTAATTGACATGATTGGCATTTATCATCATACCATATCTCTTTTTTAAAGGAAACAGTAACTGGGTAGTTATTTAAATTCTTTAATTCAATAATTAAAATTCTTTTTTCTATGCCATATTTTTTATCAATACAATCTTCTTCTATCACATTAATCTCTACTCCATCAATCAAAGTATAATTATACTTGTTAGATTGAGTTTGAGCGAAAATAACTAAGTCGGTGGCGATAAAAAGAAATAGAATAATTTGCTTCATTAAAATCATATCTTTATTTTATTATCTTTCAAAGATATCCATTAAGATTGATGATATCTAAGCTTTTGGTTTATATGTAAATTATCAAAAAGATTTCTTATTAATTGTTAATTATTTAACTCAAAAATCAATTTTTTAACAAAGACGGTGAATTTGAATTTTAGGTTGCCTTAAATTAAAAAAGGGGTACTAAATTTAGTACCCCTTTTTTAATTTAATCTATTTAAGGAGATTTACATGTCCTCGGTATTCTCGATGTAATCCATCAATACCTTTAAGTTCAATCAACCAAACGTAAGTATCGGTCTGTGCTATCATAGAACCCCCTTTAACGGTCCCGTCCCATCCATCTGTAATATCGTGACCCTCCCAAATTTTTTCTCCCCATCTATCAAAAATATAGAAGTTATAGTCTTTCTCCGAAACACCAACCATTGATCCTGGCTTGAATATATCGTTAAGTCCATCTTCATCAGGAGTGAATGTGTTTGGTATAGCAAAAAAGAAATCTGGTTTTACTTGAACATATTTTATAACAGTATCTTGACAGAATCCGTTGGTAACTATTAACGTAACAGGATAAAAACCAGTGTCTTGATACTGATGAATCGGATTTTGATTAATTAAATCAGTAGTTAAATCTCCAAAATTCCAATTCCAGTTTATCACATCAAGAGAAGATTCATCAGTAAAAGTAAACACTGGGTCAAGAATGGTAACCACTTGAGGATAAGTTGAAAAATCTGCTACTGGATTACTATAAACAGTAACATGGTCAACACTTAGAATTGACGATACGCATCCAAATTGATTTGTTATTGTTAGAATAACATCATAAGTTCCAGAATTATTATATTCAAAAAATGTAGAGTCTAATACTGTAGATTGATTTATTGCACCATCTCCGTCAAAATCCCATCCTAAAACTGCTCCAGTTAAATCTCCATTGGCCTTAAAGTCAACCACGAGAGGAGGACATCCTGTTGTAGTGTTAGAAACAATTGTAGCAACAGTTGTATCATTTACATTAACGGTTATAAAGGTGGTATCATTTCGTGAACAACCATCCGAAACGTAAACCATATAGTCAGTAGTAGTAGTTGGATTAACAACTGCTGGATTTATTGGATTTGTTACACCTGGAGGTGTTGAAGTGGTTGAAGTTAACGAGTCGTATACTAACCAAGTATATGTAAAAGGATTATTTGAATTACCTCCAGTGGCACTTGCATTGATGGTTGCTGTATTCCCTTGACAAATAGTTGCATCTGAAGACGAAATCACTAAAGGAGAACCAACAACAAGCGACTCATTATAAAATTTATTACAACCATTTGCATCTTGTACCACTATACTGTAAGTTGTATTAGATGTAACTGTATCAAATAAAGGCCCTGGAGATGTTGTGCTAAATGGTGGCCCCCAAAGAATATTGTATGGATTTGCTGGTGGAGCGAAAGGAGTTCCTCCATTTCCTGTTCCAAACAACTGAACGATCTGACCATAGCAAGCTGTAGCAGGCATATTAATATCTGCCGTCAACGCTGTTGGCTGAGTAATAATTATTCCTCCTTGGGTTGATGAACACCCATTTGCGTCAGTAACTGTAACAGAATATACACCTGCTGCTAGACCCGCTGCCTGCTGAGTAATCTGCCCACTAGGAGTCCATGTATAGGTTAAACTAGATCCACCACTGGCAAAAACAGTTGCACTTCCATTAGCATCTCCATTACACAAAACATTAGTTGTAGAAATAGAATCAATAATTGGTCCTGATAAATTTATAACACTAATTATTCCTGTAGCCACACAGTTATTATTATCTGTAACAGTAACGGTATAGCTATTAGGAGCTAAATTTGATGCTAAAATGGTTTGCTGATTTGCTGGATCATTCCAACTATAAGTATAAGGAGATGTTCCTCCCAAAGTAGATGTTACCTCGGCACTTCCATTAAAATTACCACAAGTTGCAGGAACACTATCGAGAGTAATTACCATTTGTATAGGTTCTGAAATGTTAAAATTATTAGTTGCTGTACAACCATTGTTATCGGTAACTATTACTGAGTAATTCCCAACACTTAATCCTGATGCTGTTTGACCACTACTTATGTTGGGTGTCCACGAGTAAGAAATATAAGGAAATGTTCCTCCCGATACATTAACATCAATAAATCCATCAGAACCACCAAAACAATTTACATCTTTTAAGGAATCTAATCCTACCACTAATACATCTGGTTCTATAATTGTTACGGTATCTAAAGCCAAACAATTATTACTATCAGCAACCTGAACAATATATGTTCCTGCTATTAAATTAGATGCTGTAGTTGTAGTTTGTGAAGTAGCATCATTCCACTGATAAGTAAACGGTGCAATACCTCCTGCTATCATTACAGTTGCTTCACCATCATTTCCTCCATTACAACTCACGTCTGTTGGAGTTCCAATTACAGCAACTAAAGCATTTGCTTGTTGAATCGTTATTGAAGCAGAAGCAACACAACCGTTACTATCGGTTACTGTTACACTATAGGTTTGTGCATTTAACCCTGTAGCCGTAATAGTGTTTTGTATTGGTGTTGTATTCCATTCATAAGTATAAGGAGGAATACCACCTGTAACATCAGCTGTTGCCGTTCCATCTCCTGCACCATTACAACTTACATTAGTTGATGTTGGTATGGTTACCGTTGGAGCTCCTAAGTCAATAACATTTACGTTAGTTGAATCTAAACAACCATTTTGGTCGGTTACTACTACGGTATAATTTCCTGCTACCAAGTTAGACGCTAAAGCAGTAAATTGTTCTGGCGTACTATTCCATACATAATTTAATATTCCTGATCCTCCACCAACACTAACACTTGCACTACCATTATTCGCTCCACAAAAAGAAGGAGAACTTGTTGAAGAAATAAAAACTAAAGGTGTTGGTTCGTTTATAACAATTCCATTTATCGGGAATGTACATCCATTATTATCGGTAACAACAACACTATAGGTTCCAGCTACTAAACCAGAAGCCGTATCTGTTTGCTGTAAAGCAGCAGCAGCATCCCATTGATAAGAATATGGCAATATTCCTCCCGAAGAAGTAACAAAAGCATATCCTGAATTATCTCCTGCACACAAAACATCAACTGCTACAAAATTTGCATCTAAAGGACTTGGTTCATTAACTGTAATGAAAATCTGATCTGTACAACCATTTGTATCAGAAACTGTTACTAAATAAGTTCCTGCTGCCAATGTGTTTGGTGACTGCACAGTTGATATAATTGTACCTGCTAAATCCCATGTGAATGAATATGCACCAGAACCTCCAACTACGTTTACAGAGGCAAAACCATCAGCCAATCCATTACAACTTACATCTAAAACAGTATCTTGAGAGACTACAAGTTCTGTTGGTTCATTTATTATTATTGAACCATTAGCTACACAACCATCATCATCTGTAACTACAACATTATAAGTATTAGCTATCAATCCAGATGCAGTTTGTGTTGTTTGTGTTGAGGAATCATTCCATAAATAAGTAAATGGTGCGAATCCATTGTTTTCAATAACTGTAGCTGAGCCATCATTTCCTCCAAAACAACTTACATCCGTTCCAGTAACATTAACAGTGAATAAAGCTGGGTCTGTTAATATTACTGTTGTTGTTTCTATACACCCATTATCATCTATAACGGTTGCTGTATATGTCCCTTGAGTCAAAGTAAAAGCCGTATCGTTTGATTGCGCTAATGCATCATCCCAAGAATAAACATATGGCATTGTTCCTCCAAGTGCATTAACCCATACCTCTCCATCATTATACCCAAAACAAGTTGGATTCGTTCCTCCAGATGTTAATGTTAATTGAGTTGGTTCGTTTACCACTATCGATGTAGATAAATTACAGCCATTGGTATCAGTCACATTAACAATATATGTTCCTGCTATCAGATTTGTAGCAGAAGGTGTTGTTTGTGCTAAAGCATCATTCCATAAATAAGTGTATGGTGTTGCCCCACCAGAGACAGAAACTGTTGCTGTACCATTATTATCACCAAAACATAAAACATCTGTAAAACTTGTAGAGTCTATTTGAGGTCCCGAAGAATTAGGAATAGTTACTGTTTCTATTACTACACATCCCAAAGAATCGGTAACTGAAACAAAATAAGTTCCAGCAACAACATTCACTAAATTAGTGTCTGTTCCTATTACATTAGTTCCATCACTCCATTCATAAGTAAAAGGTGCTATCCCATTTGCTGTAACATTTGCTGTCGCACTTCCATCCGCTTGATTACAGTTTGCTCCTACAAATGATGTAGTTACTATCATCTCAGCAGGATTAGACACTGTTGCAGATGCTGTTGCGGTACATCCTTCACTATCTGTAATTACAACACTTATTGCTCCTGGACATAAACTTATTGCAGAAGGAGTAACCTGACTGGCAGGGTCGTTCCAACTATATGAATATGATGAGGTTCCTCCTGAAGGAATCGCATCAGCATAAGCATCACAAGAATTAAAACAAATTTTGTCATAAACAGTTATACTAACTGAAAGTTGCGTAGGTTCTGTAATAGTTGCAGATGTAGTCATCAAACAGCCATAAGAGTCTGTTACGTCTACAGAATAAGTGCCTGCAGCCAGATTTGTAGCAGGATTTGTTGTTTGATTACCTGCCGCAGCATCCCATTGGTAAGTATAAGGAGGAAAAGCTCCACTCATTGACACTGTAGCTGTACCATCATTTCCTCCAAAACAACTCACATTTGTTGTGTTGGAAATAGAAGCTGTTCCTCCTGGTAATGAGCCTACTGTCGTGTTTCCAAAGAACTTACAATTGTTAGCGTCTTGAACTTGAATATTATATGCTCCTGGATATAACCCCGATAATGTATCAGTAGATCCAATAACAATAGTAGCTGTATCCCAAACATAACTATATGGAGCTAAACCATTGGTTGGAAATGCCCAAACAGTTCCTTGATCAACACCGCAATAGGCATCAAATGAACCTAAACTAACAGCCAATGGTGCTGGTTCATTGATAGTTGCATTCACGGTTGTCTGACAACCATTAGCATCTGTAGCTGTTAATGTATAAACTCCAATAGCCAAATCAATAGCATTTGTAATAGTCTGAACTGGTGTTGTATTCCATGAATAGTTTATTACTCCTGTTCCACCACTTACAGAAGCAAAAGCTTGTCCATTTGCTTCTCCAGCACAAACTACATCAGAAGTAGAATCCAATACAGCAACCAACTGAGTTGGTTGAGTGATTATAACAGTATCATTTACTGAACATCCTAAACTAGTTGCTGTTAAAGTATACGTGCCTGCTGCCAGTCCAATAGGATCTTCTGATCCAATAGACCCTGGCATCCAATTGTATGTTATTGCTCCTGGAGCACCTAGAACAGTTACATTTATTGAACCATTAGAACCTCCAAAACAAGAAACATTTGTTGATGTATGTGAAGCAGACATTGACGGCCCTGGATTTATAGTAACATTTGCTGTTGAAGGACACATGTTTGCATCAAAAACAGTAACTGTATATGAGCCAGGAGCTAAACCTGTTGCTGTTTGTGTAGTTTGAACTGGAGTAGTATTCCATGAGTAAGTATATGCACCTGACCCACCACTTCCTCCAGCTGTTGCGGTTCCATTGTTCGCTCCCAAACAAGTTTCATTTGCACTTCCTGTTATAGAAGCAACAACTACTGTAGGCTGTCCAATTGTAACATTTGCCGTTCCTGTACAACCCGTTCCATCTGTAATAGTAACAGTATAAGTTCCTGCTGCTGCTGTTATAGTATCATTAGTTTGAACAGGTACTGTGTTCCATGAATAAGAATAATTAGGTGATCCACCTGTTGGAAAAGCATAAGCCTGACCATCGTTAGAACCATTACATAATGCATCACTTATAAATACTGCATTAGCCGTAATGCCAGTAGTTGTAGTAACAGTTATGGTATCAGTTGAAACACATCCAAAAGTAACGTCAGTTACAGTAGCTATGTATGTTCCTCCTAAAATATTAGTTGCTGATGCTGTATTCTGAACTGGTACGGTATTCCATAAATACGTAAAATTTCCACTTCCCCCTGATGTTACTGATACTGTAGCAGAACCTGTTGGCAATCCACAATCAGCTGGAGTCATATTAGTATTTAATACCATTCCAGCAGGATCTACTAAAGCTGCTGTTGTTGTAGTTGTACAACCATTGTAATCGGTAATGGTACACGTATAACTACCTGCCGTTAATCCTGTAGCCGTTTGCGTTGTCTGAACAGGAGTAGTATTCCATGAGTAAGTATATGGTGTTGTTCCTCCTAAAGGATTGGCAGTAGCTGTTCCATTCGTTCCTTGTGCACATGTTGGATTAACATGATTTTCAGTTGCACTTAACGCAACTGGTTGTGAAATGGTCGCAGTAGTCTGACCTTGACACAACGTATTCTGATCTGTTACCGTTACAGTATATATTCCTATTGGAAGCCCTGTTGCAGTTTGCGTATTTTGAACTGGCGTGGTATTCCATGAATAATTAAACCCTCCAGGACTATTAGTAACATTTGAAACTGTAACACTACCAGTAGATCCTCCATTACAGTTTACGCTATCAGCAACTGCTGTAGGTATTGGCATAGGATTAATTGTAACATTTGCAGTAGTTGTAGCTGTACAGGTTCCAAAAGTAATAGTTTGTGTTACCGTATAGGTTCCAGGAGTTGTATAAGTTACTCCTGATGGGCTTACTGCTGTAGAGGTCGCTGGAGAAGCTCCTCCTCCTCCAAAATTCCACGAATAACTAAATCCAGCACCAGTGGAGCCAGTGTTATTAAATGTAAAGCTATTACCTGTTAAACACTGTGCTACTGGAGGAGTAAAACCTGCAACAGGTTGAGGGTTTACAGTGACCCTAACAGTATCCCATGATGTACATCCTCCTTGAGTTACAGTTAATACATAATTAGTACTAACAGCACTTGACGTTACATTTGTTAATGTTACTGTTGGATTAGCAATAGCACTATTACTTAACCCTGTTGTTGGTAACCATGAGTAAGTATTCCCTCCAACTGGAGCAGCACCAAGGTTTGCTGTTGCGCCTGAACAAATTGTTACATCAGCACCAGCATTAGCTGTAGGACCTGTAGTAGCTGTAACAGTAATTGTTGTATCGAAAGAACAACCAAAATCATCAACTCCAGAAAATTCGTAAGTGTAAGTACCTACTGATGGAGGAGTTATACATACTTGATTACAGTTAGCAGAAGTACTTGTTATTGCTCCATTACTCGCTGCATTAGTACCCGACCACGATGTTCCAGCACAATTTGTGTTAAATGTAGGTGTAAATCCAGATAGCCCTGCATAAAGAGATGGGTCAAAATTAATTCCCCAAGAAAAAACAGTTCCATCGTCAATCGAATGTGTATCACATATTTTCAATTGCCAAGTTCCATTTAAAGGACAACCTACTAGACCAGAATAAGGTTCTTCCGAACCATATGTTCCTGCAGGTATTGTTGTAGCAGCACCATTGGCTCCTGCCCAAGCATCCATAGTCTGACCTGTTGATGTCCAAACATATTGATACCCTGTTGATGTTCCTGGGTTTCCAAAATTTTCTGAAGAAATATTTGTTGTATTCCATGTTCCATCTGAGTTAAATAAACCCACACTTTGACCATTAGGACAAACTATATCAATGGTTAAATCACCAGCCCAAGTGTGTTCTATACTTGCGAAAATATCATCAATTTGATTTGCATTAGTTATGGTTACTCCTGCTCCAAATTCCGTAAAAGTTAAAGGTGCATTATAACAAATACCTGACCCATCTGGTAAAGGTGTTGTTCCTGCAATAACAGTTGTTGGGATATCTGCCCAAGGAGTAGGATTCACAACCCCAGTTAAACAAACTTGCTGGCCTGAACAAACAGTTTGATTAGTTGTTGTTCCTGTAAAGGTTGGAGCTGTTCCAACCTGAACCACTAAATCAATTCTATTAGTGTTCTGACAACCATTATTATCGGTAACATCTAACTGAACAATATATTGACCAGGAGTGGAATAAGAATGAGAGGTTGTAACTCCCGAACCTGTTGTTCCATCAGCAAAATCCCATGAATAATTGGCAATACTAAATCCACCTCCAGCAGTAGAACTAGCTCCACTAAAGTTAATAGCCTCATTTGTACACACCTTTATAGGCGATGTTTGATTGGTAGAAACTCCTCCTGCAGTTGGTGTTGTACATGGAGTAACGCATGAAATTATCGCTTCCCATCCAGCCCTCCTTGTTAGACCATCTGAAGTAAAATGAAATGTTATACAAGAACCTGATGACTGCATAATATAAGCACCAATATTTCCAGTTACATTATCTAATACAGGTGAGGCTGTTGAAGGCCCATCATATACTTCTAGAAAATCATATCCCGATTCTACATTTAATACAGAAAAGTCAAGATGGATAAGCTGCGAACTTCCAGAACAAAAAGTTACGGTGTAATCAGAGTTATTAGCATAATTTCCTCCTGCGCCTCCACCATCAACAAATGTTCCTCCACAAGTTGTAATAGTTCCAAGATTTGAGTTAAGAGTATAAGTTTGGGCATTTAAAAGGGTAAAACTGCAAAATAAAAATAGCATTATTGCTATTCTTCTTATTGTCATACTAAGGTTTGTTGTATTCATTATCTTCATAAAAAAGTCTTATGTTATTTCAAAAATGAGTCTCTATAAGTATTGTATTTATCTAAAAACATTTTCTTAGATTTTACAATTATTGCTTCCGTGCCAACTCCAGTTTTAAAGACTTGCTGATTTTCTGTCAACTGAATTTCAAATGCAAGTATATTAAACGAATTGTGGTTAACAGGATTGAATTGTGGTGCCATACTCTTTGGAGACTTAGTTACATTTGACAAATCCTTCACTTCAGAATCGTTGATTTTTATGTTAATATCCTCAATTGAATATGCATTCTCAACAAAATAATTGAGATACAATAATAAATCAAGATTATTATCTTTCAATTGTTGGGTATAATCATTTCCAAAATGATTGATTATCTTCTCATTTAGCACAACTGTTTTACCATGATAAGAGAAACTCTCTGTTTGTGCTTTTATATGATTAGTAATAAAAACTATAAACGACAATAGGAATAATAGTCTAAAGGTGTGTTTTTTCATTATTTACAGATTAATTATTTTTTGTTTGTAAACAAACATTTTTTCTCTACTAAGATACATATTTAACAAAAGTGATAACATATTGACGAAGATTTTTACTAACAGTTGCTTTTAGCAATAAAAAAAGGCGAATAAGCAAATATTCGCCTTATAATCAATGTCTTATAATCTTACTTTAGTAGATTAATTTTGCCCGCATGTTGATAGGGCTTTCCGTTAGCATCATAGGTAATAACCTGCCATAAATAGACACCTTCATCCAAAACATTTCCTTGGTTGTTTAAACTACCATTCCAGGCATTATTTTTATCGGTTGTTTTAAAAATAACATTACCAGATTTATTCTTAATTATCATCTCAAACTTAACATCCCAAGTTGTTAATGCTTCAGGCATAAACTCGTCATTATTCCCATCGAAGTTTGGGGTAAAGGCATTTGGAGCAAACAGTTCAAATGAATTCAATATTGTAATATTTTTAGTTGAATAATTCGAACATCCATTACTATTTTTAGCCTTTAATGAAACTTGGTAATCACCTTTTTTATCAAACAATATTGCTGGTTGTTTTTCTCTTGATGTCTTTGCATTACTAAAGCTCCATTCATAAACATCAGAAACCTCTCCTTTACAACTAAAAATAGTTGTCGGATATTTTAATTTATTATCATCAAACTGTGTTGATTGTTCCAAATAAACAAAATCAGAATTAGGAAGAGAATGGATTGTTATATTCTGTATTGTTTTGGCTTCTTCTCCAGTTCTTTTGTTTGTTACAAGAAGCGAAACAGCAAAAACACCAGTCTGTTTATATAAATGTTTTGGATTTATTTTTGAAGAATACGTTCCATCACCAAAATCCCACGTATAAGCCAACAACTCTTTTTTATCGTTAGCCTCAAAGCTAATCTCATCTCCTAAACACACTTTAGAATTGTTTATGACAAAACCAGCAGTAATCTGTTCAGAAGCATTTCTTATAGGTTTTTCGATTTCTTCCTTAACAACTGATTCAACTTTAGTTTCTGCTTTCTGATTTAATGACTCAGCATGGTCTATTTCAAGTTTTTCTAATTTAACTTCGTCTGCTGGCAAAATAGTAACCTTGTTTTCTTTTGGAGATTCGGCAGTGTGTTTTTTATTAATAGATTCTGAAATCACATCCGAACTTTGCTCTTCTGAAACAACCGTGTTTGTTAGTAGCTGTGTTTTATTGTTTTCTTTATCTTGAGCTGTTTCGTTATAAATAACAAAAACACTAACCACCGCAACAATAACTGCAGCAACGGAAAGTACTGAATTTCTAATTGTTTTAGTTTTTTTAATAGCACTTAACTTTTGGTCTAAGGCATTCCAATGAGCTTCATTGAACTTGGGTTCAAATTGCTCCACTTTTTGTTTTATAATGTCTTCAAACTTATCCATGTTGTTTGACTTTTTCCTTTTTTAATAATATTTCTTGTAGGTTTTGTTTTGCTTTTGAAAGATTAGACTTTGAAGTACCTTCAGAAATATTGAGTTGCTCTGCAATATCTTTGTGAGAAAACCCATCTATTACATACATATTAAATACCGTTTTATAAACTGGACTTAACTGTTGTATAGATTGCATAATCTCCTCAACTCCAAAATTGCTGTAAATACTATCTGCACTTTCTACCCGAGATGTTTCTAATATAAAATTATCTTCATCTTCAACAAAATAAATTCCTTTATTTTTTCGGTAAAAATCAATAGCAGTATTTACCATTATTTTTCTAATCCAACCTTCAAAAGAACCTTTAAAATCGTAGCTTTTTAAGTGGCTAAACACTTTTACAAAACCATCCTGTAATAAATCTTGAGCGTCATCGGTATTTTTTGCATACCTATAACATACGTTCATCATTTTACCGTAATAAAGTTTATAGAGCTCCTTTTGGGCTTTTCTATCCTCTTTAATACATTGCTTTATAATGTTATTTAGTATGTCTTGATTTGCAAGATCCATTTCATTTGAAATTGTAGACGAAGTTTTGTTTTTTTGGTTGCCTTGTGGTAAAATTTTAGTGAAAATAGGTATTTTTTTAAAATAAAAAAGCCTGATAAAATTTATCAGGCTTAGATTTAATATTATGTAAAGGTTAGAATTTGTAGGTCAACCCTATTCCTAAAACTTCCTTAAACTGAACCCTTGGCCCAAAAGCATCAGTAATACCATCACCATTATCATCTACTGCAATATCAACATCGTGATCATAAATTAAGTTAGTAGAAATAGTAGCCGAAATGTATTCATTTACTTTTAATGCTATCAATACTTCCCAGTTAACATCAATTCTTTCAGGGTGTTCTGAATAGTTAGAAAACAAATCAAGTTTAGATACCAATTTGATATTCTCCATAATATCAGCTTTTACAAGAGAACGCAAGTACCCCCCATATTCTGCTCTAAACTTTTTTCCGTCCTTAACTTTTACACCCAAATCATTATACTCTGCTGCATCAACCCCAAAAGCACCAGCATCAGCAAGTCTTGCATCATTAACTATCGTGGTTCGCATGGTTAATGGCGATATAAAAACATTAAAATTATCATTTGGCTTGTAGTCCATACCAATTGCTCCAAGCAAATAGGCTGGGGCTAAAAAGTTTGAAATTTTTGTAGAATCATCTGGGTAATTATAACCAGGTGCCATTTGTGACCTAAAATTAATCAACGCTGCGTAATACCAGTTTTTATAAGCTTTTCGCCCATATTTCGACATAAAATCAATCCTGTCATCAGTTTTTCTCATGCCTTGTTTTCCTTGCTTCATTAAACCATAAGCTAAATCCAATGTGTTATCCCACGTTGAATTTCCTTTCTTGTAATTAGCAAATAAATTGGTTAATCCGTTTAATGAAATTGAATTATCGCCACCTGCAGCCCAATTGGTTAAGCTAACCTGGGTAAAGTTCACTGAAAAAACACCTCCCGTTTTCCAACCTTCAATAGTATCATTTTTTTGAACTTTTAGCTTTTTTTCTGCTTCTAAATGATCATCAGTTAATACTTGCGAAAATGCAATCGAACATGAAAATGTAATAGCAAATGTTACTAAAATATTTTTTATCATTAATATAAATTTGTGATGAATAACTATTAACTACTTGTTTTTAAGTAAATCTCTGATTTCACTTAAAAGAACTTCTTCGTTTGAAGGTTTTGGAGGCTCAGCTGGAGCAACAGGTTCTTCTTTATCTTTCTTTTTTGCATAATTAACTGCTTTCACCATCATAAATACTGCAAAAGCAATAATAGTAAAATCGATAATTGTATTTATGAAAGCTCCATAGTTTAGAGCAACCTCTGTTGTGGCTGCTGCTATTTCCGTTGCGCCATCCATAATTGCTGGTTGGGCATCTTTAATTACTACTTTTAAATCTTTAAAGTCTACTCCTCCAAGTAAAACACCTATTGGAGGCATGACTACATCGCTAACAAACGATGAAACTATTTTACCAAAAGCACCACCAATAATGATACCTACTGCCATATCAAGTACATTTCCTTTTACAGCAAAATCTCTAAATTCTTTTACAAATCCCATATTTATTAATTCTATTTTAAAGTAAACTTCGTTTTTCCTATATCAACTCCATCAGCATAAACTTCCACGTTGTATTCGCCTATAGGAAACTCTTCTATCTTTTTCCAATCAATGGCAACTTTCACTTCTTGATTTTGATAATTGATTTGTTTTTTTGAAGAGTACAACCCTTTTACACCATTGAATTCAAACTTATTAGAATCATCAGTCTTTTCAGATAAAACTTTTCCATCTGGAGCTAATATTCTTATGTAAATCCATTTATCACCAGGTGGAGTTATTTCATTTTTTAGTACAGTAAATTCTGTTCTTATCTTCTCAATTCTTTTTGCTCTATCATTTTCCTTGCCTGTATTATCACCTTTAACTTTAACGCCATATGATTTTAATCCAACAGTTTTTAGATAAGAAGCAATAGTAACTTTGTTAGTTAAATTTTCTTTCTCTTTAGTTAAGTTTTCTGTTTTATCTCGCTCCGATTTTAACTCTCCTTGAACCACCTCTTTTTCAGCTCTCAACTCCTTATTTACCGTATTTAAAGAGTCTATCTGAACAACAAAACCTTTCATAATAGTTCGTAGTGTTTCAGTTTCTTTCTTGAGTTTATGAATAGTCCAATCTTTATTTTTGATGTTTTTTAAGAGTTCTTCTATTTTTGCTTTTTCAGCTTCCAACTCTGCTCTAATCTGCCCATTAGTTGTTTCTAAGTTATTGTATTGAGCAAGCATCTCCTCCAATTCTGCTTTTACATTATCTCTTTCTGTAGCAACATCAACATAAACAATTTCCTTCTCTACTATAACTTCCTTTAATTGCATATTTTGCCATATCAAGAAGCCGCAAAAACCAAATAACAATATTACTAATCCTACTAATATTTTATTAACTCCATTAGCCTTGTTAGGTTGTTGTGTTTCCATATATATTGTTTTAAATTGTATTTTTACAAAACGTACCAAAAGTATTCTTTATTTGATGCTTGATTTTTTTCTTAAATAAAAAGTTATTCAAAACCCAGTGTGCATAAAGTAATATGTTTAGCGATTTCATCAATCTATTTTTTCCTCGACTCTGCTCTGCTTGTGATAACGCTTTATTGAGAAATGAGTCTGAAATATGTCTGTCGTGTATTGTTAATCTACCTAAAACCAACTACCATCTAGACAAAGAAAATCCATTAAATAAAATTTTCTGGGGAAGAATTGATATTGAAACCGTAGCGGCATACTATTTTTTTAATAAAGGAAACAAAGTTCAACATCTACTTCATCAATTAAAATACAAAGGAGCCAAACAATTGGGTGAAAAAATCGGACAATTATATGGTTATGAACTAATTAATTCTCCTCTATTTAAAGAACTAGATTATATCATACCTGTTCCTCTACATCCAAAAAAATTAAAAAAAAGAGGTTATAACCAGAGCGAATGGTTTGCAAATGGATTATCATTAACGTTAAATGTCCCTTGTAAAACTGATTTAATTTATAGAAAAGTAGATTCTGCCACGCAAACAAAAAAAAGTAGATTTAACCGCTGGGAAAATGTTTCTGAAATTTTTGGGTTAAACGAAACGGAGGACTTTTCCAACAAACACATTCTTTTAGTTGATGATGTTATTACAACAGGAGCTACAATTGAAGCTTGTGCCAAGGTTTTAAAAGCAAAAAATATGAAGGTTTCTGTTGTTACTATTGCTTGTGCATAATTAAAAAAACCCACCAAAAGGCGGGTTCTTAAATTTGCACTAACTAAACAGAAATGTTTATTACGGAAGGATTTCTTTGTCAAAAGTAATTCAGATAACCCCAAAACAATGTTAAAGCAGCGTTAACAAATGTTAAAAAGTGTTAAACCTCAAAGGGTTAATGCCTTTAAGATTACCTTTGTACAACATTATGAGTAAAAAATTCATCTATTTATTAATAGCAACCATAACGATAGCCTTAATTGGCTTTGTTGCCATTCAGTTTTATTGGATTAATAATGCTATCACCCTTAAAGAAGAAGAATTTTTTAGAGATGTAAAATCTGCTCTTTATAGTGTGACTAATAAATTAGAAAAAATTGAGTCGCTAAAAAGAATAAAAATTCATCAAGAAAATCAAAAACTATTTAACCAGAAAGCAGCGCTATTATACTCATCTCTTCAAAACCCGAGTACAGATTCTACAGCCATTTTTGAAGAAAATGGAGTGCAGTACCGAATAAATGAACAAAAAAAGACCACTTCTGATGGAAATATATATCAAAAAACCATTGAGTCAATTTCTGGAAATGGAGCCTCTGAAGTTCATGTTAGAATTGGATATGAAGGAAATATAAAGAATAACGTTATTGAAGATTCTATTCTTGCATTTAAACAAAATGAGAAGCTAATGCTTTTAGATGATATGCTTAAAAGTCTCTACCAAACAAATAAGTATAAACCTATTTTACAGCGTATAGATGCTCAACTTCTTGATTCGTTATTAAAACTAGAATTTTTAAATCGTGACATTACCGCAAAATTTGAATACGGTATTTTCGATTACGATGGGAATGTTCTACTAGCTGACACATCTAGTAATATAAACAAGATACGTCAATCTAGCTTTTATGCTCAATTATTTCCAAACGATATTATAGAAATTCCACACTTCTTAAGCATCTATTTTCCAAACCAAAAAGGGTATCTACTAAAAACCATGTGGACTATTTTACTCACATCCATACTTCTTTTAGCAGTTATTGTGTTTGCTTTTACATACACCATTCAAACTATTTTTAAACAAAAAAAACTATCTGAAATTAAAAACGACTTTATCAGCAACATGACCCATGAGTTAAAAACACCTATCTCAACCATATCACTTGCCTGCGAAGCATTAAACGATAACGATATTTGCACCAACAATACCATAAAAACCAATTATGTGAATATGATAAGCCAGGAAAACAAGCGTCTTGGACTGTTGGTTGAAAGTGTTTTAAAAAGTGCTACTTGGGATAAAGCAGAATTGAAATTAAAAATCGAGGAGTTTGATTTACATAAAGTTATTGAAGAAGTTGTTGAAAATATTTCTATTCAAATTACCAGTAAAAATGGTTTTCTTGTAAAAGAGTTAAATGCTGTAACAACAACAATAAAAGGAGATAAAGTACACATTACAAACCTAATATATAACTTGTTAGATAATGCTAATAAATATTCGCCAAACAACCCAGAAATAAAAATTGTTACCGAAAATATCCGAAATGGAATCTTGATTAGCGTAATAGATAATGGTATTGGAATTAAAAAAGAGAATTTAACTAAGATTTTTGAAAAATTTTATAGGGTTCCAACAGGAAATGTACATAATGTGAAAGGTTTTGGATTGGGATTAAATTACGTAAAAGCAATTGTAGACAAACACGATGGAGAAATACAAGTAACTAGCGAAATAGATAAAGGTTCTTGTTTTAAAATATACCTGCCATTTACACAAAATCAAAAATAACAACTATGAAAACTACTAAAATATTATTGGCCGAAGATGATGTAAATTTAGGCAACCTGCTTTGCGACTATCTAAAAGCAAAGGGTTATGAAACTGTTCTTGCATCAAATGGCGATGAGGCTTTTAATTTGTTTGCCAAAGGTGGTTTTAATCTTTGTTTATTTGATGTAATGATGCCTATAAAAGATGGTTTTACGTTGGCAAAAGAAATTCGTAAAATAAACGAAACTATTCCCATCATATTTCTTACAGCAAAATCGATGAAAGAAGACACTCTTCAAGGTTTTCAATCGGGTGCCGACGACTATATTTCTAAACCATTTAGTATGGAAGAACTTTTGGCAAGAATTAATGCTGTTTTAAGACGAACAATGCCTCAACAAAAAGAAGAAGAGACTCATTTATTTAAAATAGGAAAATACCATTTTGATTATCAGAAACGACTACTATCTTTAAACGGAAATGATCAAAAATTAACATCGAAAGAGAATGAGCTACTAAAATTATTATGCATAAATCAAGGAAAAATGCTCGAACGAACTTACGCTCTAAAAGCTATTTGGGAAGATGACAACTATTTTAATGCTCGAAGTATGGATGTGTATATTGCTAAACTAAGAAAGCTTTTAAATGAAGATGAGCGTATTGAAATAATGAATGTTCATGGCAGAGGCTTTCGTTTTTTTATCCATGAATAACTAATAAGGTTTATCAAAATAACTATCTTTGTATTCAAAGAAAAAAAAGACCTATGTTAAAACCAAAAGTAGAAACTGCATTAAATAATCAACTTCTTATTGAAGCTGAATCATCTCAAATCTATCTTGCAATGGCCTCTTGGGCAGAAACTCAAGGCTTAGGTGGAACTGCTCAATTTTTGTATAAACATTCTGACGAAGAAAGAATACACATGCTTAAACTAGTTCAGTACATTAATGAAAGAGGTGGAAAAGCAATAATTCCTGCATTAGCAAAACCAGCAAAAGAATACAAATCGTTGAACAACTTATTTGAATCCTTACTTAACCATGAGATTATGGTTTCTGAAAAAATCAATGATTTGGTAGAAACCTGCCTAAAAGAAAAAGACTATACTACACAAAACTTCTTACAGTGGTATGTTGCCGAACAAATTGAAGAAGAAGCTTTAGCTAGAACTATAATGGATAAATTAAAAATGATTGGAGCAGATAAAAGTGGTTTATATATGTTCGATAGGGATATTGAAACCATCTCAGTGCAATCAAACACAAACAATCCACAAGCATAGTTATTAACAAAACTTCATGAATGTTAATAATTACATTCTTTAATATTGAATATTAAATCGTGGAACTTATTATATTTACCGTCGCTTAAAAATAGTTGCAGAACTAAATTCCAACAAGTATTTAGTTTTATGATATTTATCTATGAGAAACCTATATTTAATACTAGTTGGATTATTCCTAATATGTAGCACAGAAGTTTCTGCTCAATTCTGGAAAAAAAAATCTGGATCAGCATCTGCGACTTCAAGTTCGGGTAGTGGTAATGGTGCAACCAGTCGAGATGCTTTTAAAGGGAAAAACAAAAAAGGGCCTAATATTAGTAGTCCAGGAAGTCCAAAATCGAAATCGAAATCTAAGTTATATCTGCACTCAACATCTAAAAAACCTGTAAAGCTTAAAAATAACTCTGCTTTTTCATCAACTAAAAGACGTTATAAATCTGCTACGGCCAAACCGAAAAATAGCAGTAAAGATGGTTCTTCTACATCTAGTGGAGGTAGAAAGTCGGGCAAAGGCAGAAAAAAAGAGAAATAACACTAGTTAATTTGTCTTTTCGATTCCCAAATTATTTTTTTAGAAAAAAAATTGTAAATTTCCATTTTTATTAATTTGGCTAGAATTTTGTAATACATTTACACTGTGAAAAAATTGGTGTTAATAGTTGTATGTTTATTTATCTTAAACTCAGGGTTTAGGATAAATGCTACTATTGATACAAATGCCAAGATAAAAGCTGTATTTATATACAACTTTACCAAATACATTGAATGGCCCCAACCATATAAGGAAGGTGATTTTACCATTGGCGTAATAGGCGAAACCTCTCTTTATTCGGAATTAATAAAAATGACCGAAACAAAGAAAGTTGCTAATCAAACTCTCGATGTTAAAAAATTCAACTCATTAACTGATGTTTCTAAATGTCACATCTTGTATATCTGTAAAGATAAAAGCGACCAGCTAGCTGAGATAGTTAAAAAAATAAAAAACAATAGTACTCTAATTGTAACTGAAGAAAGTGGGTTAGCTGATAAAGGAGCAGGAATCAACTTTATTATTAAAGAGAACAGACAGAAATTTGAGTTAAACAAAGGCAATGTTGAAAAATACAAACTTAAAGTAAGTTCTAATTTAGAAGCTTTAGCATTTACCGTGAAATAAATGATGCGACGAATTTACATATTATCCATTTTTATTCTGATAGCAACTATTGGATATGGACAGTTTATTGGAAAAGACGGTGTTTCTAAGGCATTATTTTATTTACAAAAAAATGAATTAGATAGTGCTAAAAAATATATTGACGAAGCTGAACAAGATGAAACTACAAACACACTTCCAAAAACATGGTATTATAGAGCATTAATATATAAAGATGCTTATAAAGCTTACGAAAAAGAAGACAAAAACTCAATGCTAAGATCAACAGCAGTATTGGCATTAAATAAATTAACAGAAGTTGATAAAGAAAATGAGTTTACTGAAAGTTCACAAAAAATGATGACTTACCTAGCATCAACATTCTACAATGATGCAGCACGCTCATTAAACCCATCAACTTATAAAAATGCAATAGAATACTATAACAAATATAAAGATTTGATGGCTCTTGCTAAATCAACTAGTAATTTAATTCAGCAAGATGTTAAATTTTATTTAGCTTTAGCCTCTATGTTAAATCAAAATCTTGAAAAGGATATTAAGAAAGATTCTTTAAAAGTATTAGAGGTTCGAAACATTTACCAATCTGTTTTAGATATTGACCCCAACAATGGTAGTGCCAATTATAGTATCGGGATACTTTACTACAACGAATCAGCGGACATTATTAATAACATGGACTATGACATGGATTTGGAAGAACTTAATCGTTATCAAGACATCTGTACCGACTTATTTTTAAAAGCTCTTCCATACATGTTAAAGTGCTACGACATAAGATATAACATAGAAGAAACACTTATTGGTTTAGGTAATATTTATCATGGGTTAAATGATACCGAAAAAGAAGAATTTTATAAAAACGAACTAAAAGCCTTAGAACTAGAAAACAAGTAGCTAATTAATGGCATTTAGATTTACCATAGGAAAGAAAATAGGAACAGGATTTGGTGTTTTAATCTTGTTTGTAATAATTGTTTTTTATTCTACCTATCAAACACTAAATTCAAGCATTAAAATTAACGATGACATTACCAACGTTAACAACCCTTCGGTTGCTTCGTTAGAG
The DNA here is from genome assembly GCA_964398455.1 of uncultured Vicingus sp. Classification (GTDB taxonomy): domain Bacteria; phylum Bacteroidota; class Bacteroidia; order Flavobacteriales_E; family Vicingaceae; genus Vicingus. The sequence goes on along the minus strand of CAYNMR010000009.1, from coordinate 111,505 downwards.
GAACTACGTTTATTAGTAGTTCGGTCAAAAATGTTAATTTTTAACTGGATTTATATTCAATCTGCTCCAGAAAGTCCTGACAAGAAAAAACTTATTCAGTTAAAAGAACGAGATTATCCTTTTATTGAAAAAAGAATAAAGGAACTTTCTCCTAATTGGGGAAAACGCGACCAAGAAAAAATTGATCAAGTATTTGCAAACATGAATCAGTTATTTGAACTTCACGAAGAAGTAAAAATGCTTTTACCTGATTGGGACAGCTATGAAGATGCCGAAAGTAAATTCTTAGCCAATTTTATGGTTGGAGATGATGGAGATATTTATACCAAAACCAATGAGATATTATTCCAACTAAATGATTTAATTGACAATCAGAAATTTGAATCAACCTCTGTAACAGAGTCGATGCAATCTTCATTTAGTTTTTTGAAACAGTTATTTAAAATACTTGGTATTGCCTTAGTTATTGGAGGTGTGCTAATTGCAATATTTACTACTAGAACAATTGTAAAACCTGTAGATAAATTAAAACTTATTTTGTTAGATTTAAGTAAAGGTATTTTTCCAAAGAGTAGGGTAAAAGAACGAAGTGATGAAATTGGAGAAATGACTAATGCTTTAAATAAATTAGTTGCTGGTTTAAAAAGCACCAAAGATTTTGCTAATGCAATTGGTAGCGGACAATTCACAACAAAATATGAGCCTTTAAGCGATGAAGATGAATTGGGTCACGCATTACTTATAATGCGAGATGACCTTGCTGAAAATGAACGTGTTCTTGAACAAAAAGTTGTTGAGCGAACAGCCGAAGTTGTAAAACAAAAAGAAGAAATAGAAAAACAGAACGAAAAAATTAGTGAGTTATACACCGAAGTAACAGATAGCATTCGATATGCGAAACGTTTACAAGAGGCTATTCTTCCTCCGGATGATTTAGTTAAAAAATTATTGCCTAATTCTTTTGTGCTTTACAAACCAAAAGATATTGTTAGTGGTGATTTCTATTGGATGGATGAAAAAAATGGCAAAACTTATTTCTCTGCTGTTGACTGTACAGGGCATGGTGTTCCTGGTGCTTTTATGAGTATTGTTGGGTACAATGCTTTAAATAATGCTTTGAGCAAATGCGATACTCCTGCTCAAATATTAGATTATCTAAACAAAGAAATTAGTCAAACTCTACATAGAAATACTGCCTCAGGAACAACAAAAGATGGAATGGATTTATCGCTTTGTAGTTTCAATCCTAAAACATTAGAACTAGAATATGCTGGGGCATTTAATCCATTATATATTCTCAGAAATAATGAAGTTGAACAAATAAAAGCCGATAAATTCCCTATAGGCTCTTATTTTGATGGACAACCTCAGAGCTATACTAATCATATCATCCAACTCCAAAAAGGAGATTATGTGTACATATTCTCTGACGGTTATGCCGATCAATTTGGTGGTCCAAAAGGAAAAAAATACATGTACAAACAATTTCGCGACTATCTTCTTGAATTAGTTGGCAAGAAAATAGATACACAAAAGAATTTCCTAAACAATAACATCGAACACTGGAAAGGATCTCTTGAACAAGTTGATGATATCTTAGTAATTGGTTTACATATTTCTTAATCGACCAAATTTAATTCTCAAATTAGCAGATTTTCAAATTGTTATACTTTCATTTTAATTGAAATTTAACTTGACTTGCATTAGTTAGATTGCTACATTTGCTTCCTTAATTTTATTGTTTTATCGACTAAACTTATTTAACTTCTGATAAAGTTGCAACTTTATGGGTTAAATTGTCGTCGTTATGCCACAGATTTGTTAAATAATATTTTATATAGATTTTATATCATGAAAAAATCCATTTTCGTAGTAGTTCTTTTACTTATTAGCATAAGTTTTTATGCCCAAGCCCCCGAAAAAATAAATTACCAAGCTGTAGCTAGAAATCTTACCGGAGCTCCGTTAATTAACCAAACCATAAACGTTAAATATGAAGTGCGTCAAGGTTCTTCTACAGGAACCGTTGTATATGCTGAAAATCACGTTCTAACAACAAACCAGTTTGGATTGTTTACTGCAGAAATTGGTGGCGGAACCGTTATTACAGGTTCTTTCCCTGGTATTGCTTGGGGCACAAGTCCATTTTATTTGTATGTTGAAGTTGACGGAGACCCAATGGGCGTTACTCAATTATTATCTGTTCCTTACGCACTTTATGCTAAAGAATCTGGCAATGGTCCCACTGGTCTTCCGGGAAAGAATAGCTTATCAGTTTCCTCAGCTTATTCAGGACCACTATGTTCAGCAAATGGTGGTAATCAAATTGAAGTTGGATTAGATGATAATAATGATGGTGTTTTACAATCCGTAGAGATAGATTACACTTACTACGTTTGTAATGGAACAGATGGTATAATCGGTTCGAATGGTTTAAACACATTGTCCTCTACAGTTGCCTCAACAAGTTGTGCTAATGGTGGTGTAACCGTAAATATGGGTCTTGACGCAAATAATAATAGCGTATTAGATGCTTCTGAAATTTCATTATCTTATGATGTTTGTAATGGAGTGGATGGAATAGCAGGAACAAACGGAATAGACGGATTAAACACTATAGCAGAAACAATACCATCAACTTCTTGCCCAAATGGAGGAGTTACCGTAAATATGGGTTCGGATGCTAATAATAATGGAATTTTAGAAGTTGGTGAAATTACTACAACATATGATGTTTGTAATGGAATAGATGGCACAAGTGGAACAACTTATTTTGCTGGAACTGGTATTAGTTTAAGTGGTGATACCATTACTAATTTAGGGGATGCCGACGCTGACCCAACAAATGAGATTCAAGTACTTTCTATCTCGAATGATACCATTTTTCTATCTAATGGAGGTTTCGCTCCTCTTCCTAGTGCTGGAGGATATTGGGTAGCGAATGGTAATGATATTTACAATTCTAATACTGCAAATGTTGGAATTGGTACAAATAACCCACCACAAAAATTATCAGTTCTATCAAACGATTCAATTATTGCAGGATTCCTAGGTACTAACCCTCAAGTGTCAGCAATAGCTGTTGCAAATACTAATTTAGGTGCTGCAACAGGAATAATATTCTACAATGGAACCGATACTTCAAGTTTTATTTTTTTAGATCCGACGAGTAAAAATTTCACACTACATAACAAAACAATTGGAGGAAATATAATACTCAATACCGAAAAAGCAATTGTAAACCAATCTGAAATATTAACCAACGAAATACAGGATTTGATTTACAATAGAACTGATACTATATTTAATCAATCTCCTACTGGCAAAATAATCCATGTCAATCAAGGTAGTTTCTTAACTGATTCTCTATATGTTTTAGGAGTAAATGCTGCTAATACGAATTGGATATTGGCTAATGATGGTACTGGTCAAGCAAAATGGACTGACCCATCAACTATAATTTCTGGAACTGCTGATAACTGGGGAACAGACGTGGTAAACACCTCGGGTACTAACATCTCAGG
>CAYNMR010000009.1:0-107881 GCA_964398455.1 uncultured Vicingus sp. | reverse complement strand
TCAAGTACTCTCTTTCTCTAACGATACCTTATATTTATCTAACGGTAACTCCGTTTATATCACGCCTGCTGCTGCTGATAACTGGGGAACAGACGTGGTAAACACCTCGGGTACTAACATCTCAGGTGATGGTACTGCTGGTAACCCGTTAACCGTTACCGAGACCACTTCTACTCTTGTAGATAATGCTGATGGTACGTTTACTTATACTGATGAAACAGGTACGCCTATCACTTTCGACGCTAACATCGATGATGCGGATGCGGATGCTACCAACGAGCTTCAAGTACTCTCTTTCTCTAACGATACCTTATATTTATCTAACGGTAACTCCGTTGTTTTACCTAAAGACTCAACGAATATCTACAATTCAAATGGAACCTTAACAGGAGCCAGAACAGTAACACAAAATGCTAATAATATTACCTATGTAGGTGGAGGAATAAACCCAACTGCAATATTTAGAAACGGTAATGCATTAGGTGCAAAAATTCAAATTGACGCTACTAATGCTGGAGCTTCACCATCCGTAAATTTAACGAATAATGGCACAAACTGGGGAGGCATAAGTGGAACTACTAATGGATTACAACTTAATGGTGGTACTGGCGGTAATGTTGGAATTGGGGTTTCTCCTGCAAATGGAAGATTTGTTGTACAACATGCAGCAACAGCAGCATACCCATCTATTAAATTAAATCAAACTGATCTTAACTTAAATAGAATTCATTTTACTAATACCCCAATAGTAAATAAATACTGGGAAATTGCTGCTGAGACAGATGCAAGTGATATTAATTCAGGTTATAGTATTAATTATCACAATGGTACAACTTATAATATACACTTTTTAACTTATGGAAATGGAAAAACTGCCATTAATGGAAGTGGTTTTGTTCCTGCTCCAAATAATTCGATGTTTGATGTATTTGGAACAACAACCCTACATGATAGTTTAACTATTAGAACATCTTATGGAAGTGCTTATACCTTTCCTGTTGCTGACGGTTCTCCAAATTATTTAATGCAAACCGACGGCTCAGGTAATTTAAGTTGGGTGGATCCTTCTTCTTTAGGAAATAGTAGTTGGTCATTAACTGGAAACGGAGGGACAAACCCAGCAACAAATTTTATTGGAACAACAGATGCTCAAGCTTTTACAATAAGAACAGATAATACAGAGCGATTTACAGTAACTGATGATGGTAGATTTGGATTAGGAATCAATAATCCATTCTCGTTCTTTCATTCTAAAACTGATTTAACACCATATATGGTACTTCAAAGTGCAGCAAATGAAGGTGGTTTAGTTGTAGTTAGAACTGGAGGCACATTGGCTATTCCTAGTTTTAATACTAGTGGACAATCTTTAGGAAGAATTGGTTTTGGCGGATATGATTTCGAAACGTATGGACCTTCTGCTGGTATGTCAGCTAGATCTACTGAAAACTGGAATGCTGCAGGAAGAGGTTCTGCATTGGATTTTTATACCTCAGAGAATGGTCAATTAAATTCTTCACCTAAGATGACAATAGACCATAATGGTTTTGTAGGTATTGGAACAACTAATCCAATATCTGAACTAGATGTAAATGGGCAAATTACGATGCAAACTGGAGCAACAGTTGGTTGGATTCCAGTTTCCGATGCTATTGGAACCATGACTTGGACAGACCCGTCTACTTTAGGTTTAGGAGGTGCATGGACTTCAAATGGAACTGAAACTTACTTAAACAGTATAAATGATAAAGTTGGTATAGGATTAAACAACCCTTCCGAAGAATTACACATAATTGATAACATTAGTTTGCGACCACAAGTATTATTAGAAACTACCTCTGGAAACTTTGCTATTGGATACCGTTACAAAACAGCATTAGCTGAATGGTTTATGGGACAAGAAGAGGCAGCTGGTCAACAATTCAGAATAAAGGATGTATTCAATAATAAGGTTACGATGGCTATTTCACCAGGTACGGGAAATGTTGGTATTGGTACCACAACAACCAAAAGTACTTTAACAGTTAATGGAGATGTTGGTCTAAATGATGGGGCGACAGTAGCAAGCAATAATGCAGTAACTATTTTGTTAAACAACTCTGGTCCCGCTGTAAGTATAGGAGACATTGTTGTTGTTGGTACTACTGATAACTCTTTTAGTGTCACTAACAATCCTGGAAATTATGCAGTTGTTGGTGTTGCCATAGAAGCAATTGGTGCTGGTGCTGTTGGTAAAATTGCCATCTCAGGTGTAGTTACAGTAAATATTGAAAGTGCATCTAGTGTTCTTAGAGGTCAACACTGTATTACTGGGTCAAATAATGGTAGAGCAAGTGGCGTTTCTATACCTAGTGCAGGAACAAGTATTGGTGTCTATTTAACAAATGGACCTGCAGATGGCACAGCAAAAGTTTTATTAAGATAATTGAAAAATAAATTAAGTACTATGAAAAAATATTTAGCTACAGCGATATTATTACTAACAATAGTAATAAGCAGTAAAGCTCAAGTAGAGTTAAATTCTAGTGGAACAGGTGCAGCATACACATTAAGTGTCCCTGGAGTATTTTCATTACGAAATGGTATACAAGTAACCTTTAAAGCTCATGCAAATAGTGTGGCTGCACCAACCATGAATGTTTCTGGAACTGGTGCTGTTGCTATACTTAAAGATGGAGGAGCATCATCAGTTGCCGCTGGGGATATTAAAACAGGGCAAATAGTTACTTTGGCTTATGATGGATCTAAATGGCAGATGCTGACTCAATTAGGAACTCCAGCTGGTTCGGGAACAGTCACATCAGTTGATTTTGCAGTTCCTGCTCAATTTTCTATTGCTGGAACACCTCTTACCACATCTGGAACCATAACTCTAGGTTGGCAATCTAATTCACAGAACTTAGTTTTAGCCACTCCAAATGGAGCGGCTGGACAACCTTCTTTTAGAAGTTTAGTAACTAACGATATACCTGCTTTAGATGCATCAAAAATTACAACTGGTCTATTACCATTGTTAAGAGGCGGAACAAATGCCTCATTAACAGCAACAAATGGTGGAATTGTATATTCTAACGCCACAGGAATGGCTATTACTGCAGCAGGAACAAGCGGGCAAGTATTACAAAGTAATGGTGCTGGAGCACCTTCATGGACAACCCCATCCTTTTTACCAACAGGAACATCTGGGCAAACTTTAAGACATGATGGTTCTACGTGGTCCGCAAATTCTTTATTGTATAATAATGGAACTAACATTGGTATTGGTACTGAATACCCTGCTAACATCTTCAATATTTTGAGTGTTAGAGCTACTCAAACTGATACTTCAGGAAGTTCTGGAGCTTTTATCGATATGCACAATACTGCCAATTCACTCAATGCATTTTCTGGTTTCCGATTTAGAGGAAGTTATAATACTGTACCATATATAGACGAAGCATACCAAGCAGGGATCTTTTTTAGACGAACTGATGCTTCAAACTTCGGAAGAGGAGACTTAATTTTTGCTACAAAAACAACTGCATCTTATGGCAATGTACATGCAATAAATGATGCTAAAATGGTAATAAAATATGCTACAGGAAATGTTGGAATCGGGACAAATGCTCCTTCACATAAATTACATGTTGAAGGAGGAAGATTACGTGTTGCTAATGGTGCTAGCAATGCAGATTTATATCAATCTGGATCCAATACTTTATTAGAAACATCTGGTCAATTTCAAATTTATGCAAATGGCAGTGGCCCTGAGTTTACTATAGATGATGGTAATGCCAACTTTTATGTGCCGTTATTAATTCAAGATGGTTCGCAAGCAACCAATAGGGTATTAACTTCCGATGCTTCTGGTTATGCTACTTGGACTGATTTATCTGCAATCTCATCAGGAACAACAGCCTGGACAAAAACTGGTACTGACTTATATCCAACTAACATCTCTGATTTTGTTGGAATTGGAACTACCCCTACAGCTGCTCGATTAAGTGTTGTAAATAATCTTGCAGGTGGTAACGCATTGTTGATTACAAATGAAACTGGAGGTACAACAAGTGTAGTTTCAGGTACAAAAGGAGGAAGAATCTCTGTTACCGCTAACGATAATAATCCTAAAACTGGGTTAGAGGTACAAGTGGGAGGGACGGGGACAGGTCAACAAAATGCGTTATTTGTTCAAGCTTCGGGTGCGGCATCTGCTGCATTTAATCGTGGTTTAGTTGCTGGTGCTACCAACAATACTTCTTCAAATATTGCTGCAGATTTATATGCTGATGGAAATTCTGGAACCAACTATGGATTACGGGTAAATATAGCAGGGACACAAGCCGCGACTAAATATGCTGCTTATTTAAGTTCTTCTGGATCAGGAACTAAATATGGTGTTTATGCAACTGGTGAAAATATGAATTATTTTAGTGGACTTATGGGTATTGGAACATCTCCAGCAACAACCCTAGATGTTGCAAACTCAACAATAGTTACTACTTCACGTTTCACTAATACATTTAGTAGTGGCACACAGAAAATGGCTGTATATGGATGGGCTACTGGCACAGGAGCTGGTGCTAATCTTGCTGGTGCTTTTGAAGCTACAGGAAGCACTTCAACCAATTATGGCGTACAAGGTTCTGCCTATGGTAACTCTGGAGCCAAAGTAGCAATTTATGGTAGTGCAACAGGAACAGGAACAAATACTGCAGGATATTTTACAGCAACAGGAGGAACTAACAACTATGCTATTGTAGTACCAAGTGGTGGTGGTAATGTAGGTATTGGAGTAAATCCAGGATTTCCATTAGATGTAAGAACTTCTACAGAAGATAGAGCAACCTATTTCTTTAATGATAAAAACACTACTAATACAACATTTGCTGTTTATGGTGGTGCTTATGGTGCTGGTAGTGGTGAAAAGAGAGGCGGTAGTTTCGAAGCTGTTAACGGTTCGGGAACAAATATTGGTGTTAGGGCTTATGCTTCTGGAACAGGAACAAATTGGGCTGCTTACTTCTTAGGAAATTCATATATTCAAGGTCGTTTAGGAATAAACGAAACTGTTCCTCTTTATGATTTAGATGTTAGTTCAACTACCACAACATACGCTGGACGTTTTAAAAACGAAGGAACAGGTGGTGCTGATGGTTTAAGGGTTGAAGTAAACACAACTGCAGTTTCAACAGGAACACGATATGGAACATACTCATTAGTTGCAGCTGGATTAGGTCAACAATTTGGATCAATTGGTCAAGTATCATCTGGTGGCACAACCAACTATGGCGTTTGGGGTGCTGCTGTTGGTGGTTCTACTGCAAATTATGGAGTGTATTGTAATGGTAGTGGAGGTTATACTGGTACATGGACACTTATTTCCGACCAACGATTTAAAGAAAACATAAAACCCTTAACAGGAGCCTTGGATAAAATCTTACAATTAGAGCCCAAGACTTACAACTTAAAGTCAAAAGAATATGAATATATGAATTTCCCTGTGGGAACTCAAATTGGATTAATATCTCAAGAGGTTGAAAAAATTATTCCTGAATTAGTTGAAAAAGCCTCTCATCCTGGTTCTATTGACGAAAAAACAGGCGAGCCAATTGGGCAACCAATAGAATTTAAAAGCATGAACTACATCGGTTTAACACCTGTATTAGTTCAAGCAATTAAAGAGCAACAACTAATAATTGAACAATTAAAAGCCCGAATAGAAGCTTTAGAGAAAAAATAAATGAAAAAACTCCTTTACATACTCCTTTTTATAGCTTGTGGTGCAAACGCCCAGGTGGTGCTCGACCGTCAAGTAATTGGCAGTACGGGAGGATATGTTGTGGGTAGTAATCTTTCGTTATCATCAACAGTTGGTGAAGCTGTTGTTCAAACCTTGTTTTCAGTAAATAAAATTTTAACACAGGGTTTTCAGCAACCTACATTGGTTATCGACTCAGTAGTAAGCTACGAGGTAATTAATGAGAGTTGTAGAGGTGCAAATAATGGTTCTATTTTTATTAATAATGTATTGGGATGTGCTGGTCCATATACAGTATTTGTTAGATCGGTATTAGACACCTCTGTTTTACTTGATGAATCACAACTTCAAGCTGGTGTGTACCAAGTTAGAATTGAAGGAGCTTCAGGATGCTTTTACAATCAACTCATTACCGTAGGCTTAGATAATGATGAGGATTGTAAACTTAAATTTTACTCAGGTTTAACGCCAAACGGTGATGGAGATAACGACATTTGGTATGTTGACAATATTGAGAATTTTCCTGTAAACAACGTGAAAATATTTAATCGTTGGGGTGATTTAGTTTGGGAACAAGAAAATTACTCTAACGAAGAAGATAAAGTTTGGAAAGGAACGAATAAAAATGGTAAAGATTTACCCGATGGCACTTATTTTTATATAGCAGATGTTGCTGGAGATAAGTATAAAGGCTGGGTAGAAATTACACGATAATGAAGGGCTCAGAATTTAGAATGAAGAAATAAAAAATGAAAAGAATACTACTTATATTAACATTGCTTACTGTATTAAAAGGCTTTGCTCAGCAAGACCCACAATACAGTTTGTATATGTTTAATCCTTTAGGTGTAAACCCTGGTTATGCAGGTAGTCGTGAGGCATTGAGTGGCGTTTTAGTTCATCGAAGCCAGTGGGTAGGATTAGAAGGAGCTCCCGTAACACAAGCATTTTCGGTTAACAGTCCGCTTAAAATTAGAAGCATGGGGGTTGGTTTAAATGTTACCAACGATAAAATTGGCCCTAAAAGCATTATTACTGCAACAGCAGTTTATGCCTACCGAATTAAAGTTGGAGCAGGGAAATTAGCTTTTGGTTTGCGTGGGGGTATTCAAAACTATAACTACAATTGGGATATGATTGAATACAAAGACAAAGAAGACCAAATTCCGAATACTGCCGTTGGTAGTTTTGTTATTCCAACCTTCGATTTCGGTTTATATTATAACACCAATTCCTTTTATGCTGGGTTAGCACTTGAACACATGAACGAGGCTCAGTACAGTTTTACCAAAAGCATGATAAACACCCAAAATGGAGCTCAAGTTTATTCTCATATTACTGGAACAATTGGAAAAGCTTTTGTAATAAACAACGAGTTGGTTTTAAAAACATCTACACTTATTCGTTCCGACAGGCAAGGAAATGGCAATATTGATGTAAACGGTAGTGTCCTTATCAATAAAACTATCCAATTTGGTTTAACATTAAACACACGAAAAAGTATTATTATTTTGGCTGAATATAATATCAATAGAAATTTTAGATTAGGCTATGCTTATGACCACAATTTTAGTGCATTAACCCAAACTACAGGTAGCGGTTCGCACGAAATTTTTGTTGGATATGATTTTAACCTTAGCAAAACAAGAGTAACTTCGCCAAGATATTTTTAACAAAGCATGATAATAGTAAAAAGCGTATTTAAGTTTCCCATCATTACCCTGCTTCTGTTAGTGCTATCTACTACCCCTATTTTTGCTCAATTAAACAAAGGAAACGACGCTTTTAAAGGAGAACGATACTTCGAAGCGATTGAATATTACCAAAAAGCGCTAAAAAAAGACCCTTTAAATGTAAAAGCAAATGAAAATATTGCTTTCTCATACCGTAAACTAAAAGATTACGAAAATGCAGAAATGTATTATGCAAAAGCTGTTGAATTAAATCCAGACGAAAGCAGCAACAACCTTTATTACGGGCAAGCATTAAAAAACAATGGAAAAATTAGTGAAGCACGTGAACAATTTGAACTCTTTATTAAAAAAAATCCATCAAGTTTAATTGGAAAATTAATGCTTCAATCTTGTCAAGATGTTATAAATTGGGAAGTAGACCCCAAAGAATTTACAGTAGAGTCTTTCTCAAAAATAAATTCGGCAACAGCAGATTTTTCACCAGTAAAATATAAAGATGGAATTTTGTTTGTTTCGGAACGAGGCATTGATTTGGTAAATGAAAATGCCGATCAACTATCTGGACAACCTTATTTATCCATTTATTTTGCCAAACAATCTGACGGATACAAAAAAGCAAAACCATTTTCCTATCAAATCAATACACAATATCATGACGGTCCGGCTTGTATCTCTGCTGATGGGAAAACGATGTATTTTACCCGAGCAACAAAAAATGAAAAAGGTGAACGTTATGCTAATAAATTAAAAATATATTCTGCCACACTTGAAGGAAAAAAATGGAAAAACATTACAGAATTTAAGTACAGTAGTCCATTGTATAGTGTTGCTCACCCTTGGCTTTCTGACGATGGTTCTCGACTATTCTTTTCTTCAGATATGCCTGGTGGATTTGGTAAAATGGATTTGTATATGTGTCGTTTAGAAAACAATGGTTGGGGGCAACCAGTAAACCTAGGAAGTGAAGTAAACACGGAAGAAAATGAGGTATTCCCATATTTTAGAAAAGACGTTTTGTATTTTTCTTCCGATGGGCTATCTGGTTATGGAGGATTAGACGTATACGCTGTATTTGAAACAGATAATTGGAAGACTCCAAAAAACCTAAAAACTCCTTTAAATTCACCAAAAGATGATTTTGGAATTTTCTTTTCAGATGATGAAAATGGTTATTTTTCATCAAACCGAGAAGGAGGGATGGGTAGCGATGATATTTATAAATTCAATTATCAAAGCATAAATACCCAAACAGCTGTTTCAGGTCGATTGGAATACAACAAATTACCTGCGTCAAATGTAGGTATAACATTATTTGATGAGAACGATCAAGCATTACAAAAAACCATTACCGATGAAAACGGTAATTTTAAGTTCAATAAACTTAAAATGGATGACAACTACTTCTTCAGAATAGATGAAGATGATGATGCTGTGTTAGATAAAGCCAAACTTTACATCACTAACTCAAAAGGAGAAAAAGTAATATTAGCAAATAACATCGGAAAAGGAAAATATAAATTCCAAGCTTTACCTGCTGATAAATATGATGAATTACCTCTTCTTGAAGAAAAAGATGAAAGTATTTTCACCGTTAGTGTTTTTGGGCAAGTTTACCAGAAATTACCGGGTGATTATGGTGCAGGGCTTGAAGTATGGGTAGTTGATGAAGCAGGTAATATTGTTGGAAGAGCTATAACAGATAAAGATGGTAAGTTTATTTTTGAAAAATTATCGCCTGACGAACAATATTTATTTATGCTTGCTGTTGATGACCCTTCGATTAATATTATTATTGTTGATGAAGAAGGAAAAGTACTTGAAGCCGCTAAACGTTTAATTGATGGAAAATACCGATATGAAAGACTAGCACGAGAGAAAAATGTAATAACCTTAATCAACGAACTGGATGAAGTTATCAAAATTTCTGATGATGATAAATTTATTGTTTCTAAAATATATTATGGTTTTAAGTCTACAGATGTAAATGAGGAATCTGCCATTGAATTAGATAAATTGGTGTTGATTTTACAAAAAAACAAAGGGATTGGAATTGAACTTACTTCACATACCGATTCAATTGGTAGTGATGACTACAACATGAGATTATCGCATGAAAGAGCCCAAAAAGCTCGTCAGTATATGATTTCGAAAGGAATAAATTCAAATAAAATAGCTGGCAAAGGATTAGGAGAAAAAGACCCTATAGCTCCAAACTCAAAACCTGATGGTACTGACAATCCAGAAGGTAGAGCAAGAAACCGAAGAACCGAGTTTAAAATTATAAAACGGTATTAACTATTGAGGAAAAAAGAATGTTGAAGAAATCAATAATAGTGCTGTTCTTTAGTTGCTTAAGCTTAATTGGGTTTAGCCAGCAAACCAATATTAAGTTTGGGCATTTAAGCCTTAAAGATGGTTTATCACAAAGTGAAGTACTTTGTATTATTCAAGACAAAAAAGGGTTAATGTGGTTTGGAACCCAAGATGGTTTAAACCAATATAATGGCTACGAATTCAAAATCTTCTCACATGATATTCTTGACAGTCTTTCTATCTCCAATAGCTTTATCCATGATGTATTAGAAGATGAAAATGGATTAATTTGGCTAGCCACAGAAAATGGGTTAAACGTTTACAATAAAGCCTTCAGCACATTTAAAAATGTGTTGAGGGGAAATGCTCTAGGAAAATCTAAAAACAATGTGTGGACTATACTTGAACAAGGCGAATTTATTTGGGCAGGAACAGATAGCGAATTGTTAAAGATTAATAAATCAACATTTGAGGTTAATAAAATACCTATTGATAACATTACTAATGCTAAACTTTTAAAAATTAGAGACCTTGTGTTGTTCGAGGAGAACTTGCTGATTGCTACCGAAGGGAATGGTGTAATCTTGTACAATACTAAAACTAAAACTAAAAAACAGTTCATTACCGAAAACAGTGATTTATTGAGCAACATTGTGTGGAGTTTTACAGTATTGTCGAAGAATCAAATATGGATTGGAACAAATCAAGGAATCTGTAACCTCAACCTCAATTCCGAGCGAATCACTAATAGTAAGATCATCAATCAAATTATTGGAAATGCTTCGGTAAGTAGAATTTATGAGGATAAATCGGGCATTATTTGGATTGGAACTGAAAAAGCAGGATTGTTCAAACTAAATTCTATTGAGAATGTTGACCATTATACTTATGACGCAACCATTTCAACCAGTTTAAGCAGCAATAAAATTAACACCATATACGAAGACAATTCTGGGATTATCTGGATTGGAACACAATCAGGAGTTGATAAATTTGACAAACAAAAACAGTTTTTTAAACATTACCAATTTTTACCCAACAACAAAAATACCATCAGTAGCAACATGGTGTGGAGTATTTTTCAAGACAACTCCTCTTCACCAACCCTATTTATTGGAACAAATAAAGGACTTGATATTTTTAATAAAGAAAGTGGCGCCTCTCTCTTTATCCAACCCAAATTTAAAAACCTAAACGAGCAAAAAAACGAAAGTGTTTACTCTATTTTTAAAGACCACAATAACATTATTTATGTAGGAACAGATGGTGGAATTTTTGAATACAAAAACAATAACTTAGTTCCTGTTTCTTTTCTAAACGCCAACCAGCGATTTAGGACCTACACCATGCTTGAGGATAAGAAAAACAGATTATGGTTAGGTACAAAGGAAGGGTTAATTTTAGTTTCTGCTAACAGAAAAGATGTGATGATTTTTACTTCATCTCCTAATAAAAGTCAGCTTAAGGCCGACCTTATTCGCTCTATCATTGAAGATAAAAAAGGTAATATCTGGGTTGCAACCGATGGAGGAGGTTTTTCTAAAGTGGTGGAAGACGATGGTAGAATTTTCTTTAAAACATACCTCAATAATCCTGCTTACTTAAACAGTTTAAGCAACAATAGTGTGCTTACATTACTTGAAGATAAAGACGAATTCATATGGATTGGAACGTTTGGTGGAGGTTTAAATAAATTCAATACAAAAACAGAGGAGTTTGTTCGTTATACTGAGAAAGAGGGATTAGCAAACAATGTAATTTATGGTATTATTGAAGATGAAAGAAACACTTTATGGATAAGTACCAATAAAGGGCTTTCATCATTCAACAAAAAAACACAGAAGTTTAAAAACTACGACGAAAGTGATGGTCTACAAAGCAACGAATTCAATGTTGGTGCATTTTACAAAAATAGTTATGGTGAATTATTTTTTGGAGGTGTAAATGGATTTAACTCTTTCTTTGCTAATGATGTTCATGTAAATAATTCATTACCAAAACCACTCATTACCAATTTCTATTTGTTTAACAAACCAGTAAAAATTGAAGAAGGCTCTATACTTACCAAGAACATATCTGAATTAAATGAGATTACATTAAAGTACCGACAAAATGTAATTTCTTTTGAGTTTGCATCATTGCATTATTCTTATCCATTAAAAAATCAACATGCCTATAAACTCGAAAATTTTAATGATGATTGGGTTTATATTGGAAATAACCGAATAGCCAACTATACCAACCTCGATCCGGGTGAATACAACTTTATGGTTAAAGTTGCTAATAGCGATGGAATTTGGAACGAAGAAATTGCACAAATAAAAGTTGTTGTTTTACCTCCAATTTGGGCAACATGGTGGTTTAGAAGTTTAGCCATTTTTGTAATTCTTGCTATTGTTTATGCCTATTACATTACTCGAATAAACCGAGTAAAAGCTCAGAAATTATTACTAGAAGTACAAGTTAGGGAACGTACTTATGAGGTAATTAAACAAAAAGAAGAAATTGAACTTCAGAAAAAATTAATCGAAGAAGAGAAAGAAAAAACAGAAAAATTGCTGTTAAACATTCTTCCAGAAGAGACTGTTGAAGAATTAAAATCGAAAGGTAAAGCAACAGCTCGTCAGTACCGACTGGCTTCTATTATGTTTACTGATTTTAAGAGTTTTACACAAATTGCTGAACAAATAAATCCACAAGATTTAGTTGCCGAACTAGACCGTTATTTTATCGAATTTGATGGTATCATCCAGAAATACAACATTGAAAAGATAAAAACCATTGGTGATGCTTACATGTGTGCTGGTGGTATTCCCATCAGAAATAAGAGTAACCCTATAGATATTGTTTTGGCTGGACTAGAAATTCAGCGTTACATGCAAGAAGTGCATGATGAAAAAATTGAAAAGGGTGAAAAACCCTGGGGATTAAGAATAGGTATTCATACTGGGGAGATTATTGCCGGTGTGGTTGGTATTAAACGATTTGCTTACGATATTTGGGGCGATAGCGTAAACATTGCAAGTAGAATAGAAGAATCAAGTGAAGTTGGAAAAGTAAATATTTCTGGAACAACATATCACCTTGTAAAAGAATTCTTTGATTGTGAATATCGTGGAAAAGTTAAAGCCAAAAACAAGGGCTCTATCGACATGTATTTCGTGCATAAAATCAGAAAAGAATTATCGGTAAATGGCGAGGGAATTATACCAAATGAGTTATTCCAAAAATATGTAAATCTTCATATTTACTCTGGTATTAATTATAGAAAAGCAGAAAAATACATTGTTGAACGCTTAGAAAAGGAACTACCTAGCAATTTGCATTACCACGACTTAAGACACACCTTAGATGTGTGTGCCGCAGTAGAACGCTTGGCTCTTATGGAAGGTATTGAAGGTGATAATATTTTCCTACTAAAAACAGCAGCATTATACCACGACGCAGGATTTGTTAAACAGTATTCCAACAATGAAGAAATTGGAGCAGATTTAGCAAAAGAAGTATTACCTCGTTTTGGTTATACCGATGAACAAATTGAAGTAATCCATCAACTCATTAACGCGACCAAAATACCACACAAACCAAACAATAAACTAGAAGAAATTATTTGTGATGCCGATTTAGATTATCTAGGTGGAGATGAATTCCACCCCATTGCAGACAAATTAAAATTGGAGTTAATGGAGCGTGAAATTGTAAAATCGGACAAACAATGGGACGAACTTCAGGTAAAGTTCTTAGAGGCCCACCACTACTTTACAGACACGGCAATTAGACTTCGTCAACCTAACAAACAAAAAAGAATTGAGGAAATAAAAGAACGTCTAAAAAATTATGAATAACAAATAGTTCTAACTTTGTCCTATTATTTTCATTCATGAAGTTAAAACACAGAATACTTTCTTACCTTACCCTACTTGCTGTAGTTTGGGGTATTGTTTTTTCTGGAACTATTTTCTTTCAACAACAACAGGAAGTTAATTTCAAAAAATTAGCTCATTCGAACTTAACACAAAAACCTAACAATTCGATTGATAATAATTTACTTTTAATCAATCTTCTATCCAATAAAACTGAAGAAAATAGAGAATTAACTGAATATGAAAATGAGGCAAATGAAGAAGATTTTCTTTATGTTATCCTAACTAATCTTCATACCGACTTTCGATTATTTAATCTTTACTTTCATCATTCGCTAACAGAGATAAGCCTTATACCAAAGTGTAGTCTTATTGTAAAATACTGTTCGCTAAAGTTACCCTTCTAAAAAATCCATTTTTTCTTTAACTGTTGCTGAATGCTTATTAAAGCACTCAACAACAATGATTTATCTTTTGTTTTAACACAAGAAATTAGTTGGATTTATGCAAAACAAACACCAGGAAGATGTGGATGATATTTCGTCTATACTTCATCAATTAAAACATTATTTACCATCTCAAGCTCCTTTAAAGGACTTTATTCATCACAATACCTTACATGCTTTTCAGCATCAAAAATTTCATGAAGGCATGCAAAGTGCTGCAGAGATTTTTGGTTATCAGGTTTATTTGTCAATAGAGGAATATCGCAAGATGTTTAATAATGGGAAAATAAACAATGAACTGTTAAATGAACACATTATTAAACAAAAAGGTAGTGAAGAACTTAATGCTTGGAGAAAAAAGCTACTCGATAAACAATACGACGCTAGCTTTAATCAAAAAATAGGAGCATTAAGAAATACTTGGAAAACAAACTATAAAATAAATTTAGACAAGTATGTTCATCCTATTTTATTCAGATTGATAGGTTCTTATCTAGATCAAGGAATTAGTTTAGATAAATTTCCTAAGCAGAATGGAGGTTTTTTAGCTTCTATAAAAATACTTGAGCAAAATAGTTTTATCAAACTTTTTAAAAGCGATCGTGTACATATTCTACTTCATTCCAAAGAACCGCTATTACCACGATTGTTAAAGCTTGTTGTAGGTGATGAAAAATATTACGAACAATACCTTTTCGACCAACAATTTGCTCATCCAGGATGGTCTGGTATGGTAAGTTTTTTAGAGGACAATCCTGTTAGTTTACTTGATACTAGAAAAATTTCATTAGAAGATGTTATTACACTAGAACTTTTAATAGAGATTGATACACTTGATGAAAAATTTGGTGAAACTTGGAAGCCAATTGCTCTACATTTAGATGCACCTATTGAGCCATTATTTAAATCATCTTCATACCAAGAGCTATTCGAAGTTTACTCCATTTTTCAAGAAGCTTACGAGTGGACTTATTATGATGAGGTGTTAAAGGGTTTACAAATTCAGAAAGCAAATTCAATCGCTAGCCAAAAAAGTTTTCAAGCCGTTTTTTGTATTGATGATAGAGAATGTTCTATCCGTAGACATATTGAGGAAACGGATAACAATTGTGAAACATTAAGTACCGCTGGTTTCTTTAATGTAGCTTTTTACTTTCAACCCGAACATGGAAAATTTCATACCAAAGTATGTCCTGCCCCTCAATTTCCTAACTACCTAATTAAAGAATATGAGGCAACAAAACGACACCGAAAGGATTCTCATTTTAGTAGGAATACTTATGGATTTTTTGGTGGTTTTATTTCAGCACCAACCATGGGTTTCTGGTCAGCATTAAAAATGGCAAAAAGTATTTTGTATCCTACACAAACTGAGGCGTTGGTATCTTCTTTTAAACACATGGATAAAAATGGAAAATTAACCATTGAGGCAAAAGCTGATCACAAAAAAATTGGCGACTTACAACTTGGTTTTACCACCTCAGAAATGGCTGATAAAATTGAAGGTCTATTAAAAGGAATTGGATTAATAGCTGATTTTGCTCCATTGGTATATCTCATAGGTCATGGTGCAAGCAGTGTAAACAATACTCACTATGCGGGATACGATTGTGGTGCTTGTAGTGGAAGGGCTGGATCTGTAAATGCTCGTGTTGCCGCATATATGGCAAACAAACCTAGCGTTCGAGAAGAGTTAAAAAAACGAGGTATTGATATTCCTAACACAACCCAATTTATTGGAGGATTACATGATACGACTCGAGATGAGGTTGATTTCTTTGACGAGGATATTTTGAGTAATCAAAATAAACCAATGCATGAAAAAAATAGTGTTGTTTTTAACCATGCTCTTCATAAAAATGCGAAAGAACGGTCTCGTCGATTTTTATTAATGGATTCCCAAACAACCGCTCAGCAGGTTCATGAAAAAGTTAAACTCCGTTCATTGTCTCTTTTTGAGCCTCGTCCAGAATGGAACCATGCCACAAATACACTTTGTATTATTGGTAAAAGAGAAAATAACAAACATTTGTTTTTAGATAGAAGAGCATTTTTAAATTCTTATGACTATTCTATAGATGCTGATGGAGCTATTCTATTAGGTATTCTTAATGCCGTTGCTCCTGTTTGTGGTGGAATTAATTTAGAGTATTATTTCTCACGAATAGATAATTACCGACTAGGTGCAGGAACTAAATTACCTCATAATGTGATGGGGTTAATTGGTGTAGCTAATGGAATGGACGGAGATTTAAGAACAGGTTTGCCAAAACAGATGATTAATATTCATGATCCATTACGATTATTAGTAACTGTTGAACATTTTCCTGAAGTTGTTTTAAAAACAATACTTGTAAATCCATCAACTTACGAATGGTTTAAAAATGAATGGATACACCTTGTGGTCATTCATCCTGAGAATAAAACCTTGTTTGTTTTTAAAGATGGAAAATTCACCCCTTACACTCCTTTAACAAAGGAAATTAAAGTGATTGAAGACCTCGAAAAACTTTTCGAGAATGAAGAAGGCAACTTGCCTGTTTATCAACTTAATTAATTTAAAAAATGGAAACAAACTATATTATATTAAGTTTTATAATGATTCCCATTTTTGGATTTTTATTAAGCTTAATTATTCCTCAAAAAGAGGAGCTCCTACTCTCAAGAGTAGCTATTTATACTACTGTTTTGCAATTTATTGTTGTTGTTAGTTTTATTGTATTTTGGATAATAAAAGGGGCACCGTTAATAAATATAAAGGAAGTAGTTTTATTTAAAAGTAAAGAATATGAATTCTTTATCGATTTCTTTTTTGATAAAATAACCGCGGTTTATTTGTTCACCGGAAGTTTCGTAACACTACTTATTGCTCGTTATAGCAGATACTATATGCATCTAGAAGATGGTTATAAAAGGTTCTTTAATACCATCCTCTTCTTTTATGTGGGTTATAACTGGACGGTAATTTCAGGTAATTTCGAAACACTTTTTATTGGTTGGGAAATTTTAGGTATATCATCATTTCTTCTAATTGCATTTTATCGCAACAGATATTTACCTGTTAAAAATGCAATAAAAGTATTTTCTGTTTATCGAATTGGTGATATGGGCATTCTTGCCGCTATGTGGGCTAGCCATCACTTGTGGCACGAAAACATTACTTTTTTAAAATTAAGTAACTACGATTTAGTTCATGAGCACTTAGTTGGTCACAGCGAAACTGGAATTTTAATCGGATTAGCATTACTAACTGCAGCTGCCGCAAAATCAGCACAAATACCATATTCATCTTGGCTTCCCCGAGCCATGGAAGGACCAACTCCATCAAGTGCAATTTTTTATGGTTCCTTATCGGTGCATTTTGGTGTGTTTTTATTGCTACGTACTTTCCCTTTTTGGGAGGAGCAGCTTGCAGTTAGGGTGTTAATTGGTTTAACTGGGCTTCTAACCGCAATTGTTTCTTATTTTATTACTAGGGTGCAATCTACCATAAAAACACAAATTGCATATTCCTCCATTACACAAATTGGGTTAATGTTTATTGAGGTTGCTCTAGGATTACATACCCTCGCTTTAATCCATTTTGCAGGAAACGCATTTTTAAGAACCTATCAATTATTGGTTTCTCCATCGGTTGTAAGTTACCTAATTCGCGACCAGTTTTATCATTTTGTACCTATCGAAAAACAATACAATAATGGTTTTTATGGCAAGATTAAAAACACCATTTATCTACTCTCATTAAAAGAATGGTATATGGATTACTTTATGAGCAATTTGGTTTTTAAATCGCTTAAAAGGGTTGGACAATACTTAGATTTTTTAACACCTAAAAATGTACTTTATTATTTTGTTCCGCTTTATTTAATTGGCTTATTGTTTTACTACAACAGTTCACTAATTCCAACACCTTTGCTACATAATTTACCAGAAATCATATCCTTTCTTGGATTAATTATGGCACTTAAGTCTTTTTCTGAAAGAAGATACGCAAAGTTATCTTGGTTATTAATTGTGTTCAGCCATTTTTGTATTGCATTATCGGTTTCGTACAACGAACATTTCGATTTCAGCGAAAATTTATTCTATTTAATTGGCATAAGCGTTTCAGGTATAATTGGATTTATCTGTATTCATCTGCTACGAAAAAAAGAACCTCAACATTCAGACTTAAATGAATACTACGGGCATGTTGAAAAGTATCCTATAATGTCTTTCGTGTTCTTTCTAGCAACATTAGGCTTGATGGGCTTCCCTATCACCCCTTCATTTATTGGAGAAGACCTAATATTTAGCCACATCAATGACCATCAGTATGTGTTAGGATTTTTTGTTGCTTTAACTTTTGTGGTAGGAGGTATATCATTAGTAAGAAATTACGCTCGGTTATTTTTAGGACCTTACTGCAAGCCCAATAAATCCAACCCTATCAAATCATCTTAATTAATCTAATTCTTACTTCAAAATATTTAAAAAATGAAAAAATCTATAAATAAAACAAGCATTCCTGCTACTGGTTTTTCGGGATTAAAACAACACTGGAATTCAGATCTAGTTTCTGGATTTTTAGTGTTCTTATTAGCACTACCCCTAAGCTTAGGTATTGCCAAAGCAAGTGGATTTCCTGCGGCAATGGGAGTACTAACTGCTATGATAGGTGGTTTAGCTACCGTATTCTTTAGAGTTTCCGAACTTTCAATTAAAGGACCTGCTGCTGGTCTAATAACCATAGCAGCTGCATCAGTTGCAGAAATGGGAGGCGATGAACAAGGTTGGAAAATGGCTTGTGGAGTTGTTGCTGTAATGGCTATATTACAAATGCTTTTTGGTATTTTAAAATTTGGTTCATTGAGCGATTTATTTCCTCATTCAGCAGTACATGGAATGTTAGCAGCAATTGGTTTAATAATAATCGCTAAACAGATTCCTATTTTACTTGGAGATGATCCATCACTTTATAAAGGTGAAAGCCCTATAGAATTAATTCTAGATATACCAAAGTTTGTAATAAATGCACATTGGCATATTGCAGCTATAGGAATAATTGGACTAATTATCATGTTCGCTTTCCCTTTGCTAAAAATTAATTTTCTAAAAAAAGTTCCTGCCCCAATGATTGTCTTGCTTATTGCCGTTCCTTTAACCATTTTTTGGCACTTTAACCAAACTGAACCATCTTATTCCATGGTAACCATTGGAGACTTTTGGGGAAGTTTAAACTTTAATGCCGATTTTTCTGCAATAGGAACTTTCACGTTTTGGAAGTATGTGGTAATGTTTTTATTCGTTAGCTCCTTAGAATCGCTACTAACAGTAAAGGCTGTAGATAGCCTAGATTCTTATAAAAGACAATCAAATTATAATGGCGATTTAATTGGTCAGGGTGCTGGAAATTTTATCGCTGGAATTTTAGGCGGATTGCCTATGATTTCTGAAGTTGTTAGAAGTTCTGCTAACATTGGTTTTGGGGCAAAAACCAAATGGTCAAACTTTTTTCATGGAATATTCTTATTGATTGCAATGCTTCTGTTAATTCCAGTAATCGAAATGATTCCAAACTCAGCTTTAGCAGCCATGTTAATTTATGCAGGTTACAGATTAGCTGCTCCAAAAGAGTTTATTCAAACCTTTCTTATTGGGAAGGAACAACTGTTAATCTTTAATGTTACCATTATTGTTACCCTTGCAGAGGATTTGTTGTTAGGAATTATTGCTGGTATTTTAGTGAAAATTATTTTTCACTTATCCAATGGAGTAAAATTTAAAAGTCTATTTAAGGTAAGATATACGATTGAAAATAAAGACAATCTCACCTTAATATCTATTCAAGATGCTGCTATTTTCTCAAACTTGATTGCGTTTAAAAAATTATTAACAACAGTTCCAGAACAACAACATATAAAATTGGATTTATCTGCTGCCAAACTAATCGATCACTCATTCATGAGTTTTATTCACCGTTATGAATTTGAATACAATGAAGATGGTGGAAAATTTGAAGTGGTTGGTTTAAATAATCATAAACCATTATCAAAACATCCTTTAGCTACAAGGGTGCTAAAAGTTAAAAAAACAAATTAAGATGAAAGCAATATACAGAACTCATCAGTTTGCTATAAACAGCATGCTGATGGTTATGCTTATTGTATTAAGCATAGCGCCAAAAACATCCAAATCTCAAACGGTTACTGATGGTTATACCAATTCATGGTTTACTTTATTAAATCGTTTTCAATTAAATAAAAAGTGGAGTGTTTCAAACGAATTTCATGAAAGAACTGGTAAGTTTCTTGAAACTCAAGGCCAATTCTTATTCCGTCCATCTGTTGATTATCATTTAAACAATCAAGTAGAATTTACTTTGGGTTATACCTTTATTCATGTATCGCCATACAAACCTTATTCCTCTCCAATTGCAAAAAATGAAAACAACCTTTGGGAACAGATTACTTTAAAAAATAGTATAGGAAAGGTTCGATTTCTTCATCGATTTCGACAAGAAAATAGATGGATAAATCATATAGGAAGCTATAACGGAGAATTCAAGGTAAATGGAAACGATTATTCAAATAGGTTTAGGTATAGGTTTGTTCTAAATGTTGATTTGTTTAAGTTAAAAGAATCAAAGCAATCCGTTTTTATTGCTGCTTGGGATGAAATTTGGTTTCTACAAAATAGTAATTTAACCCCAACAGACTTTAATAGAAATTGGGTCTACCTTGGATTAGGTTATTCATTCAATCCATCTACCAACGTACAGGTTGGTTTTATGCATCAATACGATAAGATTGGGGTTAATTCATTCATATCAACACCTATTCTTCAAATGACATTGGTTAAAAATTTTAACTTTTTTAAAGAATAATTAATCATAAAAAATAGCTCTTCAAAAAGTAGTAATCCTCATCTTAAAAAAACTAACTTTGCACTTCTTTTCAAAGCTAAATTTTTAAGATGAGTGATGCTATTAAACACGAATGTGGAATTGCACTAATTAGGTTATTAAAACCTTTAGACTATTACATTGAAAAATACGGTTCTGCAACTTACGGAATCAATAAAATGTATCTTTTAATGGAAAAACAACACAATCGTGGGCAAGATGGAGCAGGTTTAGCCAACATTAAGTTTGATGTAGAACCAGGACAGCGTTACATCAGCAGATACCGTTCAAATACCAGTCATGCGATTAAAGATATTTTTGAAAAAGTACACCACAAATTTCAAACGGCATACGATAAACATCCTGATAAAATGAAAAATGCCAAATGGCTTAAAGAGAATGTTGCCTTTACTGGCGAGCTTTCTTTGGGTCATTTACGTTACGGAACTTATGGTGGAAATAGTATTGAACAATGCCACCCTTTTTTACGTCAAAACAACTGGATGACCAGAAATTTGGTGGTTGCAGGAAACTTTAACCTCACCAATGTTGATGAATTGTTTAACCTATTGGTTTCTATTGGTCAGCACCCAAAACAAATGTCGGATACCGTTACGGTAATGGAAAAAATCGGTCATTTTTTAGATGTAGAAAACCAAATTTTGTTCGATAAATACAAGGAGCAAGGTTTCTCTCATCAAGAAATTTCTGCCTTAATAGCTAAAGACTTAAATGTTCACAACATCCTTACCAACTCTTCATTAGATTGGGATGGAGGCTACGTTATGGCAGGTTTGTTTGGCCATGGAGATGCGTTTGTGCTAAGAGACCCTTCAGGAATTCGTCCTGCATTTTTCTATAAAGATGATGAAGTGGTGGTGGTAGCATCAGAACGCCCCGTAATACAAACTGCTTTTAATGTTCCTATAGAAACCATTCAGGAAATTAAACCTGGTCATGCGCTGATTATTAAAAAAGACGGAAAAATTACCGAAGAAATGGTAAAAACTCCACTTAAGAAAACCTCGTGTTCGTTCGAGCGAATTTATTTTTCTAGAGGCAGCGACAAAGACATTTACAGAGAACGTAAACAATTGGGCAGAAACATCTGTGATTTGGTATTAAAAGCCATCGACAACGACCTAAAAAATTCTGTATTTTCCTTTATTCCGAATACCGCAGAAGTTTCTTTTTACGGTTTAATGAAAGGTTTGCAAGACAAACTGAACGAAATTAAATTAGAAAAAATTAAGGCTTTAGGTTCAAATCCTTCGGAAGAACAATTGATGGAGATTTTAGCTTTAAGAAACAGAATAGAGAAAATTGCCATTAAAGATGCCAAACTAAGAACGTTTATTACACAAGATAACAGCCGAGACGACTTGGTGGCTCACGTTTACGACATCACATATGGAAGCGTTTATCCTACTGATAATTTGGTTATCATCGATGATTCTATTGTACGTGGAACTACTTTAAAACAAAGTATTTTAAAAATATTAGACCGATTAAACCCTAAAAAAATTGTGGTGGTTTCTTCTGCTCCGCAAATTCGTTACCCCGATTGCTATGGTATTGATATGGCTAAATTAGGCGACTTTATTGCTTTTTCGGCAGCCATTCAATTGTTAAAAGATACCAAACAAGAGCATATCATTACAGAAACCTATCAACAATGTAAAGCCCAAGAGCATCTTCCAAAAGAGGAAATGATAAATCATGTAAAAAACATTTATAAACCTTTTAGTGCAGAGCAGATTTCCAAAAAAATTGCTCAAATGCTAACTCCAGAAGGTATAAATGCCGAAGTAGAAATAGTGTTTCAAACCATTGAAGGATTACACGATGCCTGCCCCGACCATACAGGCGATTGGTATTTTACTGGAAACTATCCTACTCCTGGAGGAAACAAGGTGGTAAACAAATCGTTTATCAACTATTTTGAAGGTAAAAACCAACGAGCTTATTAATTTTTGTTTGTAATAATAGTTCGTTTCAAATTATTCTGCACCTTTGTATTTAAGCGAAGTTATTGAACATGAAACGAGCCATGCTAAAAAGTTTAACACACAGGAGAATAATTATAGGCGACTTCCATCTGACCGATTTAACAAAATAAAAATAAACAGATGAAAAAACGAATATTAATTGGCCGGCAAGATGTTGCAGATTTTCCTGATTTGAACCTCTTAGAATTACCTGTAAAAATTGATTCGGGAGCATATACTTCGAGTTTACATTGCCACAACATTGAAGAGTTTACAGAAAGTGGTGTAAATAAAATAAAATGCAATTTTTTAGACCCCGAACACGCCAATTACCACGAAAAAGAATTTATATTTGAACACTTTAAAAAACGAAAAGTAAAAAGCTCAAACGGAATTGTAGAAATTAGGTATTCCATCACCACACAAATAAAACTATTTAACAACCTATATCCTATTGAACTAACCCTAACCGAAAGAGGCAGCATGAGATTCAGCGTTTTATTAGGACGAAAATTTCTCTCCAAAAAATTTATCATCAACACCGCAATAAAAAATTTATCTTTAAAAAATAAACTAATAACCTACCCTTGAAATGAAAATAGTTGTTTTGTCAAGAAATCCCCACTTGTATTCCACCAGCCGAATTGTAGAAGCAGGAGAAAAAAGAGGTCATGAAATGTTAGTTTTAGATCACACCAAGTGCGATTTATTAATTGAAAAAAGAAAACCTCAAGTACTCTATAAAGGAAAACCCTTGGAAGGTGTTGATGCCATCATACCAAGAATTGGTGCTTCGGTTACCTTTTATGGTGCTGCAGTTGTTCGTCAATTTGAAATGATGAAGGTCTTTACTGCTACTGAATCACAAGCATTGGTTCGTTCTCGCGACAAGCTAAGAAGCTTACAAATATTGGCTCGTGCAGGTTTAGGTTTGCCAAAAACAGCCTTTACCAATTATTCAAAAGACGTGAAAACCGTAATTAAAAATGTGGGAGGAGCGCCATGTGTGATTAAATTGTTAGAAGGAACTCAAGGCGTTGGTGTTGTTTTAGCCGAAAACCATAATGCTGCAGAATCAGTAATCGAAGCTTTTAACGGATTAAAAGCTCGTGTAATTATTCAAGAATTTATTAAGGAAGCTGGTGGTGCCGACATTCGTGCATTTGTAGTTGACGGAGTAGTGGTTGGAGCCATGAAACGACAAGCCAAAGAAGGTGAATTCCGTTCTAATTTGCACCGAGGAGGTTCTGCTCAAGTCATCGAATTAACGGATGAAGAAGAAAATGCTGCATTAAAAGCTGCAAAAGTGTTGGGTTTAGGTATTGCAGGTGTTGATATGCTTCAATCTAAAAAAGGACCGTTGATTATGGAGGTTAATTCTTCTCCTGGTTTGGAAGGAATTGAAGGAGCAACAGGGAAAGATATTGCGAATACTATTATTCGTTATATCGAAAGACACGTGTAAACAGTCATCAGTTAGCAGTTCTCAGTTCACAAAACTCTAAACTTCGAACACAGAAAAATGGATAACGACATATTTACACTTCTCGGAAAAAAAATTAAGCGTGGACAAACCATCACGTTAAATTTAGATATTGCTCGATTGCATACCCGAACCATGATTGAAGTTCCGGTAATTGTATCTCGCGGAAAAAAACCCGGACCTATTATTTTACTTAATGCTGGTATTCATGGCGACGAGGTAAATGGTGTAGAAATTGTTCGCCAAATTGTTGCTAAAGGTTATCATAAACCCGATTGTGGAACGGTGGTTTGTATTCCTGTACTCAACGTTTTTGGCTTCTTACACAAAACAAGAGAATTCCCCGATGGAAGAGACTTAAATAGGGTTTTTCCTGGTTCAAAAGAAGGTTCGTTGGCAAGCCGATTTGCTTACTACCTGATGAAAGAAATTATGCCCAACGTGGAATATTGTATTGATTACCATACTGGTGCCGACAGCCGTTTTAATTACACTCACTTACGTATTGAAGGTACCGACCCAAAAAGTAGTGAATTGGCTAAAGTTTTTGGTGCTCCGTTTATTCTGTTATCAAAAGAATTGCCAAAATCATTACGAAGTGAAGCAGTTAAAATTGGCGTAAGTGTTTTATTATTTGAGGGTGGTAAATCACTAGATTTGGATAGAATTGTAACACGTGTAGGCGTAAAAGGAGCTTTACGTGTAATGCAACATTTAGGCATGAGAGATTTTTCAAAAGAACTTACCAGCAACAATCAACAACCCTATGCTGAACCTATTACTTTAACCGAATCTACTTGGATGAGAGCCAGATACTCGGGGATGTTTAGAACCACTGTAAGCATTGGCACAAAAATCAAAAAAGGAATGATATTGGGCACCATATCCGACCCCTTTGGAGACTTTGAAAAACGAGTAATAGCCAAACACGATGGGGTGGTCATTTGCTCTAACCATTCTCCCATTGTTTATCAAGGAGATGCTATTTTTCATATTGGGTTTAATAAGGAGTAATATTCTAAATAGAAACTTTGTTCCCATTAATTACATGGGTAATTCCACCTCCTAAACCTCCCCATTTCAGATAAATGTATATCGAGTCATTTGAATAAATTTGACCAGAACAATACGGTGTTGGAAAATTGGATAACAACCCTAAGCTATCAACTTCTAAAATAATAGAATCTTGATTAGTATAGTTAACCTGAATTAAATTTGGTGTTGTAATATATTTTATATTCCCTAAATATGTTATTGAGTCGTGTGAATAAAAACCAATGCTATCGGTGTTTACTTCGTATCGATTAACATTAAACAACCAATTACCAATAAATGTATTACTGGAACCTGTTTGATTTACAGATGTCTTAGAACAACAAACAAATAGTACAGCAACTAAAAAGAGTATTAGACTTGATTTCATCATTAATTCTTAATAATCTTAAAATAACTTTGATTTCCATCAGGATAATCAATATAAATAAAATACATTCCTTTTGTCAGGTAGTCCAGATTCGTAAAATTGAGATTCATTTGTTGAAGAATTAATTTTGCTTCTGAATTAAATATTCTTACTTGTTTTGGTTCATTTTTCCAATTAAAATTCTTAACAACAAAATGGTCAAGAAAAGGATTAGGATAAATTAAAACATCTTTATTTGCGTTATTCAAGGTTTGTATTGATGCTGGATTATCGATATAAACATTTTGTCTGATGCTATCTCTAATTGCTGTTGTTCCTGCAACAGGCCAAACCACTACAATATTATCTCCTAGTTTGTATCCGTTTAGGGTATTATAAGCCTCAGTATATGTTATTGAAACAGTATCTGTCCAACCAAGATTTGAAACAAAGACCGAGCCTACTGTATCAACCGATAGTAGTGTTCCACTACTATCTATGGCTGCTACTAGATAAATTGTTCCTGTAAAATCAACCGAATCAAAATTATGAACAGTAAGTGTGTGCACATAATTATCATTCAAATTAATGGTGTCAGGTAGCGACCCCATGTTTGTTGAGGTAGAATCAAACCCTAATAGCTGAGCTTTTCCAATGCTTGGGAAAATCCAAAACACTATTATTAGTGAAAGTGTAATTAGTTTCTTCATGATTAGTTAAGGTTTATTTTCAAAACTAAATTAAATTCGTTTATGATAATAAAATAATTAATTTTATATAAATCTTACGCGTTCAACCCATGGTGAAATTATACGATTTGGTTTTATCCTTAAACAAAGAGGAAAGTAGAAATTTAACTATCCTTCTCAACCGAACCAATGCAAACGAAGACCGAAAAGATGTGGCTTTGTTTGATTTTATTAAAAAAAACAAAGATAACCTCAACGAAGATCTGATTCTACAAAAACTGTATAAGAGCAGCATAGATAAAAATTCCTTTTATCGATTAAAAAACCGGTTACTAAATGAAATAAACAAAAGTTTATTGCTGTTGCACCACAACAAAACTGAGTACTTAACTGTACTTAACTGTATTGCTTTATCAAAATTATTTATTGAAAAATCGGATTACAAATTAGCTTACGAATACCTTATACAAGCCGAGCAAAAAGCAGCTAAACAAGAGTTTTATGATTTACTGGATTTGATTTATAGCGACTTGATAAAACTCTCACAAGAAAGTGTAGAATTTAATCCCATTGAATTTATCGAGAAAAGAAAACTCAACCACAAAAGTCTTCATATTTTACAAGAAATTGATGATTTGTTGGCAGCACTCGTGTATCGTATAAAAATATCACAAAACTACTCTACTCACAATTATCAGTTTACGGAGGTGTTGAATAAAACCATCAACGATTTTATTGGCAATGAGGAGGTTAAAAAAAGCACTAAAATTCAGTTTAAGATTTACCATTCCATCAGCAGAATTTTGCTCCAACACCGTGATTATGTGTCGCTAGAAGAATATCTAAAACTGACTTATCGTGACTTTAGCGAAAGAGGGTTGTTCAACAAATCTAATCATGAGACCAAACTGCAAATGCTCACATACTTAATCAATAGCTTGTTTAAGAACAAAAAAATTGATGAGTCACTTGATACCACTCAACAGCTTTTTGTTGCTATGCAAGAACATGATAGTTTACTGTTTAATAAATACCTATTTTATTATTATAATTCGTTGGTAATTAATTACCAGGTTTCTGATAAATATAAAGCCATTGAAGTTTTGCAAGAAGCTAAAACTAAAACCGAGATTCAGCAGTTACCATTTTACACTATTTTTATTCACCTCAACTTGGCAGTACTAAACTTCGATACTCAAAACTTTAAAGAAGCACGCAAAAACCTTTCTAAACTCAAAATTTCCGATCATTATAAAAACATGGATAAAGTATTCCAATTTAAGGTTGCTATTTTTGAATTACTTACTTGTTTTGAACTAGAAGATATTGATTTATTCGACTATCAATTACACCTCATCCGAAAGGATTATAAAGAATTGCTAGACAAAGACGCCTACCGTAGAGAACAATTATTTATTCATATCTTAACCTTAATGGAAAACAAAAAAGAAACAAGTTTGACTACCTATATAACCGAATTTAATGAATTACCAACTAGTGATAATGATATGATAAATTATAATGATTGGTTAAGGTTTAAAACAAAAAAGCTCGGAACAACATAGTGTCCGAGCTTTTATGAAAAGTTACTTGAAAAACCTATCTATTAACCATTATCTTTTTTACTTGAAGATTATTATCCGATTTAATATTCAACAAATAAATACCGTTTTGTAAGCCATCAACATTCCATTGATAGTTGCGTTTTCCAACTTGATTTTCGCTATTCGCTAGCTGTGCAACTACTTTCCCAGTAATGTCGGTCACAAACAATTCTACAGTTGCATTTTTTACTAAATCTATTTCAATGTTTAGGAGCTCTTTAACAGGATTAGGATAAACATTTACTCCCGAAAAATTAGCTACATCATCAACAGAAAGAGTACTTGAAGGGGAAATAACATTAATCGTAAAACCACTTTGTTTTAAAATTATTCCACCAACCGATATTGAATCACAGTAGGTACTTGTACAACCACTACCATCACTTACAGTTAAGCACAATTGAAAAGGACCCGCTGTAGCGTAAGTATAATTCGGATACGCTTGTGTTGAGGTATTTCCGTCGCCAAAATCCCAAAAATAAGTCAAATTTGAGCCTGTTGAACTGTTTACCACAACAAAACTGTTGTTGCTTATCGAATCAGGAAACATCACAAAAGCAGCATTACAAGCAACTGGCGAGCCCACTCCATTTACAACAATTGTTTGGGTATAATATGTTGTACAATTATCAAGCGAGTCATAAGCTTCTAATACCACCACATAAATACCGTCGGCAGCATAAGTGTGCGAAATACTGTTATTAATTTCATCAGTATAACCCATTGCTCCATCACCGAAAAACCATGTTCCAAACATTAAACCACCTGATGAAGTAGTGCTTGCATCAGTAAATGTAAACGTGCCATTTCCATCATCAACATAGTTAAACATCGGAACAACTGTACAAGTAGTATTGATATTAACCGTTACAGATAAAAAAGCTGAATCAATACAATTGGTATCCATTACAGCAAATTCAACAAAGTAGTTTCCTGAACTTGTATAGGTATGTGTTGGATTTTGTAAGTTTGATGTATTTCCATCACCAAAAATCCAACCGTAAGAAGCCCCTGAGCCTGCAACCGAATTATTAATAAAAGTGATGTTGCCATTTCCATTGTCGATATAAGAAATAGAAGCTTGGCAACTCACTACACTATTATTAACCGTTATGGTCTGACAGGTTGAGTTTAAACAGCTAGTTAAAGAATCCTCAATAAACATACAAACCTCGTATGTTCCGTTTGGCAATGTAATCGTAGTAAATTCTCCACTGCCAATATAATTACTATCTAATTGCCACCAAACTTGATAAAGAGAATCTGAAGTAGATTGTAAGGTAATTACTCCGTTTCCGTTATCAACATAGTTAAATGATGCAACACACTGAGCTTTGACTCCTTGTGAAAAGATAAAGCTTATCAGCATTATCAATAGAAATTTGTAGTTAATTGTTTTCATAATCGTAATTGTTAAATGAATAATTGATTGATGAAGCAAATTTTACTACTTATTTGATTTCAAAAAATATGATTTCAAAAAAATCTTACGCGTTCAAGGAGAAAATTAAATCTCCCAAGTAACACCACTGTTGAGTAATTCATTTACCGATTTAAATTTGGCTTTTGGTTTCTCTTCTTTTAATTGGTTCCAAATGCCATCATTAAATGTTGGTGCTTCCACACTTCTTATTACTCCAAACACTACAGGAAATGCTGGGGCTGAAAGATTAATCAATAAATTATGTAACGTGCTATCCACACAATAAGCATCGTGAATTAAAATATCGTTTTCGGTAATTCCATTTTCTCCAATGGTTACTACTTCTAGTTTTAATCCGTTCAAACGTAATCCTTTATTACCTTCTTTTCCGAAAATCATTCGCTCGCCATGCTTTACCCACAATTGGTTGTCCAACTTCACTTCTTTATCGGTTACTCCAGCAAATACTTTATCATTAAAAATCACACAATTTTGTAAAATCTCTACCAATGATGTTCCACGGTGTTTTTCAGCTTCAATAAATACTTCAACCATTTTTTTGGGTTCAATATCTACCACTCTAGCAAAAAAAGTACCTCCTGAACCCATCGCTAAATTACCTGGATTAAAAGCCCTATCCACCGTTCCTTGTGGAGATGATTTGGTTACAATACCTGTTTTAGAAGTTGGCGAAAATTGCCCTTTGGTTAATCCATAAATTTCGTTGTTAAACAACAAAATATTGATGTCAATGTTTCTTCGCAAAGCATGTATAAAGTGATTGCCTCCAATAGCTAACGCATCGCCATCGCCCGTAACTTGCCATACGCTTAGATTCGGATTAGCTAATTTTACACCTGTTGCAATGGCTGGGGCTCTACCGTGAATGGTATGAAATCCATACGATTCAACATAATAAGGAAATCGAGAAGAGCAGCCAATCCCTGAAACAAAAACAATATCTTCCTTCTTTTTACCTATCTCTGGCAAAGTTTTTTGTATGGCACTAAGTATAGCATAATCGCCACAACCCGGACACCAACGTACATCTTGATTGGTTACAAAATCTTTTGCAGTAAGCGTTGTTTCGTTGGTATTGGTTAAATGTGTTGTTTCCATTTTACAGAAAGTTAAATCTATTATAATGCAAGTATTCGTTCAAATTCTTCTACCAATTCTGATTTTAAGAATGGCAATCCTTGCACTTTGTTGTATTGAATATAATTAAACTGAGGCATTTCGCTTCTTAGTATTTTTACAAATTGTCCTAAGTTTAGTTCGCAAACTACTATTTTTTTGTAGCGAGCAAAAACCTCAGCAGTATTTTTTGGTAGTGGATTAATGTAATTAAAGTGTGCAAAAGCAACTTTCGAATTGGATTTTTTTACTTCATTAAATGAAGTGTATAAATTACCAAATGTTCCTCCCCAACCAACTATTAGCAAATCGCCTTGTTCAGCACCTTCAACCTTTAACTCAGGAATAAAATTAGCTACACGCTTTACTTTTTCCGCTCTTACTTTTACCATATTTTCATGGTTTAATGGTTCGTAAGAAATATTTCCCGAAACATCTTGTTTTTCCAATCCTCCAATTCGGTGTTCAAAGCCTTTTATGCCTGGAACAGCCCATTGACGTGATAGTTTCTCAATATCTCTCAAATAAGGTTTCCAAGCTTCTCTAGTTTTAATATCAACCTTTGGAGGATGTATTGCTGGCAACTCCTCTGTGTTTTTTATTCTCCAAGGCTCTGCACCGTTAGCAATAAAACCATCGGTAAGTAAAATTACAGGAGTCATATGTTCTACAGCCAACTTAGCAGCCATAAACGCATAATCGAAACAGTTGGAGGGTGTACTTGCTGCAATAACAATTACGGGGCTTTCGCCATTTCTACCATAAACAGCCTGTAGTAAATCTGACTGCTCCGTTTTAGTTGGCAATCCTGTGCTTGGTCCACCTCGCTGAACATCAACAATTACCAATGGCAATTCGGTCATCATAGCTAAACCAATTGCTTCTCCTTTTAAAGCCAATCCAGGTCCAGAGGTTGTAGTTAAAGCCAAACCACCAGCAAAACTGGCTCCAATGGCAGAACAAATTCCTGCAATCTCGTCTTCCGCTTGAATTGAAATTACATCAAAACCCTTGTGTTTCGATAATTCATGTAAAATGTCTGAAGCTGGTGTAATGGGATAAGACCCCAAAAATATTTGTAATCCTGATTTTTCGGCAGCAGCCAAAAATCCCCAAGCTGTTGCAGTATTTCCTGTAATACTTCGGTATTTACCTTGTGGTAATGTTGCTGGTTTTATAGTGTATGATGAAGGTAACAATTCTACCGTAATAGCATAATTGTATCCTGCTTTTAATGATGCTACGTTTGCATTTGCCAACTCGGGGTCTTTTTTAAACTTTGCTTTTAAAAAATCCTCGGTAATGTTTAATGGTCGGTTAAACAACCAATACACAATACCCAAGGCAAACATGTTTTTGCTTCGAGTTCTAAACTTGTTTTCAATAGTAAATCCCTCAACACTATCTTTAGTAAGCTTGGTTATGGGAGCTTGTATTAAATTGTAGCCATCCATTGTTCCATCCTCTAAAGGATTTGAAGTGTACCCCGCTTTTTCAAAATCTTTAGCTTTAAAACTGTCGCTATCAATAATAATGGTTCCGCGGTCTTTAATCCAATCCACATTTGCTTTTAATGCAGCAGGATTCATTGCAATTAGCACATCTGCTTTATCGCCTGGCGAATATATATTAGTATTACCGAATTGTATTTTAAATCCGCTTACTCCTGCAACAGTTCCTTGTGGAGCTCGTATTTCGGCAGGAAAGTCTGGAAAAGTTGATAAATCGTTTCCAATAAACGCCGTAGTATTACTAAACTGGTCGCCCGTTAGCTGCATTCCATCACCCGAATCTCCTGCAAACTTGATAACTACATTGTCTATTTCTTCAATAGTTTTCGACATAATTGTTGTTTTAATAAACGTGCAAAGTTACGATATACTAAAACATCAAATAAAAATGCAGCATGTTAAAATAAAAAATACCTCTCGATTAGGTTTTTATTTCGTTGAGGATAGTATAAAATAACTGATTTCTTTACCCCTATCAGGAATCCACCCATCTATTTGATTTAGTCTCAAATCTGTATCCTTTAGTTCTTTATTCTGTTCCCTAAAAATGGCATATCCTTCCTCGTTAAAAATTAATAGAGCTCCCTCATTAAAGCTTTTCTTCCAAGCTCCCCAATCTTGATTCTCAGCATATTTGTACTTGGCAGTAGTCAGGTAAAAAGGTAAACTAGGAAGGGCAAAGTCTTTAGTAAAAATTATTGGTGTTGATTCTGGATAAGATTTGATGATATAGTTTGCCACAATTTTTGTTGTACTTCTTTTACTTTCCAGAGAAGGAACTACAAAACTCCATGCAACCAATGAAGGCAACAGAGCAATAATACATAACAGTAAAAAGTTTTTATTATCCTGCTTAAAACTATAAATTCCTAATATAATAACAACAGAACCTACTACCAAAGACATAATTCGAGGCATGTTATCTAGAAATACAAAAGCAGAAATAATAAATGCAACCCCTAAAACAATCGTAAAAAATAATTGAATACCTAATGCAAATTTCTTCCACTTATTAGCATAACTCTCCGTATTCATATTTGTTACTTGCAAAGCAATTAATACACTAATTGCAGGAAGAGCCCCAATAGCATAAGCGGGTAATTTACTGCTAATCAATTCATAAACAAACCAACCTGATACTAGCCATGCAACTATAAATATAGTTGTTTCTGATTGTTGGTTTCTTTTAAAGAATTTAGCGAATTGCTCTTTTAAACCAAGAATAAAAAACGATGAAAAAGCAAACATACCCACCAAAAAAATAATCAGAAAATAACCAGGTGGACCTGTTTGCCCAAAAACTCCTTCACCTCTTTTTAGTATATACCAATCGACCATCCACATAATAAACTTACCATTGTCGATGTTCCATACTGCTCTACCCCAAAGGTAAATGGGTATTAATCCTAATAAACTTATTAGAAAAATCAATATGGTCTGTATTCGGTAGTTTTTAAACAGAAATAAAATACCTAGTATTCCATAGGTAACAATAAGCACAGGCGGACCTTTAGTCAGCGTACCTCCTGCAATACCGAGTACCAATCCTATTAGATAGTTGTAGTTTTTTGATTTTAAAAAATTGAATAAACTAAACACCGTTAGCGTTTCAAAAAAAAGCAACATACTATCGGTAACTGATATTTTAGCTAAAGCAATTAATAATATCCCAGAACTAGCAATAAGCATAGCTTTTTTAGCAACCTCTTTTCCAAATAAAGTTCCTCCCATAAATAAAATGAGTAAACATGTGCCTATAATCGACAAAGCACTCGGAATTCTTGTAGCAAATTCGTTAGCTCCAAATAATTTAAATGATAAAGCTATCGACCAGAAGTGTAACGGTGGTTTACGATGAACATCAGACCAAATAAAATCGGGAATCATCCAATTTCCTGTTTCTAAAAAAGTGTAGGCAAAACCAGCATAAGCAGATTCGTCCTGATCCCAAAAACCTATAGACCAATTGTTAATAAAAATGGAAACGATAACTAATGCAAAAATTAGCCAGTAGTAACGATTGTATTTGTTTTGAATTACCATTTAATAACTATTCGGATGATGAATAAATGGATAAGCATCAAAATCGTAAAAAAGAAAATAGTTTTTCCCCAACTAATCTGCTGTTTAACAAAAGAAGTATCAATTGAACCATTTAAAGTTCTTATCACAGGATTAATGTACATTTTGGTATAAGTATTCCATTCTTCCGTTTCAAAAATTTCAGCTCTAACATAGCTGTTTTCTGGTAAAATATTATAGCTTATTGTTTTAGCATTTACCGCTGTTGCCACTACTTTTCCCTTATCGCTAATTAATGTAATAGAATCTGCATGCTGCATAAGTTCAAGTTGGTAATTGTTATCATGAATAGTCAATGATTTTAACTCATTCATTTCTTGTCCAAACCATCCTTTTGTAGCATAACATTTACCTTTTCTTAAACTTTCTATCACGGTATTGTTATCTCTTTTACTTACATTAATCATTGTCCAAACAACACCACAATCAGCTTCCTTGTTACTATGAGAATCGTCGTTACCAATTGCCCAAACAATTTTTCCAGATGTCAACGCTTTATCCCAATGCTCTATGGAAGTAGCTCTTGGACTAACAACCTCCATTAAATCATAGTTTTTAAGCACTTCTAATTCCTCCAATCCATATCCTGTTTTAAAGCTAGGATGAGCCAATGCAATTAAATTATCTTCGGTTTTTAGCTTGTTTATAATATGCTGTTTGCCACTTGTAAATTGGAAAAAAGGATAATCGAATATAGAGGCATTAGTTGCATTAAGCACTAACTGATGGGTAAAACCTATATTTAAACCATGCTCATAAACACTTGTATAAAAGCTCCTACCATGGTTTAATGTAATGCTATTGTAATTAGACAAACAAGGTAAATCGTAATGAAGCGAGTCATATTTCTCGAACATTTGTTTCATGGTATTGTCTCCATTTGTTAACCCTAAAGCCAACTTTGAATGAGCATGAAAATTGGCTTTTATCCATTCTCCATTAACATCTTGGTATGGATTGTAAAAAACATTTCCTGCAAAAGGTGAATTAGGGACAAAAGAATAAAACACCGTATTGTAGTAAGGCAAGGTTGATAGGAATAGTAAAAAAAGAAATACTTTAACCGTTATTTTTAAACCTTTATATTTCATTAGATGTAAAGTAGAAAAGAGCTAGTAGTCAATAATCCGTTTTAAATATTTAAAAAACAAAGCTACAATACTAAAACATCAAATAAAAAATAAAGCTGAATAAAAATCACTAAAAACAAAAACCGCCTTTAGCAATGCCAAAGACGGTTTAAGCAATTGTTTTGTTTTTAGTTTACTGTTTGATAATCTTTGTCATATTTCCATCAGCTTTTAGGAAATATACTCCATTCGGATAATTACTTATATCAATGGTATGTTTTGATTGATTGATTTGCTCTGATATTAAACGCTCTCCAATTGCATTATACAATTCAATGGTTGTAGAACTATTATTTGTAAACTGAATAGAAACTATTCCGTTGGTAGGATTTGGATACACTTGTAATTTTTCCTCAGCTAATTCATTGTTAATTGAAGTTGATCCATCGGTATTACCAGAAACAGTATTTGAATAGATAGAGGTTCCTACGCCATTATAGGCTGAAACTCTGTAGTAATAAATTGTCATCGGATTTAATCCAATATCTAAATATGAAGTCTCATCTGCACCAACAGTTGTAAGAACCGACCAGTTGGTACTATCTATACTTCTTTCAATATTAAACCCTAACTCGTTATTAGAGTTATCCGACCAATTTAATTGCATTTTATCAAATGTGGTTTTAAGCGTAGTTGGATTAATTGTAAGGTTTGTTGGAGGATTTGGTGCTGCTGGTGGCGTAACATCAAAGTAAGATGCCTCTTCTATAATTCCAGTTGGTGTAGATCCATTCATCAACTCATCTGCTGTAAAAACAATTGAGTTAGACCCATTTTGCATCCAAGTATAAGTAATAGAAGTGTCATTGGGCTCTGAAAAATCAATTAATTGATAACCTCCTCCAAAATCAGCATACGTAGTATCATAATTGTATGAAATTGCCTTAATTCTTATGGTGTTAGAAAAAGTTCCAGCGGGAGTTGTTATACTTCCATATGCATCACATGTAAAATCAGTATGTGTATAACTCGCTACTTTTACCATAAACCCTTGATTTATCTCCATAGAAAACGAAGCAAGATTAGATGTGGTATTCAGATAAGTGAAAGGAGTCGGAATTATCATTCGCTTACTTTCAAAAGGAACAGATACTATATCTGCTTCTGCATGATTATCATAAAATCCATCGAGATAAAATCCTGATACATTGCTGGAATAATAAACAGCCTCGCTATCTGAAGGATTATAATGTACCATTTGTGCGGTTGGAAAATTAGCATTCCAATTAGAATTGGTAGCTGTTAACGGTTGTAAGTTTGTTACATCTGTTTCAACAATTGTAAAATTTGAGTAATCCCAAGTTTGACTAGGTCCAGCTGGAGTAATAGCAGCATGTGTTGTTGAATCTTCGTGTTCTACCCAAGTGCTAAAAAGGGCAGGAAGATCGCTATGCGTTATGGTTATTTGTGCACTTCCAAGTGTTGGAAATAATGCAATTGCAATAAATTGAGTAATAATTTTTTTCATAGTATTTAGTTTTAAATTTTATGCTAAATTCTATGTAATACGATTGCTGTAAAAGCGTAAATTAACTGAAATTAACTACGTAAATTTTCGTAGTTTAAAGCGGAATCCTAATGTAAGCAGTGGTTCCAGAAATGTCTGTATCATTAAATTCTAATGAACCTTTTACCATTTCTACTCTACTGTTAAGACTATTTAATCCTATACCTTTTCTTACTTTATTGGAGTCAAAACCTACCCCATTGTCTTCATAAGTAAGTTGAAACATGTTGTTTCGAATTTGTAACAAAATGGATATATTGGTGGCTTGACTGTGCTTAATAGAGTTATTAATTAATTCTTGACATATTCTATAAACATTCACTTCTATTTTTTCAGGCAATCGGCGGTCTAATCCAAAATGATTAAACTCAAACTGAATATCAACATTGGTTAAGTTTCTTTGTAACAACTCCTCCAAAGCTTTTATTAAACCCAATTCTTTTAAGGTAACAGGCATCATTTGGTAAGAAATTTCACGAACTTCTTTAGTGGTTTTTTCTAAATCTCCACCAATATTTTCTAATTCAACAACTTGTGTTGGGCTATTTTTAGCAGCATTATTCACTGCTAATTTTAGTGCGGTTAAATTTTGCACGATACCATCATGTAAATCTTTGGCAATGCGGGTTCGTTCCTTTTCCTCAGCTTCAAAAATAGCTTCAACTATTTTTTTCTGTGCAGTAATCTCTAACTCTGCTTTCTTCTTTTTGTTATTTAATGCAATTAGTACTAATACAAAAACCGCAATTAATATGACTGCAATTAAAACAAGCAGCAACATCCTTTTTTTCTGTCCTTCTGCTAAAGCATTTGCTTTAGCAACTTCTTTTTCTTGCTCTATCTCTTTTACTTTATATTCTGTTTCATATTTTGTTTGAATATTCGCCAATTGCTCCGTTTTTTCTAGTGAAAAGATACTATCTGAATAGTTGGTAAATTGTTCATGATATTCTAGTGCTTTTTTATAATCTCCTTTATTCTGATAGGCAAGGTACAGGTTTTCTAAAGCATCTTTTTTAACTGAACTGTTGTTTATTTTATCGGATAAATTTAGTGCCAACAAATGTTGTTCAATTGCCTTGTCAAACTGTTTCATTTGATTTAATACAGAACCTATATTATTGTAAACAGTAGAAATTACCGCATCTGAATTCATAATTTTTGCAATTTCTAAGCTTTTATTAAAGTAATAGAGCGCCTTATCAAGTTGGTTTAGATAATAATAAATACCCCCCATGTTATTGTAGTTCCAATACAACTCCGAAAACTGTTTTATTTCTTCTCTAATAATGGCTGAGTTTGAAAAATAAACCAATGCACTATCAAAGCTGCCTTCTCCTGCTAAATAGATTCCGTAAGTATTTTGTGCTGCGGCTAATAACGACTTATCTTTTGAATCTTCAGCTATATTAATTGCTTTTAGCAAAAATTTCTCAGCAGATTTTTTATCTCCAATTTTCTGGTATAAATCACCTAAGTTGATACAACTCTTTGCAAATTTTTGTTGATTATGCTCTTGCTCAAAAATGGTTGCCGCTTGTGTTAAATAACTTAACGCCAACGTGTAATCGCCCGTAGCAATATAATTTGAGCTGAGATTATGAAAAGTAGATGCCTTTAATACCTCATCTTTTAATTTTTTAGCTTTTTCTAAAGCATGATTTAAAAAAACAACAGAGCTATCGTATTTACTCAACGCAGTGTAAACAATACCAAGATTGGTATAAGCTTCAAACACTCCTTTATCATAGTGCTGCTTTTTTGATAATGCTAAGGATTTATAACTCCAATCAATAGATTTACTTGGCTCCGTTCTTTTGGTTAAAAAAGCTAATTCATTATAGATTTCAATTTTTTCGATGCCATTTGTGTTTGGCAAACGTCTTTCTAAACTATCTATTTGCTGTGCATGAACAACAGAAAAGATAAAAATAGATAATATTAGAAAAAAACCTTTTACCACACCTGTTAAATTGAAATCACCTTGTTTTTTATTGCCACACTAATTAGCTTGCCAACCGAATTTACATCAAATTTTTGCATAATGGCTGTTTTGTGTGTTTCTACAGTTCTCGGACTTAAATTTATTTTATTGGCAATTTCTTTTGGAGACAACCCATCACACAAAAAAGTAAGTACCTCAACTTCTCTTTCCGTTAAAGGTTCGATTAATAAAAATTGTTGCTCTCCTTTTGTTTTTCCATATCCGCTTAGGTGTTTCAATACTTCTTTCGAGAAATATATTTCAGCGCTATTAATAATAGCTTCTTGCAATTCGTCTAACGTACAATCTTTACTTAAATAACCCGATGCTCCTTTACTAATACAATCGTCAATAATTGCTTTTTCGTTGTTCATCGACAGCATATTGCAACGTAAATCAGGAAATTTATTTTTTAGCTCCACAAGTGTTTTTCTTCCATCCCAAATAGGCATTTCAATGTCTAAAAAAACCACATCGGGTTGTTTAACTAAACAAGCATCAAACAAATTCTTGCCATTCTGAAAAACTTCTAATTCACCTACTTCAGGTATTTGACGAATTATTGAAGCCAATCCTTGTGCTACAATGTTATGGTCGTCAGCAAGATATATTTTTAACTTTGTTTTCACTGATTATTTAGTATTGAACCTTAATCTTCTCTTGTAAAATTAGGGCATTTTTTTTAGCAAAAAAATTTAAGCTTTAATTTATCTCTTATTGCCTTTCTTTTTTAAAGAAATAAGGTGCTTTTCCTTTAATATTTTTATACCTTTGCCAATTAATTTTTTCAAACAAAAGGCATGGACAAACATTCCTATTTAAGCAACGCAGACGTTTCTGCTATTGAAGAGTACTACCAACAGTTCTTAAGCAATCCTGACAATGTTGGTGAAGGATGGAAGAAATTTTTTGAAGGATTTGAATTTGCTCGTAAAAACTACGACACCGAACTTCCTGAAGGATTCGACAAAGAATTTAAAGTTATTGAGTTAATTAATAACTATCGTTCAAGAGGTCACTTGTTTACCAAAACCAATCCTGTTCGAGCAAGAAGACAATATTCACCAAATTTAGCTATCGAAAATTTTGGCTTGATGCAGTCCGATCTGGAAACCATTTTCCAAGCTGGAAATGAAGTAGGAATTGGTCCTGCAAAATTAAAAGACATTGTTGCTCATTTGGAGCAAACCTATT
Organism: uncultured Vicingus sp.; assembly: GCA_964398455.1. Taxonomy (GTDB): domain Bacteria; phylum Bacteroidota; class Bacteroidia; order Flavobacteriales_E; family Vicingaceae; genus Vicingus. The sequence continues at coordinate 67,808 of CAYNMR010000009.1, read as the reverse complement.
GCCAATCTATCGGAATCGAGTTTATGTACATTCGTAAACCAGAAGAAATAGCGTGGATAAAAAATAAAATTGAGTTGAAAAACAGAGCTCAATTTGATACCAAAGCAAAAAAACACATCTTACATAAATTAAATCAAGCGGTGGTTTTTGAGCAGTTTTTACACAAAAAATTTGTTGGTCAAAAACGATTTTCTTTGGAAGGAAACGAGGCTTTAATTCCTGCTCTTGATGCATTAGTAGAACGTGGTGCCGATTTCGGAATCAAAGAATTTATAGTGGGTATGGCTCACCGAGGTAGATTAAATGTACTTGCTAACATTTTTAACAAAACCTACGAAAACATTTTTAGTGAGTTTGAAGGAAAAGAATACGAAGACAGCATTTTTGATGGTGATGTAAAATACCACTTGGGTTACTCTTGTGATGTAAAAACCGATAACGGACATGACATTCACATGACATTAGCCCCAAACCCTTCTCACTTAGAAACTGTTGCTCCTGTTGTTGAAGGTATTACCCGTTCAAAATTGGATTTGTATTTAAAAGACGAGAAAAAAATTGTTCCAATCATCATTCATGGTGATGCAGCAATTGCAGGACAAGGTATTGTTTACGAAGTAGTTCAAATGGCTCAGTTAGACGGTTACCGCACTGGGGGTTCTGTTCACATTGTGGTAAATAACCAGATAGGGTTTACCACCAACTATTTAGATGCTCGTTCGAGTACTTATTGTACTGATGTGGCAAAAGTTACTTTATCGCCAGTTCTTCATGTTAATGGTGATGATGCAGAGGCTGTTGTTCAAGCTGTTCAATTTGCTGTAGAATACCGTCAAACATTCCACAAAGATGTTTTTATCGACATTTTAGGTTATAGAAAATACGGACACAACGAAGGTGATGAACCTCGTTTTACTCAACCCGTTCTTTACAAAGCTATTAGCACACATGCCAACCCAAGAGATATTTACTTGAAACAATTGTTGGTAGAAGGTATTGTTACCGAAAAAGAAGCAAAAGATTTAGAGAAAAACTTCGACGATTTGTTGCAAGAACGCTTGAGCGAAGCCAAACAAATTGAAAAAGCTACTGTTACTAGATTCCTAAATAGAACCTGGAAAGGCTATGAATATAGCAAAGCTGGAGATTTTGATAAAACTACCGACACTACTTTTGATAAGAAAAAATTAACCGAGATAGCGAAGAAAATTAGCACACTTCCAAAAGATAAAAAGTTTATCAATAAAATAGTGAAGCTGTTTGAAGACCGTTTAAAAATGGTTAACGAAACCGACCAATTAGATTGGGCAATGGGCGAATTATTAGCTTATTCCACTTTACTAGAAGAAGGTCACATTGTTCGTGTTTCTGGTCAGGATGTAGAAAGAGGAACATTCTCGCACAGACATGCAGTAGTTAAAGTGGAAGATTCGGAAGAAGAATATGTGCCATTACAAAACATTTCAGCTAAACAAGCTCCATTTTATATCTACAACTCATTACTTTCTGAGTATGGTGTTTTAGGTTTTGAATATGGCTACGGAATGGCTACTCCAAACGGATTAACCATTTGGGAGGCTCAGTTTGGTGATTTTAATAACGGTGCTCAGATTATAATTGACCAATTTTTAAGTGCTGCCGAAGAAAAATGGAAAACACAAAACGGTTTAGTAATGTTGTTACCTCACGGTTACGAAGGACAAGGAGCAGAACACTCGAGCGGTAGAATGGAACGATTTTTACAATTGTGTGCTGAAGACAACATGCAAATTGCCGATTGTTCAACCCCAGCAAACTTTTACCATTTAATGCGTCGTCAGTTAAAACGTAACTTTAGGAAACCTTTGGTGGTGTTTACTCCAAAAAGTTTGTTGCGTCATCCAAAATGTGTTTCAAGCATGGACGAGTTAGCTAAAGGAACATTTCAAGAGGTAATTGACGACCAAAAAGCAACTACTAAGAATGTAGATACTATTGTATTTTGTACAGGTAAATTCTATTACGATTTATTGGCTAAGAAAGAAGAAATTGGTGGAGCAGATAACATTGCTTTGGTTCGAATTGAACAATTGTATCCGTTACCACAGAAACAATTGGATAAAATAATTGCAAAATACAGCAATGCAAAAAAATACATTTGGGCTCAAGAAGAACCAGAAAATATGGGCGCTTGGACTCACATGATGCGTCATTTTACATCAGTTAAATTAAATGTGATTTCATTGGCAGAAAGCGGTGCTCCTGCAACAGGTTCTTCAAAAATGCACGCAAAACGACACAATGCAATCATCAATCAAGTATTTGAAAACTCATTAGTAAAAAATTAATACTCAAAATTTCGAGATATGGCTTTAGAAATGAAAGTTCCCTCGCCGGGAGAATCAATAACAGAAGTAGAAATAGCAAGATGGTTGGTAGAAGATGGCGACTATGTTGAAAAAGACCAAGCTGTTGCAGAAGTAGACTCTGATAAAGCAACATTAGAATTACCTGCCGAAGAATCGGGTGTTATTACCCTAAAAGCAAAAGAAGGTGATGTGGTTAAAGTTGGAGCTGTGGTTTGCTTAATTGATACCAAAGCTAAAAAACCAGCTGATGCTGCTCCAAAAGCAGAAGCTGCTCCTGTTAAAGAAGCTGTGGTTGAAAAAAAGGCAGAAGTAGTTCCTAACCCAATGCCAGCAGCAAAAACAGATGTAAAAGCTACTCCTGTTGCAAAAGAAATGATTGCAAAAAACAATGTAAATGCAGTTAAGGTTCACGGTTCGGGTTCAAACGGAAAAATTACTAAAGCGGATATTGAAGCATATTTAACTACTGGATTAACCCCAAATGCTATTACAGGCTGGGGCGGAACAAGAGAGCAAAGCAGCGAAAAAATGAGCATGTTGCGTCGTAAAATTGCATCACGTTTGGTTTCGGTTAAAAACGAAACAGCCATGTTAACCACGTTTAACGAGGTAGACATGAAACCGTTGATGGATTTACGTGCCAAATACAAAGATATTTTTAAAGAAAAACACGGTGTAAACTTAGGTTTTATGTCGTTTTTTACCAAAGCAGTTACCGAAGCTTTACGTCAATACCCAGCGGTAAACTCAATGATTGATGGCGACCAAATGGTGAGTTTTAACTATGCCGACATAGGTATTGCTGTTAGCTCTCCAAAAGGATTGATGGTGCCTGTGGTACGAAATGCAGAACAAATGAGTTTAGCAGAAATTGAAGCAGAAATTAAACGTTTGGCAGTTAAAGCTCGCGATGGTAAAATTGATATTACCGACATGGAAGGTGGAACATTTACCATTACCAATGGTGGTGTTTTTGGTTCGATGTTGAGCACTCCTATTATTAACCCTCCACAAAGTGCAATTTTGGGTATGCACAACATTGTTGACCGACCAGTTGCTGTTGATGGCAAAGTAGAAATACGCCCAATAATGTATGTAGCGTTGAGCTACGACCACCGTATAATTGACGGAAAAGAATCGGTAGGATTTTTGAAAACCGTAAAAGAAATGCTGGAAAACCCCACCAAAATAATTTTTGGAGGCAAAAACCCAGAAGAAATTTTATTGAATTTGTAATTTAAAACCCCGCTAAAAGCGGGGTTTTTATTTTTGATAATCAACAATAAATTATTTATGGCAGAATGTGTAAAATGTGGTGAATACACAAAGTTTGAAGGCGGTCTTTGTTATTCTTGTTATAAAAAAAATAATAAAGAAAAAGATGACTTTGAAAATGACTTTGAAGGTGGTTTAACCAACAAAGACTGGAACTATAGATACAACATGATAAAGGGAAGAATAGCTGAAACCCTTATTCAAGAACTTTTCCTTTCTTTGGGTTATAACGTATTTCGTTATGGGATGGAGAATACTATTCCTGGCATCATGGAATTACTTAAAGGGGTAAAAAGTGAAGTTGCTACTGAGATAAAAAGAATGCCTGATTTTGTAATACAGAATCCTAAAACAAGTGAGGTATTTTTTATTGAAGTAAAATTTAGGAAAAGTGGCGAGTTCTTAGCAAAACATTTACCTAAAGATTATCCTTATGTCAATGCTTATATAATTTTAGTGAGCAAAAAACATATTAAATGTATCTCCGTGAAAGAATTAGAAGAAGGAAAGGAAATAACACCAACATCTAAAAATTATCTAGGGAGTAGAAAGGAATTTGAATTAGATAAACAAATAATAATAGATTTCTGCGATTTTGCCGTTCAATTCTTTGAAAATGTAGAATAATCTCACTTAAATAGACACAATAATCCATGCCAACCAAACTCATCATCTTTCTAATCTTAAACTTTGCCGCATTGGGTTTAGGAGGTTTATTTACCAGCGGTGCTATTACAGCCGATTGGTATCAAACCTTAAATAAAGCTCCTTGGACTCCTCCAGGCTGGGTTTTTGGTGCTGCATGGACATCTATTATGGTTTGTTTTGCCATTTACATGGCTTATGCTTGGCAAAACGCTACCAACAAAAACATTTTAATGCTGTTGTTTGCTTTACAATGGGTGTTAAATGTTAGCTGGAATCCTTTGTTTTTTAAGTATCATCAGGTATTGTTTGGATTAGTTGTTATTGTTGCTCTTACCTTATTGGTTGGGTATTTGTTTTTCACTTATTTTCATCAACTTAAAATCAAATCTTTATTGCTACTCCCTTATGTGGTTTGGATGATGATTGCTACTTCATTAAACGCATATATTTTTCTTAAGAATTAGCAAAATAAATCTGCTCTTTATTCCCAATTTACGTAGTTTTGTTAGCATAAATTTATTCTAATGAAAGACGCTAAAAACATGAAATTCGGTACCAAAGCAATACATGCCGGACAAGAGCCAGACCCAACAACAGGAGCCATCATGACTCCCATTTATCAAACCTCTACTTTTTGGCAAGAAAGCCCGGGAAACCACAAAGGCTATGCTTACGCAAGAGGTAAAAACCCAACAAGAACTGCTCTTGAAAAATGTTTAGCCGAATTAGAAGGTGCAAAATATGCCTTGTGTTTTTCTAGTGGAATGGGTGCCATTGATGCTGTAATGAAATTGTTACGCCCTGGCGACGAAGTAATTACTGGCGACGATTTGTATGGCGGAAGCTACCGTATGTTTACCAAGGTATTTGCTCCGTTTGGTATCAAGTTCCATTTTATCGACATGAAAGATGAAAATGCAATTAAAAATTGCATCAACTCTAATACAAAAATGATTTGGTTAGAAACTCCAACTAACCCAACCATGCAAATAATTGACATTGCTGCTTGTGCAAAAATTGCAAAAGACCATAACTTAATTTGTGCTGTCGACAATACCTTTGCTTCGCCTTACTTGCAAAATCCATTGGCTTTAGGTGCTGATATTGTAATGCATTCGGCTACTAAATACTTAGGCGGACACAGTGATGTAATAATGGGTGCTTTGTGTGTGAGCAACGACGATTTATATACCCAATTGGCATTTATACACAACAGTTGTGGTGCAACACCAGGTCCGATGGACAGCTTTTTGGTAATGAGAGGTATTAAAACGCTTCACATTAGAATGGAAAGACATTGCTACAACGGAAGAAAAGTAGCGGAGTTTTTAAAAGGTCACCCAAAAATTGATAAATTGTACTGGCCTGGTTTTACCGACCACCCCAACCATGATATTGCTAAAAAGCAAATGAAAGATTTTGGCGGAATGATTTCTTTTTCAATTAAAGGAAACAAACAAGAGGATGCTTTTAAAATTGCTTCAGCCATGAAAGTGTTTTCGTTGGCAGAATCGCTTGGTGGAGTAGAATCGTTGGTAAACCATCCTGCAACCATGACTCATGCTTCTATTCCAAAAGAAGAACGTGATAAAGCTGGTGTTGTAGAGTCATTACTTCGTTTAAGTGTTGGTATCGAAGACATCGAAGATTTGTTAGCCGATTTGGAACAAGCATTAAAATAACCATTTTTTAACGGTGAATTACTATTTTATAACTGGCTCAAGTAAAGGTTTAGGAAAAGCTGTTGCTGAATTGCTTTTGCAATCCGAAAACAACTTTGTTTTTGGTTATGCAAGAAGTTCGAGCATTATACATCAACGTTACTACCACAAGCACGTTGATTTTGCCAATTTAGAAGCCATTCAGAAAATTAAATTCCCAGAACTAAAAGATCCCGAAAAAATAGTGTTGATGAACAACGCTGGAATTGTAGGTGAAATAAAACACGTAGGCAATTTAACCAATCAAAAATTACTAGACTGTTATACGATTAACCTGATTGTGCCTACCATTTTTGCCAACGAATTTGTAAAAACTTACAAAAAAAGTGCTGCTGAAAAATTGGTTGTCAACATCAGTTCGGGTGCGGCTCAATCTGCCATTGATGGTTGGAATATTTACTGTGCCACCAAAGCAGGATTAGATATGTTCAGTAAGGTGCTACAAGAAGAATCGAACATCGATAAAACAAACTTTCGAGTACTGAGCATTGCTCCTGGCATTATTGACACCGAAATGCAACAACAAATTAGAAGTGCAGATACGTCTAATTTCTCCAACATCAACCGTTTTGTAGATTACAAAAAAAATGGCGATTTAGCTTCTGCTCAAGAAACAGCAAAAAAAATACTTCGATTTATTAATGAACCTAATTTGTCACAAAGTGTGGTTTGTTCTGTTAGGGATTTAACAAAATAGCATTATACTCAACCGTTTATCTTAAAAATCCAACCGTTAATAAAATAAGGGGTTGGTTTTTTATTAACAATTCATTAAATTTGATATCTTACTTTTTAACTCGAAGTAAGAAAAAACTAACTAAACTAAAACTTTTATGAAAAAATTATCTACTACTTTATTTGGATTAGGGCTAGCGTTCTTCTTCGGTAATGTTTCGGCTCAAGCACCTGCTGGTAATTGGTGTAAAACGGATGAGCAGACTCAATTATTAGAACAATTAGACCCATCTATTATTCAGCAACGTGAAGATGCTGAAAATTACATCTTAAACTTTAGCCAAACTTACGACCCAGTTGCTAAAAAAGCAACCATTATTATTCCTATTGTGTTCCATGTAATAACATGGAACGGAAATGGAAATGCAACTAAGGCTGATATTCTAAATGCAGTAAATGTAATTAACCAAGATTTTAAACGTACCAATCCTGATGCTTCTAATACTAGAGCTTTATTTGCTCCTTATGCTGCAAGTATGGATATTGAGTTTCGTTTAGCTAGAAAAGACCCTAACGGAAACTGTACTGAAGGTATTGTTAGAGTTGAAGACTCTCGTACCATGTCTGCTGATGATGCAGTTAAAGCTGCAAGCCGATGGGATCCAAAAAAATACTTTAACGTATGGATTGTTGATTTTATTGACGGCTCTTCACCTCCAAGCTATATTGCTGGTTATGCTCAGTTTCCGACAAGTGGAATTAACAATACTTATGGTGTAATTATCGATAACAGTTTCTTAACAGGTGGTAGAACATTAACTCATGAAATTGGTCACTGTTTTAACCTTTACCACACTTTCCAAAGTGGTTGTGGAAGCAGCAATTGCAATGCTTCTGGTGACAACTGTTGCGACACACCTCCTGTTTCTACTTCAAGTGGATCTTGTGATATAACGGAAAACACTTGCTCAAATGATGTAAACCATGCTCCATACAACGCTAATGTTGTTGACCAAATTGAAAACTACATGAGCTACAATGCTTGTCAAAACATGTTTAGCTTAAACCAAGCTACTAGAATGATGGCAACACTAAACAGCACAAACACAACAACAGGATTAGCTCAGCTTTCAACCCCTACTAATTTAGCTTTTACAGGTACTGCCGACCCTTATGATCCAAATCCAATTTGTATTCCTTGGGGTGCCGATTTTACTTACAATAAAACTAAAGTTTGTGAGGGTGATGCTGTTACTTATTCAGATTTAAACACTTATAATGCTACTCCAACGCTATGGGATTGGACTTTTACTGGAGGAACTCCAAACACTTCAACTGTTGCAAGCCCAGTAATTACGTACAATACTGCTGGTACTTACGGAGCAACTTATTCTCCTGGAACTACAGCTGGTTATTTTACTCCTGCGGTATCTAAAAGCAACATTATTACTGTAAGCACTATTGCTGCACAATACACCTTGCCTTATTCAGAAGGAATGGAAAACACTACTACTTTTAGCAATGATTGGAAAATTGAAACGCAAAGTGGTAATGGTTGGACCAATTCAACTACTGCAGCTTATACAGGTACTCGTGCTGCAAGAGTTAACAACGTTACCAACAATGCAAATGACATTACTGAATTAATTTCTCCTTCTATAAATTTAAGCACTATGACCGCTCCAAAATTAACTTGGAGAGCTGCTTATGCTAAGAAAACTACTGGTGGAAATGATATCTTAACTATTTATACTTCTATCGATTGTGGTGCTTCATGGCAAATTCTTACCATAAAAACAGCAACAGCTATGGCTAGTGCTCCTGCAACCAACACATCGTTTACTCCATCTGGAACATCACAGTGGAAAGACAATACGTTTACTTTTAATTCAACACTTGCTGCTAAAACCAATGTATTGATTAAATTCCACTTTAAAAGCAATGGTGGTAACAACATTTACATCGACGACATTAACGTAGAAGGTACTGTGGGTGTTGAAGAAACTAAAATAGTAAACAACCTAAACGTGTTCCCTAACCCAATGAACGAAAGTGCTGTACTTTCATTTGGTTTATCGCAAGAGGTTAAAAACTTAAGCGTAACACTAAGAGATGTTTTAGGTAAAGAGGTTACTAAAATTGTAAACGGACAAAGCTTTGCTGCGGGTAGATATACCTTAAGCATTGACCAACAAAAGAAATTACAATCGGGACTTTATTTCATTGAGTTTAATGCCGATAATAAAGTAACGATAGAAAAGTTAATAGTTAAATAGTTTTAGTTTTTAGATAGAAGAAGCCCCGCAGTGTTGCGGGGCTTTTTTGTTTAGTATTTTTAGTTATATTTGATTTAATACTGTATGACTATTTTCGTACATATACAGCCAAATTTGGGTAGATATGTATGGTTTTATAACACATATGAACGAGTTACCTGCAAGCGTAACTAAGCAAAATTTAAAATATAAAAATGAGCAGTATACCATTTCAAACAATCGACTGGACTTCAATTGAAAAAATTGAATATAAAGGAGAAAAAGGAGTTGCATTTTGGCAAACCATTCAACTTGATGGACTTAGAATACGATTAGTAGAATATTCAAACAAATATTTGGCAGACCATTGGTGTCAAAAAGGACACATTGTACATTGTTTAGAAGGAGAATTTATTAGTGAACTAAAAACAGGAGAAAAAATTAAACTAAAAAAAGGTGAAACGTATGTGGTATCAGACGAACTTAGTTCTCATCGCTCGGTTTCGGCAAATGGTGTTAAACTTCTTATTATAGACGGAGACTTTTTGAAAAAAAATTGTTGAATCAACCCCACAAAATGAAGATTTTAACCCGAACCGCAAAAATTGAGGACTCCGAATCAATAACAGAACTCTCAAACCAGTTAGGTTACCCATCAGAAATTATTGAAGTTCAAAAACGTCTGATGGAACTCTTACTGAATAATGACAACTGCATTTTCGTTGCATTAGTAGACGAAAAAATAGTTGGTTGGATTCACGGGTTCTATTCTCGAAGAATAGAGTCTGAACCGTTTGTTGAAATTGGCGGTTTAGTGGTCGACACCAAATATCGAAAGAAAGGAATTGGAAAATTATTGGTTGAGGAAATCAATAAATGGTCCTACACCAAGCAATGCAATAGAATCAGGGTAAGATGTAATATTGTCCGAAAGGAATCACATCTTTTTTATCAGCAACTCGGATTTGAAATAAATAAAGAACAAAAAGTATTTGACAGAAGACTGAAATAAATGACTAAACAAAAAAGCCCCGCAATACTGCGGGGCTTTTTTTCTATATGTTTTAGTGTATCACGAGTCGATATTAGCATATTTTGCATTTGCCTCAATAAATTCTCTACGTGGAGGCACTTCATCACCCATCAACATCGAGAAGGTATGGTCGGCAGCAGCAGCGTTATCAATAGTAATTTGACGTAATGTTCTGTATTCTGGGTTCATGGTAGTCGACCACAATTGTTCTGCGTTCATCTCTCCCAAACCTTTGTATCGTTGCACGCCCACACTACCTTCTTTACCAGCTCCTTTCATATCTTGTATGGCTCTGTCTCGGTCGTCTTCAGTCCAGCAATAACGTTGGTCTTTACCTTTTTTAACCAAATACAACGGTGGAGTAGCAATGTAAATGTGTCCGTTTTCAATCAATTCTTTCATGTAACGGAAAAAGAAAGTCAAAATAAGTGTCTCGATATGCGAACCATCAACGTCGGCATCACACATGATAATTACCTTGTGGTATCTCAGTTTTTCGGTGTTTAATGCTCTTGCATCTTCTTCAGTGCCAACACGTACGCCTAAAGCGGTATAAATGTTTTTAATCTCTTCGTTTTCAAAAATTTTGTGGTGCATGGCTTTCTCCACATTCAATATTTTACCTCTCAAAGGCATAATGGCTTGAAAATGGCGATCTCTACCTTGTTTTGCAGTACCACCTGCCGAATCACCCTCAACTAAATAAATTTCGCATTCTGCTGGGTCTTTAGAAGCACAATCGGCTAATTTACCAGGCAATCCACTACCCGAAAGCACATTTTTACGTTGTACCATCTCTCTTGCCTTACGTGCAGCGTGACGAGCGGTTGCAGCCAATATTACTTTCTGAACAATGATTCTTGCATCAGCAGGATGTTCTTCTAAGTAGTTCTCTAACATTTCGCTAACTGCTTGGCTAACCGCAGCAGTAACGTCTCTGTTTCCTAATTTAGTTTTGGTTTGTCCTTCAAACTGTGGTTCTTGAACTTTTACCGAAACAATTGCTGTTAAACCTTCTCTAAAGTCGTCACCAGCAATTTCAAATTTCAATTTATCCAACATTCCCGAAGCATCAGCATATTTTTTAAGGGTATTGGTTAAACCTCTTCTAAAACCTGCAAGGTGAGTACCACCTTCGTGAGTGTTGATGTTGTTTACGTAAGAATGAATGTTTTCAGAATAGGAAGTGTTGTAAATCATAGCAACCTCAACAGGAATACCATTTTTTTCTCCTTCCATGCTAATTACCTCAGCAATAAGTGGTTCTCTAGTTTCTTCGATGTAACGAATAAATTCTTTCAACCCTTCATCCGAATGAAATATTTGTCCTTTAAAAGTACCGTCATCGTTAGTTTCTCTTTTATCTTCAAGTGTTACGGTAATTCCTTTATTTAAAAACGCCAACTCACGCATACGTGTTGCAAGCGTATCGTAAACATAAACTGTCGATTCAAATATGGTTGGATCTGGAATAAAAGTAACCATGGTTCCTCTTTCGGTAGTTGTTCCTGTTTCTTTTACAGGATAAAGTGCTTTACCTTTAGAGTATTCTTGCTCATAAACTTTTCCATCACGGTAAACCGTTGCATGCAACAGTTCTGATAATGCATTAACACACGAAACCCCAACACCATGTAAACCACCTGAAACTTTATACGAATCTTTATCGAATTTACCTCCAGCACCAATTTTGGTCATTACTACCTCAAGAGCAGAAACACCTTCTTTTTTGTGCATATCAACTGGAATACCTCTACCGTTATCTTTTACCGTAATAGAACCGTTTTCGTTAATTGCCACATAAATGGTGTCGCAATGACCTGCCAACGCCTCATCAATAGAGTTATCAACCACCTCATAAACCAAATGGTGCAACCCTCTAATACCAACATCGCCAATATACATGGAAGGACGCATTCTAACATGCTCCATTCCTTCTAACGCCTGTATACTATCGGCTGAATAACTGTTTTTATTTTCGCTCATATTTTAAATAAATTATACTTTTTTTGAAGAGAAACAAATATAACCATTACGCAGCGTTTAGCAGGTTTTTCTGCTAAATTATACTGCTTAGTTATCAACATAAAAATTAACAGTTTAACTCGGTTAAAAAGTCAATAAAAACAAGGAGTTGAAGACCTTTTAAATGTTTTAGTTTTTAGTAGCGGAAAGTTCTTTTAGTAATTCGTTTATTAAATCGGCATAACATGCCTTAAGCGAAGCCGCTTTTAACGATTTTTCCTGTATCATTTCATCAGAAGGAAACTGACCGCATTGGAGTTTTACATTGCCTTTTCCAATCACTTTAGTTTTTTCTTTGTTGTACACATCATAATCCAATTTGTGTAGCGAAAAAGGGAAGCGTTTGTTGTTATCGCCCACATAAGCGGTATGGACATTTTTTTCGATGCTATACCAATTTACAAAAAGTATAAAATCGGCTTGATGCTGTTGAAGCAACCTTTGGAAATTTTCCATACTCAACAACGACAAATTCGTTGCGTTATATTTCTTTCCATCAAACTTATCTAACTGATATTTGGTTTGTTTTCGAAGAGCCAAATACTGAACATTTTGTAAGGGTACAAACTCAAAATTATCATTGCTAAAAGTGATGAAAGCATCTGTTATACTTTTTTGGTATTCGGCAAACACTGCCGACGACTCCACCTGATTAACCTTTGCAATCTCTTCTAAAGGATATTGTGACACAAACTGAAACCTATCATAAAACACCACAATAACCCGTTGTTTTTGAGCAAAAACAGACGTGATAAGCCCACAACTCATCAACAGAAATAACACGATTGCTTTTGCTGAAAAATGCATTAAATTGCTCTAATTAAGTAGTAATTTTTTTTGCCTTTTTGTACCAAAACATATCTTCCTTGAATTAAATCTTCAGTGGTTATCATTTTATCTTCGCCAACTTTAGCTTTGTTTATGCTAATTGCGTTTTCCTTTAATGCTCTTCTCGCCTCACCGTTTGAAGCTACAAAGTTGGTTTTTGAAGCCAATGCATCAACAATATTTAATCCATTTTTAATTTCATCTAAAGCAATATCTGCTTGAGGAACACCTTCGAAAATATCATTAAAAACAGCTTCCGACAGTGCTTTCAACCCTGCGATAGCTTCTTCATCTTTTTTAAATAAAATTTCTGAAGCATTGGCTGCTGATTCAAAATCTTCAATAGAATGAACACGAATGGTGATGTCTTTTGCTAATTCTTTTTGCAACAAACGTAAATGTGGTGCTTCAACATGGGCTGCTTCCAGCTGTTCAATTTCTGATTTCGTTTTTAACGTAAAAATGCGAATGTAATTCGAAGCATCCTCATCGGAAGCATTAATCCAATACTGGTAAAATTTATAGGGCGAAGTTTTGGTTTTATCCAACCACACATTTCCGCCTTCGCTTTTACCAAACTTGGTTCCATCGGCTTTTTTTATCAATGGAGTGGTAACTGCAAAAGCTTCTCCTCCGGCTTTTCTTCTAATCAATTCTGTTCCAGTAACAATGTTTCCCCATTGGTCGGAACCACCTAATTGAACAGTGCAATTTTTATTTTTGTATAGCCAATAAAAATCATAGCCCTGAACCAACTGGTAACTAAATTCGGTAAACGACATTCCTGTTTCCATTCTGCTTTTTACCGAGTCTTTTGCCATCATGTAATTTACTGTGATGTGCTTACCTACATCGCGAATAAACTCTAAAAAACTCATACCTTTAAACCAATCGTAGTTGTTTACTACTTCTGCCGAATTGGCTCCACAATTGAAATCTAAAAATTGCTCCAATTGTTTTTGTATGCCTTTTAGGTTTTTCTGAAGTGTTTCGTCGTCCAATAAGTTTCGTTCTGCCGATTTTCCTGTTGGGTCACCCACCATTCCGGTAGCACCACCAACCAAAGCAAAAGGTTTGTGTCCTGCTTTTTGCAAATGCACCAAAATCATAATTTGCACCAAACTACCGATATGCAGAGAGTCAGCAGTAGGGTCAAAACCAATGTATGCAGAGGTAATTCCTTTAGCAAATTCTTCTTCCGTTCCGGGCATCATATCGTGTATCATGCCTCTCCATTTCAATTCTTCTATAAAGTTCATTGTAGCTTTTTTTGATGGGCAAAAATAAGGATTTACCTTAAATCTGTTACTTTAACTTCTCATTGTTGTGATGACGTTCGCTATCTCTAGAAGTCTTTTTTTCTAAATTTTTTTGTAACGCTTGGTTTAAATCTACACCTGTTTGGTTGGCTAAACAAATGAGCACAAAAAGTACATCCGCCATTTCTTCGCTTAAATCCTTGTTTTTGTCCGAATCTTTTTCTGATTGTTCGCCGTAGCGACGAGCAATAATCCGAGCAACTTCGCCCACTTCTTCAGTAAGCATTGCCATGTTGGTGAGTTCATTAAAATAACGAACTCCATGTGTTTTTATCCAATCGTCAACTAATTTTTGGGCTTGTTCTATGGTCATATTATTTGTTTTCATAAATCATTTCTGTCGTTCTAATTACTTCTTTAAATCCCATTTTTTTGTTGATATGAATCATTGGAGTATTTTCAGCGAAACAATCTGTTTTTATGAGTTTTACTGTAGAATAATTCTCTTGTAAGTAATCATACATGTAAGCTTTCATCCATGTGGGCAAACCTAATCCCCTATATTCTTTCAGCACTCCTGTCATAAATTGATTTACGACTATAGGGCTATCTTTTTTAAAAACGATGATGGACATTCCAACTAATTCTTCTTTTTCGTTTCTTAAGAGTAAATGAAATAAGTTACTGTTAGAGTTTTTATGATTATCAACTATTTCTTTAATATTTTCAGGGGTTTCTTTGAATGTTTGATGTCTATCAACTCTTTTAATATCATTTAAAAGAATCGTCATTAGATTAGCAACATCACTAAACTCATGTTCTTTAAGTTCTTGGTTAAGCTCAAAAGTTAACTTATTTTTTTGTATAATATCTTGATTCAAAAACTCTTTGACTATCGTATTATTAGTATTTTCTGTTTTTAAATGAAACCAAATAGACTCGTTCCTATTTTCATACCCCTGTTCTTTTAGTAGTTGCATTAAATTTTTATAGGAAATCTCCAATTTTATTTTTTTTGCGAGTTTTTTCCATTCAGCAATTTCTAGTTTTAATTCTTCTTCAAAATCTTGTATTATCGTCTCTTTAAGAACATTCATCCTTACGTTTAATACTTCTTCTGCTTCTCCTTTATTAAATAATAGAAGGTCAATTGATCCAACAACCTCATCATTTTTAAATAAAAGTTTAAACGAATAAGAAAAAGATGTGCTTAAAAAAGCAATCATCCCCTTTTTAAATTCAACTAGATTTTTAGCTCCATCGTTTAAATGTATTCGATTATAAGCTCGTCTGAATTTATCAAAACTTAACCAAATTGAATCATCAACATCAGCATGAAGTTGAACAACATTTTTCATCCTAAAACTTTAACAGATGGGCTTTCGACTGATTTTTCCAACCTACTTGGCTTTCGTAATCGACAAAGAAAATTTTAAGATCGGCTTGACTTTCGTAGTCCACAAAATATACTTTCTTGTTGGCTTGACTTTCGTAATCAACGGAATACCACAAACCATCTTTATTGGCTTGGCTTTCATACTTTACCATATACACTTTTAAATCGCATTGCGATTCGTACTTAACAATATACACCTTTAAGTCAGCCTGACTTTCGTATTTTACTTTGTATATTTTTTGAGCAGAAACACTTGTTGTTGCAAAAGCTAAAAACAAGAAAATGGGAATAATGTATTTCATTTTGATTGATTTTTTAATCAAATGTAATCAATTATTATTCCATAATTGCTGCAATTCCAGGCAATTCTTTACCTTCTAAATACTCCAACATTGCTCCACCACCTGTGCTTACATGGCTTACTTGCTCTGCTAAGTTAAACTTGTTTACTGCGGCAACCGAATCGCCACCACCAACTAATGTAAATGCTCCTTTTTTGGTAGCTTCAGCAACTGCTAATGCAATAGCTTTAGTTCCATTTTGAAATTTATCCATTTCAAAAACACCAACTGGTCCGTTCCATAAAATGGTTTTAGAATTTACAATGCAATGAGTAAACGAAGCAATAGCTTTTTCGCCAATGTCCATTCCCATCCAACCCTCTGCAATGTTATTAGTGTCACAAATTTGCGTGTTTGCTTCGTCACTAAATTTATCAGCAGCCAACGTATCTTCTGGCAATAAAATGGTTACGTTCTTGCTTTTTGCTTTTGCTAAAATATCAAGTGCTATTTCTAAAAAATCCATTTCAACCAACGAACTTCCAATGTTACCACCTTGAGCTTTTGCAAAAGTATAAGCCATACCCCCACCAATAATAATGTTGTTAACCTTATCTAACAACTGTTCCATGATAATGATTTTACTCGAAACTTTTGCCCCACCAACAATTGCCGTAATTGGAGCAACACCCTCTCTCAACACTTTAGATACACTAAAGATCTCTTTTTCAATCAAATATCCAAACATCTTATCGTTTGGAAAAAATTGAGCAATAATGGTAGTTGAAGCATGAGCACGATGAGCTGTTCCAAAGGCATCGTTTACATATACATCACCTAATTTGGCTAATTTTTCGGTAAAATCTAAATCACCTTTTGTTTCACTAGCGTAAAATCTTAGGTTTTCAAGCATCAGCACTTCTCCTGGCTTTAAACTTTCTGCCAATTCTTTTGCTTCTACTCCTATACAGTCTGGAGCAAATTTTATGGACTGACCAATCAATTTTTCAACCTCAGCAACAATATGTTTTAATGAAAATTTATCTTCATAACCACTCTTTGGACGGCCTAAATGCGACATTAGTATTACTGCACCTCCTCCGCTCAACACTTTTTTTATGGTAGGCAATGAAGCAACTATTCTGGTATTATCCGTCACTTCATATTTATCGTTTAAAGGCACATTAAAATCCACTCGTATCAAGGCTTTTTTGCCCGAAAAGTTATAACTATCCATATTTTTCATGATGCAACTTGTTTTTTATGCAAATGTAAAATTTCCAATTTAATAATAAAGAAACCCACAGATTAATTACTTTTGAAAACAATGTTGTTTGAGCAAATTATAGGACAAAAAGAGGTTAAAAACCGACTAATAAATTCCGTAAATGAAGGAAGAATTAGTCATGCCCAATTGTTTTTAGGCGAACAAGGTTCAGGTAATTTACCATTAGCTTTAGCTTATGCTCAGTATATTATGTGTGAAGATAAACGAGCAGAAGATTCTTGCGGCGTTTGCAGTTCATGTATAAAAAACAACAAATTAATTCACCCCGATTTACACTTTGTTTTTCCTACAGCTAATACTGAAAAAGCTAAAGGAAAACCCATTAGCGAACTTTTTTTAACTGAATGGAGAGAAATCGTTTTGGAAAATCAGGCGTATTTTACTATAAACCAATGGCAAGATAAAATAGAAACCGAAAACAAATCGTTGCTAATTCCTGAGCGAGATAGTGGTGAAATTTTAAAAAAATTGAGCCTAAAAACCTACGAATCGGAATATAAAGTAATCATTATTTGGTTTCCCGAAAAGTTTAACAACGATTCAGCAAATAAGCTGCTAAAAATACTCGAAGAGCCTGAACCAAAAACATTGTTTATTTTGGTTGATCACGATGCTGGTCAAATAATGCCAACCATTTTATCGAGAACCCAGACACTTAAAATTGGGCATATTGACCAAAAAGATTTAGCTCAATCATTAATGCATCAATTTCAAATTACACCTCAACAAGCAGAAAACATTAGTTTACAAGCTGACGGAAATTTTATTGCTGCAAAAAACCTAATTGAATCTTCAGAAATAGAAGAACAATTTTATTCTCTTTTTACCGATTGGATGAGGGCGGCATTTAAAGCTGATGTAATTTCATTAATTAGTTTTTCGGAAGAAATTCAGAAAATTGGAAGAGAAAAACAGAAACAATTTATCGCTTACTGTCTGCATATTTTTAGAGAAAGCCTCATCACTAACTTTGGTGATGCAAATCTTAATAAAACGAGCTCAAATGAAACTCAGTTTTTAGTAAAATTCGCTCCTTTTATTCATGGTGCAAACTGCATAGAAATTATCGAAATTTTTAACGAAGCACACTACCATATTGAACGAAATGGTAATCCAAAAATCTTGTTTTTAGATGTTTCGTTTAAACTAACCAAACTATTGCGAGTTAAAGCTCCTGTTTTGGATTAAGATTTTTTTTGTTCAAAACCATTTTCCAACTCATTTTTCTGATTAAGAATAGTATATTTGTTGATTAGTAAAATTACGTTTAACAAGCTCGGTTTTATGCCGAATTTAAGATATATAAATTATGGGATGTAGTAGTTGTGGCTCTGGAGGCGGTTGCGGTTCAGGTGGTGGTTGTGGCTCTTCTGACGGAAGAGGATGTAGTAAAAGTGGCTCGTGCAGTAGCTACAAATTAAATGTTTTCGATTGGCTTAACGATATAGAATTGCCTCATGGGCAACAACCTTTTGATGTAGTTGAAGTCCGTTTTAAAAATAGTCGAAAGGAATATTTTAGAAACACAGAAAACCTTTCGTTAAACATTGGTGATGTTATTGCTGTTGAGGCAACCTCTGGTCATGACATGGGAACAGTTACATTAACTGGCGAACTGGTAAAGAAACAACTCCGAAAAAACAAAATTGCTTTTGATTCTCCAGAGATTAAAAAAATATATCGTTTAGCTAAAAAAACTGATATTGATAAGTGGATTGAGGCTCAACAGCTAGAAATCAATACCATGTACAAAGCAAGAACCATTGCTATTGAACAAGGATTAGACATGAAAATTAGCGATGTAGAATACCAAGGCGATAAAACCAAAGCTATTTTTTATTACACCGCCGAAGCTCGCGTAGATTTTAGAGAATTAATTAAACGACTAGCCGACGAATTTAAGGTGCGAATTGAAATGAAGCAAATTGGTGTTCGACAAGAGGCAAGCCGTTTAGGTGGAATTGGTTCTTGCGGAAGAGAATTGTGTTGTTCTACTTGGCTAACTGATTTTCGTTCTGTATCAACCTCTGCTGCTCGTTACCAACAACTATCGCTAAACCCTCAAAAATTGGCTGGGCAATGCGGTAAATTAAAGTGTTGTTTAAATTATGAGTTAGATGCTTATACCGATGCGTTAAAGATATTCCCCGACACCAATCTCTTGCTAGAAACAGCAAAAGGAAGTGCATTTTATCGTAAAATGGATATTTTCAAAAACTTGATGTGGTATTCATACAAACACGAAAGCATTCAATTTATTGAAATAAAAGTAGAGCGTGTAAACGAAATTATAGCGTTAAACAAAAAAGGTCAAAAACCAGCCGACCTTGTTGAATTTGTTGAGGAAACTAGACATGTAATTGTTGAGCCTGATTACGCAAATGTTGTTGGACAAGATAGCTTAACACGATTTGACAGACCAAGAAACAATAACAACAAGAATAACAACAACCGAAACAGGAACAACCGAAATAGGAATAAGAATAATAACAACAAGAAAAACAATAACCCGAATCCAACAGGTGGTAAAAAATAGTTTAAATATTAATTTTAAATCAAAAGTTATAGGCCTTTTTCTTATTGCTTTTGTTTTAATTTCTTGTGATTCAAATAAGGTTTTTGACCAATACATTGAAGTTGAAGATGCCAATTGGAAAAAAGAAAATATTGCTAAGTTTTCGGTAAATATTGAAGACACTACAAATGCACATAACCTATACATCAATATTAGAAACAAAGGTGATTATGCTTACAGCAACTTGTATTTGTTTGTAAAAATTGAAGGTCCTGATGGAAACTTTTCAATAGATACAGTAAACTGTACTCTTGCAGATAAAAGTGGAAAATGGTTGGGGAAAGGAATCGGAGATTTATACGACTATAATGTACCATACATTGGTGGTTTTAAATTTGCAAAATCTGGCACTTACAACTTTTCGTTTGAACAAGCCATGCGAGTAGAAAATGGACTAGATGGCATTTCTGATATTGGATTACGTATTGAAAAAGCAAACCATTAACTCATAACCAAACAACTATGTCAAAACTATCAGGCGGCAATCTAAATCAAAAAAAAGTTCTTCTTTACTTTTGGATTTTGTTTGTGATCCTTCCTGTATTCTTGTTTTTTATAGTTATGTTGGGTGCAAAAACTGGTACCTTAGGTTTCGACCCACTTCCATCGTTACAAGAATTAGAAAACCCAAAAAGCAATTTAGCATCTGAGATTATCTCTGGTGATGGAAAAGTTTTTGGAAAATATTTTAAAGAAAACCGAACAACGGTAAAATACGGCGATTTATCCCCACACTTAGTTCATGCTTTAGTTGCAACTGAAGACGAGCGTTTTTATAGCCATTCAGGTATCGATTTTAGAGGATTAGTTAGGGCTGTTGTTAAACTAGGAAGGGCTGGAGGGGCAAGTACTATTACTCAACAATTAGCAAAAATGATGTTTGAACATCGAGCAAGTAATATTTTTCAACGAATTAAACAAAAATTACAAGAGCAAATTATTGCTGTTGAATTAGAGAAAAGGTATACCAAAGAGGAAATTATCACCATGTACCTTAATAAATTTGATTTCATCAATAACGCCGTTGGTATAAAATCAGCAAGTAACGTTTATTTTAATAAAGAGCCTATTGAACTTGAAATTCAAGAGGCAGCTATGTTGGTAGGAATGGCGAAAAATCCAGCACTTTTTAACCCATTACGCCGACCTGAAATGACACAAACTAGACGTGAAGTGGTGTTGAAACAAATGGAGAAAAACGACTTTATTACAGAAGAACAATACGATTCTCTCCGAATTCTTCCATTAGGATTAGATTATAAAATTGTGGATCACAAAGAAGGTTTAGCACCATACTTTAGAGAAATTTTAAGAGCAGAACTCCAAGCACTTTTTGAGCAGAAAGACGACGATGGGAATTTCATCTATACAAAGAAAGACGGTACTCCTTATAATATTTATAGTGATGGATTAAAAATTTACACCACTATCGACTCTAGAATGCAAGAACATGCTGAATGGGCGGTACAAGAACATATTGGAAAAACACTACAGGAGCAGTTTTTTAATCACCTTAAGAAATACCGTAAAAAGAAGTATCCCTTTGATAGCAACATCACCGATGAGCAATATGAGCAAATTATGCAAATATCAAGAGCTCGTTCTCAGCGCTACCAAATTCTAACAGGTCAGGAATGCGAAAATTGTGGTAGACGAGGAAAGTTTGTAGAAGAACAAGATCATTATTTTCAGTGTGTTGCAGAAGATTGTAATTACAGAAGATGGGCTCCTGAAGAGGATTCTATTAAAATTATTTTCGATACCCCTACTCCTATGAAAGTTTTTACCTATCAAGGAGATAAAGACACCATCATGTCGCCAAATGATTCGTTGCGTTATTACAAAAGTTTCTTGCAAGCTGGTTTAATGGCTGTTGACCCTCACACAGGCTATATTAAAGCTTGGGTTGGAGGAACCAATTTTACCAATTTTTCATTCGACCATGTTAAAACTTCTCGTCGTCAGGTAGGTTCAACTTTTAAACCTTTTGTATATTCTTTGGCGATACAAAACGGATATTCTCCTTGTCATGAAGTTACAAATACCCGATACACTTTCCATAAAGGAGAGTTTGGTATTTTACAAGATTGGACTCCAAAAAACTCTGATGGTCTTTACGGTTGCAACGTTTCACTAAAATACGCTTTAGCAAATTCCATGAACACTATTACTGCATGGATTATGAAGCAATTTGGCCCACAAGCAGTTGTTGATCAAGCCAAAGCAATGGGTATAACAAGCCCATTAGAAGCAGTGCCTTCCTTATGTCTAGGAGTTGCCGATTTAAATGTTTACGAAATGGTTGGTGCCAATGCTACCATGGCAAACAAAGGAGTTTATATTGAACCTACCATGTACACAAGAATTGAAGACAAACACGGCAATGTGATTGTTGATTTTAAACCTAAAACCAACGAAGCAATGAGCGAAGAAACTGCCTATGTGATGTTGGATTTAATGAAAGGAGTTGTTGATGGTGAACGTAATAATTGTATTGGTAGCTTAATGAGAAATCCAAGAAATGTGAGTGGAACAGGTATGCGTTTAAGAGGTTCCATAACAGAATCAAGACCATATACAGGACATCGATATCCAATTGCTGGAAAAACGGGTACTACGCAGAACAACTCTGATGGTTGGTTTATGGGATTGACTCCTGATTTAGTAACTGGAGTATGGGTTGGTGCAGAAGAACGTAGTATTCGTTTTGCAACTACTGATATGGGGCAAGGAGCAAACACCGCCCTACCTATTTGGGGTTATTTTATGCAAAAAGTACACGCTGATCCAAAACTTAAAATATCTTCTGGCGATTTTGAAAAACCAGAACAACCGCTATCAATAGAACTCGATTGTGTAAAATACAATTTGGGAAATGGTTTAAATTCAGACTTCGATAACTCTCAACAATATTAAATATAATTCACTATGGCGATTAATAAAGTAGTTGCAAATGTAGAAGAAGCGACAAAAGGAATTACCGACGGCATGACATTAATGGTTGGAGGTTTTGGCTTATGCGGTATACCAGAAAACAGCATTGCTCAATTGGTAAAAATGAATGTTAAAGGATTAACCTGTATATCTAACAATGCAGGAGTTGATGATTTCGGATTGGGTCTTTTGCTTCAAAATAAACAAATAAAAAAAATGGTTTCATCTTATGTAGGTGAAAATGATGAGTTTGAACGCCAGATGTTGAGCGGCGAATTAGAAGTGGATTTAATTCCTCAGGGTTCTTTAGCAGAACGATGCAGAGCAGGAGGAGCTGGAATTCCAGCATTTTTTACACCTGCAGGTTACGGAACCGAAATTGCCGAAGGCAAAGAAGTTCGTGTATTTAATGGCAAACCACACATCTTAGAAAGTGCTTTAGAGGCTGATTTTGCTATTGTTAAAGCATGGAAAGGCGACACCGCAGGAAATTTAGTTTTTAAGTATACTGCATTAAACTTTAATCATGTAATGGCTACTGCTGGTAAAATCACTATTGCAGAAGTTGAAGAATTGGTGCCTGAAGGAACATTAGATCCCAACCATATTCATACTCCTGGAATTTTCGTACAACGAATTTTCCAAGGAAAAAATTATGAGAAAAGAATTGAACAACGAACAGTAAGACAAAAAGTATAGTTATGGCTTTAGATAAAATCGGAATCGCAAAACGAATTGCACAAGAATTAAAAGATGGTTGGTACGTTAATCTAGGAATTGGTATTCCAACACTTGTTGCCAACTATGTGCCAAAAGATATTACCGTAGAATTTCAATCGGAAAACGGAATTTTGGGCATGGGACCATTCCCATTTGAAGGAGAAGAAGATGCAGATTTAATTAATGCGGGAAAACAAACCGTAACACTTCAGCCTGGAGCTTCTATTTTTGATTCTTCAACTAGCTTTGCTATGATTAGGGGACAACACGTACAATTAACCGTTTTGGGAGCTATGGAGGTTTCACAAAATGGTGATATTGCCAATTGGAAAATCCCAGGTAAAATGGTAAAAGGTATGGGTGGAGCGATGGATTTAGTTGCATCAGCAAAAAACATTATTGTTGCCATGATGCACACTAACAAAGCGGGTGAAAGCAAAATATTGCCAGCATGTACACTACCTTTAACTGGAGTGGGATGTGTAACCAAAGTAGTTACTGAACTAGCTGTGATGGAAATTAAAAATGGTGCTTTCTATTTAATAGAAAGAGCTCCTGGTGTAACAGTTGAACAAATTAAAACTGCTACTGCAGGTAAATTGGTAATTGAGGGTGAAATTCCTGAAATGCAATTGGATTAGGTATTCTTAACAAAACAAATATGTCCCAACATTCCAATAAAACAAAAGGAAACCACCAAATATTCATTAAAAAAATATGCGAAACTGGTGTTGTTTGGTGTCTTAAAAACCGAGATGGATTAGCCATGTCTAATTCTGCCATTTATGAAGGAAGAAAAGGTGAGCCAATTGGCTTGTTTTGTTTTTGGTCTGAAAAAAATTTAGCACAAGCTTGTGTTTTGGATAATTGGGACGATTATACTACAACCCAAATTTCTTTAAGTGAATTTATTGAAGATTGGTGCTTAGGAATTTCTAATGATGGCTATATGGTTGGTTCAGATTTCGACCAAAACATGGTTGGAAGCGAAGTTGATGCTTTAGACCTAATTATTGCTTTAAGTAAAGAACTCAAAGCTCAAAAAAAAGAAATTAAACTCAAAAAATTTGACCACATCAACACATTGGTGGATGAAATTGAAATGTTAGGTTAAAACTAATATGCTTTACAAAAAATGCTATGGAGTTAAACCCTAATATTGCACCTTAAAAAAATACATGAAACGAATTACAGAATACAAAAAATTATTTGGCGTTGAAAAAGAATTAGACCTTAAGGAACTTAAAACAACTTACCGAAACCTAATAAAAGAATGGCATCCCGACAAATTTCAGGAAGGAAACCCATTGGTTGCTGAGGCAGAATATAAAAGTCAAAAAATTATTGATGCATACCATTTCCTGGTAAGTATTGCTCCCGAAACCAGACAAGAAAATTTAGAAGAATATAATTTTACTACATCCGAAACGGGTATAGCAGATTTTAATCACAAAGGTCTTTTGATGGAAATTGAATTTTTAGATGGCAACACCTACGAATATTTTGGAGTTCCTCGAACGGTTTTTGTTAAAATGATTAATTCCGATAAACAATACCGATTTGCAAAACGAAATATTTTTCACTCGTATTTGTACCGAAAAATCAAGAAAAGTGTTCAGGTTGCTTAACTGATTATAACTTAATATTCCATTTTATTTCGTTATCCCAGTTCTCCTGAATCGTAATTTTATCTTCGTATAAAACTACTCGCTCTGGCTGAAGTTTAGTTTGGTAATTACCTGCATCCCATTTCTTATTGTTGTTGTTATCAATAATCAATTTTACTTGGTATTCTCCTGGTTTTAAGTACGGAACCGTAAATGTTTTTTCATTGATTTCAAAAAACTCTTGAATCACCTCATCTTTTTGTATCAACTGAAAAATGTAGTTCTCACTAAAGGCTGGAACAACTGTCATTTTTAAATTACCATAATTTTCCTCTTTTTTGGTTTTGAACGATTTCATTATGGTATCATTTTGAAGTTGGTAAATGGATGAAAATGCTCCCATTTCAACTCTCAATTGGTATTTTTTATTTTCTTTAAACGGGTAAACAATACTAATTTTTCTGCCCGACAAACTATCTCTTATCAAATCAAATTTTACAGGAATTGTATCGTCTTGCAACAAACTAATTTTTTCAACAACCAAACTTGCTACAGGATGATTTGCAATAAGTTCTATACTTTGATTTAAGTCAAATAATGCCGAAACATTGTCGCTAACAACCAAAAAAGTATCGGTAAATTCTTTTCTTCCAATCATTTCAACTTTCGATGTATCAATCGTTTTACCATTATCTTTCAATATAAACGTTAACTCCTGTTGCTCTGCCAATTGATTTAACCAAAAAGTATGCTTGGTATTGGTTTTATCTATTTCCTGATTGGTAATCGAAACAAGTTTTTCATCAATAGTAAACAGTTCTAAATTCAAACTTGGGATATTCAATTCTACTTCTAACTTTCCATACGTTTTGTTTTCTATTCTTTTTACAAACTGAAGTTCACTTTCTTTGGTAAACAGATAGAGCATGTTATTGCTTAAACTCGAATCTAGTTCAATCGGATTATTTAAAAAAGCATGAGGTTCATTGGGTAAATCATAGAGATAATTTCCATTGATATCGTCTAGGGCAAAAACCTTGTATCTTCCTTTGGCTACATTAGTAATAGTAAAGGTTCCGTCAGCCTTAGTTTTTGCCAAATAATTTGGCTGCTGTTTAAGAGGTAACGAATCTTCTAACTCATTATACAACATCACAAAAATAGCTTTTGCAGAGGTTATGTTTTCTGCATTTACCACCATTCCCAAATATTCTAACGAATCAATGTAGTTTCCTGTAGAAAAAACATACTTGTAATTTGGGTAAGGATTATCTTCCGTTATATCCACAATGGCATCACCAAAATTTAAACTATACGTGGTGTTCTCAGCTAATTCAGACAAGAGTTTTATAATTACTTTTTTTCCTTTAACTCGTATTTCAGGTGTTTCATCCATTGGTGGAGAAACTATCAATTGATTTTGTAAGTTGTTCAATTTAACGAATTCATTAAATTCAACAACAATCTCTTTTGCAGTAAAATTCAACGATTGGTTTGCAGGCAAGGTTTCTTTAATTTCAGGAGGCAACACGTCTTTATCTCCACCAGTTAATGTGGCACGTTGTGCACAAGAATATAAAATTACAGCCACTACTACTAACCAATATGTTTTTGTGTTTTTCAAGCAAACGATTGGATTAGTTGAGTAAACTGAGTCAAGTACTTGGCATCTAACTCATCAAAATGGTTGAGAAATTCGCTATCCACATCCAACACCATAATAACTTCTTGAGATTTATTGAAAACAGGCAGAACAATTTCTGATTTTGAGGCCGAACTACAAGCAATATGTCCTGGAAACTCATCTACATTCGGAACTATTATAGTTTCTGCTTTTTGCCACGCAGTGCCACAAACGCCTCTACCTTTTTTAATTCGTGTACAAGCAACAGGTCCTTGAAACGGGCCTAAAACCAATTCATCATTTTTAACTAAATAAAACCCTACCCACCAAAAATCGAATGTTGTTTTTAATGCAGCACAGCCATTAGCCAAGTTGGCAATTAAATCATCTTCGCCAGCAAACAATGCCGCTAACTGAGGCAAAAGCATTTGGTATTTTTCTTCCTTAGAAAGGTGTTTCGATATGATTAAATCTTCTGCCATATTGCACAAATATACCAAGAAGTTAAAGTTTTTAGATTATTTTTACTTTCTGAAAATTACTCGTTACCAATAAAAATGAAAATTCTAGGCATCATCCCTGCTCGATATGGCTCTACCCGATTTCCGGGAAAACCGTTGGTTGATATTGACGGAAAAACCATGATTCAACGGGTGTACGAACAAGCAAAAAGTTGTACTTCATTAACCGATGTGGTAGTTGCAACCGACGATGATCGAATTTTTAACGAAGTAAAACGTTTTGGAGGCAAGGTAGCAATGACTTCAATCGAACACCAAAGCGGAACCGACCGTTGTGCTGAAGTAATAAACAACATCAACGAAATTTACGATGTGGTCATCAACATTCAGGGTGATGAGCCTTTTATTAACCCTATGCAAATAAAACAACTTTGCAATTGTTTTAACGACCCCAAAACCCAAATAGCTACCTTAGTAAAAAAAATTAGCAAAACCGACGAATTGTTTAATGAAAACAAAGTGAAAGTTGTGTTAAACAACAATCAATTTGCATTGTATTTTAGCCGCAACCCGATACCCTATTTTAGAGGAGAGCCGAAAGAAAACTGGCTAAACAAACACACTTATTTTAAACACATTGGTATTTATGGTTATCAAACCCCTATTTTAAAAGAAATAACCCAACTGAGTCCTTCTTCACTCGAATTAACAGAAGGATTAGAACAATTACGCTGGCTCGAAAATGGATATAACATTAAAGTTGCAGAAACCGAATTAGAAGCCATTTCAATTGATACTCCAGAAGATTTGCAAAAAATCTCATCTTAAATCGTTACTTTTAAGGAATATTAAACACTACATGTCAAAACACAAAAAATCAAACGCTGGCGGATTTAAAGCAAATCTTATCCAACAAATCATTACTATTTTCGATAAAAACCCAACACAAACGTTTAACTACAAACAAATTAGTCAAGCTTTTGGTTTTAAAGATATCTCCAACAAAAAATTAGTTTCCATTGTTTTAGACGAACTTACTCATCAAGGAAAATTGGTGGAAACCAAACGTGGAACATACAAATTACATTCTTCAAAAGCATTTTTAGAAGGCACTGTTGATATGACTGCCAAAGGTGCTGCCTATGTTATAATTGCTGATGCTGAAACTGACATTTACATTGCTCCAAAAAACACAGGAAATGCTTTACATGGCGACAAAGTAAAAGTAAATGTGTTTTACAGTAAAAGAGATAGAAAACCTGAAGGCGAAATTATAGAGGTTGTAGAGCGAGCAAAAAGTGAGTTTGTAGGAATATTAGAAAAGTCGAAAACATTTGCTTTTGTAGTTACCAGCGACCAACGAATGCCTGTTGACATTTTTATTACTAACGACAAACTGAAAGGAGCCAACAATGGCGACAAAGTGGTTGCTAAAATTACCGATTGGCCAAAAGACAAAAAAAATCCATACGGAATAATAGTAGATGTGTTGGGTAAGCCCGGCGAACGCGATACTGAAATGCACGCCATCTTAGCCGAATATGGTTTGCCTTACAAATTTCCTGAAAAAGTGGAGCAAGATGCTGCCAAACTGAACATTGAAATTGATGTTGCAGAAATAAAAAAACGTAGAGACTTTAGGGCAATCACCACCTTTACCATCGACCCAGTAGATGCAAAGGATTTTGATGATGCTCTTTCTATAAAAAAACTAGAAAACGGAAATTGGGAAATTGGCGTACACATTGCCGATGTTTCACATTACGTTCGACCAAATACGCAACTCGATAAAGAAGCCCTGCAAAGAGCTACATCGGTTTATTTAGTTGATAGAGTGGTGCCCATGTTACCAGAAGTATTGTCGAACAACGCTTGTTCGCTTCGCCCACAAGAAACCAAGTTATGCTTTTCGGCTGTGTTTGAGCTGACCGAAAATGCTGAAATAAAAAACGAATGGTTTGGACGAACTGTTATTTTCTCCGACCGAAGATTTAGTTACGAAGAAGCTCAAGAAAGAATAGAAACAGGTGAAGGCGATTTTGCTCAGGAAATTCTGCAAATGGATAAATTGGCAAAGCTTTTACGAAAAGAACGTTTTAAGAAAGGTGCTATTGCATTTGATAGAATTGAAGTAAAATTTAACTTAGATAAAGACGGAAATCCAATTGGAATTTACTTTAAAGAAAGTAAAGATTCTAACAAATTAATTGAAGAGTTTATGTTGCTTGCCAACAAGCGTGTTGCCGAATTTGTTGGAAAAACACCTAAAAATGTAAAGCCGAAAACCTTCGTTTACCGTATTCACGATGAGCCAAACCAAGAGAAATTATTGGTGTTCTCTAACTTCGTTAAAAAATTTGGTTACAACCTTAGCCTCAACGAAGACCAATTGGCTAAGTCGCTAAACAATTTATTGGAAGAAGTAAAAGGCAAAAGCGAAGAAAACTTAATTGAACAACTAGCCATCAGAACCATGTCGAAAGCGGCATATTCTACCAACAATATCGGGCATTACGGCCTGGCTTTCCAATACTACTCGCACTTTACATCGCCTATTCGTCGTTATCCCGATATTATTGCACACCGTTTATTGCAACATTATTTAGACAACGGACCTTCATTTAACCAAACCGAAATTGAAGACCAATGTAAACACTCTTCGAAAATGGAATTGGTAGCTGCCGAAGCCGAACGAGCAAGTATAAAATACAAACAAGTAGAATTTTTGCAAGATAAAATTGGTGAAGAATATGATGGTGTTATTTCAGGAGTTAGCGAATGGGGAATTTATGTGGAAATTATGAGTGGAATGTGCGAAGGAATGGTTAAACTGCGTGATATGGATGATGATTTTTACACATTCGACCCTGAAAATTACCAAGCTGTGGGGCGAAAATACAAAAAAACCTACCGTATGGGCGATACAGTTCGCATTAGAATTAAACGTGCCGACTTGGTTAGAAAACAACTCGATTTTGTTTTAACTGATGCAGAAGAAGATTTCTGGGGCGGTATAAAAGAATAATTTTTAAGAAAGTTTTCCTGTTAAAATCTTCATCTCCATCATGGGTGAGATTTTTTCATACAAAATATGGTAAACAGCATCTGCAATAGGCATGTTTACTTTGTATTTTTTGTTTATTTCATAGATTCCTTTGGCAGCGTAATACCCTTCGGCAACCATGTTCATTTCTATTTGAGCCGATTTTACCGAATAACCTCTACCCACCATACTTCCAAAGTTTCTGTTACGCGAAAACTGTGAGTAAGCAGTTACTAATAAATCGCCTAAATAAGCCGATGATTTTACATCGCGATGAATTTCGTGTATGGCACTAATAAAACGCTCTGTTTCGCGAATAGAACTAGCAATAAGCACCGCTTGAAAGTTATCGCCATAACCTAAACCATTGCAAATACCACTTGCAACAGAATACACGTTTTTAAGAATGGCTGATAATTCTGTTCCAAACAAATCATCCGATGTAGAAGTGTTGATGTATCGGCACGACATGGCATCGGCAAGCGTTTGTGCAATAACTTGGTCCTGACAAGCAATGGTTAAGTAAGATAACCGCTCCATCGCAACTTCCTCTGCATGGCAAGGTCCAGCAATCATTCCTATTCGGTTGTAAGGCACATTAAATTTAAGGTGGAAATATTCGGCAGGAATTTGATTGTATTCTGGTACAACTCCTTTAACCGCCGAAATAATAATTTTGTTTTCTATCCCTTTTACATTGGCATCATCAAAAGCTTTAGCTAAAAATGCCGATGGAACAGCCACAATAATCATGTCAGAATTATCAATGGTTTTTTGTAAATCCGAACTTAAATTCAGTTTATCTACATCAAACTCTATTGCCTGAATGTAATTGGGGTTGTGATGGAATTTTTTGATGTGAGCAATACATTCTTCATCTCTCATCCACCAGTTCACTTTATCAACTGTTTCAGTTAATATTTTAACGATAGCTGTAGCCCAGCTACCACCACCCAAAACGGCTATTTGTTTGTTTTCCATAAGGCAAATGTAAGTATTGTATTCATAAGTTGGAAGTCCGAGGCTGGAAGTCCGAAGGCCAAGATTGGAAGAAAAATCACTTCCGTCTTCGGGCTTCTATCTTCCTACCAATTTTCTACTTCAGTACACAAGTTTTGGTGTCTCCGTTTACCTCCACTTTTATCATACCGTGTTTACTCAATCCTTTCATTCCTGCATCCCATTGTTTTCCGCTTAGACCAACCGTGTTTTTTAATGCATTTAATTCCATGCTATTGGTAGCTTTTAAAACTTCTAAAATTGATTTTTCTGCATCGGTTAGTTCTACTGCTTTTTTCTCCAATTTCATTTGAGGAAAAAACAACACTTCTTGTATCGAGCTTTGGTTGGTCATTAACATCACCAAACGGTCAATTCCAATTCCCATGCCCGAAGTTGGAGGCATTCCATATTCCAAAGCACGTAAAAAATCTTGATCAATAAACATGGCTTCATCATCACCTTTTTCGGAAAGTTTAAGTTGTTCTTCAAAACGCTCACGTTGGTCGATTGGGTCGTTTAGTTCCGAATAAGCATTTGCAATTTCTTTACCGTTTACCATCAACTCAAAACGCTCGGTTAGTTCAGGGTTTGAACGGTGTTCTTTACACAATGGCGACATTTCTTTTGGATAGTCGGTAATAAATGTAGGTTGTATGTAGTTTTTCTCGCATTTTTCGCCAAAAATTTCGTCAATCAATTTGCCTTTTCCCATCGATTCATCGGCATCAATTCCGTTAGCTCTACACCAGTCAAACAATTCTTTTTCGGTTTTACCAGAAATATCAAAACCAGTATACTCTTTTATGGCATCGGTCATTGAAATTCGTTTAAACGGACGAGCAAAACTAATGGTGTTCTCACCCACTTTACATTCGGGTTTACCATGAACAGCCATCGCCACTTTCTCAATCATTTCTTCGGTAAAATCCATCATCCAATTGTAATCCTTGTACGAAACATAAATTTCCATTACGGTAAATTCTGGGTTATGGGTTCTATCCATCCCTTCGTTTCTAAAGTCTTTGGCAAATTCATATACGCCATCAAAACCACCAACTATCAATCGTTTTAAATACAATTCGTTGGCAATTCGTAAATACAATGGCATATCCAACGCATTGTGGTGGGTAATAAACGGACGAGCAGATGCTCCTCCTGGAATTGGTTGTAAAATTGGCGTTTCTACTTCTAAATATCCTTTGATGTTAAAAAACTCACGCATGGTGCTCATTATCTTTGAACGGGTAATAAAAACATCTTTAACATGGTCGTTTACTACCAAATCAACGTATCGTTGGCGGTATCTTAATTCAGGGTCGGTAAATGCATCATGCACTTTTCCATCTTCATCGGTTTTAACTATAGGCAATGGACGTAACGATTTGCTCAACACGGTAAGCTCTTTTACTTTTAATGATTGTTCTCCCACTTGAGTAGTAAACAACGTACCTTTAACGCCAATAAAATCGCCTATATCAAGTAATTTTTTAAATACTTCGTTGTACAAGGTTTTATCCTCTCCCGGGCACAATTCGTCTCTGTTGATGTACACTTGCAAGCGACCAGCAGAATCCTTCAATTCAGCAAAAGAAGCTTTTCCCATAATTCGTTGACTCATCATTCTTCCTGCAAGAACCACCTCTTTACCTTCCACAAAGTTTTGCTTAACCTCACTGGTTAAAGCATTTACAGGAAACAAATCGGCAGGATAAGGGTTAATGCCTAACGCTCTTAATTTTGCTAGTGATTCTCTTCGAACAACTTCTTGTTCTGATAATTGGATACTCATGCTGTTGAATTTTTTTGGTGGGCAAAGGTAGTAAAAATTAGGAATTATGGACAGCGAATGTCGAATTCGAAATAGATGATTAAAAACGGTAAGTACCTACTACTTTTCTTTCAGTAAGGTTTGAATAAAAAGATTGGTTTCTTCGGTATAGCGTTTATAGTAATTGCCCGTTCCAGGCCCATAAAATCCTGTTCTGATTTTACGCACCTTACCTTTTCTATCAATAAAAACAGATGTTGGGTACGACATGATTTGATTTAGCATAGGAAGTGTTTTTGCTGCTTCAATTTTACTCGCTTTCCCTGCTATTAAAAAATCATATTGGGCATTAAAATGCTTTTGTATCTTCTCGATGTTCTTTTTTGCTAACTCAAAATCGTTGGTAATATCAAACGATAAAGCAACTACTTCTAATCCTGCCGCTTGATAATTTTTATGTAATTCGGTTAAGTAAGCTGTTTCATCTTTACAATTTGGACACCATGGACCCATAATGTTTACAATTACCACCTTATCTCGATATTTATCATCTGTTAGCGAAATACTATCTCCACTACTATTTGGTAATTTAAATGAGATGGTTTCAAAGCCTTCTTTTAAAAAAGTCAATGAATCAGGATTGGTTAATTTAAATTCTTCATTACGCATTGCTGTCCAAGGCTCTTCCCAGTGCGAACCCGACCAAAAATTACCTTCTAAAACTCCATTGATAAATGATGCTTTAAATAAGAAAGCATGAGCCCCATCGAAACAAGATAAATACAAGTTGTTGTTGTACATGTTTCCTTCCAAGAAACGATAATCGCCTGTTTCGGTCATAAAAGTACCTGTAACATAATTATCCACTTGCTGAAACTGACCAACAGCCTTGTAATGGTCGTCGGTTCCTTTACTAAAATCTACTTCCCAAACACCTGTAATATTTGGTTGAGATTTACTCATCTTTTCTGGTTTAGGGAATCTATCTACCACATTTTGAATAGCTTCGAATGGTATTTTATTGTTCATATCATCTTTAAACCAAAAACCTTTTATTTTGGTTGGGCTAACAATTTCACCTTCAAACCACGAATTAAAAATTTCGTCTTTAATGGTTATTTTGTTTCCTGAAATGGTAATGTCTTTTACTAAAATGGTTTCCTCAGCGTTGCTAAATTCTATTTCGTATGCCGAATCAATTTT
Source organism: uncultured Vicingus sp. (assembly GCA_964398455.1). Classification (GTDB taxonomy): domain Bacteria; phylum Bacteroidota; class Bacteroidia; order Flavobacteriales_E; family Vicingaceae; genus Vicingus. Next base: position 33,839 of record CAYNMR010000009.1, on the reverse strand, counting down.
GTTTAAGGTAAAATCAACAGGCAAAAAATTGTTTGGCGACAACTGAAAATCGAGATGCCAATTACCTTCAACCAAAAGTTCATTAACATTTGCATGGTTATTGTTATCATCGTTCGAGTTACAAGCAATAAATAAAAGTAAGCTTGAGGAAAAAAGTAATTGAAGTAGTTTCATAGCAACGAAAATAATAAAAAGCTATTTACTTTTTTACTATTGTTATTAAAAATCTACAGCATAATTATTTACACGTTAGATTTATGTAGATTTGTTAAGCAAGAAGAAAAATTTTAACACAAAAACAATACACATGAGAAAAATAATATTAATTGGTTTTTTAGCCACTTCTGTTACAATAGTTAATGCACAAACTTGGAACAAAATAAAAAGTAGCGTTCCAAAAAATATTAAACCCAGCTCATCTGCTTTAAGTGAAGAAGAAGTTGGAAAAGGATTAAAAGAGGCATTAAATAAAGGTGTTGAAAAAGGTGTTGCTCAATTATCTAAAGCCGACGGTTATTTTAAGGATGCTGAAATAAAAATACCCATGCCCGAAAAAGCAAAAAATGTAGAGGAGAGGCTACGTAAATTAGGACAGGGTAAAAAAGTAGATGATGCCATTTTATCAATGAATCGTGCTGCCGAAGACGCTGCTAATGCTGCCAAACCATTGTTTGTTGCTGCAATAAAAAACATGAGCATAACCGACGCCATGAGTATTTTAAAGGGCGAGAAAAATGCCGCAACAGAATATTTAAAAAAATCGACAAGTGCTGCCTTAACCGAAAAATTTCAACCTATAATTAAAGTTTCGTTAGATAAAGTTGGAGCCACCAAACATTGGGAAACAGTTTTTGTTACCTACAATAAACTACCCATGGTGGAAAAAGTTAATCCAAACTTAGAAGAATATGTTACCGAAAAAGCCATTTACGGATTATTTGTTCAAGTAGCAAAAGAAGAACTGCAAATACGCGAAAATCCTGCTGCACGAGTTACCGATTTACTGAAAAAAGTATTTGGAAAATAACAAAAGAGATATCAACATTTTTTTTGTACATAATGTGAATAAAAAGATAGATTTTCGATTTTTAGAGAAGTTAAAGAGTATATATTTGTAGTTATAAAAAACCCCCGACGCTGGAACATCGAGGGTGAAAATAAGAAAGAGCTTATTTAATTAAGCAATCTAATGAGAAAAGAATCACAAATACGGCAACTATTTCAGCCTAACTCTTTCTCTTTTTACTTGGTGATATCTTAAAAAGCTCGTCATTTGATGAGCTTTTTGTTTTTAATAAATTTTATTCTTGTAGCCTTTAACTTCTCTACTTAAATCTTATGCAAGTTATGAAGAGTATTCGCTTCTTTAATCAAAAATTAAAGCTATTTTTTTCAACAGAAAGTAAAGTCATTAATACCGTGACTTGAAGTCATTTTTGACAAATTTTATTAACAACCCATTGATATTTTTTAAATTTCACTAAACATTACTCTTCTAATATTTAGTAAGTTACAAACAAAATCATAGGGAAAGCTTATAAACAAAGAGCTTAGTGATTTAATTTTTCTATTCAATGTAATAAAAACAACCCTTCACGAATGATATTTTAAGCTAAAAAAGGAAATTATTATTCTTTTTCAATTTCTTAAATCTATTGTTAATTAGAGTCGTTATTTACCTGATTTAATCAAAATAACAGCTTATTAGATTTTTATTATACCAAAATTTTATCTTTTAGCTTCAATAATTTTTTTAAGATGTAGCCTCTTCTAAACATTTTTCAGCTTTTCAGTAAAAATAAAAGAAGCTTTTTGTAAAAACTTGAAACAATGTAGAAACTAAATAGAAAACCCGCAAAAAAAATCACTTTTTTGCGGGTTTTAAAGTTCTACAAGTTGTCCGACTAGGGCTCGAACCTAGACTCTTCTGGACCAAAACCAGACGTGTTGCCAGTTACACCATCGGACAATTGGACGGCAAAAGTAATAAAATATTTTTTCTGCACAACAATTTAATAAAATTTTACTTCTCCGAACTTCATGCATCGGTCTTCCTTCTTCCAACTTTACCCTTCCTACATTTTTTAACATAGATTAACATGCTTTAACAATTAATCGTTGAGAATTTCATAAATTCGCTTCCTATAAAATTATTACACGTATGAATTACAAATTATTAAACAACATCTTAGGCTGGACAGTATGGGCAATAGCATCAGTAGTGTATTTACTAACGATGGAGCCTACAGCAAGTTTTTGGGATTGTGGTGAATTTATTGCAACAGCCTATAATTTAGAAGTTGGTCACCCACCGGGAGCACCACTTTTTATGGTACTTGGTCGTTTTTTCTCTATGTTTACCTCGGCTGAGAATGCTGCTGTAGCCATCAATGCATTATCTGCATTAAGTAGTTCGTTTACCATCTTGTTTTTGTTTTGGAGTATTACCGCTATAGTTAAAAAATTAGCTTTAAAAAGTGGCGAACTTACCCAAGGGAAAACCATTGCCATCATGGGAAGTGCATTGGTTGGTTCTTTGGCTTACACTTTTTCAGATTCATTTTGGTTTTCTGCTGTTGAGGGGGAGGTTTATGCCATGTCGTCTCTATTTACGGCAGTAGTATTTTGGGCAATTTTAAAATGGGATGCTGTTTCGGGCGAAAGCCACAGCACACGTTGGATGGTGTTAATTGCTTACTTAATGGGTTTGTCTATTGGCGTCCATTTATTAAACTTATTGGCAATTCCAGCCATGGTGTTCTTGTTTTACTTCAAAACTAAAGAACTTAACGTTAAAAATTTCTTTATTGCAGGTTTCTACTCTGTTTTAATTCTTGGCGTGGTTCAGTTTGGTATTATCCCTGGAACTTACAAAATAGGTTCTATTTTCGAGTTAATGTTTGTTAACTCATTTGGGCTACCATTCCACTCAGGGTTAATTTTTTATGTAATTCTGTTAACTGCCTTAGTATGTTATGCTCTTTACTATACACAGAAAAAAGGCATGGTATTGTGGAATACCATTTTGTTATGCTTCACTGTAATTTTAATTGGTTATTCTACTTATGCAGTTATCATGACTCGTTCTGCAGCAAACCCTCCAATGGATGAGAACAACCCTGAAAATGTCTTTAGCTTAATTTCATATTTAAATCGTGAGCAATATGGTTCAGCACCTTTTTTAACTGGGCAATTTTTTAACACCCCTTTAGATGCTAGTGAGCCATATAAAGCTGGTAAACCTGTTTACTACCAAAACAAAGAAACAGGTAAATACGAAATAACCAACAAAGGCGAGAAGAACGAACCAAACTATGATAGTAAAACATCTGGTTTTATGCCTCGTATGTGGAGTGCTCAAGGACATCACGTTGAAGCTTACAAACAATGGAGCGACTACAGAGGGAAAAATGTAAAAGCATCAAATGGTGAAACCATTAAAATACCAACATTTGGCGAAAACTTAGCTTTCTTGTTCAACTACCAATGGGGTCATTTGTATTGGAGATACTTCATGTGGAACTTTGTTGGGCGTCAAAATGATATTCAAAGCCAAGGCGAATTTATCAACGGAAGTTGGTTGAGTGGTATTGATGCCATTGATTCTTCACGTTTAGGCGATCAATCAAAAATAACTACATTGGCTAAAAATAATGCTGGTAGAAACGTATATTTCTTCTTACCGCTTATTTTAGGTGTTATTGGATTAATTTATCAATTCATTAAAGATCCTAAAGATTGGTTGGTGTTAGGGTTATTGTTTTTCTTTACTGGTATGGCTATTAACTTTTATACCAATCCTCCTCCATTACAACCTCGTGAAAGAGATTACGCTTACGTAGGTTCTTTCTATGTATTTGCTATTTGGATGGCAGTGGGTGTTTATGCACTGTATGAAATAATGAGCAAAAAAATGCCTCAAGTAATGAGTGCTGCTGTGGTTACTATCGCTTCGTTGTTTGCTGCTCCTGTGTTAATGGGAACACAAAACTGGGACGACCACGACCGTTCGAACCGTTATACAGCAAGAGATTTTGCTAAAAACTACCTGAACTCGTGTGCTCCAAATGCTATTTTGTTTACCAATGGCGATAACGATACTTTCCCACTTTGGTACGTGCAAGAGGTTGAAGGCTACCGAACCGATGTTAGAGTGGTTAACCTAAGTTTATTAAACACCGATTGGTACATTGAGCAAATGCGAAGAAAAGCATGGATTTCTGACGGAATTCCTCAAATACTTCCCGAGTATAAAATCAGACAAGGAACAAACGACTACTTGCCAATTTACGACAGAGGAATTGCTGGAAATGTTGATGTAAAAGAAGCCATTGAGTTTGTTTTAGACGACAGCCCAAAATCTAAAGTAGGTTTAAGTTCTGGAAAACAAGTAGATTTTTTCCCAACCAAAAACTTTAGTTTAAAAGTAGATAAACAAAAAGTGTTGGCAAATGGAACCGTTTCTGCCGATAGAGCAGATAGAATTTTGGATAAATTGGATTGGACTATTGAGAAAAATTACATCATGAAAAATGATTTAATTATCTTAGATATTTTGGCTGCCAATAACTGGGAGCGTCCAATTTATTTTGCTATCACCACAGGAAACGAAGCATACATTGGCTTAACTCCTTATTTCCAATTAGAAGGTTTGGCCTATCGATTGGTTCCTTATAAAGCACAAAGCTACGACGGACAAACCGGTGAAGTACATGCAGATATTATGTTTGACAACTTGGTAAACAAATTTGTTTGGGGAGGAATGGAAAAAGGCAACATATACATGGACGAAAACAACCGTAGAATGTGTATGAACTTTAGAAACAACTTCTCTCGATTGGCAGAAGAATATCACCGATTGGGCAAACCAGAAAAAGCTAAACAAGTGCTTGACCACTGCGTAAAAGTAATGCCAGAAAATGTAGTGGAATACAACTACTTTATGATTGCCATTGCCGAATCGTATTACAAATTAAAAGACTACAAAAAAGGCAATGAAATTGTTAGAAGTTTGATTAATCAATACAACGAAGAATTGAATTTCTTCCTTTCACTTAAAGGAGAAAAAAGAAGATCAGTTCAATCCGAAATGGATAGATCAAAATACATTTTACAGCAATTGATGTTAATGACTGGCGAACGATACAAAGAATCGGGTTTAGCAACAGAAATGGCGGAAGAATTTGCTCAAATTAACGAATTATTATTAGCCGATAGACCATTATAAAACGATGAGAAAACTTTTAAGAAGTATAATTAGAGCACTTGGTTTATATGCTTTTTCTATAAAACTAGAAAACAAAATTGTTACCGCTTTGCAAAAACCAAAGCAAAAAAAACTATACAGTCAGTTTGTAAAACCTGATAGCCTTTGTTTTGATGTGGGAGCAAATGTTGGAAACCGAACAGCCCTGTTTTTAGAACTTGGTGCAAAAGTGGTAATGGTTGAACCTCAAAAAGAATGTTATCAAGCATTAGAAAAAAGATTCCCTAATTTGCCTTTAGTAAAAAAAGGATTGGGCGAAAAAGAAAGTACCGAAAAATTGTATGTTTCGGATGTTTCGTTGATTTCTTCGTTTTCGAAAAGCCATGTGGACATGATGCAGGAAGACCGTTTTAAAGGTGCTAACTGGGATAAAACCATCGACATTGAAATGACCACTTTAGACAACCTAATTAAACAATACGGTGTGCCTGATTTTTGTAAAATTGATGTGGAAGGTTACGAATACGATGTGCTAAAAGGCTTGTCGCAGCCTGTAAAATCGATGTCGATTGAATACATTGTACCAGAAAACAAAGAAGTGGTTTTAAATTGTATTAAACACTTAAACAAATTGGGTAAAATAGAATGTAATTTATCGCACGGCGAAACTATGGAGTTTCATTTGCCAACTTGGAAGAATGGTGATGAAATGGAGAAATATGTTCAAACCCAAGATTTCATCAATACTTCTTACGGAGATATTTACGTGAGATTTGTTTAACTTAGTCTACAGTCTTCAATCAACAGTCAACAAAAAACTAAATACAAGACACCAATAACTTGAACAGTTTAATAGAACGATATAAAAAGATTAGAAAAAAAGGGCTTTTGGAAAAGAAATACAAAGGCAAATATGCTTTTGTAGGCATCGGAAACCATTCGCTCAACAATTTATATCCTGTTTTAAACTACCTAAAAGTTGATTTAAAATACATTGTTGCCAAAAGCGACGACACGCTAGAGTTGATTAAAACCAATTTCGAAAACGTTATTGCTACTTCAAACCTCAACGAGGTGCTAAACGACCCCGAAATTAAAGGTGTTTTTGTGTCGGCAAACCCTACTGCACACTTTGGCTTAGCCAAACAAATTTTAGCAAGCAACAAACCGTTGTTTATCGAAAAACCACCTTGCTCAACTCTTGTCGAACTCAACGAATTGATTGCCGCAGAACAAAAAAGCACCGCAACCGCTCTAACAGGTTTGCAACGCCGCTATGCTCCTGTGTTTCATATCTTAAAAAACAAAGTAAAAGAAGCCAGTTACTACACCTTAAAATACAAAACTGGAGGGTACCCCGAAGGAGATGAATTGCTTGATTTGTTTATTCACCCGTTAGATGCAGTTTTCTTTTTGTTTGGCAACGGAAAAGTGGAAAACGTAAAAGTGATAAAAGGCAAAGGTACTTTTGTTTATTTGGCACAAATACAACACCAAAATGGCGTGGTGGGCAGCATAGAACTTTCTACCGATTACTCGTGGACCGAAGCCAAAGATGAATTGATTATTAACACACCTAACGGTGAATACATTACCGAAAACACTAGTAAATTGGTGTTTTGTTCAAAGCCTAAAAAGCTGATGAACATACCGCTAGAAAAAATTAAAGCGTTTTTGCCACAAACCACCACCTTGTTTCAGCAAAACAATTTTTTACCAGTAAAAGACCACAACCAATTATATTCTGCAGGCTACTACAACGAAATAGATGCCTTTTTACACCTTTGCGAAAAAGGCGAACAAACTAAAAACCATTCTGCTTTTAACCAATTACGTGCTACTTTTGAAGCATTAGAAACTCTTTCGAAAAACAAGTAACCTATTCAATTACTTTTGCTATATTTGAAATAGATATGTTTAACGACAATCTAGAAATTCATACTTTTCATAAATGAACAAACCAAATATAAATATAAAAAATCAATTCGAATTCTTTAAGAAACTTGTTTATCAAAGTAAAATTGTTTTGTCCAAAACAATTCAGCTTGCACCGAAAAGAAGTAATACAAAATGGTTGACTGGACAAAGCAATGTTCATCATCAAACAATAAATGAAACTATAATATTTTTTATTGAAAGAAGTAAAAGAGATTCAAAATATGGAATAAAACTTCGTTGTGCCACTTTAACAGATGAACCTTTTTTTCGTTTCGATTCTGACGGACCGGCTCATAGGAATAATCTTCCTAATATTCCACTCGAAGAACAATCAGTAACAACTCCTCACTTTAATTCATATCAAAAAGACGGCAAAGCGATTGCATATAAAAATGAAACCTTAAAAAAAGAGAACGAAGCAAAAATTATAGCAGAAGATATAAATTTTGGGATTTCACTTTTTTGTATAGAAACAAACTCAAAATTAGCAACAGGTGAATTTCCTACTATTGTAGATCAAATGCCTGAAATTGAGTTTAATGAAATCCAAAATATTAATTTTGATATTATTAATTTTAAGTGATAATGGATAACCAACATATCATAGATAAGATAAAATCTTCATTTTGTAAATTGACTAATTTCAAAGTTAGACAAAATGCACTTGAAGTAATAACAGCTTATTCAACAATAAATAGCAAGTTTGTTTCGGTATTTATAACATTAACAAACAACAAAATTGTTTTGACCGACAACGGATGGATTGACCAAAATTATTATGAAACTCCTATTTATGATGATTCAGAAGATATTGTGCGGAAAATAAATTCCTCATTCAAAAACTCTTTTAATGTAAAGTCTACATTAGATAATTCAGGTATAGAATATTACTATAAAACTTGTGAAAAAATTGACCAAATCCCAAGTGCAGTATTTGATCTTGCTAATTTTATTGTTGGAGTAGTAAACTCTTCTTGTATACAATATAAGGACGAAAAAGAAGAAAAAGAAAGAGAGACATTTAGAAAAGACGCAAATGATTTTCTAAAAATCAATTATGCTGAAAATGTAAGATTACGTTCTTCTCTTGACGATTTAACTGGGATAAAATTTAATGCTATAGTTAATAAAAATTCTAATCTATTTTTACTCACTTATGTAACTGGTTCAACACAAACTTATTTTGAAAATGATTTACGAAAATCCATTGTTAATTTTGAGATTGCCGTAAAATCAAAATACCGGAATAACATAAAAGAAAGAATCACAATTGTTAATGATAAGTCAGAAGGATATCAACCAGATAAATCTTCATATATATTCGATATTTTAAAAGAAAAAACGACAAGAATTCCAATAAAATGGACAGAAAAAGAACAAATACTAGAGATAATCTGATCATCGTGCTATTAAAATAAAATATGGGGAGTGAAAGTAAACTCACAAATGAAGAACTCTTAGATTTAAGGACTAAACTAGATAAATTAGCCATACTTTTTAAAGAAGATAGGAAAGAATTTACCTCTTTTAAACAAGGGCCAATAAGCTATTTACGAAACTTAAATATTAAAGCTTTTAATCGTATTCGCAATTTTGAACATAATCGTCTTTTATCCCATCTTTCATCTAACTTAAAGTTTATTATCAAGAAAATGGCTTTTTTTAATGAATGTTCTTGGTGTAAAATCGTAGCCTTAATAACAATTTATTCTGTTTTTGGTGCAGCAAATAGTGCTATATCTTTTATTCGTAATCTAATTGGTGATATTATTGAAGCAATTGAAGGTGTTTTAAATCTCACTAATGAGATCGTCGAATCTCTTATGAGCTACTTAAATAGATTAAATGAAAATTTAAGTCCATACCGATTAGCGAACATTATCTGCGAACGATTGGGATATTGCCCAATTTAAATAATGTAACTAAATTACCTCTCCAACCCCTTTTTATAAGTTGAAATAGCTCGGTCGCGAGCAAAAGCATGCTCCACTATGGGTAAGGTAAAACTCAGCTCCTGAAAGTTTGGTAGCCATTTTTTGATGTAACGGTAATTAGTGTCAAATTTTTCTTGTTGTGTGGTGGGGTTAAACACTCTAAAATAGGGTGCTGCATCGCAACCCGTTCCGGCAGCCCATTGCCAGTTTCCATTGTTCGATGCCAACTCGTAATCCAATAATTTTTTGGCAAAATAGGCTTCGCCCCAACGCCAATCGATTAACAAATGTTTGCACAAAAAACTCGCCACCACCATTCTCACCCTGTTGTGCATGTAGCCCGTTTGATTCAATTCTTTCATGCCTGCATCCACCATAGGGTAACCCGTTTCGCCTTTGCACCACAGTTCAAATTCGTTGGAGTTGTTTCGCCACGCAATGTTGTCGTATGGTTTTTTAAAACTCTGGGTTACCACATGCGGAAAGTGAAACAAAATTTGCATAAAAAACTCACGCCAAATAAGCTCCGAAAGGTAGGTTTGATTGGTTTCTAACGCTGTTTTAACCATTTGCCTCACGCTTACTGTTCCAAAACGCAAATGAGGTCCTGAATAGCTTCCCGCATCTTTTTCTGGAAAATCTCGGTTTAAATGATAATTAGCCAATTGGCTTAAATTGATTGGCCTAACCTTTATATTGCTTACCTTAAACCCAATAGCCAAAAGCGTTGGAAAAGGCGTTTGATACGAATAAAAATTGGTTGAAACCAACGACTGAACAGTGAGTTGCTGCTGCTGAAATTTTTCCAACCATTTGTTTTTGTAAGGAGTATAAACGGTATAGGGTAACCCGTCGTTTTTGGTTACCTCGTTTTCTTCAAAAATAACGTGGTCTTTTCTAACAGTAAAAAGTATGTTTTTTTGCTTTAAAAAGGTAGTTATCTCGTGGTCTCTTTTTATCGCGTAAGGTTCATAATCTTTGTTGGCAAATACCTCATTTACTTCAAATTCGGCAATGATTTCTTTCCAAACCTCTATTGGAGTTCCTTTTTTAACCAACAACGACGATTGGTGCTTTATTAATTCTTCATTGAGTGATTGTAAGGTTTCGTAAATAAAGTTAACTCGGGCATCATCTTGTTCGAGGTTGTTTAAAATGTTGGTATCGAAAATAAAAATGGGCAACACCTTTTTTCCACTTGCTAAAGCCAAATTTAAAGCAGTGTTGTCGTGCAACCTTAAATCGCGTCGGAACCAAAAAACAGCAACTCCCATGCTAAAACAAATCTGCTGGTTGAACATAAATTGCCGACAGTTGCTCGTCGTGCGGTTCTGTAGGAACTTTTTCTACTTCCTGAAAAGGGTAAAAAATACCCACCTTGTGCGCATTGGGTTGTGTGGCTAAAAATCCATCATAATAGCCACCACCATAACCCAAACGGTAGTTTTGTTTATCGAAAGCTAATCCAGGAACAATAATTAGGTCGTAATTTCCTTGGTATTCGGTAGCATTTGCAGGATGTTGAGTTTTCGCAATACCTGTTTCCAACTCAGTTAACGAGTTTAAAATTAAATTTTGCAGCTGTCGGTTTTTTAGTGTTTTTGGAGCAACAACGGTTATTTTATTGTCTAGCAACTGTTGTATCAATGGGGCAATGTCTATTTCGGTTCCCATGGGAATATAAGCGTGTACCACCTTAGCATCAAGCTCAGAAATGGTTTTTGCTAAACTATTGCAAATCCACTTGTCGTAAGTTTGCTTTTTTAATGGATGGAGCAATGCTCTTTTCTTTAGCATGTTGGCTCGAAGAAGTTGTTTCTCTTGCATGCTAAAAACAACAAAATTAGTTGGCTACGTTGGAGAAGAATTTGATACGAAGCAAACGCATTTCCTCTTCAGAAAAAGCATCGTCGAATTCTGCCATAGCATCATCTAAACTGTCCGATTTGGCTTCCATAAAGTAATCGAAAACTTCTTCTTGGTCGGCTTCATCAATTTGTTCGTTGATGTAATAATCCAAGTTTAGTTTTGTTCCCGAGTGAACAATAATTTCGAGTTCGTTTAACAATTCATCCATCGAAAGTCCTTTGGCATCAGCAATATCTTCTAAATCAATTTTTCGGTCGATGCTTTGAACCACATAAACCTTTAATCCTGATTTGTTTACCACCGATTTTACCACCATGTCCATTGGTCGCTCAATGTCGTTTTCCTCAACATAGTTGGCAATAACCTCAATAAATTCTTGCCCAAATTTCTCGGCTTTTCCTTGTCCAACACCAGAGATAGCAGTTAATTCCTCAATGGTAATTGGGTAACGGGTTGCCATGTCTTCCAACGATGGGTCTTGAAACAACACAAATGGAGGAAATCCTTTTTGTTTTGCTATGGATTTTCGTAGGTCTTTTAAAATAGCAAACAGTGTTTCATCGGCAGCACCGCTGCTTCGTTGCGGAGCAATAACATCTCCATCATCAACATCGCTATAATCGTGAGGTTTTACTAATTGGAAAGACTTTGGTGATTGTACAAATTCTTTACCCATCGGAGTAACTTTTAAAACTCCATAGTTTTCAATTTCTTTGATAATCATTCCTCCAACAACCGATTGACGAATAACTGCTTCCCAATATTTATCGTCTTTTCCTTCTGCTTTTCCTTTACCAAACAATTTGTGTTTATCGTGTCCGAATGATTTGATTTCTGATGTAACGTTGCCCGCAATAAAATTGGCTACATATTTAGCCTTAAACACCTCGTTTAAACCTAAAATAGAGGTTAGCAAGGTATTCACATCGTCTTTACCCTCAAATCGTTCTTTTGGATTTGCACAGTTGTCGCACATTCCTTTGTCGCTGCAATCTTCATCTACATATTTTTCTCCAAAATAATGTAGTAATTGTTTTCTTCTGCACACAGCAGTTTCCGCATACGAAACCATTTCAAAAATCAGCTGCAATCCTATTTCTAGTTCGGCTACTGGTTTCCCGTGAAGGAATTTCTCTAATTTTTCAATGTCCTTATAACTGTAAAAAGCCACACAAACGCCTTCTCCGCCGTCGCGTCCAGCACGTCCTGTTTCTTGGTAATAACTCTCTAAACTTTTTGGTATATCATGGTGTATAACATAACGAACATCGGGCTTATCGATACCCATACCAAAAGCAATAGTAGCAACAATTACATCAACATCTTCCATTAAAAACATGTCTTGATGTTTTGCTCTCGATGCTGAATCTAGTCCTGCATGGTATGGCAATGCTTTAATGCCATTTACTTGAAGAAATTCGGCAATCTCCTCTACCTTTTTTCGGCTCAAACAGTAAACAATACCGCTTTTGCCTTCGTGTTGTTTAACAAAACGAATAATCTCTTTTTTAACGTCTTTCTTCGGACGCACTTCATATTTTAAGTTGTGGCGATTAAATGAGGCCTTAAATACTTTTGCCTCAGCCATTCCTAAGTTTTTCTGAATATCTTCCTGAACTTTTGGTGTTGCTGTAGCTGTTAATGCAATAATCGGAACCCTATCAATTGATTCAATAATGGTTCTTAATCTTCGGTATTCTGGTCTGAAATCGTGACCCCATTCTGAAATACAGTGAGCCTCGTCGATAGCAAAAAACGAAATTTTAATACTTTTTAAAAACTCAACATTTTCATCTTTAGTTAACGATTCGGGTGCAACAAATAATAATTTGGTAACTCCATCCGTTACATCCTGTTTTACCTGACGAGCCTCAGTTTTAGTTAACGATGAATTATAGAAATGTGCAACACCCTCTTGGTTGGAGAAACCTCTGATGGCATCCACCTGATTTTTCATTAAAGCAATTAATGGAGAAACAATAATGGCTGTTCCTTCGCAAATTAATGCTGGTAATTGGTAGCAAAGCGATTTACCTCCGCCTGTTGGCATAATCACAAAAGTGTCTTTGCCATCGAGTAAATTATTAATTACTTGTTCTTGTTCGCCTTTAAATTGATCAAATCCAAAATGTTTTTTTAAATAGTCCGTTAGGGGAGCTTCAATAGTTTGCATTATTAAGTTGTTTAGGTATTTTATTACATTTGTAAACTAAAGTTACGACAATAAATTATTACAAACCTTGAAAAAAAGAATTTTTTTTAATTTGTTTTAGCTTAACTACTTATAATAAACCTTTAATGAATGGCATCTGCTGACGAAATAAAAAAATACGCTATTGAAGCTCTAAAAATAGAGGCTCAAGCTATCGAGCAATTAACTCATTTTATTAACGATGATTTTGTTGCAGTGGTAGAGTTAATTTTAAATTCAAAAGGCAGAGTAGTAATTACTGGTATTGGTAAAAGTGCCATTGTTGCACAAAAAATTGTTGCCACTTTAAATTCTACTGGAACACCTTCTATTTTTATGCACGCTGCCGATGCCATACATGGCGACTTGGGAAATATACAAAAAGAGGATGTGGTTATTTGTATTTCGAAAAGCGGTAGCACTCCCGAGATAAAAGTATTGGTTCCGTTTGTTAAAAGTTTCGATAACAAACTAGTGGCTATCACTGGTAATCCCGATTCGTTTTTGGGTAAACAAGCCCATTTTGTACTAAACACTTACGTGGAAACAGAAGCTTGCCCAAACAACCTAGCACCAACCAGCAGCACCACGGCTCAAATGGCTATGGGCGATGCTTTGGCAGTTTGTTTGCTTCAACAACGTGGTTTTACCGATAAAGATTTTGCTAAATACCATCCTGGTGGAGCGTTGGGCAAAAAATTGTATTTGCGTGTTGCTGACGTTTTTACCCAAAATGCTAAGCCGCAAGTAACTTCTGCTCAATCTTTAAAAGAAGTTATTATTGAAATATCATCAAAACGGTTGGGTGTTGCTGCCGTAGTAGACAACAACACATTAATTGGTGTAGTAACTGATGGCGATATTAGACGAATGTTGGAGAAAAACCTCGACATCAATTTGGTTACTGCAAAAGATATTATGGGTACCTCTCCCAAAACCATACAACAAAACAGCTTAGCCATTGAAGCCCTTCATGTAATGGAAGATAAAAGTATTTCACAATTACTGGTTGTGGATGAAAACAACACTTATTTAGGCGTTATTCATTTACACGATTTGTTACGAGAGGGGATTATTTAACTCCTACCTCAACACATTAATCCGTTCTGCATCTAGTTTTATAAAGATAAACAGCAGAATGGTAAACGACCACAACGAAGAACCTCCGTAACTGATAAAAGGTAAAGGAATACCGATTACTGGAGCTAAGCCAATAGCCATTCCGATATTAATTAAGAAGTGGAAAAATAGAATAGAAGCCACAGCATAACCATAAATTCGGGAAAAAATAGAGCGTTGCCGTTCTGCCAAAAAGATGATGCGAAGAAATAACCCGATGTAGAGGCAAACTAATACAAAAGAGCCTAGAAAACCCCATTCCTCACCAATGGTACAAAAAATAAAATCGGTGCTTTGCTCAGGAACAAAGTCGAATTTAGTTTGAGTTCCTTCCATAAAACCTTTGCCAGCAAAACCTCCTGAGCCAATAGCAATAAGTGATTGATTTACGTTGTATCCTGCACCTTTGGGGTCGGATTCTATTCCCAACAACACGTTTATACGTTTCGATTGGTGAGGTTCTAATACGTTTTCGAAAATGTAATCGACGCTAAAAATTAAACCTGCCGAGAAAATAAACGCAGCAACTACAATCATCCAAAATCTTTTAGCTCTTTTTGTAGCATAAATAACCAACGCTGCTATAAGCCCTAAAATAATTATCAGCAATTGGTCGCCCGAAAGCACCGTACTAAAAAAGGTAAAATCGTTGATACGCATCAAGAGCGATATCACAAATAAAAATGCGGTGTATAATCCCAACAACAAGATGTTTCCAGACAATCCTTCGCGATACAAAACAAACACAAAAGAGGCATAAACCAACGTAGAACCTGTATCGTTTTGAAGCAAAATAAGCACTGCAGGAATTCCAATAATAATTGATGCTATTACTTTGGTTTTCATGTCTTGCATTTTAATGTTAAGACCTGAAAGGTATTTTGCTAAAGCAAGAGCTGTGGCAAATTTTCCAAACTCAGAGGGTTGCAGGGCAAAACTTCCTATTTTAAACCACGATTTAGACCCTTTTACTTCTGCTCCGAAGAGTAAAACCCCGATCAATGTGAGTAGTAATGCAACAAAAATAGGATAGGCAAATGTGGGAAAAAACTGACCGTCAAACATCAGTATTATGGTTGCAATAACAAAAGCTGCGGCAATCCATAGCAGCTGCATTCCATATCGCTCGGAAATATCAAAAATACTGTGGTGTTCCTCGTTATAAACAGCAGCATAAATGCTTATCCAGCCTATAAAAACAAGTACAACATAGAGTATAACCGTTACGTTATCAATATTTGCGAATATGCTTTTCTGGTTTCTCATTGACCTTCCTTAGGAATAACATCCATTAAATTGGCATCTAAAATTCGGTTTTCTTTTACGGTATCTCTTATTGCTCCTGTCAAATATTTTTCCATCATTAAACTAGCAATTGGAGCTGCCCATGTCCCGCCAAACCCAGCATTTTCGACATAAACCGCTATGGCAATTTTAGGATTTGTTTTTGGAGCAAACGCTATAAAAATAGAGTGGTCTTCACCGTGTGGATTTTGTGCTGTTCCTGTTTTTCCACAAACCTGAATACTATCTATTTTTGCTCTTCGTGCAGTACCACCAGCTTCTTCCACTACTTTTAACATTCCCTCAACTATAGGGTTAAAGTAATGTTTGTCAATTCCAACTTGGTGTTTTATTCTAAAAATAGAAGGTATAGAATCTGTTTTTTCTATTCTTTTTAAAACGTGAGGTGTATAAAAATACCCGCGATTAGCCAATATTGCCGATAAGTTTGCCATTTGAAGTGGCACAACTCCTATCTCTCCTTGTCCTATACTTAACGAATAAATGGTGCTAAAAGCCCAACGACCTTTTCCATACCATTTGTCGTAAAAAGCTACATCGGGAATAAATCCTTTTTTAATAGCTGGTAGGTCTGTTCCTAAATCAACACCCAAACCAAATTTTTTCACTTGTTTACTCCATTTTGCTAACCCAATTTCGCTATCCTTAAACAAACTTGTCGATTTATTTTGAAGTAATATTTTTCTGTAAACACTAAAATAATAAGGGTTACACGACATCTTAATAGACGATTCAACATTTGTTGCTGTAGGATGGTCGTGGCAACCCACATTGCTTTTAATACAAGGAAATCCTGTGTTTTCGGTAATTACCCCATCTTGCATTCCAATTAAGGCTTGTATGGTTTTAAAAGTAGAGCCTGGAGGATATGATGCCATTAATGCTCTATTAAACAAAGGTTTTAATTCGTCGGTACTTAAAATAGGATAATTTTTCTTTACATCTCTACCAACCAACAAATTGGGATTATAAGCTGGTGCTGAAACCATTGCTAAAATTTCTCCTGTGGCTGGCTCTATGGCAACAATACTACCTCGTTTGTTTTGCATAAGTTGCTCGCCATACTCCTGCAAAATAGCATCAATGGTTAAATAAATGGTTTCTCCTGTAACCGCCATGGTGTCCATTTCTCCATCTAAATAACTACCTTTTTCTCGGTTGTGTACATCAACCAAAACCCGCTTCACTCCTCGCTGTCCTCTCAACAAATCTTCATACGAAAGTTCAATACCACTTTTACCAATGTAGTCACCAGAACGGTAATAAGGATTTTTATCTATTAACTTTTGGTCAACCTCACCGATGTAACCCAAAATATGAGCAGCACTTTCTCGTGGATACTTTCTTAACGTACGTGTTTGTGCGTAGAATCCAGGATATTCAAATAATTTTTCTTGAATTTTCGCATACTCCTTTGAAGAAATTTCTTTTTCAAAAACAGAAGGCTTGTATCGCGAATAGTTTTTTGCTTTGTTAAATTTGGTTATAAAGTCTTCGTAAGGTAACCCCAACAATTCGCACAACGCTAAGGTATCCATTTCCTTTACCTGACGAGGAACAACCATTAAATCGTAAGCAGCTTCGTTGTATACCAAAAGCACTCCATTTCTGTCATAAATAAGCCCCCTAGCTGGATACTGAATAACTTCCCTTAATACGTTTTGGTCGGAATCAATTTTGTATTTATTATTGATAACCTGAACGTTAAATAATCGAATAATAAAAATAAATCCAACAACAAGAAAGATAAGTGCAATAACAATTTTTCTGTCGGAAAGATTATTCATTTTCGGGCATTCGGATTATAGTTAAACAACTGAACTATAAAAATAAGTATTAAGGTAAAAATACTACTGAGAATTACTCTTCCAAAGGTTGAGAAAAACTGTGAAAAGGTAAATGACTCAATATAAAACAGAAAAAGGTGATGACAAAGCACTAAAATTATAGCGTAAGTCATAAACCACGACATGCCCATTGATTGTAAGTTTGGAGTTGTTCCAAAATCATAACCACCTCGAGGTGAGATTAATTTTAAAATATACTTTCGTGAAAAAGCTAAAAATACTGTTGCCGAGGTATGTATGCCCAATGTACTGGTAAAAATATCTATGGTTAATCCCAAAATAAATGCCAACACAAGCACCAAATTATCATGTGTTTCAAATGGTAAAGCAAGTATAAAAAACACATACAAGTAAGGATTAATATATCCTCCCAATTCGATATTGTTTAACACCAATACTTGTGTAAGTATTAACGCTAAAAACATAAATGCATATACAATAATATCTCTTATCATTCTGTAACTTCTTGTTGACTTTCAGCTTCTAACTTCAATTGTTCTTCTTTCATTAACGACCTTACCACATAAACGTGCGAAAGGTTTTTATAATCTACAGCAAACTGAATGGTAATGTTGTAAAAATTATTGCCTTCTGGTAAATCAAACTCCTTTACTGTTCCAATTAAAACATTCTCGGGGAAAATGGTTGAATAACCAGTAGTTACAACAGTATCTCCAATCACCAGTTTAACATGATTAGGAATGTCTTTTAATTGTGCCTCTCGGTAATTATTTCCTTCCCAAACCAAGGAGCCAAAATATCCTGACTTTTTGATTTTTGCACTCAGTTTATATTTATCATGCAAAACCGACATTACCGAACCAAAATTTTTAGACACGTTTTTAACTATACCCACAACCCCATTTGCACAAATAACACCCATCTCAGCTTCAATACCGTTTAATTCTCCTTTATCAATGGTAATGTAATTCTGACGTTTGTTGGTAGAATTGTTTACCACCTTTGCAGCACTATACATATAACTTTGATGATACGATGTATCATTGATTTGGTAAATACGACCATAAACTTTTGTAAAGGCAGCAATGTTATTCGACTGCAACTTTGCATTTTGCTCAGCAAGTTCTTTGTTTACCTGTTTTAAATTAAAGTAATCTGTTATATTTCTTGTTGAAGAATAGAAGTTCCCAACCAAAAAATTAGACGAATTAAAGAATGTGGAGTTTTGATAATTGTTATTGGCTATCAACATCCAAAAAGCAAAAAACTCAAGCAACAAAAAGAGGAATATAAATGAATTTTTGGTTAAAAATTTAAATATATTCCTCATGCTATCAATTTAAGTTTTGGATTAATTTACTTAATCAAAAACGGCAATTTACTGATGTTTTTTAAAGCAATACCGGTTCCTCTTGCTACAGCTCTCAATGGATCTTCAGCAATATGAACTGGCAACTTGGTTTTCATCGAAATTCGTTTGTCTAATCCTCTTAACATAGAACCTCCACCTGCTAAATACAAGCCTGTTTTATAAATATCTGCTGATAATTCAGGAGGAGTTAACTCTAACGCATTCAACACCGCTTCTTCAATTTTAGCAATTGATTTGTCTAAAGCATGTGCAATTTCACTATAAGAAACCACTATCTCTTTTGGTGTTCCAGTCATTAAGTCTCTACCTTGAACAGCATAATCTTCTGGTGGATTTTCTAATTCTGTTAGTGCCGAACCGCATTCAATTTTAATTTGCTCTGCCGAACGCTCTCCTATTAAAAGGTTGTGTTGACGACGCATATAATCCACAATATCGTTAGTAAAATCATCACCAGCAACACGAATAGATTTATCGCAAACAATACCTCCTAAAGCAATTACGGCAATTTCTGAAGTTCCACCACCTATATCAATAATCATATTTCCCATTGGTTCCAACACATCAATTCCAATACCGATTGCGGCTGCCATTGGTTCGTGAATTAAATAAACTTCTTTACCTCCAGCATGTTCAGCAGAATCTTTTACGGCTCTTTTTTCCACTTCGGTAATACCCGATGGAATACAAATAACCATTTTCAACGATGGCGTAAACAACTGTTTTTTAGGGTTAATCATTTTAATCATTCCTCTAATCATGTGTTCTGCTGCATCAAAATCAGCAATTACACCATCTTTTAAAGGACGAATGGTTTTAATGTCTTCATGAGTTTTACCGTGCATTTGCATGGCTTTTTTACCTACGGCAATAATTTTTCCCGTCATTCGGTCTTTGGCAACAATAGACGGTTCGTCTACCACCACCTTGTCGTTGTGGATGATAAGGGTGTTTGCGGTTCCAAGGTCAATTGCAATTTCTTGTGTTAAGAAGCTAAATAATCCCATTCGTTGTGTGTATAAATTTGGTTAGAGTATTTGTAAATTTATGATTTAAATGTGCTTGTTTTCAGTTGCTGACAATAAATTTAAACAGTTATTTGTTAGTTAATTTCAGTCTTCGATTTTCAGTCCTCAATTTTCAGTTTTCAATCCTCAAACTTCCAACTTCGGACTTCCAACTTTTTAATGCCTAAAATGTCTGAATCCTGTTATCACCATTGCCATGTTGTGAGTATCACAATAATCAATAGATTCTTGGTCTTTTATTGAGCCTCCAGGCTGAACCACAGCTGTTATCCCTTCATTATCTGCCAACTCCACACAATCAGGAAAAGGGAAAAAAGCATCAGAAGCCATTACAGCTCCTTTTAAATCAAAACCAAACGCTTTTGCTTTTACCACGGCTTGTTTTAAAGCATCAACACGCGATGTTTGACCTGTTCCACTTGCCAACAATTGCTCGTTTTTAGCAAAAACAATGGTATTCGATTTGGTATGTTTTACCAATTTATTGGCAAATTCCATGTCTTTAATTTCTTGTGCTGTAGGGGCTTTTTTGGTAGCCACCTTAAAATCGGTTGCATTTGCTGTTTTAAGGTCTTTGTCTTGCTCTAAAACACCATTTAAAATGGTTCTGAATTGTTTTTTAGGCAACGCTTCATTTTTTTGAACTAAAATAACTCTATTTTTTTTGCTTTTTAATAATTCCAACGCTTCTGTTTCATATCCAGGAGCAATAATTACTTCGCAAAACAACTTATTTACTTCTTCAGCAGTTGCCAAATCTATTTTCTGATTGGCTATTAAAATACCTCCAAATGCAGAAATTGGGTCGGCAGCTAAAGCATCATTCCATGCTTGAAGCAATGTGTCTCTAGAAGCCAATCCGCAAGCGTTGTTGTGTTTTAATACTGCAAATGTTGGGCGATTGGGAGAAAATTCTGCCATTAAATTTACTGCTGCATCAACATCTAATAAATTGTTGTACGACAATTCTTTACCATTCAATTTATCAAACATGGCATCTAAATCACCATAAAAAACTCCTTCTTGATGAGGATTTTCTCCATATCGAAGCACATGGGATTGAGCAATGCTTTGTTTAAAGAACTTTTCCTCACCCTGATTGAACCAGTTGAAAATAGCGGTGTCGTAGTTTGAAGAAACATGGAAAGCCAATTTTGCCAAGTGTTTGCGATCAGCCAAATCGGTAGCTCCATTTTTTTGTTTCAACAAATCCAATACTTGTGTGTATTGATTTCTAGATGAAACGATAACCACATCTTTAAAGTTTTTTGCTGCAGCACGAATCAATGAGATTCCGCCTATATCGATTTTCTCTATAATATCTTGTTCGGCTGCCCCTGAAGCGACAGTGTCTTCGAACGGATACAAATCGACAATTACCAAATCAATTTCAGGAATTTCGTATTCAGCCAACTGAGCCACATCGCTATCCAAACCTCTTCTACTTAAAATTCCGCCAAAAACTTTTGGGTGCAACGTTTTTACTCTTCCGCCCAAAATTGAAGGGTAAGAAGTTAAGTCCTCAACAGGAATTACAGGAACATTTAACTCTTCAATAAAAGTTTGTGTTCCTCCAGTTGAAAAGATGGTTACTCCATTGCGGTGTAATTCGTGTATAATTGGCTCTAAATTGTCTTTGTGATAAACCGAAATTAAGGCACTTTTAATCTTTTTGCTGCTCATGCTTTTTTGGTGATTTGATGTCTAAAAATAAAGACACGAAATTAGTGATATTTAACCCCTTATTCAACTTGATTTTGTTGATTTTTTACGTTTGTTAATAAAAAAATAAGGTTATCCACACGCTAAAATAAACACAACAATTTACCCATATCGTTTTTTACATCAAACTCATAATAATTAAGATTAAGCAAATCCCTTTATTTATGATTCGAACCATTCACCTTTTATAATTTGCTGTTCACACTTAAAAGAAGATAGCTCACCCTTTTATTGTTGATTAAACAACATTTATTAACGTTTACACTACAACTATAGAACCTTTCGATTATGCAAAACAACAAGCCATATATTTATATTGTTGATGATAATAGCATCAGTTTAAAAATTATTCAAAAAAGAATTAAAGAAATTCTCGATTGTAATATAAGAACATATACTTCTGCAGAAGATTGTTATAGGACTATTAAATACAGAAGTCCAGATTTAATTTTATCTGACTATTATTTAGATTCGACATTTAATAACCGAATGAATGGGGATGATTTTTTAAATAAAGTTAAATGTCTAGACCCACACATTCCTATAATTATTTATTCATCAACCAAAAGTTTTAAGCTAGCGGTAAAGTTAATAAAATTGGGTGCCGAAGATTTTATACCAAGAACCGACAACTTTATTGCAGAATTACTTGAGGTGGTAGAAAACCATTTTAATAATTCTAAAGCAAAACCTTTTTTAAAAGATTTTCTTTCAAAATTTACTTGGTAGTAATATCAAATAAATTATTTACGACCGAATACCATTAACTGAATAGTAAAACGAACTAATAGACCAAAAAATATTTTTTAACTCTTAAATCCATAGTTATGACAACAACAACATTTGATAACAGCCATGCTAGGAATAAAACCATGACTTCAGCTTCATCATATAAAGTGTTTATCGTTGAAGATGATAACATCAATCAGATGATGTTAGAAAACTATTTGAAGAAAATGCCGAATTGTGACCATGATAAAAAGCCCAATCTAGAAATTTTTTCATTTGGAACTGGTCAAGAATGTTTAGATGCAATGTATATAAAACCAGACATTGTTATTTTAGATTATTATTTAGACGAGAGCAATCCTGATGCAGAAAACGGACTAATTATTCTTAAAAAAATAAAAGCCCTACACCCATTAACAAAAGTGTTGATAATGAGTGGTCAGGAAAATGTGATGGTAACTGCTGAATTATTTAACAAGGGTGCTTCCGATTATGTTTCAAAGGAACATTATGGAGTTGTCCGAGTGGGACAATCCATCTTGCGTTTAATCTCCGAAATAGAATTCGAAAGAAAAAAACGCTCTAGAAACTTAGTTTATGGAACCCTGGTGTTTTTAATAGGAGTGGCTGTTGGCTGGGCATTTTACGTTTTTCAAAATTTATAATTATTCATATAATGCTTATATTTGAGTAAGACGAAAAATTTGAATATGAAGGTAAAATGTATAATAATTGATGATGACAAGGTTTTTACTAAAATATTGGAGCACTATATATCAAAGGTAGATTTTCTTGAGCATCGGCAAACTTATTACAATAGTGCAGAAGCATTTAATAAAATCGATACCCGTGAAATTGATCTTATTTTTTTGGATATGGAAATGCCTGAAATGAATGGTTTGGAGTTTTTAGAAGCACTCCCAGAAAAACCAGCACTAGTGTTTGTTTCAAGAAACAAAGCTTATGGTCCAGAAGCTTTTGAAAACAATGCTTTAGATTATTTACATAAGCCAATATTATTAAACCGGTTTTTAAAATGTAGTACAAAAATTAAAGACTATTTTGAGAAAATAACAGAAGGTTTAAATAGTAAAAATGGTGATATTTTTATTAAACAAGATGGGTTGTGGCAAAAGATATCATTACATACAATTGGTTATATAAAAGCCGACAACAACAATATAATAGTGGTGACAGACCATGATAAACATCGAACCAATATTAAATTAAAAGAGATGATAGATAAATTACCTGAAAGTGAATTTATGCAGGTGCACCGCTCTTATATTGTTCAGCTAAATAAAATAAACAAGGTTGACGGTGAAATTATTGAAATTAATAACAAGACTATACCTGTAAGCAAACCTTATATTGATGAATTGTATAAACGTTTAAATTTAAGATAAATCTATGAGTGAAAAAGTTTTTATTAATGAATTGCAACAAATTGAAATCGTTTTTAACGAAAAAGTTTACGACAAAGAATTAAAAGTAATACTAGATAGAGCCACTGAATTCATTAAAAAAACCCATAAAAAACAAGTTCCTGTTCATTTATTGGTTGACATTAGCAAGGTTGATATGATAACCGTAGAATCACGCAAACGAGGTTCAATTTGGCTGTTTAAACAACCTATAGATAAAATAGCTGTATATGGAGATAATTTATTTATGAAGTATTTTATTCAAATGTTTACTAAAGGACTAGGATTAACACATAAAATGAAATTTTTTGTTTCCCGAACTGAGGCTCAGCAGTGGCTATAGAAAAAAGATTATGGGAAGAAGTAAACTAAATAAGGAGCAATTAGAATACCTTAAGGAGAAACTAAATCTCACGGAGGAACTATTTTTAGCTATAGCAACAGGTCAATACGATATTGATTTTCAAATACCTAAAGAAGAGGATGAATTTACTGGACTTTATGCTGGAATAAAATTAATGCTCGACACCTCTAAAGAACAGCTGTCCACACTAAAAAAACTAAACCGCCAACTTAAAACTGGTACCATAAGAAGAGAAGTATTAATTAACGAGTTACAAAAAATTGGTCATATTGGAAGTTGGGAATGGAAATGGAAGAGTAGTATCATAACCTGCTCTAACGAGATGTTAAAAATATTTGAACTCCACCAAAAAAGCAACAAACTAAAATATGAAACATTACTAAAATATATTCACAAACAAGACATAGAAACTGTAGATTATATTATCAGACGAGCCTATTTTAAACACAATCCCTTTAAAATTTATTTTCGTATTACAACTAATGGAGGGACATCTAAATTTCTTGAAGTGAGAGGAACTGTTGAATTAGCAAAAGATGAAACGCCTATTAGAATGTATGGAACTGTACAAGATATTACCGAACTTAAAGAAACCAAGGAAAAACTATTCCTCTCCAATCAACAATTAGAAGCAAAAGTAAACGAACGAACTCGCGATTTAAAAAGAGCATACCTGAACCTAGAAAGGGAAATGCAACTTAAAGAAACCGCATTAGAAAAAGAAAGATTGTTGTCGGTTGTTGTAGAGTCGAGTAACGATGCAATTATAAGTAAAACTATACTGGGTAATATAACAAGTTGGAATAAAGGTGCGACTAAAATATATGGTTACACCGAAAAAGAAGTAATAGGACAACACATCAGCCTAATTATTCCTGAAGAAAAAATAGATGAGTATGAAGCGGTAATGAGAAAAATTTCCAACGGCCAAAAAATAAACACTTTTCAAACCATAAGAAAAACCAAAAATGGCTCTTTAATTGACATAAGTTTATCTATTTCTCCTATCAAAAATAATTTAGGTACTATTTTAGGAGCATCAGAAATTGCACGAGATATTACTGATGAAAAAAATGCAAACAAACGTTTTGAAATAGCTGTTGAAGCTGCTCCAAATGCTATGATAATGGTAGATGAGCGTGGTAAAATTGTGATGTTGAATAAACAAACAGAAAAAATGTTTGGATATGATGAAAAAGACCTTTTAGGCAACACTATCGAAATTTTAATACCTCACGAAGTAAGAGAAAATCATATTAAAAGTAGAAGTGAATATCAAAACAACTCAAGTGCAAGACCTATGGGTGTCGGCAGAGAACTATATGGTGTAAAAAAAGATGGCACTAAAATTATTGTAGAAATAGGATTGAATCCTATCAATAGAAAAGAAGGGAACTTTGTATTAGCATCGATAGTTGATGTTACCGAAAAGAAAAAAATTGAATATGAACTTCATAAAAGTGAACAAAAATATAGAACGCTAGTTGAAACAATGAATGAAGGAGTGTTGATGGTTGATAATAATGACATCATAACATTTGCAAACGACTTTATGTGTAAAATGTTGGGTTATCAATTTAAAGAAATGCAAGGAAAAAAAGCCAATAAACTTTTATTGGATGAGGAAGGAAGGAAGGAAATGAAGTCGATAATTTCATCCCGAAAAAAAGGAAAAGCAACAAAATACGAAATTCAATTGTTAACAAAACACAACCAAAAATTATGGATGTTGGTTAGCGGCTCTCCAACTTATGATGCACATGGAAACATTACAGGTTCCGTGGGGTTACATACCAATATAACTAGTCGTAAATTGATGGAGGAGGAACTTAATTCCGTCGCAAATATTCCCGCAGAAAATCCAAATCCAACATTTAGATTTTCTGTACATGGGCAAATATTATTGTATTCAAATCCTGCTAGTAACAACACCCTTAGTTTTTTCGATAATGAAGATAACAAGAAAATTAAACAAGAATGGGTTAAACAAATTAATAAAACATATCAATACGGTAAACCAGTTAAAAAAGAGCTGAAAGTTAACGAAAGAACCTACATGTGTACTATTGTTCCGGTACCTCAAAATGGATATGTAAATGTATATGCTGTTGACATTACTGCAATTAAAGAGGCGGAAGCAGAAATAAGAAAGTTGTCGTTGGTTTTATCAAAAACTGATAATGCGGTAGTAATTGCTGATAATAAAGGAAATATTCAATGGGTAAACGAAGGATTTAAGCGAATAACTGGGTATTCACTTAACGAAATAACTGGAACCCATGGTCAACTCCTTAGAAAAGGAAGGAAAACAGGACTTGTTGAAGATCATCCCTATTTTATAAAAATGCTGGAAACTAAACAATCGGTTTCTTATGAATCACACAATTATAAAAAAAATGGTGCAGAATATTGGTCAATCACTACATTAACTCCTTTGTTTAATAATAGCGGCGAACTCGAAAATATTATTGCAATTGATACTGATGTTACACATAAAAAACAAGCCGAAAAAGAAATTTTAAAAGCAAAAAAAATTGCCGAAGATTCTGCCAAAGCAAAAGAATTGTTTTTAGCTAACATGAGTCACGAAATTAGAACTCCCATGAATGCTATTATGGGAATTATACAATTATTAAAAGATACTCCTCTCAATCAAGAACAATTAGATTACTTAAAATCGATGGATTTTGCTGGAGAAAACCTGCTTAGAATTATCAACGATGTGTTAGACTTATCAAAAATAGAATTGGGTAAAATGAGTCTGGAAAAAATACAGTTCAATCTCAACAGTTTAATCTCAGATTTATTTAATTCTATTAGCCATCGTGCACACGAAAAAGGAATACAGCTTTTAAAATCAATGGATGATGATGTTCCAGAAAAAATGATAGGCGACCCTGTCCGCATTAACCAAATCTTAATTAATTTAATAAGCAATGCCATAAAATTTACTGAAAAAGGCTTTGTGAAACTATATGTGAAAGTTGTCGAAAAAAATGATACTACACTTAAACTCCATTTTATTGTTGAAGATACTGGAATAGGGATTAACGCACAAATGCACAAAGTAATTTTTTACGATTTTGAGCAAGCCAATAAAGAAACCACAAGAAAATATGGTGGTACAGGTCTTGGGCTTTCTATTGTTAAACGACTGTTGGAACTTCAAGGCGGTAGTATTAAAGTAAAAAGTAAGGAAGGTAAGGGAGCCATTTTTACTGTTGAAATACCTTTTGGTATTTCAACTACCGAGGACGAAATCTTACAAACCATTGAGTTTGATGAATTCGAAAAAGAACTTTTTAAAACAACAGTTTTATTGGTAGAGGACAACACCTTAAATCAAATGGTGGCTACAAAATTTCTTGAAAGCATGGGTGTAAAAATAACTGTAGTTAACAATGGGCTTGAAGGAGTAAATGAATTGGCCCGATCTGATTATGATATGGTTCTGATGGATATTCAAATGCCACACATGGACGGTTATACCGCCGCCAAATTTATACGAACTAAAATGAAAGGAAAGAAAAAAAACATCCCCATTTTAGCCATGACGGCTCATGCCATAAGTGGAGAAAAAGAAAAATGTATTGCAGCAGGTATGAGTGACTATATTAGCAAACCTTTAAAGAGAGAACATTTAAAAGCGAAAATTATAAATTTATTAAAACAAAAAAATAATTATGATCGATAGAGAAAAAATAATGGAAATGATAGGATGTGACAGTGATTTTGTAAACCAATTACTCGAACAATTTGTTATTGAATGTACAGAATCAGTAAAAAAAATTAACGAAGCATATGCTAATAATGATTGGCAAACCATAAGAGGAGCCTCGCATAAAATGCTTAGCTCGTCTAGAATATTAACGTTAGATCATTTAACAACACTTCTTAAAGAAATCGAAACACTGGCAGAAAGCAGAACCAATCTTGAAAAAATGTCTTTATTATTGGAACAATTAAATGCAGAAATTACGTTGATTTTTAATGAATTAAAAGACGTAAAATAAAAGATTACACTATCAGTAAGCCTGAATAAGCGAGTAGAATGCTACATTTTATCTAACTTTGCTCATAAATTTTTACTTCTTTTCTAATGATTATTTACAACGTAACCGTAAACATTGAAAGCGATGTGCATGACGAATGGATAACTTGGATGAAAACCATCCATATTCCTCAAGTGATGGACACAGGATTTTTCTTAGAACATAAAATTTGTAAGGTGTTAAGCACTCAAGAAGATGAAACTGGTCATACTTATGCCATTCAATACACTTGTGCCAATATGCAAGATTTAGAAGAATATCAAGCCAAACACGCTCCAGCTTTACAAAAAGACCACGCTCAACGCTACGACGGAAAATTTGTTGCTTTCAGAACCTTGTTAGAAATAGTTTAATTCTATTCTAAAGCACTTAGCTTTTTATACAATTCCTGATGAAATTCAACCAAATTATTTGGTGGATAATAGGTCTGTTCGCCCCACACAATTTTATTTAGCGAGATTTCTCCATCTCTAATTTCAATATATTTTGAAATGTTTCCTGGAGCATTTATGTCGATGGTTGCAATACCTAAATCGTTAACTTTATTTAGAAAATATTTTAAATCGGCTTCGCTCAATTGTTTGATAAAAACATCGCGTTGGTAGTTAAAATCTCGTTTATATACTTTACCATCTTCGCTAAACGAAAACTCGGTATAAGCTCCTGTAAAACCACCTCCTTCACCCACTGCATAGCGCTTTACTGTTGTGGTATTACTCACCGGCATTGAAGCACAAGAGTAAATTAAGCCAACAAGAAGTATTGTGGCAAAAAAAAGAATTCTTTTTTTATGGAATGTAAACAAAAACATCATCTAACATAATAAAAACAAGCAAAAATAAGTTTTAATAGCACTAACTCCTAAAACTAATTACCATGAAAACAACAGAAAAACCAAAAAACAACCTGGAGAAACTTCGAGGAATTTTTTTCCAAATTGGTCTCATCATTTCTACCTCAATAACCTTTTTAGCGTTTGAGTGGACAACCCCTGTTTACATTGCAGAATTACCAAAACCTGACATTGAAGTAGAGGGAGATTTCGATATTCCAATTATTACTTATCGTTCTACTCCTGTTAAACCAGCAATTAAACTTACTGCTCCAAAAGTGGACCCAAGTAGAATAAATATTATTAAAACCGACCCTGTTGACCCAACACCTGACCCCGAGCCTTTTGTTGAACCAGACCCAGTTTTTGACCCCAACAAGTGGACGATACCAGAAGTGTTAGAAAAAGAAGATGCTCCTCTACCTGCAGCTGGAAAAATGCCTTTTTATAAAAATTGTGAAAGTGCAAATGAAAATGTTAGAAAGTCTTGTACAGAAGAAGAAATGTTCAAACACTTTAGAAGAACCCTAAAAATACCTGAATCAATAAAAGAAATGGGTAAAGCAGAATATACTGCCCATGTTTACTTTGAAGTAAACAAAAAAGGTCAAATAAAAAATGTTAGGGTTTTAAATAGCGGAAGGATTCCTCTTGATCTAGAAAAAGAAGCCATAAATGCGGTAAGTACTCTGCCCGAACTTATTCCAGCAATAAATCATGGAAAAGAAGTTGCAGTTTACTACTCAATACCTATAAAATTTACGATAAAAGAATAAAAAAAGCCCCGCAATAATGCGGAGCTTTTTTATTTATAAACTCTTTGTTCTGCCTCCATCTACCGGAAAGTTTATTCCGTTGATGTAGCTTGCCGATGGCGACGCCAAAAATGCCACCGCATTAGCAATTTCTTCGGGTTGAGCAATACGTTTTAAAGGTACTTCGTTTGCCATTTCTTGTTTTATTTCTTCAACACTTTTGCCTTTTTTGGTTGCATTGGTTTCCATAATAGATTGTAGTCGAATGGTGTCGGTTGCTCCTGGTAACACATTGTTTACCGTAATTCCATATTGACCCAATTCGTTTGCCATGGTTTTGCTCCAATTGGCAACAGCTCCTCTAATGGTATTTGAAACCCCTAAGCCATTTAAAGGTTGTTTTACCGAAGTAGAAATAATGTTGATGATTCGTCCGTAGCCCGATCTTTTCATACCTTCTTTTACTGCCTTAACCAAAATGTGATTACACAACAAATGATTAGAAAAAGCATGTATAAATTCATCAATTTTTGCATCTTCAATTGGTCCACCAGCAGGTCCACCAGTGTTGTTTACCAAAATATTGATGTCCGATTTGTTTATTTCAAAATAGTTTTCCAACACCAACTTTAATTGTGCTGGTATAGCAAAATCTACAGGAATAAAGTGATGCTCCTGCCCTTTTGTTGTGTCTAATTCACTTTTAACCTGTTTTAGTTTGTCGGCGTTTCGTGCAATTAAAATAACATTAGCTCCCATTTGAGCCAACTCTACAGCAACTGCTTTTCCTATGCCTTGAGTGCTACCACATACAATAGCATTTTTTCCAGTTAAATCTAAATTCATACGGTTATTTATATTTCAAAACAAAAATAAGGTTATTCGCCTATCTACTTCTATTTTATTTTCTAATTTTCCATTTGTTTAGAAAAACAAACACCCAGCCCCATGCAATTTAATCATATCGAATACAAAAAACCATTTTTTAAGATTAAATCCGAATTGAACGATTACCTCGTAAAATATTCTCGAAGCCTTGAAATTCCTTTGCAATACGAAGATTTGCTGCGTTACACCAATTTAATTCCGCTACAAAACAAACACGGCGAACCAACCATGTGGAACGCTGTAATTTATCCGCCCAGCGAAATTGATTTTATTTATGCTGCGTTGGTTGAAATTTATCGGTTGTTAATTTCCGATGGTAGTAAAGTAGATTATTTAACGGTTGACAGCATTGATTTTTGTGGTTATGGCAACTCCAAACCTTTTCGAGTAAAAATTTTAAATCAGTTAAACGACAACTACGATTATTACTATATCAAAAGAGCCGATTCGTCGAGAGTTTACGGATTGGAGCTGGAACACCATTTTTCGCCAAACAAAATCAACTACATCTACTACAAAAATACGTTGGTGGAAGAACACATTATTGGAATTCCGGGCGACCAATTTATTAACGAAGTAGAATCGGGCAAACGAGAGGTAAATTTGGTAAGGTTGGCAAAAGAATTTGTGAAGTTTAACGAGCGTTGTTTTGTACGTTTATTGGGCGATATGCGTGCCTACAATTTTGTGGTGGTGGTAACTCAAGATTTCGACCAAATTCAGTACCGAATTAGAGCCATTGATTTCGACCAGCAAAGCTTTGAGGGCAGAAGCCGAATATTTTTGCCCCAATTTTATAAAGACAACTTGTTTTTTGTGAATTTAACCCAAGAAGCCATGTCGTTTGAAACTGCCGAACAATACCTTAAAGAAGAACAAGCCTTGCTGAAAAAACGCTACCTCAACGACAAATATCAAATCGATTACCTCATCAACATTATTAAAAACGATAGCATTTCGTTTCCCGAACACATCCAAAATTTACGTGTTGAATTAAGCAAGTTTCATCATCAACCAGAATTTTTAAATTGTAACAACATGGGCGAAATTTTAGAATTAAACATAAAAACTCGATTGAACTTTTAAAATAGCCAAGAAAAAAATTACTTTAGTGTACTTTAAAATAAATAACCATGGAAATTAGAAGACCTTTTAACCTCAACAAGTGGATTGAAGAAAACAAAGACAAGCTGAAACCACCCGTTGCCAACAAAAACCTGTACGACGAATCGGGAGATTATATTGTGATGATTGTTGGCGGACCAAATGCCCGAAAAGACTACCATTTTAACGAAACCGAAGAGTTGTTTTATCAACTAAAAGGCGACATTGAAGTAACCATTCAAGAAAACGGAAAAGCAGTAAAAGTGCCTATAAAAGAAGGCGATATGTTTTTATTACCTGCCAATGTGCCTCACTCACCAGTTCGTTCCGAAAACTCTATTGGATTGGTAATTGAACGCAAACGAAAAGGCACCAACCTTAAAGATGGATTGATGTGGTTTTGCGAAAAATGCAACAACAAATTGTACGAAGAGCGTTTTACTTTAGATGATATTGAAAAAGGATTTTTACCCACATTTACCCGATTTTACAACTCGGTAGATTTAAGAACCTGCAAAAATTGCGGACACGTAATGGAATCAGATCCTAAATTTACTAATATGTAATTGGGTGATGGGTTGTGAGTGGTGAGTGGAGAGTTGTGAGTATTGGGAATTAATTGTTGTGAAATGAGTGACGAAAAAAATTATAAAAATTTAGACGTTTGGAAAGAAGCGAGGAAACTTGTTTCCTTAATTTATTTGCTAACCAATGAATTTCCTGAGGATGAAAAATTTGGATTAATCGCTCAAATTAAACGAGCAGTAATTTCCGTTCCTTCTAACATTGCTGAAGGAATGGGAAGAAATTCGAGTAAAGAAACTCGCCAGTTTTTTTATATTGCCAAAGGGTCTTTATATGAAATAGAAACGCAAATTTATTTATCGTTAGATTTAAATTTCATTACAGAAGAAAAAGCCGAACAGGTTTTTAATCAACTTATTACCGTTCGAAAATTAATCATCGGTTTTATAAAATACTTAGATAAATGAACAAACCCACCACCCATCACCCATCACCCATCACCCGTCGCATCAACGGTCACGGACACCTCCTTCCCGAACCCAACCAAATCCCTCAATTTATGAAGGACAAAAAATTGTTTTGGATAGATGACGACAAAAAATTTATGCGACAAGGCACTTGGAGCAGACCCATTACCGACCCTAGTTTTTTCTTGAAAGACAAACTGGAGTGGATGGAAAAAAACAACCTCGAACATGGGGTAATGCTAAACCTGTCGCAGGTGTATTGCAACGGTTGGGAAAAACAAGATGCCATTGATGCCATTCGTTGGCAAAACGATTTTAATGCTTCGGTGCAGCACAATTTTCCCGATAAATTTACTTGCGGTTTTGTTGTACAACCCTTGTACCTAGACGAAGCCTTAAAAGAAATTGAGCGCTGTGTAACACAGCTCAAAATGAAACTGTTGTGCTTGCCAACCCATTTTTTAAATGCACAAAACGAGTGGATTTCGGTTGCCGACGAAAGCTGTTTCCCGATTTACGATTTAGCCAACAAATACAGCTTAGCCATAGAAATTCACCCGTACGATGGCGAAAAAATGGTGGCATTAAAAGACGACTATTGGCGTTTTCATTTGGTTTGGATGATGGCACAAAGTGCCGACACCTTGCATTTGTTTACCTTAAAAAACATACCCAATGCTTTTCCTGATATACGCACCTGTTTTGCACACGGCTGTATGCTGGGGCAAGCCAATTATGGGCGACGCGTACAAGGTTTTGAAGGCAGACCCGATTTGTTTGAAGGTACGGTAAGCCCAAAAAATACCTTGGCACACCCCAACTTATTTTTTGATACCTTGGTGCACGACCCCTACACTTTGCAACTGTTAAAACACCGTGTAGGCGTACCACAAATTATTGCGGGGCTCGACGACCCTTACCCTTTGGGCGAAATGGAAAACGTGCCAGGTTGCTACCCCGGCAAAGTAATTGACGATGCTGTTGCACTAAACATTTTAACCCAACAAGATGCCAACAACATTTGGTACAGCAACGTACTAAAGTGGTTGGGTTAGTTTTTTTGTTATATTTGAAATAAATAAACCGAAACATTTTATCGGTTATCTACCTAAAATTGGGTGGATATCCGATAGATTATATCGGATATAAACAAGTTATGCGGCAGCTTAAAAGACGACACCAAACCAAAAAAATCATCTTGACAACC
>CAYNMR010000008.1:0-151462 GCA_964398455.1 uncultured Vicingus sp. | reverse complement strand
ACGACAAGAACCACTGGCTATAACACGGGTTTGGCAAAAGTGGCGGTTCAGTGCTTCGTAGGACAGTTTTTCGTAAATTTGAAGTTTGTGCTTCGTATGAAGTTTTGTGGTGAAAATCGCCACCTTCGCCAAGCCCGAAAACGTTATCACAAATCAACACTCAATCTAAAATTGACATCGTATGACGCCAAGAATTGAAAACTTAATCGAGAAAAAACTAATTGGCAAACGACTAACCATGAGTTTAGTTGACAACAAGACTGGCGAACTATGGAGAAATTTCATGCCAAACCGTAGATTCATCATTAACAATTTGACAAATGATATGATATCTCTGCAAGTGTACAAACCGTCACATTTTGCCAATTTTAATCCGACAAATGAATTTGAAAAATGGGCACTCGTTGAAGTATCTAATTTTGACAACGTGCCGAATGATATGGAAACATTTACATTAGCTAGTGGACTATATGCAGTATTCGATTTCAAAGGTTTAAGTACCGATAGCAGTATCTTTCAATTTATTTATGGCACTTGGTTGCCAAATTCGGAATACGATTTAGATGACAGACCACACTTTGAAGTTTTAGGTGAAAAATATAAAAACAATGACCCAAATTCCGAAGAAGAAATTTGGATACCAATTCAACCAAAGCGAAAAATAAATAAACAACGAAACCGTTAAAAAACCACCTCCAAACAACATTTAATAGATTGTTTTTCAGCATTTTTCTTTATTGCAAAATAAATTTGCTTTGCTATATCTCCTTTATCTACATTTGCCAAAAATAAACCAAACAATATATGAAAAGAAACTACAAAATGTATTTAAACAGCTTTTGCGTAGCATTGGCTTTAACAACAAGTGCAAGTATTGCAAATGCACAAACCGTACTTTATGATAACGGACCTCTTTTTAACAACACAGGAACTGGTGCTGGAGGTGCAAACGAAAGTATGTTATACACTACCACATTCGGTATGGGAACCATCGGTTTTGGGGCTCAACAAACCTCTTTTAACAGAGTAGCCGATGATTTTACTGTTGCCGATTGCCAATGGAGAGTAGATTCTATTGTGTTTTTCTGTTACCAAACGGGTTCAACAACAGCATCAACCATTACTGGAGTAAATTTTAGAATTTGGGACAGTATTCCAGAAGATGGGGCTTCAACACTTATTTATGGCGACACTACCACCAATGCCATGATTAGGACAGAATGGTCGGGTGTTTACCGAATTACAGAAACTACAGTTGGTAATTCTACTCGTCCAATTATGAGAAACGTGTGTACAGCTACAGGATTAATTCTTACTGCTGGAAATTATTGGATGGATTGGAGTTATGCTGGTTCATTGGCTTCTGGTCCGTGGGCTCCGCCAATTGTACCATTAAATACTGCAATTACTGGAAACGGTAAACAAAAAGTAAGTGGTGTTTGGAACAATGCATTAGATGGTGGAACAGGTACTCCAGCACAAGGTTTTCCGTTTATAATTTACGGAACAAAAATTCAGGTAGTTGCTGATGCAGGTGCTGATATTGGATATTGCAACGAGCAATCGTTTCAATTAGGCGGTGCTCCAACTGGTTCTGGTGGTTTAGGAACTTTAACTTATTCTTGGTTACCTGTTACCAATTTAGATGATGCAACAATTGCAAACCCAACACTTACAGTATTTAATGCTGAAACGTATGTTTTAACCATAACCGATTCTATTGGTTGTGTTGATACAGATACAATTGAAGTAACGATTAACACTATGCCCGACTTAACTGTAACTGCACTTAACGAAACATTAACTGCAACGCAAAGTGGTGCTACTTACCAATGGATTGATTGCAACACCAATACTGCTATCGGTGGCGAAATGGCTCAAAGTTATGTTGCAACTGCAAGTGGCGATTATGCTGTAATTGTTACATTAAACAACTGTTCGGATACTTCTAGCTGTACTAATGTGGTAATAACTGGAATTGATGAATTAAACAACGCTTCGTTTTCAATTTATCCAAACCCAAGCAATGGTGTGGTAACTATTAAAGCTGCTACAACTGGTTTTTATACCATAACCAACGAATTAGGACAAACTGTTCAATCGTTTAATTTAAATGCTTCTAACAACTACAAATTGACTTTAGACAAACTAAACTCAGGAATTTATTTTGTAGTTGGAATTAGCAACAACAAAACCACTCAACAAAAAATTATTGTTACTCAGTAAACAATAATTAATCATAAAAAAGAAAGGCGTTTCAATATCTTGAAACGCCTTTTTTATTGCAGTCTATTTCCTAAATTAATTTGCTAACTCCGATAAAATCAACCAACGGTCGGTTTTTTCATCCAGCTGCTTGGTTACATAGCCCAACTTTTGGGTTAGTTTAGTTAACTCTTCATGGTTGGTAGAACTATCAGCCAACTGAGCAACCAGTTTTTCTTTTTGTTCTTCCAATGCAGGGAGTTCTTTTTCAAGCTGCTCCAATTCGTATTTTTCCTTAAACGAAAGTTTTGTTTTAGGTTGTTCTTGTTTGGCTTGTTGAACAACTGCTTGTGGTGCATTTTTTTGTTTCTCTGCTTCTTTTTCTAAGGCTTCACGCTCTTTTAATTCCAAACGGTAATCGGAATATCTTCCTGTGTAATCTTTTATTTTTCCATCGCCTTCAAACACAAACAAGTGGTCGACCAACTTGTCCATAAAATACCTATCGTGAGTTACCACTATTAAACAACCTTGAAAATCTTCTAGAAAATCTTCCAATACATTCAAGGTAACAATATCTAAATCGTTGGTAGGCTCATCCAGAATCAAAAAGTTAGGGTTTTTCATTAAAATGGTTAGTAAATACAACCTTCTTTTTTCTCCTCCACTCAACTTCTCCACAAAATTGTAGTGCATATCGCGGGTAAACAAAAACTTTTCGAGCAACTGAGCTGCCGAAAGTGTTTTGCCTTTGGTTAACGGAATGTATTCGGCAATGTCTTTAATTACCTCTATTACCTTTTTATCGTCTTTTA
Source organism: uncultured Vicingus sp. (assembly GCA_964398455.1). GTDB lineage: Bacteria > Bacteroidota > Bacteroidia > Flavobacteriales_E > Vicingaceae > Vicingus. Next base: position 148,442 of record CAYNMR010000008.1, on the reverse strand, counting down.
AGTTAATCCCCGACTGCGTGTAATAGCCAAAAATAACGGTTTCCCCAACACTCACTTTACCTGCATCTACAGGTTGTTTTTCCATAATAATATCAAGGAAAGTGGTTTTACCCACTCCATTTTTACCCACAATACCAATACGTTCGTTTTTCTTAAAAACGTAATTGAAATCGTCTAAAATTTTCAGTTCACCAAACGATTTTTTTAAGTGATGAAGTTCTAAAATTTTGCTACCCAATCGAGATACATTTACCGCAATATCAACTTTGCTTTTATCCAATCGTTGGTGAGCAACCTTTTCGGTGTTGTAAAATGCATCTTCACGCGATTTTGCTTTTGTACTTCGAGCTTTTGGCATTCGTCGCATCCACTCCAACTCTTTTCGATAGAGGTTTTGAGCTTTATCCACATTGGCTTCAAAAATCTCCATTCGCTCTTGTTTCTTCTCTAAAAAGTAGCTGTAATTTCCTTTGTATCGGTAAAGCGTTTTGTTGTCTAATTCAATAATTTCGTTACACACTCGCTCTAAAAAATACCTGTCGTGAGTTACCATTAACAGCGTAATGTTTTCTTTTGAAAGATGATTTTCTAACCATTCAATCATATCCAAATCGAGGTGATTGGTTGGCTCATCTAGTATTATAAAATCGGGAGCTTCTATTAAAACTTGAGCCAAAGCAATTCGTTTAAGCTGACCTCCCGATAATTCGTTGATTTGTTGTTCTAAATTGTGAATTTTAAGTTGCCCTAAAATTTGTTTGATACGAGTTTCATAATCCCAAGCTTTTAGCTCGTCCATTTTGTTAAATGCTTTTTGCATTTTCTCGTTATCGTCGGGGTGTAAAAGAGCTAATTCATATTCTTTTATCGCATTAATTTCGGGTGTGTTGGCTTTAAAAATAGCTTCCGAAATGGTTGAAGATTTATCAAATTGTGGGGTTTGATGTAAATACCCTACTTTAATGTCTTTTCGAAACACCACATTGCCCGAATCATACGTTTCCAAACCAGATAAAATCCTTAAAAAGGTAGATTTACCTGTACCATTTTTAGCAATAAATGCTACTTTCTGCCCTTTGTCTATGCCAAACGAAATTTTATCAAAAAGAACGCGAATTCCGAATGATTTGGTTAATTCTTCTACTGATAAATAATTCATTAATGTGATAGGTTAAATAATGTAATGTGGTAAGTTGATAGTTGAAAAAATTACTTCTTTTTAAGTATACGCTCAAGAGCAATGGCAGCGTAATCGTAGTCGGATTTTATACTCAATGTTTTTCTAAAGTCTGCTTCCGCTAGAGTTCTGTTGCCTATTTTTTCATAACACAATCCTCGGTTATAAAAAGCAGCATAATAAAGTGGCGACATGTTAACCGCCTTGGTATAGAACTCTATAGCTTCGGGATATTTACCAAAATACTCTTGATGGATAAAACCCAAATTAAAATAAGGTTCACGAAACGGTTGAATTGCAATCATTTTTTGATAGGTTTCTACAGCTTCCGCGTATTCGCCCCTCATTTGACAGGCATAACCGTAATTGTATAAAGCTTCCGAGCTTTTTGGTTGTATGCGTAAGGCATTTTTAAAATAGTCTTTTGCCAGTTTGTTTGGTTGATTTAAATGCAATAAACCTAACTGAATGTAAGCTTCGTAATAATTAGCTTCTTGTTCGGTTGCTGTTATAAAACTCGATATGGCTTTGCTTGTATCGTTTTGCTCATAAAAAATCATTCCTTTTAGGTAATAGGCTTCTGCATTATAAACATCTATTTTTAATGCTGCATCTACATATTCTAATGCCTGAGGATGATTTTGAATAATAAACGCTATCCATCCCAATTCAATTCTAGCTTGCACATTTCCGTTATCAATTAGCAAACATTTATCCAGTGTACGTTTGGCATCGGCATACCAGCCTTCTTTTTTCTGCAATTCAGCTTTTAACAAATAGTATTCTGGTAGTAACGAATCTATTTTAATCGCTCTATCAATATCTTCTATGGCGAAAGCAATCTCATTATATTTTTGATAAATTCTAGCTCTTTTAAGATAAAGTGCTGGATTATTTGGGTCTGATTTTAGTTCGGCATTAATCGATTCAAAATCGATGGTTTTAGCTAGTTCAACCGAATCTTTTGGATTGTTAGCTTCCGTTGAAGATTGTCCTACTTCCCCTTTGCAAGAGAGTAAAGCAACTACTATTGTAATACTGATAAAAAAATTAAGTCTCATGGTAAAAAAAAGTCCCGCATTTGGCGGGACTCAAAATTAAAAATTATTCTTGAATTGGCTGCTTTGTTAGTACATCCATGATTTTCTTTTCTAGTTCTGCCATCAATTCTGGATTGTCTTGCAACAATTGTTTTACAGCATCGCGACCTTGACCAAGTTTGGTTTCGCCATAACTAAACCAGCTTCCTGCTTTTTTAATAATGTTGAAGTCAACACCTAAATCAACAATTTCGCCTACTTTAGAAATTCCTTCGCCATAAACAATATCAAATTCTGCTTTTCTAAATGGTGGAGCAACTTTGTTTTTTACGATTTTAATTTTAGTTCTATTTCCGGTTACTTCCTCTCCATCTTTAATTTGTGCAGCCCTTCTTACATCAATACGAATTGAAGCGTAGAATTTAAGAGCATTACCACCTGTTGTAGTTTCAGGGTTTCCGAACATTACACCAATTTTATCTCTCAACTGGTTGATAAAAATTGCTGTACAGTTTGCTTTATTGATAGAACCTGTAAGTTTACGTAGTGCTTTCGACATTAAACGTGCTTGTAATCCCATTTGAGAATCGCCCATTTCGCCTTCAATCTCTGCTTTTGGAGTTAATGCAGCAACCGAATCAATTACAATAATATCAACAGCTCCCGAACGAATTAAATTATCAGCAATTTCTAAAGCTTGTTCGCCATTATCTGGCTGAGAAATCAATAAGTTTTCTACATCAATACCCAATGCTGCTGCATAAGTTTGGTCAAAAGCGTGTTCTGCATCTATAAAAGCTGCTATTCCACCTTTTTTCTGCGATTCAGCAATAGCATGCAAAGCCAATGTAGTTTTACCAGATGATTCTGGTCCATAAATTTCAATTATCCTTCCTTTTGGATATCCATTAACTCCCAAAGCTACATCAAGACTTAACGAACCCGAAGGAATTACATCCACCTCTAAAACTGGAGCATCACCCAATTTCATTACAGTTCCTTTACCATAAGTTTTATCTAACCTGTCCATGGTTAGTTGTAGAGCCTTTAATTTTTCTGCATTTACTTCAGCCATCTTTATATTTTATTAGTTGTTTAATATATTTATTATTTGTTCTGCGTGGTTTTTAGTTTCCACTTTATCAATCACTTTTTTAATGAAACCTTGCTCATCAATAATAAAAGTAGTTCTATTTATTCCATCAAACAATTTTCCCATAAATTTTTTAGGTCCCCAAACACCATAAGCATTAATCAGTTTTTTATCGGTATCTGCCAAAAGTGTAAAAGGCAATTGATGTTTATCAATAAACTGAACATGTTTTTTTTCGGTATCGGCACTAACGCCTATTACTTCAAAACCTGCTTTTCTTAATTCTGTGTAATTATCTCTTAAATTACACGATTGCGTAGTGCAACCTGGTGTTAAATCTTTAGGGTAAAAATACAATGCTATTTTTTTTCCTTTGTAATCTGATAACTGGTGTAATCTTCCGTCCTGATCTTTTACTCCAAAGTCTGGAGCTTTATCGCCTTCTTTTAACATGCTAATCCTTTAAAAATGGTTAATTTCAATATAAATTGAACTACTGCAAAATAAGAATTTCTTTTATGAAATTAGTAAAGTAGCACTCAAATTTTCAACAAATTTAAGCAACTTGTTTTTGGTGTTTTTTTGTGAAAAAATAGATGCCAACAACACCTACTAAAATAAACACTATTGCAATAATTTCTGCTTGCGTTGCCTGCATACCCAACACGTCGTATTTTTGGTTTATTCTAATTTTTTCAATTAAAAAACGCTCTACTCCATTAAAAATAAGGTAGGCAGAAAACATTACCCCTGGAATGGTTATTTTTTTTCTACTTAACCAAAGTATTCCAAAAATAATAAACGCCATAATGGTTTCATAAAATGGTGTTGGCCACGCTTTACCTGTAATGCTTACCAATCCCATTCGAGTAAAATCCTCTTTTAAATCAATACCCAGCACATTGCCTGGATAATCAAAAGCCCACATCCATTCTGGTAAAAAACTTATTGCTTGTGGCATAGGTGCATCGTTTGGCAAACCCCAATCGCCATCGCCCGCAAGTTGACAGCCAATTCGACCTATTCCGTAAGCCAACATTAATGCTGGTGCACAAGCATCAATAACGTGTAAGGTATTCAATCCTTTTTTTCTAGCATAATAAACCACCGAACCACCTCCAACTATTAATCCACCATAAATGCTTAATCCACTCCCCGATATTAATGTTTCTATTGGGTTTTCAAGTAGTCGAGGAATGTTTTCTAAGGTGTCGAAAATTTTAGCTCCAATGATTCCACCAATTGCAGCAATAAAAGTCATGTTACCCACCAACTGAAACGGGTGAATAGTTTCTTGTACTTTTTTTGGTTCTGGCAATCTATTTTTCTCTGCTTCTCGGTATTTTAAATAGGTTAAAATTGCTGCTAAAACAATACCTCCCAGAAGATTTCCTCGAGTTGACAAAATAAATGTTTGAGGATTTGCTGCTAAATCATCATAGTTAAAAACTGCTTCAAGCAATTTAAAACCAAGCACAAAACCAAAAATGGCATTACTCACCAACTCTATAATGCTTGCTTTATCGCCTTTCAAAACTGTTTCTTGGTAAGAAAACAACAAACCCAATTGCTCCTTTCTTTTCATTTCTAAAACAAAAAATTGATGGGCTGCAACAAAAGCAAGTGCCATCATAAATCCAAACATGGGGAATGGAAGCACAAAATTTGTTCCTAGTAAGTAGTTGATGAGGTCTGATAAAAATGGAAACATTTCTTTTTAGTAATTTGTGATTAGTTGTTAGTAATTAGAGCAAGTGATACCTTTCCTTCAACAATTCCTTCTGCATCAACTTGATTGAGTTTAAAGGATTGAATGGTATTTTCTAATTCTTTTTGATAAGGTACTTTTACTTTAATATAATTTTCGGTAAATCCGTGTAAAAATCCTTCATGGTTTTCACTTTCAAACAATACCTGATAGGTTTTTCCGATGTGTTCGGCATAAAATTGTCGGCGTTTCTTCTCCGATAAAATATGCAACATTTTACTACGCTTGCTACGTTCCTCCTTTGGAACAACTTCAGCCATTTTATTGGCAGTTGTATTTTGTCGTTCAGAATAGGTAAATACATGCAAATAAGAAACAGGCAATTCATTCAAAAATTGGTAGGTCTCTAAAAAATCTTCTTCAGTTTCGTTTGGAAAACCTACAATAACATCAACACCAATACAAGCATGGGGCATCAATCGTTTAATTTCATTCACTCGCTCCACATACAATTCCTTTTTGTACTTTCTTCGCATCAGTTCCAATATTTTATTAGAACCCGATTGAAGCGGCACATGGAAGTGAGGCATAAACCTACTAGATTGACTTACAAATTGAATGATATCATTGTTCAATAAATTGGGTTCAATTGACGAAATTCTAAATCTTTCAATTCCTTCCACCTTATCCAATTCTTTTACTAAATCAAAAAAAGTTTCTCCTTCACCCTGACCAAAATCGCCAATGTTTACACCTGTAAGCACCACTTCATGCACATTGGTTTTAGCCACCTCTTTCGCTACTTTTATTGTTTCAGCTATGCTATCGTTTCTACTTTTTCCGCGCGCTAAAGGAATGGTACAAAACGTACAGAAATAATCACAGCCGTCTTGTATTTTCAAAAACGAACGTGTTCGGTCGCCTTTCGAATAAGAAGGTACAAATTCGTTAACCTCTTTAATTTTAGAAGCATAAACTGATGCTTTTTCATTTTTCTCGGTATTAGAAAAATGTTCTAGTATTTTAAACTTTTCTGATGCTCCCAAAACTAAGTCAACCCCATGAATTTTAGCAATTTCTTCGGGCTTAAGTTGGGCATAACACCCAATAATAGCAATAAACGCATTCGGATTTACCTTTAAGGCTTTGTTTACCAATTGTTTGCATTTTTTATCAGCATTTTCGGTAACCGAGCAAGTGTTGATTACATAAATGTCAGGATGCTCATCAAACTCTACTCTTGCAAAGCCTTCTTCCTCAAACATTCGAGCAATCGAGGAGGTTTCAGAAAAATTAAGCTTGCACCCTAAGGTATATAGAGATACTTTTTTGTTTGGCATCATAATACTGCGAAGTTAATTATGAATTATCAATTATCAATTTATCCTTTTTAAAAGTTTACTCCTATATAATTAATATATTTGCCTTACGTTATATAGAGCGTAAATCATCCGAATGTTAAAGTTTATATTAAACAAATCGTTTTTAACTCATGTTGCTATTGCTACAACAATAGTTTTGTTAGCTGTTTGGGTGTTGTTACAATTTATTGATAGTTATACGCACAATGGTCAAACCATTACTGTTCCTTCACTTAGTGGATTAACGCCTACTGAAATTGAAGAGGTGCTTCAGGATAAAAATTTACGTTTTGAAATTATTGATTCTGTTTATGTTGAAAAATCAGAAAAAGGTGTTGTTTTAGACCAATTTCCAGCAGCTGATGATTTGGTAAAAGAGAATAGAACCATTTATGTTACTGTTTCAAAAATTATTGCTCCAAAAATTGCTATTCCAGATGTAGTGGATATGTCGCAACGATTGGCAGTAGCTAAGCTAGAAAGTTACGGTTTAAAGGTGGGCAGATTAGATTATACTCCTTCGGAATGCCTAAACTGTGTAGTAAAACTGAATATAAGAGGTAAAGAAGTTCGTCCGAATGATTTGGTATCAAAGGGTTCGGTAATTAACATTACTTTAGGAAGCGGCACAAGCAATGAAAAAGTTTTGGTTCCTTATTTAGTAAATTTGAGCAAACAAGAAGCTCAATCGAAGTTACAGGAGTCGTTTTTAAACATGGGAGCCGAAATTTATGAGGATTGTAAAACTACTTCAGACTCGTTAAGTGCAAAAATTTACAAACAATCGCAAAGTGCAAATAGTGCAATAAATATGGGTTATTCCATTGATGTTTGGTTAACCTGCGACCCATCAAAAGTTAACTACAATCCACCTAGCGATTCTTTAAACACAGCAGAATAAATGATAAAACAACTTTCATTTTTTTTACTAATGATTAGTTTCTGTTCACTATTTGCACAGAAAGATACTCTTGTTGATTTAAGTTTTAACAAAAAACTAATGAACCAGTTAGAGCAGCAAGCTGCTGCTGAACGAAGACAAAATAACGCAGGAAAAAAACCATTGTTAACACTTCCTTTTATTGACGACTTTTCTCAACACTATTTTTATCCAGACGAAAACAAGTGGGTTGATTATAATGTTTATATCAACAGCAGTTATCCAGTAAACCCCATTTCGTATGGTGTTGCTACTTTTGACGGGTTGGATAGCACAGGTTATCCGTATAATTTCTTATTATCCACATCTTATGGTATTGCTGATTATTTAACTTCTAGAGTTATTGATTTAACTACTGTAACAGACAGCGTTTACCTAAGTTTTTATTACCAAGCCCAAGGATTGGGGAATATACCCGAGCCCAAAGACAGTCTTCGTTTAGAATTTTTCAGAAAATCTGATAGTTCATGGGTTCGTCAGTGGGCTGTTCCAGGTTCTGCTTTAACACCTTTTAATCAGGTTATGATTCCTGTAGATACTTCGTTTCAAAATGATACTTTTCAGTTTAGATTTGTAAACTATGCAACACTTTCGGGAAATGTTGACCATTGGCATTTAGATTATGTGTATTTGAACGATAGTAGAACATATTCCGATACAACGCTTAACGATGTGGCTTTAACAGGCAATTTCTACAACATGTTAAATGAAATCACGGCCATGCCTTGGACGCATTACATGGTGGACAGCTTAAGCAACATGAAACCTGCAATAGATGTTGAATACAGAAACAACCACAACTCTAATTATGCGGTATTTTATAAATATCAAGTAATTGAGGACAATGGTGCTGGAGCAGCAATAGAAACTTATCCAAGCACTACTTCTTCTAAAAATGTAAACGGACACTCAAGTCTAATTGAACCACAAGCGGTATATGATTTACCCCTTAATGATTTCTATTTCCCTACCGACGATACTGCTTCAACAAAGGTGTTTCAAATAAAAAACTATTTTGATTTAAACAGCGTAATTGATTTTAACCAACAAAACGATACAGCTATTACTTACCAAGTTTTTAGTAATTACTATGCTTATGATGACGGAAGTGCCGAAGCTGGTTATGGAGTTGAAGGTGTTGGTGCAAAACTTGCCAATCAGTTTGTTATTAAAAAAAGTGATACACTTACGAGTTTAAAAATCTATTTTAATCCAATAACTTATAATCACAGCAATAAATCGTTCAAACTAACCATTTGGTCTAGTTTAGACCCTGAGGTTGAAGTATATCAACAAACCGATTATTACAACCCTATTTATTCCTTTACAAACGATTTTTTGTATTACGATTTGGCTTTCCCTATATATTTGCCTGCTGGCACTTACTATTTTGGATATGAAAATATTACACAAGATTTTTTAACCATTGGTTATGATTTAAATACCAATACAAGTAATAGGATATTTTATAATGCCGAAGGAATTTGGGAAAATTCAAATTATGCTGGTTCATTAATGATTCAGCCTGTATTTAAATATGATGAAACAGTTGTTGGTGTTACAGAGATAACAAATGAAGAATTAGATTTAAAAATCTATCCTAATCCAACTAAAGGAATATTGTATTTTAATGAACCAAAAACTATTGAAATAGCAGTATATGATTTAATTGGAAGTAAAGTAATGTCGTTTCCTAAAAATAATTATACTTCATTAAATTTAACATCTCTTACAAATGGCGTTTATTTTATCCACATAAGTGATAACAAGACAACGCAAGTAGAGAAAATAATCATTTCCAAATAGTCCAATTTTGCAGAATTTTATTGAAGACGATCAACTAGAAGAAGAACAAGAATTCTTTGAACATTATAAATTTATTGCCGATAAAGGACAAGATTTCTTGCGTATCGATAAATTTTTGATGGACAGAATCCCAAACACGTCGAGAAATAAAATTCAAGTCGCAGCAAGTTCTGGAAATATATTGGTAAACAAAAAAGCCGTAAAATCGAACTATCGAGTAAAACCTTTTGACGAAGTTTCCATTGTACTACCCTACCCCCCTAGAGAAATTGAACTTATTCCAGAAAACATTCCACTTACCATTTTGTATGAAGATGACGACGTTCTTGTAATTAATAAACAAGCAGGATTAGTGGTACACCCTGGTTACGGAAACTACACAGGCACCTTAGTTAACGGATTAATTTATCATTTCAACAATTTGCCTAATAGCAGTGTAAACAATAGACCAGGTTTAGTTCATCGATTAGATAAAAACACCTCAGGTATTATGGTTATTGCAAAAACTGAATATGCAATGACTCATTTGGCAAACCAGTTTTTTGAACGAACAACTGAAAGACGATACAATGCTATTGTTTGGGGTGATTTTGAAGAAGAAGAAGGTACCGTAATTGGTAATGTGGCTAGAAGTTTAAAAAACAGAAAAGTGATGGATGTTTTTCCTGAAGGGGATTTTGGAAAACATGCGGTAACTCATTATAAGGTATTGAAACGCTATGGTTATGTTACATTAATTGAATGTAAACTAGAAACTGGACGAACACATCAAATTAGAGTTCACATGCAACACATTGGTCACAGTTTGTTTAACGATAATGAATACGGTGGTGATAAGATTCTAAAAGGAACTTCATTTACTAAGTACAAACAATTTATAACCAATTGTTTTGAAATATTGCCAAGACAAGCACTACATGCAAAAACATTAGGATTTACTCATCCAACAACTAAAGAATGGCTACAATTTAATTCAGAATTGCCTGAAGACATGACAACCGTTTTGAAAAAATGGGATACTTATGTGGCTAACCGAGAGTTAGAAGATTAATTTTAAAGCCCTTTATTATTTAGCTAATATCTCTTCCGCTTTGCTAATTGGAATCAATTCCTCGTTATGAAGTGATATTACAAAAGCACCTCCTAACCCTTTAGAAATTAATTCTTGTTTGTAGTTTTCTGCCTCTTGTAATGTTTTAAAATCACCTGCCGAATAACGTGTTAATCCATTTTCAACATTCTTCTGTTCTACATTACCCAATTCCATAAATTTAGTTAAAACCTCTGTTGGTAATTGGTTTTTATAAATACCTATTTGAACTTTAAACTTAATATTTGCTTTATCGTAATTTACAGCTTTTTGCTCTCTAATATCAGTTTCTACTTGAGTTGTTGAAACACCCGCAGCATTTAAAGGAATTCTTTTACCACCTTTATATGCAACTATAAATGCATCTTTAACTGCATAATCTATCGCTAAATCAAGTTTTTTAGTAGCTGCTTCTTGCATTGTTTTAAACGAACCTGTGTATAAATATTTATACAAACCATCGTCAGCTTTAATCTCCACAACATCTTTAAGTCCGTTGAAACTATTAGCTGGTTGTTTTTTAGAGAAAGCTCCTAATTGAATTCTAAACAATAACTCATTTGAATCATCTTTAAATCCACCAACATTTTCAACAGCCATGTTATTTGCTTCATCACCAACAGATTTAAATGTTCCGTCTTTTTCTTCGGTAACTACAATTGCTGCATCAAAACCATCTTTTGTCAATTGCATTTTACGTTTTAATGCTTCTGGCAAATTATCATAATTACCAACAGCTATAATAGTAACAGAGTCACCTAATACTTTAATTTCTACATCAGGAATACTTAAGAATTTATCTACTAAATCAGCATCTATTGCTTCTGTAAACGAGCCGATTTGTACTCTGTAATTTTTCTTTGGTCGTTTTTCAGCAGAAATCAATTTACTTTCAGTTTCTGCAAACATACCTGTTGAATCAATATAACGTTGATATGCCTCATAAATCATTTCATCAGTCATTTCTACGCCCAAAGGAGTTACAGGAACTTCTGGTCTCGATTCCAATTCATCATCTCTAAAGTTTGGAACAAAATCACCATCTTTATCTAGTGGGCACCCTTTTTCATCAACCTCTACTCCAGCTGGAGTCCATGCACATTCATCAATAAAATCGATAACACCATCACCATCTTCATCTTCGTTATCATAAGCAAGGTAATCTATTTGTTCGCCGAAATCTTTAACCTTTTGTTCCTTTTTATGATTTTGGAAGTTATAGCTAATAGCAATAGAACTCATTAAAAACCTATCTTTTGAACTATTAGCATTTAATGTTCCTATTCTTTCTCCTGTACTTTCAGAAGCAACATTATCCACCAAATCAGAAAAAGTAAAATGCATGGTTGTTCCTACTGTAAAATCTATATTTTTTGTTAGATGCATTTGCGCTCCTATACCTACAGGAATAGCGAAAGTTCTTTCAGGGTACTTACCTTTTCCATCATAGTTCATTTCACGTAAATCTGTTTCGTAGGTATAATCCCGCTGAATAACAATTGCATCCATTGCATTTACATCATCCTCTGGTAAATTACGAATAGAACCATCAGACCAGTAATTGTATTTATTACCAAAAGCATCATACAAATCGGTTTTAGAGTGAAATTCAACCGATTCTATTCCTAAAGTAATAAATGGATTAATAATTCGTTCTTTTGGCAAGATATGGTCAAAATTGTACATTAACGCAAATCCTCCAACCGTAATTTTAGATCTAAAATTTAAGTTTCGTTCAATAGAACGTTCATTAGAACTTAAAGATCCAAATAACACATAAAATTTGGCTGTTAAAAATGGATTTAATTGCTGCTTAACATGAAGGTCGTAACCAATATTACTGATTAAAGCATTACCTCTTTTCGCTTGAAGGATATCTCCATAAAACTTAAACATACCAACACCAAGTCCTATTGATGGGGAATATAAATTTTGTAATTTCTGAGGAGCTTCTTTTTTGGTACTTGCAGAATCTCCTTTTAGCTCAATAGCAGAAACTGTTGATGAGATAAATAGTGTTACTAATAAGAGTATTCTGTTAATCATAAAAATGAATAATCAAGCCAATATACGACAAAAGCGTTGTAAAGATACAATAATAGTTAAATTATTGATACCATTTCTGGTTAGAAATCATCAGAGCCTCTTGAACAGTGATTCGTTGTCCTTGATTGTATGCAGTAACAAAGGCTGTTTTAACGTTATTTCTAAGCTCATTTCGCTTGTCTCTAGCTTGTTTATATTCAGTAAACTTTCCTACTATATATTTTATCCAACCATCATGATTCTCAGTAGCCACAGCATCATTTAAACTAAATCTTGATGCAAAATAACTCTTAGATACCTTTTGATGACCTGCTCCAACTTGAACCTTATAAGTAACTCCTTTCTCTGCACTTGGTGTTGATGTAACCTCTGAAGAGCTTTTCTCTTTGGTTGGTTGTTTTTGTGCTACAGTCGGGGTCTCTTTTGGTTTAGTGGGTTCTACAGGATTTGATTTATTTTCTTTTGGTGTTTCAACAACTTTCTCTGGTTCAACTTGTGCTAATGTTTGACCGCTGTGTGTAAATGAAGTGGAATTAATAATATGTTTTTGTGTTTCATCTTTTTCTAAATAAGATAATGAACCATTTACATCAAAAGTTCCATTTTGGGCTTCTGCACTTGGTTCAATAAAATATGAAACAGTAAACTCCTCTTTTTTTGGTGCTGCCATCCACAAAATTTTTGCTTCACCTTCTTTAAAAGAAAAAATACCACCTTCTGGGTTATCAGTTGAGGCCGTAAATCCAGTAGGAATTACATCAGCATACTTAGCAAATCCATCAAGATTTTTTTGGTTTATTTTTAACGAAACTTTGTATTTCTCGCCAACTTTCTCAATTGTTCTAGCTGTTGAAATTTCAACCTTAGCCACATCAGTTGATGCAACAACAGGTTCTTCAACTTTTTCAGGGGCAGATTCTGTTGCCTTTTCTTCGGTAGTAACGGTTGGTTCTACAACTGCTTCAACAACCTCTGGTGTTTTTTCCTCCGCTACAAGATTCTCTTCTTTTGTAATACTAATAGACGAAGCAGGAATATCCACATTCTTTCTTTCATTGTCTGAAATGAAAGAAAATTTCCCTCCTATAGAAAAGTCACCTACTATATCAGTTGTGGTTTTAAGCTTATATGAAATGGTAAATTCCCTATCTGCAGGTAACGCCATCCATATAAACTTAACTGTATTTTCCTTAAATGAAAATGTAGCTCCTTTTGCATCTATAACTTCCGCAGTAAATCCAACTGGTAAAGTCTGCTGAACTTTAGCAAAACCACTAACATCCTCTTTAGTAATACTAACTTCTACCGTAACTTCTTCTCCAGCTTTCATCTTATCAGGTATTTTTTGGGAGGCGGTTACATCGCCAAAAAACAGTTGGTAAATTGATAATCCAATTAAATGGATGAAGAGAATTACGTATTTTATCATAGTTAAATTAAATTACTATTGCTCAAAATAAAAGTCTATCAATTGATGTAAATCTTTTGCAGTCAAATTATTTTCGCCATCGAAGAACATGTCTATCGCATTGGTAACTTCTTTTGCGGAAATATAATTGTCTTTATCTAAATCAAGTGCTTTATATTTTTCAGGAATAGTAACTACAGCAGCTGGAGCATTACTTGCTTTCTCATAGTCTTGCATTATCGCATCCATCTCTTCTTTTGACAAGTCATCAGCCTTAAATACTCTTCTTTCTGTTTTAACTGAATCTTTTTGACTTGCTTGTTCCGCAATCATTTCATCAGTAATGGTAACTCCTTCTGCATTAACTAATGCTCCAGGTGCAGTATTTGGTTCTTTATCTAAATAATCTGGAACTTTATCTTTATCTGTATCAATAGGACATCCTACATTATCCACTTTTACGCTTGGAGGTGTATTCTGACATAAATCATCAACATCTTTTATACCATCTCCATCACTATCAACTTTATCAAGTTCAGAGAAATCAAAATCTTTATATTTTCCACTACTTTCTGATGTAGCAAAATTATACTGAAGTCCGAATGAGGTATAGAACATATTATCATTCCCGCCAGTTGCATAATTATCTAGGTAATCAGTAAAGGTCATAATATAAGCAACCCCAATACGAGCATCTAAGTTTCTTGCCATTTTAAACTTAAGTCCGAAACGAATAGGTACTGTAAAGCTAGTTTTTGCATAACTCTTTGTACTATCTTTCAAACTCGATTCATAAGTATAATCGCGAATAACAATGTTAGAAAGTGTATCTGAACCTGGAGTGCTTTGAGCTACATCTCTTAACGTGCCATCATTCCAATGATAGTAGTTACCCGAAGCACCTTTTAAGTCACCTTTTGGATCAAATGACAAGTATCCAAAACCAATAGAAAAATAAGGAGCAAAAACTGAAGTTTGATTAATTAACTTGCCATTATCAAAATCTAGAAGCAAGTTAACATCAAAATTCATAATTGATGTCTCAAAGTTTCTGAATACAGATTCATCCAATTGACTTTTTGAAACTTTTCCAAATAAACCATTAACGCTAACACCAAAAATGCTTCCTATCTTTTTTTCAAGATAAAATCCATAACCTGGCCTCCAATACGTATAAACGGTTGATCCTTTTGAACCTGAAACATCTCCCATGTATGATAACACACCTATATGACCTCCTATTGAAGGCATTTTTTCAAGAGATGATTTTCCTTGCCCATAACTAATAGTTGTTATAAGTAGAGCGAATAGAACGGGTAAAAATGTATTTGTTTTCGTCATAGTGCTATTAAGTGTTAGTAATTTTGCAATAAAAATATAATATTTTTTGATATAAATACTACTTATTGCAAGATATTAACAACTGTTGATAACTATTAGTGAAAACAAATCTATAACAAAACGAGCTATTTAGACGATAAATACGAAAGACTTTTTAACCACAAAATGTTAATAACCTTAGAAATTTGGCTTCAACATAAATTGTCCATAGAAGTCATCAATAACTTTTACAGCCTCTTCTGCAGTATCAACTATTACAAATAATTCTATGTCTTTAGGGCTAATATTTTTCTCCTCAATAAGAGTTGTTTTTACCCATTCCATTAAACCACTCCAGAAACTTCTGCCTACAAGTACAATTGGAAAACGACCAACTTTTTGCGTTTGAACCAATGTGATGGCTTCAAACAATTCATCGAGTGTCCCAAAACCACCAGGAAGCACAATAAAGCCCTGTGCATATTTTACAAACATTACCTTTCTAACAAAGAAATAATCAAAATTTATCAATTTATCTGGATCAATGTATGGATTACTTTGTTGTTCAAACGGTAAATCTATGTTTAATCCTACCGATTTACCTTTAGCATCAAAAGCTCCTTTGTTAGCAGCCTCCATAATACCTGGTCCACCGCCAGTAATAATTCCATAACCTTTTTGAGCCAATTTATAAGCTATCTCCTGACCAATTTGATAATATTTATTATGAGGCTGAGTTCTTGCTGAACCAAATATAGATACACAAGGACCTATTTTTGCTAGTTTCTCAAATCCCTCAACTAATTCTGACATCATTTTAAAAATTGCCCATGAATCGTTCGATTTTATTTCGTTCCAATCTTTATCTCTAAAGCGATCTTTTATTCTTTCATCCTCCATAGTTATATTTTTATAAGTTCTTGTTTTAAAAATGCTGCTGTATAACTTTTAGTATTATTCATTATTTCTTCTGGTGTTCCTTCTGCAACAATAGAACCTCCATTAGCTCCTCCATCTGGACCTATATCAATAATATAATCTGCAACTTTTATAATATCCATGTTATGTTCTATTATTAAAACCGAATTGCCCGAATCAACTAATTTATATATTACATCCAAAAATATCCTAATATCTTCAAAATGCAATCCTGTAGATGGTTCGTCTAATATATAAAAAGTGTTACCTGTTTGTTTTTTTGATAATTCAGTAGCTAATTTAACTCGCTGAGCTTCACCACCAGACAAGGTTGTAGATGGTTGCCCTAAATGCAAATACCCTAAACCAACTTGTTCCAAAGTCACAATCTTTTGATGTATTGATGGGATATTCTGAAAAAATTCTAAAGCTTGTGTAATGGTCATGTTCAATACATCGCTTATTGACTTTCCTTTGTAGCGAACTTCGAGTGTTTCTCTGTTATATCTCTTACCATAACACTCATCACATTCTACATAAACATCAGGAAGAAAATTCATTTCGATAGTTTTTATTCCTGCTCCTTGACAAGTTTCACACCTTCCTCCTTTTACATTAAACGAAAATCTCCCTGGTTGATATCCTCTAATTTGTGCATCTGGTAATGAACTAAATAAATTTCTAATATCAGTAAAAACAGCTGTATAAGTAGCTGGATTGGATCGTGGTGTTCTTCCTATTGGAGATTGGTCAATATCAATAACCTTGTCAATATATTCCAATCCTTTTATAGATTGATATGGCATTGGTTTTTTTACTCCGTTATAAATGTATTTATTTAAAATTGGGTAAAGCGTTTCGTTTATTAAAGTAGACTTACCACTACCCGAAACTCCAGTAATACAAACTAATTTGCCCAAAGGAATTTTTAAATCGATATTTTTAAGGTTATTACCCGATGCTCCATAGAGTTCCAAAAATTTACCATTTCCTTCACGCTTAGTTTTTGGAACTTCTATTGATAAACTTCCATTCAAATATCTCGCAGTTTCTGTTTTATATTGTAAAATATTTTTGGGTGTATCGGCACAAACAACTTCTCCTCCATGTATCCCAGCTTTAGGGCCAATATCAATGATATAATCCGACTCGAGCATAATTTCTTTATCGTGTTCAACAACAAGTATTGAATTGCCAATATCTCTAAGCTCTTTAAGTGATTGTATTAATTTTTGATTATCACGTTGGTGCAAACCTATACTCGGTTCGTCTAGAATATACAACACATTTACCAACTGAGAACCTATTTGTGTGGCTAAACGTATTCGTTGTGCTTCTCCTCCAGAAAGCGTTCTAGAACTTCTATTTAATGAAAGATAACTTAAACCTACATCTAAAAGAAATTTTAATCTTGAATTAATTTCTTTTAATACCTCTTTGGCAATAATTTGCTGTTTATCCGAAAGTTTATTATGAATATTAGTTGACCAATTATAGAGTGAGACGATATCCATATCGGCAATATCTGCAATATTTTTATCGTCAATTTTAAAATATAATGCTTCTTTTTTTAGTCGAGAGCCTCTACAAGAAGGGCATTTTACTTTATTCATAAAACTTGAAGCCCAACGTTCAACTGCTTTCGAATTATTCTCTTGATATTGTTTATTAATGATGTTAATTATCCCTTCAAATTCAATAGAATACTCAGTAGAAATTCCTGAAATATTCTGAGAAACAACAATAGGCTCTGTCGAACCATTTAGTAAAAAATCAATTGCTTCTTCTGAGATATCTTTTAAAGGGGTATTGATTGTAAAATCCAATTTCTTACCAATAGCCTCTATTTGTCTAAATGTCCAATTACTTTTATACTCGCCTAAAGGAACGATACCTCCTTTTTTTATTGTTGAATTTAAGTTTGGAATAATTTTTTTTAAATCAATTTCGGAAACTTCGCCTAAACCATTACATTTTTTACAAGCTCCATAAGGCGAATTAAATGAGAAAATGTTGGGAGCTGGGTCATCGTAAGAAATTCCTGTTGTTGGACACATTAAATTTTTACTCAACAACATATATTCATTAGCCTCAACATCAAAAAGCATTACTGTTCCTTTACTATGTTTTAAAGCTATTTCAATGGAATTAATTATTCTCTTCTTATCTTCTTCTTTTACTTTTATTTGATCAATAACAACTTCAATATCGTGAGTTTTATACCTATCCAACTGCATACCAACAGTAACATTGGTGATTTCTCCATCAATTCGTGCTTTTATAAATCCTTGCTTAATAATTTGTTGGAATAACTCTTTGTAATGACCTTTTCGTCCTTTTACCAAAGGTGCCAAAATGATTATTTTTTTATCTGAAAACTTTTCAAATATCAGCTCACTAATTTGTAAAGTTGAATACTTTACCATTAATTCTCCCGTGTTGTAAGAATAGGCATTTGAAGCACGAGCAAAAAGCAATCGAAAGAAATCATAAACCTCCGTTATTGTTCCAACTGTAGATCTTGGATTTTTGCTAATGGTTTTTTGCTCAATAGATATTACAGGGCTTAATCCACTAATTTTGTCAACCTCTGGGCGTTCCATATTTCCCAAAAACTGACGAGCGTAAGCAGAAAATGTTTCTAAATACCTACGTTGACCTTCAGCATAAATAGTGTCAAATGCTAATGACGATTTTCCACTTCCGCTTAAACCAGTAATCACAACTAGTTTATTGCGTGGAATTTTAACCGAGATATTTTTTAGATTATGGACTTTAGCTCCTTCAACTTCAATAAATTCTTCTTCTGAGCCAAACATTTTATGCTATTTTGATTTATCTGTATTCTTATTTGCAATGATGAACAAAGTTAGAAAAACTAAAACGAAATAGCTTGAAAAAACAATAGTATAAATGTGATTCCAAACTTTAATTGATGAGATTAAATAAATAACAATTGACGACGATATTATTGAAAGCAACACAATAATCGCGGCAACTTTCTTCTCGGTAAAACCTAAATAAGAAAGATGATGAGTTGTATGGTCTTTTCCACCAACAAAAGGCGATTTTCCATTTTTAATTCTTTTTATAGAAACTGTTAGTGTATCCACAATTGGAACTGTAAACGACAATATTGGAATTAAAAATTGCCTAGAAACAGAAAATTCTTCAGTAGTTACTGGGTTCCAAAGATAATTAATACTCAACGCTGCTAATAAAACACCTAGATATTGACTACCTGTGTCTCCCATAAACATTTTTGATGGATTCCAGTTAAAATATAAGAAAGCGAAGAGAGTACCTAATAACCCTATAACAACTGTCATAGAAATGGTATCAAATTCTTTATTTGACAACATTAAAAGAAAAATAGTAAATGTTATAATCAAAGAAACAGATGTTGTTATTCCATCCATATTATCCAACATGTTAATAGAATTCATTAACCCTACCACCCAAATAGTAGTTAAAATATAGTTTAACCAGATTGAATCAAATACTGAAATTGATGTTCCAGAATAAATTAAAATTACAGCACATAAAATTTGTGTAATTAATTTTAAAAGTGGCTTAGTATTATATGCATCGTCTGCCAATCCCATAAGAAAACCTAGTGAGACAGCACCTATAACTCCTGTAAATTGAAAATCAATTGATGAGGCAGTATAAGAAAAGATAAATGGATGTAAAGTAATAGAAAGTAAAAAGACAATATAAAAACTTAATCCTCCTAATGCAGGTTTAACTTGTTCACTCCAACGAATTGTTGTTTCATCTTGATTTCTAATTCCTAATGTTTTAACAAACTTTAATAGTATAGAATTAATCAAAAAGGAAAATACAATAGTTCCTATAAAGAAAATAATATGCTTCCATGACAAAAGTTCCATTCTAGAAAGGAGATTTGAAAGAAATAAATGATTGAGCTGCTTTATCCTTATCAGAAAGAATAGGGGTTTTAATTCCCCAATCAATTCCTAATTCACTATCATTCCAAAACAAAGCATCTTCCGACTCCTTATTAAAAAAATTAGTGCATTTATATGAAAAAATAGTGTTATCCTCCAAAGTCAAGAATCCATGAGCAAAACCTTCAGGAATATATATCATGGTTTTATTTTGTGCTGATAACATTATCTTAAAATAATGACCATAAGTTTTTGATGTCTTCCTAATATCAACAGCTACATCCAAAACACTACCTTGAATAACTCTAATTAACTTACCTTGTGCATAAGGAGGACATTGGAAATGCAATCCTCTTAGTACATTCTTCTGAGATTGAGATTGATTATCCTGAACAAAATCAACCGTCAAACCATTTTTATTAAACACTTCTTTATTAAATGATTCAAAAAAATGACCTCTCTCATCTTCAAATACTTTAGGTTGAATTATAAAAACCCCTTCAAAATCGTTCTTCTCAAACTGCATTAATCTTGTTTTTTATTCCTTTTCAAAATTCGTTTTATTTTACTCTCATTTCTAGTATCATCATAATAATAACCATCTTTATTCCCATAACTATAATTATAGTTATAGCCATAACTATAAAATTTATTGGTATAATCAACACCATTTAAGATAATCGATAATTTTTTGATACCATTCTCCCCTATTAATTTATTCAAATTATTGATAAAATTCTTTCTAGAATACTCACTTTTAAACACATAAATAGGATAATCAGCCTTCTTTAGCATCTCCATTGCATCAGAAACTAAACCAATTGGCGGGTTATCTAGAACTACTAAATCATAATCTTTCTTCAATTCTGCTACAACATCATCTAACTTACCACTAATAATCAATTCTGATGGATTTGGTGGAATTGGACCTGAGGTAATAAAATCTAAATTAGTTAATTCACTATGATGAATACAACTCTTGATATCATCTTTATCAATAAGTATAGTACTCATTCCTTTGTCGTTTTTAACACCAAAACCAGCATGTATTTTGGGTCTTCTCATATCTAAATCCAGGATGATTACTTTTTTCCCAGACATAGCAATTATTCCAGATAAATTTATGGTACAGAATGTTTTACCCTCACCTGAAATGGTTGAAGTTATTGCCATCAGTTTACTACCTTCAATTTTAGATATAAATTGAAGATTAGTTCTAATTGCTCTAAATGACTCTGATATAATTGATCTTGGATCTCGATTAATTACTAACTGAGAGATTGGAATTTCTCTGCTATAAATTGGAACAGTTCCTAATATACCTATTGATGAGTTTGCATGTTTTGAAATCTCATCCATTGTAGAAATAGTATTTTTTAATACATACTTTAAAATAAGGATAATTACACAAAGTACTATTCCAAAAAGAATTCCTGTAGAAATAATTATCTTACGATTTGGAGAAAAAGGTATTGATGGAACTACTGCCTTATCAAGGATAGTATGTTGTGGAACAAAACCTGCCTCAGAAATCGAATATTCAGTTCGTCTTTCCATAATAAGGGTAAAGAACTTTTCATCAATAGAGAGAACTCTCTGAAGACGTGCATATTCTAACTCTTTAGCTGGTACGTTTAAATACTTATTTTGAATTTCCTCAATTTTTCGAACTATTTCTTTTCTTCTATATTCAAGTTTTTCAACCAATGAAGATATCGATTTGAATAATACTTCTTTTTGAATTTCAATCTGCTGGTCATGTAACTTTAAAGCCTCACTATCTTTTGTCGATTCAGTTAAAATCCTTTGTCTTTGAAGCAATAATCCTTGTAAATCAGTAATTAGTGCGGTAATCCTAGCTTCATATTCTGTTCCTGACAAAATAGGCAATAAGTTATAAACATTAATTTCTTTTATTTTTCCTTTAAGTGAATTGTTTATTTCCGTTAAAACATTCTTCTGTAAATCAAAGTCTATTAAATCATTTTCAAGTTTATTAACTCTGTCAACATATAAGGAAGAGAATTTGTCGATATCAGAAAGTTTATTTGATTTTTGGAATTCCTCGATGCTATTTTCAGACAATTTAACCTTATTGTAATATTTATCCAATTGGTCGTCCAAAAATTCTAATACCTTTTTAGAACTTTTACTTCTTTCCTCAATATCATAAATAATATATTCATTTGCAAGAGAGGTTAATACATCAGCTGTTTTTACTGCGTTATTATCTTGAAAAGTTAGATTTATTGTTTTTGCTGCTGGATTAAGTGGATAAACATTTAATCTAGAAATGTAAGTATTAGTAATATCCTCAACGTGATTTAATGTAAAATATAAAGTTGTGCCTTTAATTTTCGACTGAGAAGCCCTTACCTCCTCATAACCATCAATTACAATTTTTAAATTGAGTTTAGATAATTTAATTTCCTGTTTATTAAAAAACTCCCCTAAAAAAGTTTCATTCTCATACAATTTAAATTTATTATTAGCTGTTAATTCAACATAAAAAGGCACTCCAATAATACTAGAATCCTTAATTTGGAAAGTTACTTCTAAAGGTGAATCTTTATATAATTCGTAGGTTAAAAATTTACCCTTGTTAAAATAACTTATTTCCAAAGGTAACTTTGATAATGCTCTTTTAAGTAAGAATTTTGATTTAAGTAATTCAACATCTTTTGCAACATCATCTTGTTCTTGAAACTTACTAACTTCAAGTACTTGATCGGCGGTATTCTTAGAGCCAACTTGAAGAACTAATTGAGACTGATAAAGAGGAACTGTGTATCTTAGATAGATAAAGGATACTGCTGTTGTGATAACGATTATAGCCAAAAACAACAATAGATTTCTTTTGAAAATCTGCATCAAAAGAATAATATCCAACTCTGTATTAAAATTGGATATTGTTTCTCTGTTCTGGTTATTAATCTGTTCCTCACTCATGAGCAATCTACTTACTTAAGTTATTGATAACTATTATCAAGGTTAAAGTACTTGTTATAAGACTCACTAAAGGAGCTATATCTCTGACTGCTTCACTAAGAACATTTCTTCTTGGCTCAACATAAATAATATCATTAGCTTGAAGAACAAAATCAGCTTCTTTTATACCTTCAAGATATTTAAAATCAAACAAGTAAACTTTCGGATTTTTTAAATCTCCCCTAATCAATTTTATTTTATGAGCCTTTGCCTCTTTTGCCAAACCTCCAACTGCTCCTAAAGCTTCAATTAGTGTTGTATTCTCATTTTTTAGAATAAACACTTGTCCTTTCGAAATACCTGTGAAAATAGTAACCCTTCTATTCGTTACTTGAATAACTGTAAATGGTTTAATATAATATTTTGAATATTCTTCCATAAGAAGAACTTCCAACTCTTTAATTGTTTTTCCCTGAACATTTATTCGACCAATTACTGGAAATTTACAATTACCGTCATATTCAACTAAATAATTTGGCGATATCACACCCATCATTCTATTTTCAGCTGATGATAACGCTGTTAAGTCTATTAATCTGGTACCTTCGTTGGTATATAATTGGAAGTCTAAAATATCACTTGGTCTAATTCTATATTCTATAGTTGAATCCCCAGGATTAGTATCGTACTTAAAATCTTTTTTTGTACGCATCATTATACTTGGATTTACATTACAAGCATAAACTGACAAAATCAATATAAAAACAATTAATCCTTTAATTTTATTCCTATTCATAATATTCACCTCTATATAAGTTAACAAACTTATTAAAAACTTGTTTAATACACACAATTTATTTAGTGTTGTTTAACAAAGATACGTATAGCTTTTGCATATCGTTGACTAATCGTGTATAATGAAACTTCTCTCGCACATGATTCCATCCTTCTTTCCCCATTTTTAAACGCAATTCATCATCTTCTACAAGTTTCAGTAGTGCATTATAAAATGCATTTAAGTCATTAGGAGAAACGATGAATGCTGTTTGATTAGTTAAAACAACATTTTCTACTCCACCAACATTTGTTGTTACAATTGGTTTATTAGATGCCTGAGCCTCAATTAAACTTACAGGAGTACCCTCATTTAATGAAGACAAGGCAATGATATCTAATCCTGCATTTGCCCAATCAATTTCTTTAATCCAAGAAGTAAAAATTATCGTTGCTTTTTCTTGTTCTTTTGTAAATTCTATAAAATCAATATTTAATTGTGTACAATAGTTGAGAAGGTTATCTTTCTCTTCTCCATCACCGATAATAAAAACTCGAATTTTTTTATTCGTCTTTTGAATTAGTTGATGTATTGCATCAATAAAAAAACGATGGTTTTTAATTGGGACCAAACGTCCGATAATACCTATTGCAATTTCATCATCAGCTAAAAGGTATTTTTTTCTGAATGAAATTCTTTTTTCTTCCAGATTTTCTTGAAACCTTGATAAATCAAAACCTAACGGAATAACTTTAATTTTTGAGGGTTTACAAATTTTATGTTCTGAAGAAAGTTCTTGTTTTTGTATATCGCTAATAGCAATAATAGCTGTTGATTTTCTTGCTAGATAACGTTCTATGTTCTTAAAAAATAATGTTTTTGTTTTACCAAAATACGAATGAAATACATGCCCGTGGAAAGTATGAACAATAACAGGCACTTTGCACTTTGATGCAGCCATTCTACCCAATGTTCCAGCTTTTGAGGCATGTGTGTGAACGATATCTGGTTTAAATTCTTGTATGATTTTTTTTAACTTCTGGTAAGCTATTTTATCTTCTTTAAGTCCAATATCTCGCCTCATTTCAGGAATAATAATGGGTTCCAAACCCAATTGATCAAGAATAAAAGTAGAACTTTCTTCTGTATCATCTTTATCTCCACCGACCAATAACGTTTCAAAATCATCACCTAAATACTTAGTTAAATAGGCTGCATTGAAGGTTGGTCCTCCTAAATTAAAACGGTTGATGATACGTAAAACTTTTATTTTTTTATCCATAAATTATTCAATAATCAAAGAAACTAAATTTATTCTAATATTACATTAAAGCCCAATATTATCAACAAAAAAGACCCCAACATTTCTATTAGGGTCTTTCTATCACAAAGTTAATATTACATATCAGCTTTTTCCATTCTAAAAGAAACCTTTTTCTCTTTCTTGTAATATTCGAATATTACAAAATAACCTGGTTTTGAAGGAAATACAACAAATGAAGTTGGTTTTGTTTTTAGATTAATCTTTGCATCAACAATTTTTTGTGAATCATCTAATCCAATAAAACCAACAGTATACTTCCCTTCTTCTTTTGAGGCTGATCTGTTATAATTTACATAAACTGATTGAAACTTATCATTAGCAGCATTAGTTGATGTATATAAATAATCAAAACCGCCATAAACTTTAACAAACATACCTAAAGTATTTTCATCAACCATTCCAGCACCAGCAGGCAATGCAACATTAGACTTATTTTTATTAAAAATATAAACGTCATTTAGAGTTAAGTCACTATTTAATTCAAATACCATCATATTTGATATCGTAATCTTCGACATTGAAACTCCAGAACTACCACCTCCAGCAGCAGCTAAAACACCTAAAGCAACACCTCCTGCACTTACCGTTTTATTAAATTGTTCTGCAATTGCATAATATTTTCCATTTTTAGTTTTTATTATATTATGTACAAAGATTGCAACACCATCTTCCAATTTACCCTTATCTCCTACTTTTATTTTAGAAGATAAATCTTTTGACCAAGAAATATCTTTGGTTGCCAACTCCTTGCCTTTTGAATCTAATCTTTTAACGAAGAAACCTTCTTTGTCTTTAAAGCTCATTTTACCATTCACCAATTTGTAATATTCACCATAAACAATATACTCATTACTAATAGCATCTTTATCAACGCCAAATGTAATATATGAGTTTTTCTTATCTGAGAATTTATTTTTTGAAACTACCTTGCCATCAGAAGAGTTAACTTGAATTAATTCAATCGTTAATTCCGAACTTAACGCACCAGGTTTAGAATTAATTGTAAAAAAGATACTCTCAGCATTAGCATGTAATAAAGTAAATTGCTCAAAACTCTTTTCTACATTTCCAGAACCTACAGTCCATTTTCTCTTTCCTTTGTTATCAATCATGTCTGCAAATATTTTCATGCCTTTGCCTTTTTTGGCATAAGTACAAATAAAACCTTGATTTGGAATTTCCATTAATCCACCACTTATGAAAGCATCTTCATTTTGCAGTTGCATGTACAAAATTTGGAGGTACTGTGCATCAACATCACTAATAAGATTAGAACCTGTTTTCTTTCCATTTAAATCATAAATATCGAAAGACAATGTTTTTTCTTTATAGTCCAGAAAAGAGAAACAGAAATTAGATCCATTAAATTTTCCTTCAAGTAAAAATGTATTTTTAGGTTTCTTTATATCAATTGAGTGAGTAGTCATTAAATTATCATTTAATAACTCTAATTTGTAATTAACCATACCCTTATCTGATTTTTCCATCGCATAAAAGGCAAAATATCCTTTTACATCAGTTTTTGAGCCTATTACGCTTACGTTACTTAAAACAACTTTTTTAACTCCAGAGATTTCCTTTGTTTGAGATTTCGCGATACTGAATACAGCGAGCGAAAAGATTACTAATACAAGTTTTTTCATAATAAAAAATTTAAAGGTTTAATTGTTATTTAATTTTATTTTCTTTTTTGATTCCTTCCACCGTTTTTCTTAAAAATGGGAAATCGTATTTACTTAATAATAATTGTTTCTCTAGTGTTTTATTGACTTTGTATTCAAAAATCAATTTTAAAAAATTTTGGTACTCTTCTATTGGTGTTTCACTCAAATATGTTGCACTATAACTTTGATATATACTTAATAACTTACGTGAATTCATATTATGTAAAAATTGTAAAAACAAGTTATAACCATAAGGGAAGTCATCATTCGGAAAATCAGTATACATCGAAAACTCTTGATTCATTATACTTATACCTAATTCTAAAATTAGGTGAGCTGTTATATATTTTAAAAACACCTCTTCGGGATACTTATCTTGTAAACTTAAAGAATTAAAAAGAGCCAGAGAATAATGTTTATTCTCTACTAAAGAGATTAGTGCTTCTATCTCAAATGTTTTTCTAAGATTGATAAATTCGTTCTGAAAATTCTCATTTACACTTGTGGAATATGCTGAAAACATTTTATTTAATAAGAGTTTTCTCTCACTACAATCAGGGTGTGTTTTCAAAGAATCTGGTATTAAATACTGTTTTTTATTTACAGCCCAGCTATTGTTAGCATCAGTGTTAACAAGCCATTTAGGGTCAATTGAAAAATCTTTAGTAGCAAGTAGCTTCTCTAATTCCAGCGAATCTCTAAATCGAAAATAATCTGAACTGTCTAATATAGTTAAAACACTATAAGCATATTGAATATCAATTTTACTTTTCTTAATAAATTCATATCCTATTGAATCTGATGATATCTCATTATTTCGACTATGAAGAGTTGACAACGAAAGCATATTGTAATATACTTTATTAATCTCACTGTATCTATTTATATTTTTCCGGGATGCTTTTTTAATATCCTTCACATAGTTATCCTGAACCTCAATTTTAACAATCAATTCGTCTTGTTTTTTTGCATGTTGTAAATAATCGTGGCCCAACTCATGTCCTAAAACAAAAGCCAATTCTTCCCAATTACTAAATCTTTCAAAAAAACCAAGATTGATAAGAAGAATTCTTCCACTTATACTAAAAGCATTAATATCGTTTCTTCTAACTACAAATACAGTATAACTAGAATCTAAAACATCGCTATTGTTTAATACAAGAAAATCAAGAATACTTTGCACAAAAGAAGTTAACTTGTCATTATGCATCAAATAGTTATATCGACTCAACTCATTAAAATATCTACTCCGTTTTAGGCTTGATTCTTCAATTTGCTTAATTAAATGTTTGTCTGTAACTCCCTCTTTGTAAGTAGGTTTTTTAAGATAATTTACGCAATAGTTAATCAAAGAATCTTTGGGAACAGAATCTTTTATTGGAGAATAATAAGTCTTTTGGGCAGAAATTATACCTGTATATAGGATAAAAAAAGATAGTATTATTAACTTATGGTATAATTCAGAAATCCTCAATAAATAATTTAAAAGGTATAATATCTTCTAAACGTAATAAAAAAAAGTAATTCTACCAAAATTTTAGCCCATTATCTGCAATACTTTTTCCACCACGTATTAAAAACTATTAAAGCCCAAACTGTTGCTGCTGTATCATTTGGATTGTTAGAGAATAATTGTTTTTTTAATCGCTGAATAGTTGAAAGGTTAAATATGCCTTGTTCTAATATAAACTTATCACTTAATAAATCGTTCTCAATGGTTGATCTTAACTCGTTTCTAAACCATGACAATAGCGGTACTTCGAAACCATGTTTTGGTCGATTGTATATTTCTTGTGGCAACTCTTCTCTAAAAGTATCTTGCAAGATTTTCTTTTTAAAATTCCCATCAATTTTAAACTCTACGGGTAATGAGAATGCAAAATTAACCACACGATAATCCAAGAAAGGTGTGCGAACCTCCAAACTATTAGCCATACTCATTGAATCCACCTTTCTGAGCATATCATTTACTAGTACCATTTTGGTATCAGTGTAAAACACATCATTAATATCTCCATCAATTGTTATGCTATTTAGCAAAATGTTTTTTCGTTTGTGGTAGCGATTAAGAAAATCGGCTTCATTTATAGGATTATTTATAAATAAATCGTTGGTATGTTTTTCATCTAATATAGCAGCCCAAAGCCAGTATCTTTCTTTGTTCGAGAGTTTTGCTCCCAAACTAAATTTATACAATTGTCGGTTGATGTTGCTTAGTTTATGATTTCTCGATTTGGGCAACATGTTCCAGATAGGATATCCCCATTTCATCATCGATTCTTTTAAACTTGGATTTCGTATGCCAAATTCTGCTGCATGTTTGTTGTACCCCGAAAAAATTTCATCGGCACCATCGCCCGACAAAGCTACTGTAACTTGTTTTTTGGTGTATTTACTCAAAATATAAACTGCAATAGCCGAAGAATCAGCAAAAGGTTCGTCGATATAATCCAACACCTCGTTCAAGTTTTCAAACAAATCATTATTCGACAACAAAAAGGAATGATGATGACTTCCTATTCTTTTTGCTACTGCTGATGCATATTTTGTTTCATCAAAAAATGGTTCATCCTTATACCCAATAGAAAAGGTGTTTAAATCTGGTTTGTGTCGCTTGGCTAATGTACTTATCACCGATGAATCAATTCCTCCACTCAAGAAAGTACCAATTGGAACATCAGCGACTAATCGTTTTTGAACAGCATCATCAAGCAAATCATGCAATTGTTTTTGTGCAGCTAAATAACTAGTTGGCGTATTCGAAATGTATTCGTTTGGATTATAAGAAATGGAATAATATCGGTGCTCCTGTATTTTGGTTAATTCATTTAGGTTTGTTATATGAATAAAATGAGCTGGTTTTAGTTTTTTAACTTTAGTAAAAATAGAATTGTTTGAAGGGATATAATTGAACTGAAAATAATTAAACAGACTAAGTTTATCAATACTCTTATTGATGTTAAAAGACAAAAGAGCTTTTAATTCCGAACCAAAAATAAAAGTTTCTCCATCAAAATAATAAAGTAAGGGCTTCACTCCCATTCGGTCTCGAGCAATAAACAACGAGTTGTCTTGTTTATCGAAAACGGCAAATGCAAAAAAACCGTTGAGCATTTCCAAACAAGCTTTTCCATGTTTTATAAACAAGTAAAGCAACACCTCTGTATCGCTATTGGTTTTGAATTGTTGTCCATCTTTTACAAGCTGGGCTTTAAGCTCTAAGAAGTTAAAAATTTCGCCATTGTAAACGATAACATATCTACCCGATTCGTCAGTAAAAGGTTGATTAGCGGATTCTGTTGTATCAATAATAGAAAGCCTTGCATGACCTAAGGCTAGCTGTTCATACACAACAACATTTTGATTGTCTGGACCTCTTTTAGAAAGGGTTTGTGTGGCAACTTCAATTTTATGAAGTTCTTCCTTATTTTTTGATATAATTCCTACTATTCCACACATAAATATTCAGCAAACTAAAGCAAGTTTAAACAAAAATCCCTCTATCCAAATGGATAAAGGGATTTTTTATTTTAAGTAATCTTTTATTACATATGAATTACTTCACCATAAGCAGCAGCAGCAGCTTCCATCACTGCTTCACTCATTGTTGGATGAGGGTGAACAGTTTTGATTAATTCATGCCCTGTAGTTTCTAATTTACGAATAGCTACTATTTCAGCAATCATTTCGGTTACATTATAACCAATCATGTGTCCGCCTAATAATTCACCATATTTAGCATCAAAAATAAGTTTCACAAAACCATCTTTATGTCCTGCTGCACTTGCTTTACCAGATGCTGAGAAAGGGAATTTACCCACTTTAATTTCATAACCTTTTTCAATAGCCGCTTTTTCTGTTAAACCAACAGAAGCTACTTCAGGAGAGCAATATGTACAACCTGGTATGTTTCCATAATCTAAAGGTTCAACATGAACTCCAGCTATTTTCTCAACACAAATAATACCCTCGGCAGAAGCAACGTGAGCCAAAGCTTGTCCTTTGGTTACATCGCCAATTGCGTAATACCCCGGTATGTTGGTTTGGTAAAAGTCGTTGGTTACAATCATGTCTCTATCTACAACTATACCTACTTCTTCTAAGCCAATGTTTTCGATGTTTCTTTTAATACCAACAGCAGATAAAACTACATCACAATCAATGGTTTCATCACCTTTTTTGGTTTTAACTAGCACTTTGCAACCGTTTCCTTTGGTATCAACACTTTCTACCGAAGAACCAGTCATTACATTAATTCCTGCTTTCTTAAATGAACGCTCCAATTGTTTAGATACTTCTTCATCTTCAACAGGAACAATGTTTGGTAAAAATTCAATCAACGTAACCTCAACACCCATTGCATTATAGAAGTATGCAAATTCAGAACCTATTGCTCCTGAACCTACTACAACCATCTTTTTAGGTAATTTAGGTAACACCAATGCCTCACGGTATCCAATAATTTTTTTACCATCTTGTGGCAAGTTTGGTAATTCTCTTGAACGAGCACCAGTAGCTATAATAATATGTTTTGCTTCATATTCAGTAACCTTTTTATCCTCACCTTCTACTGCAACTTTTTGTCCTTTTTTAAGGTTAGCAGATCCTTTAATAACGTCAATTTTATTTTTTTTCATCAAAAACTGAATACCGTTACTCATGCCTGCTGCAACATCCCTACTTCTTTTAACTATTGCAGGAAAATCAGCATCTGCACCTTTAATAGTAATACCATAATCAGCAGCATGGTTAATGTATTCAAAAACACTTGCACTTTTTAATAATGCTTTTGTTGGAATACAACCCCAGTTTAAACAAATACCACCTAATTCTGCTTTTTCTATTATTGCAGTTTTCAATCCTAATTGAGAAGCTCTAATTGCAGCTACATAGCCACCAGGTCCACTTCCTACAACAATTACATCGTAACTCATATTATTATTTTTAAAGTTTATTAATCAAATTTATTGATTGCGAAGATACTACTTTAAGTTGAAAGTTTATAAAGTTGAAAAGGTTAAAAGTTGATGATTTCCTTACCTTACAAAAACAACATCCATTTTATGAATCTTAAAGTCTGGAGCTTCATTTTTGATTAAAGTAGGATAAATACTAAATATGGTATCACTTGGAGGAATAAAATTTCCCTCCAACTTACCATAGAATTTCCAGCGTGTTATTCCATTTTTTACAACTTTAGATTCATTTTCTAAAGCAGTACAATTAAGTGGGTCTAACCCTCCTTTTAATAATTGCTGCTGACCTTGATAAAACTCAAAATCCAACACCATACTTGGGAGTTCCTTATATTCTATATCGCAATCCAAGTAAAAATCTATTTGACGATGTTTTTCGCATTCAATATTTGCTACTTGACTACCCGATTGATTTAAATCAACTAGAGTTATTGTTTCTTTAGAACAAGAAAACAAAAAAATGGCAGCAACGAATAGAAGTGAAAATCTCATAAATGGAAGATTATTTACCCGCTCCTTTCAGAACAATAAGCACAGTGTATATTAAAATTTTGAAATCAACCAACAGCGACATGTTTTCAATGTAAATAATATCAAATTTTAATCGTTCAACCATTTGATTTACATTTTCAGCATACCCATATTTTACTTGTCCCCATGAAGTTATTCCAGGACGAACTTTTAAAAGATGGTAATAATGTGGTGCTTCTTTTACTATTTGGTCAATAAAAAATTGTCGCTCTGGGCGAGGACCAACTAAACTCATGTCGCCAATTAAGACATTAAAAAATTGAGGGATTTCATCTAATCTCACTTTACGCATAAACCTCCCAAATTTGGTTATTCGCATGTCTTTTTGGCTCGATAATGCTGGTCCGTTTTTTTCTGCATCTTCGGTCATGGAACGAAACTTATAAATCATAAATGGCTTACCATGAATTCCTATGCGTTCTTGAGAAAAAAATGCTGGTCCCTTTGATGTTAGTTTTACAATAATTGCTGTCACAAGGTATAATGGAGATAAAACAATTAATGCAAATAAGGCTGTAAAGACATCAATCATTCGTTTAACCGATTGTTGCCAAACAGGCATTATTTCTTTGGTAATTACAATAAGTGGTGTTCCAAAAATGGAAGTCATTTTTACTGAACCAGATAAAATATCGTACATATCTGGAATTATCTTAATAATAACTGGAAGACCTTCCAATACAGTAATAATGTTTCCTAAACTTTTATGTTCTGATGACTCTATTGCAATAATTACCTCTTCTATATTGTTTTGTTCTATGGTGCTTCTTAAATCCACACAGTTTCCTAAATGAGGTAGAAATTTAGCCAATTTAGATATTTCGTTAGCTTCATTAACATGAGTAAAACCAATAATATTATTACCTGTAGAATACTTTTGACCACTCAAATCTTGATATAATTCTAAAGCCTTTTGATTGGAACCAATAATTAAGGTGTTAAATCCAATTTTTCTATTTTTTATTCTTTTGCCTGTATGTGTGGTTAAAATAAAACGACATAACTCCGTTGTTAGAAACTGTAATCCGAAAAGTGTAAAATAAAGCTTATAATATTGTGTGTAGTTGGATATTTCATCATCTAATACAAGAACAAAAAACAACACTAAAGAACCTATTAACGAAACCAAAAGGGTTTGACCAAATTCCTTTAACCTTGATTTACGATAGATGTTTTTATAAGCACCAGATATCGCATGAAGACTTACCCAAAATATTGGAATTAAAAAAAGTGCATAATAGAAGTTATCATCGAAAACAATTTCTATATCATAACCAAATTTTAAAGGTTCAATATATTCCTTTCGATAAATAAAAAACAATGTCCATGCAACAATGGCACTCAGCACATCTAAAAAAATGTATTTTAATGTGTGCAGATTTTTATTCATTACAGATGAACTATTTTAAGGTTATCAAACATAAATTCTGGGTAATCTACTTTAGAATCAATCCCAAAAAATATTTTGTATTGAGCTGCGTAAGACCTCGTTTTAATCGGCTCGGTAAAGTTTAAATAGATTTTTTTCCACGTATCAGTAGAGTTCAAATAAAACACACCCAATTGGTCAGAATCAGCATACAAACCTACCAATACAGGCTGATTGGTTTTAAAATCTAATTCTAAAAACACCGTTTTTGTTTTTGGTAAATCAGAAAAAGAAGGTGTCATACATTCAAAGAAATCCATACCCGGAATAAGTGAAACTTTTCCTGAATAAAACCCTTCAAAAGAATCGGATGATTTGTAAATAATAGTATCCGATATAGCACTATAACCAAAAGGCAAACTTGCTGTTTCAAAGTCCTCCATCCAATAAAAAGTTGTACCCGAAGTATAAGTAGTAACTGGATTTACTTCTGTGGTTTTATTTTTTTCAAGTGTTATTTGTGCCGAATGCTCGTTATAAAATAAATATTTTGCTCGTCGTTCTGCTATACCATTCTCTTTAATACCCGGATAAACATCTATTTTATGGTTTCCTTCCTTCAAAACAGGAAATTTTGCTGGCAGTTCAAAAATCCCTACCAAATCATTATCAATATAAACCCAAGCATCGGTAATGTTATGAGAACTAGAACCTTGTGCAGGAGTTGTTGTTAACGTAAATGGATTGATTTGAACATAAGAAGGTATCTCCGCTTCCAACTCATCCTTAGAGCAAGAATTAAAAGCAAAAAATACTACTAATAATAAAATGTAATTTCTTACGTTGTGCAATGTTCTAAAATATCTACCCCAAACGCGGCTTCTGATTAATTATTGTGCAAAAATATTAATCTTCTATTAACGACAATGATATTTTTAATTTTTCGACTATTTTATGTGCTACATCTAATGCATTATAGCCATCATGGATATTCACCAAAGGCACCGTATTATTAATGATAGCAAGGGCAAATTGAGTTAATTCCTCTTCTATTGCATTTACTTCGTTTACTTGAGGTTTATCAAAATAAATTTGTTTTTTTCCTTTTCCATTTCCCAAATCTAAAGTCACCGAAAGTGGATCTGGCTCTCCAACCACATTTTTAAGTTTCACTATTTCGGTTTGTTTCTCTAAGAAATCAACTGAAATGTAGGCGTCTTTCTGAAACATACGGGTTTTACGCATGTTTTTTAATGAAATTCTGCTTGCCGTTAAATTTGCCACACAACCGTTGTCAAATTCTATTCTTGCGTTGGCAATATCTGGAGTATCACTAACAACAGCAACTCCACTTGCATT
This sequence comes from uncultured Vicingus sp., assembly GCA_964398455.1. Taxonomy (GTDB): domain Bacteria; phylum Bacteroidota; class Bacteroidia; order Flavobacteriales_E; family Vicingaceae; genus Vicingus. The sequence goes on along the minus strand of CAYNMR010000008.1, from coordinate 113,698 downwards.
AATTTTTTTGATGTTTGATTTTACTACACTCAACACAATATCAATATCATGTATCATTAAATCCAGTACAACAGGTACATCAGTTCCTCTCGGGTTAAATTGAGCCAATCGGTGTGTTTCGATAAACATCGGATTATTAATGTAGGGTAACGCTGATGTAAAAGCAGGATTGAATCGCTCCACATGTCCTACTTGCACTTTCACATTTGCCTCTTCCGACAAGTATATCAATTGTTTTGCCTCTTCTACCGTGTTGGTAATAGGCTTTTCAATAAAAACATGTTTGGATAACTTTAGTGCTTTAGAAGCACAATCGAAATGAGCCAATGTTGGTGTTACAATATCAACTGCATCTACAACACTTATCAACTCGTCCATATCAGCAAAAGCTTTAACGCCAAACTCTTGTTCTACTTTTAGCCTGTTTTGTTCATCTAAGTCAAAAAAACCAACCAATTCAAACAAATCTATTTCTTTCAATAGCCTGATGTGAATTTTTCCTAAATGTCCAGCTCCTATTACTCCTATTTTTAACATGATGTAGATTTTTATCAAAAGTAAATCTTTACTTCACCCCAAGAATTGGCTTCGAACAATATTATTAACACTTCAATTTTAATAAGAAGCCAACAAGGCTAGATAAAATTGAGTTTATCTGCTTTTCTTTGTAAGAGAATATAGAACACTGATAACGCTGATTGATAAGATTAAGTAGGATAAAGTTGATTATGAAATTACAGTATCATACCTTTTTTTATGACTATTTTAGTTTATCATAATTAATCTGTGTCATCTGCGTTCCTCTTATTTTTTTATAAAAAAATTTAAATTATTAAACTAGTGATTGACACCTATAGACATAAAGGATTAAGAAAGCAACTGGCTGAAATTGTTGCTGGAAAAGGAATTACAGACAAAAGAGTTTTGAAAGCCATTGAAACCATTCCACGTCATTTGTTTATACCCGATACTGCTTTTCATAAGTACGCTTACGAAGACAAACCTTTCCCTATTGGCTCGGGACAAACCATTTCGCAACCTTTTACCGTAGCTTTTCAAACAGAATTATTAAACCTTAAAGAAGGTGAAAAAGTATTGGAAATTGGCACTGGTTCGGGTTACCAAACGGCTGTTTTGTTGGAAATGGGCGTTAAGGTTTTTTCTATAGAACGACAAAAAGCCTTGTTCGACCGAACTAAAACATTTTTACCAAGTATTGGTTATGCTGCTGCCAAACTTTTTTATGGCGATGGCTATTTGGGTTTACCCACTTTTGCTCCTTTTGATAAAGTTATAGTTACCGCCGGAGCACCTTTTGTGCCTGAGGATTTGTTAACCCAACTAAAAATAGGTGGTATATTAATTATTCCTGTTGGCGAAGGTAAGGAACAGATGATGAAAAAAATTGTAAAAGTGGATGCCAACAATTTTACCTCAGAAGAATTGGGCGTTTTCCGGTTTGTTCCTTTGTTAAAAGAAAAGGGAAAGGATTAGGTTTGGGTGGTGAGTGATGGGTTTTTCAGAATATTTTATTTATGTCATGCTGAACGATGATTTGTATTATTCTTTCAGAATAACTTTCCATTCTATTAGTCCATTAATTTCAGAACAAATATCAATTCCCGCTTTTCCAAAATCATCAAAACATAACAAGTATTCGACTTCTCTACCTTTTAGGAAATCAAAAAGTTGCTGAGAATCTAAAACCATTCTTTTAAAGATTTCCTTAATCTCTTTCAATTCATGTAAAGCATTACTTTTTGTAATATTCTTAATATCAGTTTTTAGTGACCACCCAGTTACGGAAAAATGATTTGAATTTTGACATTGAAATGTCATATCACCAACTTTATAAGGATGTCCATCTTTTAAAAGTACAATTGCATTTTTGATTCTATGTTGAAATTCTTCATTTTCCATTCTCAATTAATTTATTAATATATAACAATTTAACATTCAACATTTCAAATTTATCATTTCCTCGAAGCCTCTTCCGTTTTAATAGAGCTACGAATCATGTTGTTTAATTCTTCTAACTCTTTTGGGGTTAAATCTCGCCATTGTCCGATGGGTAAATTGGCTAACGTCAAATTCATGATGCGAACACGCTCAAGCTTTTCCACTTCGTAGTTAAAATACTCACACATTCGTCGAATTTGTCGGTTCAATCCTTGTGTTAAAATAATTTTAAACATAAATCGACCTGTTTGTTCTACACGACATTTTCGGGTAACGGTATCTAATTCTGCAATTGGAACTCCGTTTGCCATACCGCTAATAAAATTTGGCGTTATCGGTTTGTTTACCGTAACAATGTATTCTTTTTCGTGGTTGTTTCTGGCTCGTAAAATCTTGTTTACAATGTCGCCATCGCTGGTTAACAGAATCAATCCTTGTGAAGGTTTATCCAATCGTCCAATAGGAAAAATTCGCTCAGGGTGATTAATAAAATCAATAATGTTTCCTTTTACTTTCTGCTCTGTTGTGCAAGTTATGCCAACCGGTTTGTTTAGCATAATGTAAACAAAATCTTTTTCGGGCGGACTTATCAACTTACCATTTACAACCACCTTGTCGTCTTCCTGCACTTGAGTTCCCATTGCAGCGATTTGTCCGTTAATGGTTACTTTCTGTTGTTCAATCAATTTATCGGCTTCTCGTCGCGAACAAAAACCAGTTGAACTAATGTATTTATTTAATCGGGTTGACATTATCGTTTTACTACAATTGATGAATTAATCGCTAACAGATCGCTCACCAACTCTTCATTTTTTTCTGGAGCAATGTAAATATCGTCGAATTTACCATATTTTACAATAATACCTTTAAAAGCTAGTGCAGGCTTCATCCCAACATACATGGTTGTTCCCACTTCAAGTTCTTTGATTGAAGCAATTTCAATCTCGCCTTTAAAAAAAGCACAACGGTAATAGAGTTTTTCATTCATTATTTTATAAGACGTATCGAAATACATCCAAAACAACAAACCCATTGGCAACGAATAAATAATGGAAAAAGTAAGAAAATCAGGGTTTTCGTCCTCAAACAAATACAAAACAACGGGTAACACCAAAAGAAATAGAATGGTTGCTATAATTAACCACCCTTTTTTTGCTTTGTATTTTTTGTTGAAACTAACGCTCATAATATTTGTGACGGAATATCATCAAAAAGTCGTCGGGAACTTTGGTTTCAAAAGTAACTTCTTGGTGAGTAACAGGATGAATAAAGGTTAGCACCTTTGCATGAAAAGCCATTCTTCCCAACGGATTTTCGGTAGAACCGTATTTTTTATCACCCAAAATAGGATGTTTAATTGCACTCAATTGAGCTCTCAACTGATGTTTTAATTCGGTTTCTTGCCAAGCTTCAAGCAACGTATAATATTCATTTTTCTTAACTACGCTGTAATGGCTAACCCCTTTTTTTCCTTCTTTTGGGTTATTGCCCGAATAGACAATTAATGCCTTACTTTCTTTTAAATAAGACGAAATAGTATCTTCATCTTTTTCGAAAGTTTTATGGGTAGCAATCAAGTATTTTCTTTTTAAAACCGTTTGCGACCAAGTGTCTTGCAACTCTTGTTGAGCCGTTCTGTTTTTAGCAAAAACCATCAACCCTGATGCTTCTCTATCCAAACGATGCACTACAAACAAATGAGCTGCTGGGTCGTCTTGCTGAATATGGTCTTGAACAATACGGTAAGCAGTCATACTTTTTTCTTTGGCAGTTCCTACCGATAGAAGTCCACTTCGTTTGTTGATGACAATAATTTGGTCGTCCTCAAAAACAATCTGTAACCCTTGGTACGCAACCTTTTTAAATGGTCCGTCCCAACTCACCACCACTTTATCGTTTGGTTTTAAAGGCTGATTAAACTGAGTAGTAACATCATTTCCCACTTTTATTTGTTTGTGGGCTAACATGGCTTTAACTTTATTACGGCTTTTATCTTTAATTTTTAACAACAAAAACTCCAACAACTCTGTATTTTCTGTAACAACAAGTGTTGATTGTCTGTTCGTATCCGATTTACCTTTTCTAAATTTTTTAGCCATTGTTTTTATAAAAAGCAAAGGTAGTTAATTTGTTGAGATGGTTTGTTCATCACTTACTGATAAACTGTTCATAAATATCAATATGATATAACTTTTGTTCTTAGTAATTTTGGGATGAGTTAACTAATTACTATTCACTAAAGGCTAATTACTAGAAAATGTCTGATATTATTCACTTACTGCCCGATTCGGTTGCTAATCAAATAGCGGCAGGTGAAGTAATTCAGCGACCAGCAAGTGCGGTAAAAGAATTGTTAGAAAATGCCATTGATGCAGGTTCTACCAGTATTCAGTTAGTAATTAAAGAAGCCGGAAGAACCCTTATTCAGGTTATAGATGATGGATTAGGTATGTCGGCAACCGATGCTCGTTTGAGTTTTGAGCGTCATGCAACATCAAAAATTAAAAGTGCCGACGATTTGTTTAACCTTACCACAAAGGGTTTTAGAGGTGAAGCATTGGCTTCAATTGCAGCTATTGCACAAGTTGAATTGAAAACGAAACAAGCCCATCAGGAACTTGGTACTCACATTATTATTGAAGGAAGTGAGGTAAAACAGCAAGAGCACTGTTCTTGTGCAAAAGGCACCTCGTTTTCCATTAAAAACCTGTTTTACAATGTTCCTGCACGACGAAATTTCTTAAAATCTAACGCTATAGAAATTAAACACATTATTGATGAATTTCAACGTGTGGCGTTGGTGCATCCCGAAATTGCTTTTTCGATGTACAACAACGGAAATGAAGTTTTTAATTTAAACAGAGGCTCTTTCAGGCAACGAATTGTAAGTGTGTTTGGCGATAAATACAACCAAAAATTGGTTCCTGTAACCGAATCGACAGACATCGTAAGTATTGAAGGTTTTGTTTCTAAACCCGAATTTGCTAAGAAAACTCGTGGCGAACAATTCTTTTTTGTAAACAACCGTTTTATTAAAAATGCTTACCTCAACCATGCTATTCAAAGTGCTTTCGACCAATTGTTGAGTTCCGACCAATTTCCGTCGTATTTTTTAAATTTAACCATCGATCCAACGAAAATTGACATCAACATTCATCCTACAAAAACCGAAATAAAGTTTGAAGACGAGCGTGCCATTTATGCTATTATTCGAACATCGGTAAAACAAGCGTTAGGTAAAAACAACATTTCGCCAACACTCGATTTTGAGCAAGAAGCAAGTTTTAACATTCCTATTTTTAAATCTACCGACCCGATAAAGGCTCCGAGTATTAAGGTTAATCCAAACTACAATCCTTTTCAATCGGAGGAAGGAAAACACCGAACAGAAAGTAAACCACCTGTAAAAAATAATTCTAGAGATTGGGGCAAACTTTACGAAAATTTTGAAGTTAGCACTGCCGAAATTGCAGCCAATCAAAAAGAAGACGATGCGGAAGAAATTGTTCAACAACAAGAAAATCAAACCATTTTAACCAACTGGGATGAAGCGGAAACAGCTGTAAAAAAGAACTTTGTTCAACTGCACAAAAAATACATTTTTGCCCCACTAAAATCGGGTTTTTTAATCATCGACCAACAACGAGCTCACGAACGAATTTTGTTTGAACAGTTCTTGAAAAATTTATCGTCGAACAAAAGCAGCAGCCAACAACTACTTTTTCCTGAAACGGTTGATTTTAGTTCGGCAGATGCAGAAATGTTGACCGAAATAAAATACGAAATTATTGCCCTTGGCTTTGTAATGGACAAGGTTGGTAGAAATTCGTTTGTAGTTTCTGCTGTTCCTGCCGAAATTAAAGATTTTCCGATTAAACAAACATTAGAAAATTTGCTGGAACAACTCAAATCGAGTTCGAACGAATTGAAGTTACAGAAAAAAGAAAAATTGGCTTCATCGTTAGCCAAAAGTGCATCCATAAAATCAGGGCAGACACTCTCGGAAGAAGAGATGAGCGTGCTTACTGATAATCTTTTTGCATGCGAAATGCCTTACCATTTACCCAACGGAAAACCCATTATAATTACCTTAGATTTAGACGATTTAAACAAACAATTTAACTATTAAATGCCATGTTTAGAGATACACCTGTAGTTGTAAAAAATTTACTTATCATTAATGTGTTAGCATACCTTGCTATGATAATGTTAAGCGGACAAGGTATTGATTTAACCAACTATTTTGGTTTACATTTTTGGAAAAGTGAAGCATTTTATCCGCACCAGTTGGTGAGTTATATGTTTATGCACAGTTTTACCATTACTCACTTGTTTTTTAACATGTTTGCGGTTTGGATGTTTGGGCGTGTGCTAGAAGGTGTTTGGGGAAGTAAACGCTTTTTAATGTATTACATGGTTACGGGTATTGGTGCCGGAATTATTCAATTAATCGTTATTTATTTACGAATGATGCCTTTGTACAATCAACTCTCTCCTGAAGAATTGGCTTACATTATGGAAAATGGCTACCAAATTTTACAAGAAGGTAAAAACTTTAGCGAACCCATTGCTGGACAATTTAATTTATTGATGAATGTAACCACTGTTGGAGCTTCGGGTAGTGTTTTTGGTATTTTATTGGCTTTTGGTATGTTGTTTCCAAATACCGAATTGATGCTGATGTTTCCTCCTATTCCAATAAAAGCAAAATGGTTTGTAATTGGTTATGGTGCTATCGAATTGTATTCAGGAATGGCAAACAATGCAGGAGATAATGTAGCTCACTTTGCCCATTTAGGTGGTATGTTGTTTGGCTTCTTTATGATTAAGTATTGGCAAAAAAACTCGAATCATTTTTATTGATTACAACCCATTCAACAACTTTAAACTAGCTGTTGTCAAATTTTCTAGAGCCAATTTAATATTCCAGTTTTCTTTGTTTCGGCGTTCTACTTTATTAGAAACAGCTCGCAATTGAATGCACGAAATACCTTCGAGCAAACAAGCATAAAAAAACGCTGCACCTTCCATGGTTTCTATTTGTGGATTAAATAACGCTTTTACATTTTCAATAGAAGATTCTTCGCCATGTGTTGTATTTACTGTTATTGCAGAAACCTGTTGTAGGGTTTTAGTAAACTCATTTTTTAATGGAATGGTATTCACCAAAGCTCCGTTTTGCAATGAAAAATCTTCATCTTCAATCAAATCCATGTCAATTAACGAGAGAAATTTTTCGCCATCTTCGGCTCCTAGTTCAGCAATTCTATCGGAAGTTACGTTTACCACCTCCCCTATTTTAATCTTATCATCAAAAGTACCTGCCAAACCCAAATTGATAGCTGCATCATACCATTTATTGTTTAGTGTTTTTCCCAACCAATAAGCGGTATAGGTCATACCAACACCAGGAATCAACACATCGACGAGATGATTTTTGTAGGTGTATTTTCTCAATTTCTGATTGGGTTGCTCAATAAAGTTGAAATGAGTCAACAAAGGTTCTATTTCGAGGTAAGTTGCAGAAACGATAAGTATATTCATGTGGTGAGCGATGGGTGATGAGTGATGGGTTATACGCTGTGCTAACTACCCATCACACATCACAAAATTAATAAAAGCGTGGTTCTACTTCTTTTTCAGTAAAATGAACGCCGTAATTTTCTAATTCATTTAAAATAGGATTATAAATTTCTTTTGCAATTGGAATATGAACTCCTGGCGTTGTAATGGTTCCGTTTAAAATCATTTTTGTAGCAATAGCCACAGGCAATCCTACTGTTTTAGCCATTGCTGTATAAACTTGATCATCTCCTTTTACTACCATTGAAGAATGTATTTCATGAAACTTATTGTCTTTTTCAAACAAAAAGCGGTGCCACATCACAATCATGTCCTTATCATTAGGTGAAAGCGATAATTTTTGCTCTAAAATGTGTTGTAGTAACTGTGCCGGAGTCGCATTTTTCAACCCTATTTTGGTATCATCAAAAACACCTAACCAAACAAATTTTTCAAACAAATCCACATCATCTTGTCGGATGTTGAGATAATGTTTAAACTTCAACTCTACTGAATCAGTAACATTATAAGCTAAAAATGAATTGATAAAATCACGGTTGGTCATTTCTTCAGAGCCTTCCATAATGTAGCTATCGTCGGTAGCACCTAACTGAACAAAAACGTCCCAAGCACGGCAAAACCCTGGCTTACGCAACGTTCCTCTGTACATGGTTGGAATATCTTTCAAACCATAAATCTCACGATATTGCAACGAATCTCTGTTGGCATACCCTTCAAACTTTCCATAACCTTCAATTTCAATAATCTCGGTTCTTCTAAATAATTTGTGGTAAGGAATGTATTTGTATTTTCCATTTTGAATAAACTTAACAGTTCCTTGCCCAGCCAAAACCACATTTCGTGGATTCCAAGTAAACTTATAATTCCATGGATTGTTATCGCTTTCTGGAGCGATTAATCCACCTGTAAAAGTCTCAAACGCTTCTAATCTTCCGCCATTTTTTCTAATTTCATCTATTACTCGCATGGCAGAAAGGTGGTCGATACCTGGATCAACACCAATTTCGTTCATGATGATGATACCAGCATTTTTCGCATCACTTTCTAACGCTTTCATTTCTTTACTCACATAAGATGCCGTAACCATGTGTTTTTTAAACTTGATACAATCTTTGGCAACCGAAATGTGCATGTGAGCTGGCAACATCGAAATCACCAAATCAGCTTCATCTATTAATCTGGTACGCTCTTCATCGTTGTTTACATCAAATGCCAATGCTTTAGCTCGTTCATGATTATTAGCAGCTTTTAATGCTAAATCTTTCGATTGGTCGGTTATGGTTACAAACCAATTTTCTTGTTCGGCATTAAACAACAAGTATTGAATTAATGATGATGTTGATCTTCCTGCTCCGATTACTAATATTTTCTTCATGGACAATTGAAATTACTGATGAGTAACAAACTTGCCCGAAATTCGTTATTTTTAACCCATTGTTAAAAGAATTTTACTGAATTTTACTAACAACAAGTTTGTGAATTATGGACAAATCAAGTTTAGTTAAAGGAGCGATTTTAGGCTGTATTGCTGTTATTTTTGGAGCATTAGGAGCTCACGCTCTTAAAGAAGTGTTATTGCCTCAACAACTGCATAGTTTTGAAACAGGCGTTCGTTATCAAATGTATCATGCTATAGCCATTTTGGTTTTAGCTGTTGTTGTAAAAAACAAGAGCAGTAAATTATTATTAACTGCCGTAAATTTATTTTTCTGGGGAGTTGTTTTATTTTCTGGTTCAATTTACCTGCTTACACTTAAAAATATCATAGCCGCAGATTTACTAAAATTTGCAGGTCCTATAACTCCAATTGGTGGAATTATTTTGGTTTTAGGGTGGGCTTTACTGATTTGGGAAGGATTAAAGAAAAATTAAAACCTAACTTGTGTGGTCAATAGTAATGAACCACTTATCGTCTATCTTTTTCCAGTACAAAGTAAAATAACCATTAGGATTATCTGTTTCTCTTACTAAATTCCATTTACCAAGCATATAAGCTGTATTAGTATTTACTTCCAATTTAATAATTTCAAATTGTAATTTTCCCATTACTGCTTTATCGGGATAAGATGATTTATAATTATCTAAAGTAGTTTGCCAACCATATTTTATTCCATTCTTTCCAATAAACATCAACGAATCAGATTGCCAATAGCCTTGCATAAATTGCTCGATATTACCACTATTCCATGCTTCTTCTTGCATTTGCATTACTGCTTTTATGGCTTGTTCGTCGTTTTCTTTCATGTTATTACACGATATAAATGCAAATAATACTAACCAAATATATTGTTTCATGTTGTAAAAATAGAAAATCCCTCAGTCTCCTGAGGGATTTTCATGTACATAGTGTTTGATATCATCTTACAATCAGTTTCTCTGTCACTCTACTTCCTTCAGAAATTACTGTAACAAAATAGAATCCTGTTGATAATTTTCCATCAAATTTAACTTCTAAATTGTATTGATTCAAGTCGGTATTTAATGGTTTGTTTAAAATTACTTTACCATAAATATCTGTTATCATTACGGTTGAATTTGGTGTTAAATTTTCCATCACCATATTTATTTGGTCTCCTGTGTTAGGATTTGGATAAATACTTAATGTAGTTGTTTTTACTTCTTCAACAACTTCTTGATCTTCCATAAAACGTGCTGTTTCGTCTAGTATTATCGCTGCTGATGGGGTGGTTATTTGACAAGAAGCACCAAATGCTTGATATACGCCACTTAATCTTGCTCTAACTCTAACATTATAAGTAGTTGAATTTTGTATTCCTATTATTCTATTCAATAATGTACTTGGAGATGTACTTATATTCGTATCTACTAAAGCTGTTCCACCTCCAACTGGAGTAAATTCAAATTCATAATCTTCAGCTCCAACAATAGAATAACAAGCTATTAAACTTGACATACTTGGGTAAATCAGTCCGCAATAGTTAGTTTTTATTGATGTAATCATAGAAGATGATGGTGTTGTTATTTGGCACGAAGAGCCATAACTACCAAATACACCCCCAACTTTTGCTCTTACCTTTACATTGTAATTCGTGTTATCGATTAATCCTATTACAGAGCCTAATAAAATACTATTACTTGTATGCACATGATTTACAATACTTCCTCCCCCTATTGGTGAAAACTCATATTCATATTCAGTTGCTCCAGATACAGAATATGCATTTAACTGCTCTGCGTAGCTTACATATATTTTACCGCAAAATTTAGAATTTATTGAAGTTGTTGATGCCGTTGTTGGAGTAGTTAATTGTTTTGTTATTCCATAACTTCCAAACACACCTCCAACTTTAGCCCTCACTCTTACATTATAAGTTATCCCATCCTGCAACCCTACTACCCAACCAAGTAAAAAGCTAATATTATTAATCCCTCTATTGTAAATTATTGGAGAACCTCCTCCAACTGGCACAAATTCAAACTCGTACTCGCTAGCATTTGTGACAGCATAGCACGCTACTATTTCAGAGTAACTCAAGTATGTTTTTGCATATAATGGTTTTAATGATGTTGTACCACAATTTACAATAGTAACCTGTACATTTTGAACATCCGAACAAACTCCACCTGTAGTATAAGTTATGGTATAAGTTCCTGTTGTACTTGCAGATAAATCAATCATACCTGTGCTAGAATTAATCACCAAACCTGCTGGCGAACGTGTAAAAGTCCCTCCTAATGTTCCATTAATTGTTGGAGATGGATCAGACCCATCTTGACAATATGAAGATTGAGCGTAATTAAATGAAGCATCTTCTAATAGATTGACCGTTATCAAATTCGTTTTTACCTCATCATCACTTCCACTTCCATTAGTAGCTGTTAATGTTACTGTGTAAGTACCTGGTGTGTTGTAGGTATAAGTTGTATTCTGACTAGAAGATGAGCCTCCATCACCAAAATTCCACAACCATGAAGTTGGAGAGTTTGTACTTAAATCAGAAAAATTAATTGATTCTCCTAAACAAACGGTTGTTGCATTTGCTGAAAAATCAGCAACTGGTACCGAACCACAAGGTGCAATAGTTACTGCTTTAGAAGATTGGCCTCCATTTCCACAACTGTTGGTTGGAGTAACTGCTACATTTCCACTTGTAGTACCAAAATCAACAGTTATATTTGTTGTTCCTTGACCAGAAGCTACTGTTGCTCCAGCAGGAACAGTCCACGTATATCCTGTAGCACCAGAAACTGTTGATATAGAATAAGCAACAGCAGTTGCGTCATCACATTCTGAAACTGAACCCGTAATTGCTCCTGCATTCGATGGTACTCCATTTACTGTAATGTATCCAACTTTTGTTTCGGCATCACTTCCTCCAGTATTTGTTGCTGTAAGTTGAACTTGATAAGTACCTGGTGTATTGTACGTTATTGTTGGATTTTGAGCAGTTGAACTTGATGGAGTTCCTCCTGTAAAAGTCCAACTCCATGATGTTGGTGTATTGGTACTTAAATCTGAAAAAGAAACCGAATTACCTACACATAATGTCGTTGGTGTTCCACTAAAATCGGCAACGGGAGCAACTTCTACTGGATTAATATAAACTCCATAATCTTCAACATCTCCTGCTAGTAGAGGAGTTTCGCAACCTCCTGATAAAGTTCCTGCATCAGCAATTGCTCTTAAACGTAACAATTGCCCTGTTGTAGCTGTTAAAGGAATTTGTACTGAAGTACTAAAGGTTTGTGAAACATTATCCGCAATACTATTACTCAAAACTAATTCACCAGCAGCATAAGCTCCGTCATTATTATAGTCAATATAAACTCTAAATGCCAATCCCAATCCACTATTTCCAGAGTTTACCGTAATATCTAGGTCATAACTTTGTCCTTCAGTAACCTGAGTGTTCTTTGTACACGTAAAATCTTGCCAACCACCATTTGTTGACGAAGATGAACTTCCATTAATCTCATTAAATTTAACACTAGATATGGTATAACCAAAATTTCCAGTGTTAGATGAAGCATTTTGACAGGTTGAAGAACTTACTCCCGCTGTAACAGAAACAAAATTTGGTTTCGTTAAACTTGTTGTTCCGTGTCCATTAGTAACTTGTAAAGTAACTGAATATGAACCTGCATTCACAAAATTAATTGTTGGATTTTGGTTTGTTGAAGTTATAGGTGCATCAACCCCATTATCGAATGTCCATAAAAACGAAATACCTGACCAGCTACCATTTTGATAGGTATTTGGAATACAAGTTGATTCATCATAAAAAGAAACTGGCGAACCTAAACAAACCACTTGATTACTTGCAGTAAAATCAACTCCTGCTGATGCTGGAGGCACTAAACTCATGTTTCCGTTACTCTCTAAATATGATGCTCTTGTTACTGTTATAGCTGCTGTTGCTCTTGTTTTTTGACCAGCAGTAAATTCACTCTGGCAAGCATCTGAAGAATAATCCATGTAGTTATGAATAAACAATTCTTTTGAACTATTTCCATCACAAGCATTTGTTCCTGCTACACAATCACTAGCACTTCTAATATGAGGAGGTGTATCACAAACTCTATCTCCTACTGTTGAGCAATTACTGTTAGATGGACATTGGGTTCCATCGTTATCTCCTTCGAAAGTATGGTAAAGATTTAATGCATGACCTAACTCATGAGTTAATGTGGTATTACCTGACTGTGCAAATTTACAACCCAATTGAACCATCCCGTCATAAGACTGCCCATGAGCTGATGCAAAGTAGGCATAACCTTGAATACCAAATCCACATTCGTTGTTGTCTATTTCAGAAACTAAATAAATATTATAATACTGGTTAGTATTCCATCTGCTCAATGCTTTTAAATCACCATCATCTATACCATTTGAATTATTTCTATTTACTCCATTATTCATGTATGCTGATTCTCCTGTCATACTGTATCGAACAATACCATTGGTACAATTGCCATTTGGATCGCGAATGGCTAGAGCAAATTCTATTTCCACATCAACACCATTACCATCACCTAAACTACCTGCAATCTTTCTAAAACGTTCATTCAATTGCAAAATTCCTTGATTAATATCTTCTTCACTGATATTACTTCCTGTACCCACAGCTTCACCTTTATGCATTACATGCACTACAACTGGAATACGATAAACACCTCCTGCTTTTTGCAATGAATTAAAAGCTCCCGACTTCATCAAGTCATTAAACTCGTCTGTTTTTAATTTGTAGTGGGCATTACTGTTTAAGAGTTCCTTATGAACTTGATCAAATCCACACGATTCTAAAGTACTCGAAGAATTGTTTACTGGATTTAATTGAGCAAAAATGTTTGATACAACTAATAATATCAAGACAAGAGTAGTAGATAATTTTTTCATATTAATTCTGTTTAGGTGAGAAATAGAACCCTAAATTTATAAAAAAATAACTTAAGTACATAAATACAAGTCACTTTTTAACAAACAAAACGACCAAACGTTAAAATTGGTTGCCTAACTCGAAAAAATATCTTTCAACAATTGATTTATCTGAGCCGATTTATTCCACACCATCATGTGGTCTCCTCGTTCGATAACATAAGTAGGTTGAACATTTTCAAATGGCAACACAAAATCTTTGGTGCCGTGTATGTGAATGATTTTTTTCGAAGCTGTTTTCTTCTCCCAGTTTAAAATGGCTTTAATGCTCCAAACAATAAAATCGATGTTAATATTATCCGCCATCTGATAAAATAACTTGCGTTGTTCTTTATTCATCGCACCAAAGAACTTGGAGGAGTTGCCGATAATATAATTTATTCGTTCTGCATTTAGTAAGCGAGTTACTCCCAAAAAATTTAACCGCTTAAACATTACTGGTATTTCATATGAGGTTTTTGCACTCGAAATGATAACTACTTTTTCGGGATTCAAGATATCTGCAAGTTCAGAACAAACCATTCCACCCATGGAAACACCCATTAATGAAAACGGTTTTGATGTATCTATTTGTTTCGCAATTTCTTTTGCGTAATCTTTTAATGTTTTAATTTTCGGAAAAGGCTGCCACTCTAAATCTACAAATCGAAACCCTGCGATAGGTTGTATTTCTGAAAACAAACGCTTATCTGCTCCCATTCCAGGAATTCGATAGATGATATGTTCTGAATTTTCCAGAATTATAAAAAGTCTTTTACGCCTATTTTATTAGCATATTGCTGAACAAAGGCAATGCTTTTTTTCATGGCTGGGTGCATTTCAATATCGTTTTGAACAAAAGCAACTTCATTGCGGTAAGCTTTTATAAGCTCCTCAATCATATGAGATGATTTCAATGGTTTTCTAAATTCCAATGCCTGAGCAGCATTCATTAATTCAATTCCTAGAATTTTCTCCAGATTGTCAATCATTCGGAATACTTTGGTTGCTGCATTTGCTCCCATACTTACATGGTCTTCTTGTCCGTTTGAAGAATCGATGGTATCTACCGAACAAGGTGTTGCCAACTGTTTGTTTTGACTAACCACCGAAGCTTGTGCATATTGCGGAATCATAAAACCGCTGTTTAATCCTGGTTTTGCAACTAAAAATGGAGGCAAGTTGCGTTGTCCTCCTATTAATTTATAGGTTCTTCGTTCCGAAATACTTCCCAACTCAGCAATAGCAATTCCTAAATAATCCAATACCATTGCCAATGGTTGACCGTGAAAGTTTCCTGCTGAAACCACATCGTCTTCATCAGGGAAAATAGTTGGATTATCGGTTACCGAATTTATTTCTGTTTCAAACACCTTTTGAGCATGAGCTATTGCATCTTTACAAGCACCATGAACTTGAGGAACACACCTGAATGAGTAAGGGTCTTGAACATGAGCTTTTTCTTGAGCAATAATTTGGCTGCCTTCCACTGCTTTTTTAATATTTCTTGCTGTAATAAATTGTCCGTTGTGTGGACGAATTTTTTGAATCAATTCGTTGAATGGTTCAATTCTGCCATCATAAGCATCTAATGAAACTGCCGCTATTAAATCAGAAAAATTAGAAAGTTTTTTTGCACGCAACAAGTTATGAATACCATAAGCACTCATAAACTGTGTTCCGTTTAACAACGCCAAACCTTCTTTCGATTGAAGATTGATAACATTCCAACCAAATTTCTTATTGATTTCTTCTCCCGAATATTTTTTTCCTTCAAAATTTACTTCTCCTAAGCCAATCATGGGTAAGGTTAAATGTGACAGCGGAGCTAAATCGCCCGAAGCACCCAACGAACCTTGTTCGTAAACCACAGGAAAAACATTGTGATTATAGAAATCGATTAACCGCTGAACGGTTACCAACTGAACACCAGAATGACCGTAACTTAAGCCTTGAATTTTGAGTAACAACATCAACTTCACCACATCTTGTGGAACTTCTTCTCCCAACCCGCAAGCGTGCGACATCACCAAATTACGTTGCAAAGTAGCTAAATCTTCGTTTGGAATGGTGGTATTGCACAACGAACCAAAACCAGTATTAATTCCATAGATAGGTTTGTTGTGACGAGACATTTTCTCGTCTAAATAGGTTCTGCATTTTACAATGGCACTTTCTGCTTCTTGTGATAATGCAATGTGCATGTTTCCGTTTAAAATCTCTTCTATAGAATCAAGAGTTAACCAGTTTTTATTGATAAAATGAACGTTCATTTTTTAATTATGAATTAAGAATTTGGGATTAAGAATGATGTGCAAAACTGATGAGTTCGTCAACTTTAGTAAACGGAACTTTATCATTAGAGTCAACATTTTTCATAAACGTTTCGCCTTTTTCGTTGGCAGAAACAATAATTTTTATTCCTTTTTTTTCGGCGAAAACCATTTGTTTTTGCCATTTTGCTTGTTCGGTGTACAATTCGGCGTTTATGCCCGCTTCTCTCAATTGAAATAACATGGGCAAAAATCGATTTTCATCTGCTACACCTTGGTTGGTAAACAATACTTGTGTGGAATCACCTTTAAATTCAGGATACAAGTTGTTGTCCAACAACACATCGTAGATTCTATCTGCTCCAAACGAAATGCCCACACCCGAAACATTTTTTAAACCAAATTTACCTGTTAAATCATCGTAACGACCACCACCTGTTATACTTGGAAAGTTCTCCACTTTCACTTCTATAATGGTTCCTGTGTAATAACCCAAACCACGAGCTAAAGTTGGGTCGAAAATTACATTTGCAGTTTTTAAGCCTAATTTTTGTAAGTTTTCGAAAACAAAAAGTAATTCTAATATACCTTTTAATCCAAAGTCATTATCACTTTTAATTTTAAGTTCATTTAATGCTTTAATGGACGCTTGAATACATTCATCTTTTGTTAAATTTTTATGTCTGTCAAATGCCAATTTAATTCCTAATGCGTCTATTATTCCTTTCAACTGGGTTTCTGACAACCCCAATTGAGAAAATTCTTTTGATACACCATCAATACCTATCTTATCAATCTTGTCAATAATAACTACTATTTGCTCAAAATTATTTAGCAACCCAACAGATTCAACCATTCCTTGAAGTATCTTTCTATTGTTTACTGAAATGGTATAATTTAATTTTCCTTGAAACAATTCCGTAAAAACATCATCAATCATTTTGATTAAATCCACTTCGTTAAGCAACGAATCGGAACCAATGATATCGGCATCGCATTGGTAAAATTCGCGGTAACGTCCTTTTTGAGGTTTATCGGCACGCCAAACGGGTTGTATTTGAAACCTGCGGAACGGAAAAGTAATGTCGTTTTGGTTTTGTACCACGTAACGAGCAAAAGGGACGGTTAAATCGTAGTGTAGAGCTTTTTCAGAAATGTGATGAGTTATGAGTGATGAGTTCTGTGAAGAAAGTGCTTCTTTATCAACCTTAGCTAAATAATCTCCACTGTTTAAAATCTTAAAAATCAACTTATCGCTTTCGTCGCCACCAGTACCAACCAATGTATTTAGGTTTTCCATTGCTGGGGTTTCTATTTGCTGAAAACCATATTTCTTGAACGATT
The DNA here is from genome assembly GCA_964398455.1 of uncultured Vicingus sp. Lineage (GTDB taxonomy): Bacteria > Bacteroidota > Bacteroidia > Flavobacteriales_E > Vicingaceae > Vicingus. The sequence goes on along the minus strand of CAYNMR010000008.1, from coordinate 96,163 downwards.
TTTTAATCACATCAAAAATATAGTTTCTTCGCACCATTTCTATTGGCGAAAAATCTCGTGTTCCTTTTGGTATGCTAGGCTTGTTACTCATGTGTAGTTTTTAAAGCTGCTAAGTTAGCACAACTTAACAAAAAAAACGCTCCAAGAAGATTAAACTTTTGGAGCGTTTCACTTAAAAAAGTATTTTTTATTTATTCATAAACAATGTATTTCACTTGCTTATTTTCAACTAACAATCCGTCAAATGTGTTTGGTGTAGCTTGGTTTAAATACTTTTCCACTAGTTGATTGAATGATAAAATAAAATCAGTTTTATCAAACGCAGCTACATGAACTTGCTTGTACTTTTTTAATGGTATAGACAAAAAATAAACATCTTTAGTGAAGTTACCCGCTAGTTTAGCATTTACATTACTCGCTGGGTTGTTGTATTTGATTAAGGTTGCAGAAGTTCCTGTTCTGGTCATTATGGCATCAAATCCTTTTGTTGTGGCTTTGTTCAAAAACAACTGCATACGCTCTTCAACACCATTAGTATTTGCTATTTCTTGCTCTGTTAGTTTTACACTTTCAACAGAGGTAAACTCTTCGTTCACTAATGACAAAGCATAAATGTCTTTACCATTAATTTTTACTGGCTGTGCCATTTGCTGAGCATTTAACGAAACAACCATCAATAATAAACCTGTTATTGTTATAATTTTTCTCATCATCATTATCTTAATAAAGTAAATGTTCCTTTAAATATTGTTTTAGCAGGATTGTTTACATTCAATATGTAAAAATAAGTTCCATCGCCTAAGTCATCTCCATCCCAATCGTTTTTGTAATCGCTGCTCGAATAAACCATTTTTCCCCATCTATTAAACACCGACAGTTCGCTGTCTTTATAGTTTTCTAAGTTGGTAAACTCTAATGTTTGGTTCATGTTATCTCCATTAGGAGTAAAAATGTTTGGTGCAATTACTTCGCACAATTTAATTGGAACATCTATTGAAGTAGTGGCGGTAAACAAACACTTGTCGGTAACCTCAACATTTACTGTAATTGTTGCAGTTCCTGAAGTGTTATAACTAATAGATGAATTAACATCGCCTGTACTCCATAAAAAGCTGTAAGGAGCAACACCATCATTTGGTCGTACTGAAAGCTCAACATCTGAACCAGAACAAGTAGAATCTGGTGTTGAAGGTGTCAGTGTCAATGGAACATAAGGAGCAAAAGTAACATTAACCGTATCTTCAACAAATTGACCACAATGGTCGGTTATTTTTACATAAAAAGAAGTTGGTGCATTTACTGTTGTTTGAAACAAACTATCTGTGCTTGTAGCTCCGCCAGTCCATTCAAAGGAATAAGGAAGTGTACCATTTTCTACTTCTGCAAATAAATCGAGATTGTAGTTTAAACCTACACATTCGAATACGGTATCTTGTGTTGTTGATGTTATAGTCATTGGCGTATAATCTACCACCACATTAATGGTATCAACATCTGTAGTACCGTTACATAAATTAGTTGCGGTAACATAATACGTAACTGTTGCTGTTGGTGCTACTGTTAAAACAGCACCATTTGCTCCAGTAGACCATCCATAATTGTAAATAGAAACACTATCAACAGGAAAAGCCGTTAAATTAACTTGCTCTCCTGCACAATACAATGTGGTATCTCCCGATGTATTAATGTTTGCCAACGCATTATCAACTACAACATTTACAGTATCAAAAACAGTAACCAAATTACAGCTGTCGGTAACACTCACGTAAAAGGTATCTGTTTGATTTCCTGATACTACTAAATTTGGATTTGTGCCAAGTGTTGTACCAGCATTGTTGGTCCATTGGTAAGTAAATGGAGGCACTGCAGAACCCGAAACAGTAGAAACTAAACCAACTGTTGGAGTTACACAAGTATAAATATCTGGGGCAGTAATCGCCAAACTAGGGATATCTAAAATATATAGTACTCCTATCGAAACGATAGTATCACCACAAGGGTCAATAGTATATGCTGTAATTGTTAAGGTGTCTTGTCCTTCTGTAAGGCCATCCAATAAAGGAGTAATGGTTAAACTAGCCGAATTTGAGCCATCAGGAATGGTTAAACTATCTGCAATAAGTGTATAATCCGAACCATTTATTGCATTACCGCCAATATCATAATACACAGTATAATCTCCAGCAGAACCTGGTCGAGTAAAAGTAAACATTGCATCACCACACCCTTCAATAATAGTAGAATCGCCTGTAGCAGTAACCACATCCACCTGAACAGTTTCTGAAGAAAAACTACCTGCCTCAATAAATACTCCTGTATCTAAATAATCATCTTCACAATCCGCAATAGCAATTTTAAAATGGTAAGTACCGCCACATTGCACATAAAACTTTATCGTCATTGCTTTTGTAAAACCATTAAAATCGTTATTTGTTCCATTAGTGTTGCTAACATAGTATTGACTATTTAAACCTGGATGTATTGAACTGATAGTTATTGGAGTAGATGTACCTGGTACTTGAGCAACATTAATTGCTCCATTTGGAAACGCTGCAGGAGCAGCATGTGGACCTATAATACCTGGACCACTAACAAAGAATGCAAAAATGTCGTTGTAAACGCTATTTATCCATGAAGTGTATTCCTCTGATGCAAAAACAAATCGAAACTCCACCGTATCACCAACTGGAGTAAAATCAAACTCTAAAAAAGCTCGGTCGTTAGTTGATGTAATATTTCCTGCATCTGGATTTGATGTAACCGATTGAGCGATATCCAATAAATCAGGGTCTCCAGGTCCGTTATATTGACCAGTGCTAGGCTGACTTCCTCCTTTTGGAATATCATTAACATTACCTGTTGATATTACAATACCTGAATCTATACCTAAGTTTGGAGCTCCATTAACACCATTATAAAAGAAACCTAATTGAGCACTCTGACCTGCAAATGTTACGTTACTTGCCGAAACTCCATTTCCTAATAGTATATTATTAACCAAATAAGTTGGACTATTAAAAGGTGTTGTATTCGTTACTGTTATTTGTGCCCGAACATAAATGCTTACAAAAAGCCAGATAAATAAGAATAGTAATTTCTTCATTAGTTATGATTGTTATGTGTTAATCTTCTACTATCACAGACTATATTTATTAAAATATAGTTGCACGAAGGTACTATTCTTATAAAAGAGTGAAAATAAAAATTAACTCATTGCAGCATTCCTAAACCATCGAAGATGAATAAAACGTGAAATGAGACAAGATTACTTCACTAGTTTCTTATACTTAAATCGTTGTGGTTCTGAGCCTAATCGTTTTCTTCTGTTTTCCTCATATTCAGAGTAAGAACCTTCAAAGAAATACACTTCTGAATTTCCTTCAAATGCCAAAATATGTGTACAAATTCTGTCTAAAAACCATCTGTCGTGAGAAATAATTACTGCCGAACCTGCAAAATTTTCGATACCTTCTTCCAACGCACGGATAGCATTTACATCTAAATCGTTAGTCGGCTCATCGAGTAACAACACGTTGGCTTCTTGTTTCATGGTCATTGCTAAGTGCAAACGGTTTCGCTCTCCACCCGATAGTACACCAACTTTTTTACTTTGGTCTCCACCAGCAAAGTTAAATTTCGATAAATACGCTCGTGCATTAATGGTTCTTCCTCCAAAATCCATCATTTCTGTACCGCCCGAAAACACTTCGAAAATAGATTTATTTGGATCTAAATCGGAGTGAGCTTGGTCAACATAACCAATTTTAACAGTATCACCCACTTTAAAGGTTCCTCCATCTGGTTTTTCCTCACCCATTATCATTCTAAACAGCGTAGTTTTACCCGCACCGTTTGGTCCAATAATTCCGAGTATAGAAGCTGGTGGCAATTTAAATGTTAGGTTTTCGTATAGCAACTTGTCGCCAAAAGCTTTTGAAATACCATTTGCCTCAATAACTTCGTTACCCAAACGTGGACCATCAGGAATAAACAACTCCAGTTTTGCTTCTTTTTCTTTGGAATCTTCGCTTAACAGTTTTTCGTAGTTAGTTAAACGAGCTTTCGATTTTGCTTGACGACCTTTGGCGTTCATTCTCGACCATTCCAACTCACGTTCAAGAATTTTTCTTCGTTTGCTTTCTGTTTTCTCTTCTTGAGCTAATCGTTTCGATTTTTGGTCTAACCACTCCGAATAATTTCCTTTCCATGGAATACCTTCGCCTCTATCCAACTCTAAAATCCAACCTGCAACATTATCTAAGAAATAACGGTCGTGGGTAATGGCTATAACTGTTCCTTGGTATTGTTGTAAATGTTGTTCTAACCAATATACCGATTCGGTATCTAAGTGGTTGGTTGGCTCATCTAACAATAAAATATCTGGCTGTTGCAACAACAAACGACAAAGAGCAACTCTACGCAACTCACCTCCCGATAAATTTTTAATTAACGCATCTTCTGGCGGACAGTTTAACGCGTCCATAGCACGAGAAAGTTTAGTGTCAATTTCCCAAGCATCTAACGCATCTATTCTGTCTTGCAATTCCGACTGGCGTTTCATCAACTCATCCATTTTATCTGGATTTTCGTAAACCTCTGGCTCACCAAACTTTAAATTAATGGCTTCGTATTCTGCTAGCACATCAATGGTTTCTTGAGCCCCTTCTTGCACAATTTCTTTAACTGTTTTGGTTTCGTCTAGTTTTGGTTCTTGTTCCAAATAACCTACTTTGTAGCCTAGCGAAAAAGTTACATCACCTTGGTAAGATTGGTCAACCCCAGCAATAATTTTCATTAGGGTAGATTTACCCGAACCGTTTAATCCAATGATACCTATTTTGGCACCGTAGAAAAAAGATAAATAAATGTCTTTGATAATGGTTTTTCCAGAAGGTATGGTTTTACTCACCTTGTTCATGGAAAAAATTACTTTTTTATCGTCGCTCATAACTCAGTTTGATGGTTTAAAGTTTATACCGTTTAAGGATTGCAAATTTAAAAAAGTCTTAGCAACTTTAGTTAGAATTTGAAATTATTAATGAAAGAAGTATTATTACCTTTGTTGCAATTAAACAATAAATGGCATCTGTTTCAAAGTACTTCTCGTTAATTAAATTTAGCCACACCATATTTGCATTGCCTTTTGCAGTTATTGGTTTTTTTATAGCTGTTATCCAAAGTAACGAACCCATCAATTGGTTGTTATTTGTATATGTGGTGTTGTGTATGGTATTTGCCCGCAGTGCAGCTATGGCATTTAACCGCTACATCGATAGGGATATTGATAAAAAAAATGAAAGAACTGCTCAGGTGAGAGAAATTCCAAATGGTTCGATAAAACCAACGTCTGCATTGGTTTTTGTTATCATCAATTGTATTCTTTTTATTGCTACTACTTATTTTATTAATCCGCTATGTTTTTATTTGTCGCCAGTTGCTTTATTGGTGGTGTTGGGTTATAGTTTAACTAAACGCTTTACGGCATTGTGTCATTTGGTTTTAGGCATAGGTTTATCATTAGCCCCAATTGGAGCATATTTGGCGGTTACGGGTAAGTTTGATTGGTTACCCTTGTTTTTTTCGTTTGCAGTATTATTTTGGGTAAGTGGTTTCGATATTATTTATGCTTTACAAGACGAGGAATTTGACAAGGAACAACAATTGCATTCTATACCCGTTGTATTAGGTAAAAAAAATGCTTTGTTTTTGTCTACCGTTTTACATATAATTACTGCATCATTAATTGTTTTTGCAGGTTTTTATGCGTCGTTGAATCTATTTTATTGGATTGGTTCGGGTGTTTTTATTGCTCTGCTCACCTATCAGCATCTTATTGTAAAACCAAACGATTTGAGTAAAGTAAATTTGGCTTTTTTTACCACCAACGGAATTGCAAGTGTGGTTTTTTCGGTTTTTGTGTTGATGGATTTATTTTTATCTTAACCTATTGAAACAGCTCACTTTTATAAAAAACCTATTGATAAACAAATGGACTATTGGTTTAGCTGTACTATTGATATTGTTTGTGGTTGGTTCAAATATTGCCATTAAACAAATTTCAAAAAATAAAATTTTCACCTCTTACGAAGAAGTTCCTGCTACCGATGTAGCTCTGCTTTTAGGAACAAGCAGATACACCACCAAAGGTTATGTAAACTTGTTTTTTAAATATCGAATTCATTCTGTTGTTGAGTTGTATAAATCTGGAAAAATAAAGCACATTATTGTGAGTGGAGATAATAGCTTATTTGAATACAATGAACCACGAGAAATGCGAAGAGCTTTGGTTCAAGAAGGTATTCCAGAAAGTGCTATTACACTTGACTTTGCTGGATTCAGAACATTAGATTCGGTGGTAAGATGTAAAGAGGTTTTTGGTCAAAATAATTTCATTATTATTTCGCAACAATTTCATATTGAACGTGCCTTGTTTATTGCAAAAAAATTCAAGATTAATGCCATTGCTTTTGCAGCAAAAAGCCCACCACAACGCTACTCTTTTAAAACACAACTACGCGAATACCTTGCTAGAACAATGGCTGTTATAGATGTTTATATTTTAAATACCAAACCTAAATTTTTGGGAGCTAAAGAAACGGTGATTATTTAAAGAGCTATTTCAACTTTAATAAATCTTCTACTCCAACATACCTTTCGGCAGTAAAACCTTCGGCATATTTCACTCCTATTTCTCGACCATATTGCATCATTCGCGCTCCTATAAATTCCAAGAAATATTCTCCACTTATTGGGGTTTGTGGTTCGTTAGAATCTGGATTATAAAATTGAGAACTAAAGCATTGGATGGCTTCTATTTTTTTAGCTACAAAATCGGTAACATCAACAACAAAATCAGGCTCAATAAACCTATCCTGAATATAATGATAAACAGCCGTAGGACGCCATTTTTCTTGTTTTTTGCCAGCCAATTCGGTTTCTATTTTTACTAAACCCGAATAAAAGCAAGCCTCAGAAATTAGTTTGGAAGCTCTTCCATGGTCGGGATGCCTATCACTAACAGCATTTGCAAGCACAATTTTAGGCTGGTATTTTCTGATAATTTTAATGATTTCGAGCTGACTTTCTTTGGTGTTTCTAAAAAAACCATCTGCTAATCCAATATTTTCTCTAACTGCTACACCCAATACCTTTGCTGCATTTTTTGCCTCTACCAACCTTAATTCCCCACTACCTCTAGAACCCAACTCACCAATGGTTAAATCTAAAATACCTACTTTTTTACCCTGAGCAATATGTTTTAAAATGGTTCCCGAACAACTCAATTCAACATCATCTGGATGAACGCCAATGGCTAAGATATCTAACTTCATAACATAATTTTTTCCCAAAATTAAGATTATATTTTTGGTAATATGCCAAATGTCTTTTCATCAAATTTAATGTCAAAAGTCATCTTTAACAACCATATTTCGGCTTACATTTGTCCTAAAACTAAAGCATGAGAATAGAATTTAAAGGTGGTGCAAGAACCGTAACTGGCAGCAAACATTTAATCACACTTCGGTCGGGCAAAAAATTCTTGCTAGATTGTGGTTTATTTCAAGGAAAAGATGCTGTGGATTATAACTTTAACAAGAACTTAGGTTTTGATGCTTCAAAAGTAGATTTTCTTATCTTATCACATGCTCATATCGACCATTCTGGAGCTATTCCTTATTTAGTAAAGAAAGGATTTAAAGGTAAAATATACTGCACAGCCGCAACAAAAGATTTGTGCGAAATAATGTTGGTAGATAGTGCTCATATTCAGGAAGCTGATGTAAGATATGTAAATAAGGCACGTGCTCAAAAAGAATTGGAATTAATAGAACCGCTCTATACTATTGAAGATGCACTAGAATCGTTAAAATATTTTACTCCTGTTAACTACAATCATTGGATTAAGGTTGACGATGATGTTGAGTTATGTTTTACAATAGTTGGCCATATTTTAGGTGCCGCTGCTGTTAATCTTAAAGTGAACGAAGATGGACACGTAAATCGAGTATGCTACACTGGTGATATTGGTAGAACAGAACATAAAATCATAAAAAGCCCAGAACCATATCATGAAGCCGATTATATAATTACCGAATCTACTTATGGCAACAGAGTTCATGAAAATAGCATAAACACTGAAAAAAAATTATTAAGTATTGTACATGATACTTGTATAGTTAAAAAAGGAAAACTAATTATTCCTGCATTTAGCTTAGGTAGAACACAAGAGATTGTTTATGCTCTAGACCAATTAGAAACCAATGGGCAATTACCTAAAATAAATGTTTATGTCGATAGCCCTTTATCAACTAATGCAACAGAGATTATAAAAAATCATCCCGAAAGCTACAATCAGAAGATATTAAACTATATGAAAATTGATTCTGACCCTTTTGGTTTTAATCGACTAACCTATATTAGGGATGCCGAAGAATCGAAACTATTAAACAAGTTAGACGAACCTTGTATTATTATTTCTGCATCGGGAATGATGGAAGCAGGAAGAATTATGCACCATCTAAAAAACAATATTAGCGACGAAAGAAACACCATTTTAGTAGTAGGTTATTGTTCGCCACAAACATTAGGTCACCGAATTGCAAGAGGCGATAAAAAAGTGAAGATTTTTGGAATAGAGTACGATGTTAAAGCGACTGTTGAATCTATTGATGAATATAGTGCTCATGGTGATTACAATGAAATGATACATTATTTAACTCAACACAATCCTAAAAATGTAAAAGAATTGTTTTTAGTACATGGAAATTATGAAGTACAAGTTGAATACCGAGAAAAATTAGAGAAAGTAGGTTTTGAGAATGTTAGAATACCTGATTTAAACTCAGAATACCTTATTTAATTGAAAAACCAAATTCTTTTGTTAACGAAGTGTTAATAGATTATTGGGTAATTTCTGATAGTCCTAAATTTGGTTAAGAAATTTAAAAACAACATAGACTTATGAAAAAAATATTATTATCAATCGGATTAGCTACACTAACCATGTTTAGCATCCAAGCTCAAGAAACAAAAACTGATAACGCAGTTATAACAAATCCAAATGCTGCAGTAATTAATTTCGATACTGATGTAGTTGATTATGGAACTATCGAACAAGGTGCTGATGGCATGAGAGAATTTAAATTTAAAAATACTGGTAAAGAACCTTTGATTATTTCAAATGCTACAGGAAGTTGTGGTTGTACTGTTCCAACTTGGCCAAAAGAACCAATTAAACCAGGTGAATCATCATCTATTAAAGTAAAGTATGATACTAAACGTTTAGGAGCTATTAACAAATCTGTAACTATTACTTCTAATGCTACAGAAGCTACTAAAGTTTTAAGAATTAAAGGAAATGTAATTGCTCCAAAAACTACTCCTGTTAAAGAAGGTGGTGCTGGACCAGTTGAAAACTAAAAACTAGGATATTGGTTATTGATTAGTTATAGTGTAATTTTTTCAAATTAGGTTAAAACGAGCTGCAAAAATTTGCAGCTCGTTTTTTGTTTTAAAGTCTTTTTAAATTTTTATCATCAATAGCATGATACAAAAAACTAACTAAATAAAGCATTTGATCTCTACCCTTTCGTTGACCGAATTTAGAAGTAAAATAAACAAGAGCAAACAAAATTGCCCCCACAGGAATAAACCAAAGAAAAGAAGATTCTATTCCTAAATTCATTTTAGCAAAGCCGTACAATCCTCCAAAAAAAGAAGTAATACCAATGGCAATGTACATTAGCATTAACATTACCCATACACTCTGTTTGGGGCCTATCAAACATCTGATGTAAGATTTACTTTCTTCATCCATATGTTTTTCTACCACAACCTCCATATAAGGCGACCAATAATGTAGATGCTGTTGATTAATTCGAAGAAAAACATGATTCCCTTTTATCTCACCTTCTACATGTTGCTGATTAGGTAGTGCTTTCTTAATTCTTGAAAAAACTTCATCATTAGGTAATTGAGAGACTAATTTAAACCGCGGTTTAATCTCAATTTTATCTTTATTATGGCTATTAAAAGGCATTTGAAGTATTAAAAGTTATACTAAGGTAATTAATCTTTGCTTATAATTTAACCACCCATAAAAACTTCTTTGTACCTTTGGTTTTTATTTAATTTTCAAACTATGCCATTAATCTCAGAAAGAGGCAATACCATGCCAGAATCTCCTATACGGAAATTAGTTCCTTATGCAGAAGCTGCTAAAAAGAAAGGAAGAAAAGTGTTTCATTTAAATATTGGTCAACCCGACATTGAAACACCACAAGTAGCCTTAGATGCAATAAAAAATATAAAATTTAGTGTTGTTGAATACAGTCATTCTGCCGGAATTGAAAGCTACAGAAGAGGTTTAGCCGATTATTACAATAAATTAAACTTAAGCGTTTCTTTTGATGATATCTTAATTACTACAGGAGGTTCGGAAGCATTGCTTTTTGCTTTTAATGCTTGTTTAAATGCTGGAGACGAAGTTATTATTCCTGAACCGTTTTACGCAAATTACAATGGTTTTGCTACCACTGCAGGAGTAAAAGTTGTTCCCGTTACTTCTTCAATAGAAACTGGGTTTAGCTTACCTCCAATTGCTGATTTTGAAAAATTAATCACCCCAAAAACTAAAGCCATTCTAATTTGTAACCCAGGAAATCCAACTGGATATTTATACTCAAAAGAAGAATTAGAAACATTAAAAAATATTGTAATCAAACACAATTTGTATTTAATTGCTGATGAAGTTTACCGCGAATTTTGCTACGATGGTCAAACCCATTATTCAGTATTCAATCTTACTGGAATTGAAGATTATGCAATAGTTATTGACTCTGTTTCAAAAAGATACAGCATGTGTGGAGCAAGAATTGGTGCTTTTATTTCAAAAAATAAAAAAGTAGTTTCTACAGCTTTAAAATATGCTCAAGCTCGTTTAAGCCCTCCAACCTTTGGACAAATAGCTGGAGAAGCTGCATTACAAACACCAAAAAGTTATTTTGATAATGTTGTTGCAGAATATGTTCAGCGAAGAAATATTGTTATTAAAGGTTTAAACGCAATTGAAGGGGTTAAATGCCCTAACCCAGGAGGAGCTTTTTATGCTGTTGCTGAATTACCAATTGATAATGCAGAAGAGTTTTGCCAATGGTTATTAGAAGAATTTGAATACAACAACCAAACGGTAATGCTAGCTCCAGCAGCTGGTTTTTATGCTACAAAAGGTTTGGGATTAAAAGAAGTTAGAGTTGCTTATGTATTAAATCAAGCTTCACTAAAAGAAGCTTTAGTTTGTTTAAAGAAAGCTCTTGAGGTTTACAAAGGCTCTTCTATTAAAAAAAATGAAGCTCAACTAAAGGCATAATAATTGTATATTTGAATTCATTATTAATCCTTTAACTCTTTAAAAAAGATGAAAAAAATTCTATTTACTGCTCTTTTACTAGGGGCATTTGTTCTTGAAAGTCAAGCACAAAAAAAGTACAAAATAATTACAACCATTGAGTCGATTGTTCCTGGTGGATTGGGTCGTTCAAGAATTATTGAAAACACGCAAGAAATTGATGCTGCTCAATTTACCACTCAAAGAGCTGATGGAAAAGACAGCAAACAAGGTGATGTTAAACGTAGCGATGCTAAGATTGATGCCTTAAACGAAACCAAAATTCTAAACTTTTTTAGTATGACAGGTATCAACTTCCAAAATATTGCATCAAACGACGCAATGATCACATCTATTCTTAACTCATTATCTGAACAAGGTTGGGAATTATTCACCGTGGTTAGTGGTGTTGAAAGTGATGCTGGAAAAGATGATGGAAATGGTGTTTTTATAACACGATACGTTTTTAGAAAATAATTCTTAACAACCATAAAAACTAAAAAACCCTGTCAGTTGACGGGGTTTTTTAGTTAATAACTTTGTTAATAAGCTCTTAACATCATGTTAATATAACTTTGAGTATATTATAAATTTGTATAAACCATAATAAGAGTACTTATATGTTTACAATATTTGGCAAAAAGAAAATTAAAGAAGATGTTGCAGTAAACATCTTTATAAACAATTTGTTGGATACTGTTGAAAAAGGATTTCCTGAGGTAGCTGGAATAATTAATGATTCTCCTGAATTTGTTACCTCTCCGAATATCTCAGAGACCAACTCAGAAAAATTCCTGTTAATTATTATCGCAGCAAATCTTAAATATATTCCTGAACACTTCAATAACAACCAAGACGAAAGATTAACTGATTTAGTTTTCGAACAACTAGCTCAAGTTTTTGGTGTAAATAAAGAAACATTAGAAAAAGTGATTAATGATTACCAATGTTTTATTGCAAAAGTAAATCAACCATCTAAAAATACTTTATATGGTATTGCAAAAGCTGTTTTCGGAAAATATAATCTTAACGATTATCAAGATGAATACTTTAAGGCAATGAAAAGCCCAAATCCAATGTTCTTAAAAAGAATGGACGAAGTAATGGAAAGTTTTATCTGGAACTGGGAAGCTTTTAAAGAAAAGTATCAAATAACAAATTAAAAAAAAAGGCTTGGGTTAACCCAAGCCTTTTTTTTTATAACTCATTTTTTATATTCGCCTTCACTAAAAAATAGATATTGATGCCTACTATAACAGAATTGGTTAAAATAATGGGTATGGAGAAGTTTAGTAGTACGCCATAAACAATAAAGATTAAGCAACCAATGGTATTAATTATTCTTAGTTTCTTAATGTTTTTCATTAAAAATGAAATCAACACCACGGCAGAGGCAATGTAGCCAATAATTTCTGTCATCATTAGTTTAAGTTAAATTGTTGTTCTGCCATTTCGCAAATTGCATCACCAATAGCCAAGCAGGCTGTTGCTGCTGGAGAAGGTGCATTAAGCACGTGAATACTTTTTCCTTGATATTCAATTCTAAAATCGTCTCTGGTATCACCATCTTCGGCAAGTAGCATGGCTCTTACTCCTGCTCTTCCAGGTTTAATATCATCCATGGTTAACGATGGAATCATACGTTGTAGGGTTTTTAAAAACAAACGTTTCGAAAAAGCTCTACGGTATTCGTTAATTCCAAAACTCATATTACTAAAAAATAACTTCCAAGTACCTATATATGTTAACGCATCAATGGTGTCTTTTAAATCAAAATCGGTTTTTCCATATCCTTCTCGTTTAAAAGTAAACACTGCATTTGGTCCACATTCAATATCGCCTGTAGTCATTCGTGTAAAATGAACTCCCAAAAATGGGAATTCTGGATTTGGAACAGGATAAATGAGGTTTTTTACTTTATGTTTAGCTTCATCTGTTAAATCGTAATAATCGCCCCTAAAACCAACTACTCGTTCTTTTAATTTAACCCCATCTTTTTTAGCTAATCTATCGGCTTGCAAACCACCACAGAAAATCATGTAACGCGTTTTATAGCTAGTTTTCGAAGTAATTACGGTTGTTTCGTTTTCTTGATGCACATATTCTTTTACTTCTTCGCCCAACACAATTTTACTCTGTGGTTGTATAGTCACCACCAATTCGGCTAGTTTTTCGGTAGTTGCTCTATAATCTATAATTCCAGTACAAGGAACCCAAATACCAGCAATACCCTCTACAAAAGGTTCAATTTCTTTTAATCGTTTTGCATCAATTTTTTCAATACCTTCTGTGTTGTTGGCTATTCCGTTTTCAAAAATTTTGTTCATGAAAGGCAATTCACTTTCGTCAACTGCGACCACCACTTTACCACAAACATCATGTTTAATATTATGTTCCTGAGCAAATTTTACGAGTTGTTTTCTTCCATCTACACAAGTTTTAGCTTTTTTAGAACCTGGTTTGTAATATAATCCCGAATGAATTACTCCTGAATTATTACCTGTTTGGTGATTTGCTAAATATTGTTCTTTCTCAATTACAATAATTTTTAACTGAGGATATTTCAACTGTATTTTATAAGCTGTTGCCACCCCAACAATACCTCCCCCAACAACAGTAATATCGTATATTTTTTGATTTTCCACTACTCTATTTTTTGATTGCGAAGTTAGAAATAATTAATATGTCGTTTCCTTTTTAGGCACAGTAAGTAACAACAAAAATCCTAACACAAAAAACAGGATTAAACCCAAAATAGATTTTCTTATATCACCCGTAAAACCCTCAATAAAACCAAACATAAAAGTTCCTATCACTATTCCTATTTTCTCTACCACATCGTAAAAACTAAAATAAGAAGCATGGTCTTGTGTTTCAGGCAATAATTTAGAATAGGTTGAACGTGAAAGCGACTGAATACCACCCATAACAAAACCAACAACACCTGCAACGCCATAAAAATGTAGTGGAGTTCTCACAAAAGCATAAGCGGCAATACAAATGCCTATCCATATAAAAATATTGGCACCTAATGTTTTGATGTTTCCTACTTTACTTGATAAGGCAGCCATTAAATAAGCTCCAGGAATGGCAATAAATTGAATGATTAATACACTAACAATTAACCCCGTAGTTTTACTTGCTTCATCAGCCCACGAAATCTCTTTTGTTCCGAAAAAAATAGCCATTATCATTACGGTTTGAACACCCATGCTGTACACAAAAAAAGCAGCCAAATAACGTTTTAACTGTTTCATTTGTTTTAACTCATTCCAAACTTTATTCAATTCCTTGAATCCTTGAAAAAAGATATTTCCTGAAGGTTTTCTGTTGTACACATTGTTTGGTAAGCGTGCATAAGTTATTTGGCTAAAACCCATCCACCACAAGCCAGTAAGCACAAACGAATAACGAGCATCAACTTCAAAAACCTGAATAAGCACCAGACAAATAATTAATAAAATGGAACTACCTATATAGCCTTTTGAAAATCCTTGAGCACTAATTTTATCATGCAAATCGGGCGTAGCAATCTCGGGTAAATATGCATTATAAAATACCAAACTTCCCCAAAAACCTATGCTTGCCAACAACACTGAAACCATACTCCACTCGATGTGTTCTGATGAAAAAAAGAACAAACTGATGCATGATAACGAACCTAAATAACAAAAGAATTTCATGAATTTTTCTTTGTTACCTGTATAATCAGCAATACCCGATAAAACAGGTGACAGAAACGCAACAAGAATAAACGATAACGAAATAATATAAGAATAAAGCTCTGTATTAATGAAATTGAAATTAAAAAAATCGACACTTTTTGGTACTACTGCCTCATAAAATATGGGAAAAATCGCAGTGGTAATAACCAATGGATAAACCGAATTTGCCCAGTCATAAAATGTCCAAGCACTGATTATTTTTTTGTTATTTATTTCCATAGAAGAAGAATGTTATCTATTAATTGTGGCAGGTTTCACAATAAATTTGTTTTACCGAGAGGTTTTTCAGTAACTGAAAACTCATGTTAGGGAATCCAAAAAGTTTACAAAAACGCTCTTTGTTCATTGCCTTTGCTCTGTTTAGTAAATTATTGTATTCTGCTTCAGGAATAAGCTTGTTATCATAAATAGCAATGGTTAAAAATGTAAAAAGGAAGTCTTCTTCAATGTTTGGATTTTCAACCCAAGGTTTCATTAGTTCTATGGCCCAACTGATACGCATCTGGAAAATAAAGTATTCACTAATTCGTTCTACTTGCTTTTTATTTAGTTGCGATTGAAGCAACATCTTTTTTACTTCCAACAATGCTTTATCTCGTTCTTTAAACTTCTTCGTTTCATAATAATAATCGGCAGAAATAATGTTGTAATTCAATAACAATTGATGTACTTTATATGGTTCCAACTCAGTTCCATAAAGCGATTTAATGTCTTTTAGTAAATTTTTAGGATCTGTTTCTCTCATTAAATCTTCCGACCAAAGCAGTAAATTTAAGATGGTTTTATTATAGTTTAAATAAGGATTTAATGGGTTTATGTTTAATTGAATTTGAATTTCTTTCAACAGTTGTTTGTACAAACTATCTTTATTCTGCTCTTTATTATAAAACCATCTAAAAGCCAATTGATTACTATTCATTGATACTGTTTCTTTAAAATGAGGAATTGCTATTTTCAGCACTTCATCCTCATCTGCTTTTCCTTCTTTAACAGCATTAAATAATAGCGACTGATATATTTTAGCCTTAGCGTAATCCTTAGTCTTTATAGCATTTTTAAATTTGGAAGGAAGCTCTTTAAATAAAGACGTATCCATGTAAATTTTTTCCACAGTTAGTGTAATTTCTGCTTTTCTTTGGTCTTCTAAATATGGTTCTAGGTTATAAGTAAGTGTATCAGAATTTACAATTTTTAAGATAGCTTCTTTTGATAACCCTGTGAATTGTTTTTCATAAGGAGAACCTTTAATCGATTCATAGAATCCTGTTAAATTTTCTTCTGTTTTTATTGATGTTGGAACGTCTTGCAGTTTATACTCCTTAATTGTTTTTAAAATACTTTGAGCTCTCTTTTCTTGAAGTAATTTATTCTCTTTTTCGCTTCCTTCTATTGATGAATAAGCTACTATCTCAATTTTCTTTAAGTCGTATCGATTTAAACTAATGGAATCTAAAAATGGTGCGATATCGTCCATGTTGTAGTCAAACTTATTTTTCTGAAATGGCACTGTAAATTTTAATTGATTGGTTACCGAATCGGGTTTATTACTCACCGATAAAGTATCCATGATAAAACTTAAATCTAAAGATTTTAAGTTCTCTCCTGCCAAACTATTGTAAACGATGGTCTGACACAAGCAATTTCCTTTGATAATAAGTAAAGTAAACTCAACATTATTAGTATCAACATAACTCGGAATTGGACCTAACGAAACTTCTACTTGTCCATCATCTTTCAACTCATTTTTACTCAACAAATAACTTTTATTAACTGGTGGGAGCAAAATACCACTATGTATTTTTGATGGATACAATCTATTTCCCGTTTCACATGAAAATTGATTTCTAGATATAATGTCTATGGCTATTGCATCATTATTTGCCGACAACACATTTTTTAGCAGTTCTAAATCATGGAAATAAAAGTAAATCTGTCCGTTTTTATAAAATATATTATCCGATAACAATTCAGGTAAATAAGGAAAGTTTTTATCAATATCAGCACATTTTTCTTTGTTATAAGGCTCTAATTTGTAATCATCCTTCACTTGTTTAAATCCTTCAGGTAATATAAATGGTTCGGAACCATAAACTTGTGTTGCAATAATTTTTTTTGATTTGGCATCAAAAACTACTGATGTTCCAACAGTGTAATAAAATTTGTTGAATACTACATTTGGGCTTTCTTTTGCAGATATCCAAGCCGAAACAAAAGCATTTGCAACATCATCATACGATTTTAGAGTTAATCGGGTATTGGTGCCAGGTATCTTAACCTTAGCTCCTAATACTGTTTGCATGCAATTTTCACCTATTTCATTATGAAGACCATCGTAAAACATTACCCTATCAAAAGGTGTTTGTTTCTTTTTATTGGGCTGTTCATGTTCAACTTTCCCTGTTTTGAGGATATGATCCGATTGGTCGCTCGCTGCTAATTTGAGGATATTATCTGCTTTTAATTCCTTTAGTGATTGAGCAAGCCTATTTTCGTTTATCTTCTTCTCAATTAATTGTTCCAAAAATTGAGTTTTGAATTTCTTTAAATTGATATTATCGCTAGGCTGCTGTGAGAAACCAAACAGTGGAATTAAGAAAAATAATATGGGTATTATTCTATTCAACACTTAAATTTAATGTTGCAATTTAAACAATTAATATATACTATTTTACTTCGATACAAAGTAAATATACACAACACATTAAATCCCCGAATACTAGCAAAATTACTCTGCTTTATCTGTACTTATTTGTGAAGAGTGAGATGCGGAACGAGAAACCGTATTAGGTTGTGTTGGTTGAGGGTTTTCTTCTTTTGGAATAATTTCATCTTCAACAACAGTTGTTGTTTTGGTATCCTCAAAAATCATATCCTTTACTTGCTTCTCAACACTTACTGAATCTCTTAACTTAGTGATGTCTTTGGTACTATCTTTAATTTCTTGTTGAATATCGTTGGTAGCATTTTTCAACTCGTTTAATCCTTTACCTAATCCTCTAGCCAACTCAGGAATTTTTTTTGAACCAAAAAACATGATAATCACCAAAACTATAAAAAATAGCTCGCCACCACCAATATTAAAAAACAATAAAACTTGACTATTCATTGTAACCAATTTTTCTTCAAAACTACTAAAACACATTGGAAAAAGCCAATGATAGTAAATAAAAAAGCCCCGCATTACTGCGGGGCTTCTTATGTAAAATATTATCCTTTAACTCTCTCGGAATATGCTCCTGTTCGAGGGTCTAATTTAATTTTATCACCTACCTCGATAAAAAGAGGAACTCTAACATCAGCTCCCGTTTCTATTTTTGCTGGTTTCATTGCATTTGTTGCAGTATCACCTTTAATCCCTGGTTCTGTATAGATAATTTCCATTTCAACATAGGTTGGTAACTCACAAACCAAAGGCACTTCTTCTTCTGCATCAAAAACAATCTCCACTACTTCGCCTTCTTTTAAAAACTTAGGAGCATCAATCAAACTTTCAGCAATATAAACTTGCTCATAATCTTCTTGATTCATAAAATGATATCCATTTTCATCACTATACAAAAATTGATATTTTCGACGTTCTACTCTAACTGGTTCAATTTTATGTCCTGCAGTAAATGTATTGTCTAACACCTTTCCTGAAGTTAAATTTTTAAGTTTTGTTCTAACAAAAGCTGGTCCTTTTCCTGGTTTAACATGCTGAAATTCTACTATTGAATACAAGCCATGATTAAACCTGATACACATTCCATTTTTAATATCTGCAGTGGTTGCCATAAATTTTCTTCGATTTTTTTATTTAAACTATTTGTTTCTTAATTGAGCGGTCCTCTTATCATTCCTTTAGTTGATTCCGCAATAAATTTGAGTATAAATTCTTTTTCTGGAGATTGTGGGGCTTCCTGTTCAATAACTCTTACTGCGTTAGAAAGGTTTAAACCTCTAACATAAATAGAACGATAAATATCTTCAATTTGCAGTATAGATTCAGTTGAAAAACCTCTTCTTCTTAAGCCTACCGAATTAACACCAACATAGCTCAATGGCTCTCTTGCGGCTTTTACATAAGGCGGCACATTTTTTCGAACATTTGAACCAGAACCAATAAATGCATGTTGCCCTACTTTTACAAATTGTTGTAAACCAACAACTCCTTCAATTACCACAAAATCTTCTAATTCGACATGCCCAGCAAGGTTTACACAGTTAGCCAATATACAGTTGTTGCCCACAATGCAATCATGCCCAACATGAACATAAGCCATAATAAGACAATTGCTGCCAATTTTGGTTTTCATGCGGTCAACTGTACCTCTATTGATAGTTACGCATTCTCTGATAATGGTATTATCGCCAATTTCAGTGGTGGTAATTTCGCCGTTAAATTTTAAATCTTGAGGAATTGCAGAGATTACAGCTCCTGGAAATATTTTACAATTTTTTCCAATTCTGGCACCATCAAAAATAGTAACATTTGGACCAATCCAAGTTCCTTCGCCTATTTCAACATCTCCATATATAGTTGAAAACGAATCTATTTGAACGTTTTCAGCAATTTTAGCATCAGGGTGAATACTTGTTAATGGGTATTTCTCCATACTTCTTTAAATTTTGCCAAAAATAGCGATTTTATTGTACTATCGCCTCTTTAGTTTCTTCTTTCTTTTCCTTTATAATCTGTGCCATTAGCTCTGCTTCTACTGCCAATTGACCATTTACATAACCTTTCCCATCCATGTGAATAATACCTCTTCTTATTGGAGTAAGTAATTCTAATTTAAAAACTAAGGTGTCGCCTGGAACCACTTTTCTTTTAAATTTCACGCGGTCTATTTTCATGAAATAGGTTAAATAATTTTCTGGATCAGGCACTGTACTTAACGCAAAAATTCCACCTACTTGTGCCATTGCTTCAATTTGAAGAACTCCTGGCATTACTGGATTTCCTGGAAAATGTCCTGTAAATTGTGGTTCATTAAACGTGATATTTTTAATTCCCACAATAGAATTTTCATCAACCTCAATTACCTTATCTACCAATAAAAATGGATAACGGTGAGGCAATAATCGCTCAATATCTGTAATGGTATAGATTGGTTCTTTGGTCAAATCAAAATGAACTACAGGATTTTTCTGTTGGTTTTTGATTTGTTGTTTAATGATTCTAGCAAAATCAACATTTCCTTTATGACCTGGACGAGCAGCTAAAATATGTCCCTTAATTGGTTTACCAACCAATGCTAAATCACCAACTATATCTAATAATTTATGGCGTGCTGGTTCGTTTTGAAAATGCAGCGTAAGGTTATTTAAAATACCCGCAGCCTCAATTTTGATGTGTGGTTTACCCAACAAATCAGCTATTTCATCTAATTTTTCTTGGGGTAACACTTTATCTACTAAAATGATTGCATTATCAATATCACCACCTTTTATCAACCCATTTTTTGCTAAAAATTCTATCTCTCTCAAGAAAACAAATGTTCTGCATTTTGATATTTCTGGAACAAACTCACCAATGTGATACATGTGTGCATGTTGTGTTCCTAAAAGTGGTGAGTTATAATCAACCATTACAGTTAAACGGAAAGTTTCTTGCGGAACCGCCAACATTTCTGTTTGACGCTCTAAATCTTCGTAAGTTAAATTATCAGTAACCACAAAATAATCTTTGTCGGCATCTTGTTCTTTCACACCAACTTCTTGGATTAACTGAATAAACGGATAAGCACTTCCATCCATAATTGGAATTTCAGGGCCATCTAGTTCAATCAACGCATTGTCTATTTCTAAACCTGCCAACGCCGCTAAAATATGTTCTGTAGTATGAACTCGAACACCATTTTTCTCTAGGGTAGTTCCTCTTGATGTATCAACCACTAAATCACAGTCGGCATCAATAATTGGCTGTCCTTCTACGTCTGTTCTTTTAAATTTAAATCCGTGATTATCTGCAGCAGGATTTATCGTCATTTTAACTTTACTTCCGGTATGTAAACCTACCCCAATAATTGAAAATGGCTGGTTTATGGTTTTTTGTTTTGACATAAGTTATACTTGTTGCTGGTTTCTAGTTATTTAATCTTTTTTTCTAATTCGTTTAATCGTTCTAATATTTCGGGAAGCTTTTTAAAGCCTACATAAGCCCTTTTGTAATCGCCCATTGCATAAGCTGGCGAACCCTGAACTATCATTCCTTCTTCAGTAATGCTTGAACCAACACCCGATTGAGCAGCAATTTTAACTCCATCGGCAATGGTTAAATGTCCTACTATACCAACTTGTCCGCCAATCATGCAGTTTTTACCAATTTTGGTAGAGCCTGCAATTCCTGTTTGCGAAACAATAACTGTATTTTCTCCTATTACCACGTTGTGTCCAATTTGGATTAGGTTATCCAACTTAGCACCTTTTTTAATAATGGTTGAACCTAATGTTGCTCTATCCACACAAGTGTTTGCGCCAATCTCTACATGGTCTTCTATAATTACATTACCTATTTGAGGCACTTTTTTGTAGTTGTTTTCACTGTTTGGAGCAAAACCGAAACCATCGGCACCAATTACTACTCCTGAATGGAACGTGCAATGATTTCCTATTTTACATTCTTGATGAATTTTTACTCCTGAAAAAATAGTGGTATGGTCACCAATCACCACATTGTCGCCAATAAAACTATTTGGATAAATTTTTACATTGTTACCCACTTTTACATTTTCTCCAACATAAGCAAAGGCTCCAACATAGCAGTTTTCGCCAATTTTTGCTGAAGGAGAAATAAAAGAATTTGATTCTATACCTGTTTTATTGTTTTGAATTTGATTGTAGGTTTCGAGCAATTTTGCAAAACACTCGTAAGCATTTTCTACTCTAATAAGTGTGCAGGTTTCTTTAATGGTCTTCTCAAGTGTAAAATCTTTATTTACAATTACTATTGAAGCATCGGTTACATAAAGGTGTTCTTGATAAAGTGGATTTGCTAAAAACGATAACGAATGGAGTTCACCCTCTTCGATTTTACTCAACTTATTAACCTTTACGTCTGCATTGCCTTCGATAATACCACCTAGCAAGTCTGCAATTTGTTTAGCCGAAAATTCCATAAAAACCAAAAGTAAGAGTTTGTAAATTATTTTGCTAATTTTTAAAAAGGAGTTTTTAACTTTTGTTTGTTTAGGGAAATGTATTTTTATCTTTGTTCAAATTTTATAATTCAGTTTAACTTGATTTTCAACACCTTTAAAAAACTTCCTGCCCCTTTCCGATTGATTCTAAACTTTTATGTTTTAAGTCTTGGTATTTTCTTTGTTTTTAGACTCATCCTGTTTTTACTTGAACTAAAACACATTGAATCCATTCCAGCAGCTGAGCGTTTCAGCATAGTTGTACAATCCTTTTTTATGGGCTTACGGTTTGATGTGGTGATTAGCGGCTACATCATTTTTCTACCTGCCTTTTTGCTGTTGTTGTTTTATCAATTAAACCTCCAAAATAAGTTGTTGCCGCAGCTCATAAAAGTTTATTTAATTGTTTTATTTTCTGTTTCTTTTCTCATTTGCGGTATCGATCTCACTTATTTTCACCACTTTTTTTCACGATTTTCTGTTGCTGGGTTTCAGTGGGCCGACAATACCGAATTTATGGTTGGTATGATTGTTCAGGAATTTGATTATTGGTGGGTTATTTTTCCTATCATCATCAGCATTTACCTTTACATCAAATTGCTTAACCAATGGGCATTTAACCCATTAAAATCGCAAGAAAAAACCACCTTCACCACAAAAAAAAGAATACTTTCCATTTTCTTTTCATTACTCACCTTAGCTCTTATTTTTTTAGGCATTAGAGGTAGGTTAGAATCTAAATCGCCCATTAGAGTTGGTACAGCTTATTTTAGCAATTATGCTTTTGCTAATCAGTTGGGATTAAACCCAGTGTTTACATTGTTACGCAGCTATTTAGATTCGAAGGAAGAAAAAACCGACCGAGTAAATTTAATGGACGCTGAACTTGCCATTAAAAACACTCAAACTTACTTAAACAGAGAAGGTAATGAATTTTCTCCGATAGCCGAGAATGTTGTGGTTGAAAGCATAAACAACAATCCGCCTAACATAGTGTTGGTTATTATGGAAAGCATGAGTGCTGCAAAAATGGGCAGGTTTGGAAATACCGATAACCTTACTCCTTTTTTAGATAGCATTGCCAACCAAGGTTATAGTTTTGATAACATTTACAGTGCCGGAACTCACACATTTAATGGAATTTACAGCACGCTATTTTCTTTCCCTGCATTGTTTACCAAACACCCCATGAAAGGAGTTGAAATACCAAAATATCATGGAATGGGCTCGGTACTGAAACAATTGGGCTATTCCACCACTTATTTTACCACACACGACGACCAATTTGACAATGTTGGTGGCTTTTTGCGAGGTAACGATTACGAACAGGTAATCTCGGAACAAGATTATCCTGCCGAAAAAGTGGAGAGTACTCTTGGTGTGCCTGATGATTATTTATTTGAATTTGCTATTCCAAAGCTGAACGAGCTGCACCGAAAGAACAAACCATTTTTTGTTGCCATGATGACCGCTAGCGACCACGGACCTTATGTTGTACCCAATTATTTTACACCAAAACAAACCGATGTAAAAAAACAAATTGTGGAATATGCCGATTGGTCTATTCAAAAATTTATTGAACTAGCCAGAAAACAAACTTGGTTCAATAATACACTATTTGTGTTTATTGCCGACCACGGTGCTTTTATGGATGCCAAATATGACGTTCCGCTAAGCTACAACCACGTACCGTTTATTATTTATGCTCCAAAGCTATTGCCAACACCAAAAAAACTAGACCACTTTGGTGGACAAATAGATGTTTTCCCTACAGTAATGAATTTGGTTGCTTTACCTTATACCAACAATACACTTGGGGTTGATTTATTTACTCAACAACGCCCTTACGCTTATTTTTGCAACGACGATAAATTGGCAGTAATTAACCAAGAATACCTGTTTGTGTACCGCAAAAACTCGGAAAGCTCGCTTTACAAATACCGAGAAACCAGCTTAACTGATTACATAAAACAGCTACCAACACTTGCCGACAGCATGAAAACCTATGGCTTTAGCCAAGTTCAGGCTACACAGTATTTAATAGAGAACGAAAAATTAACGCTGGAAAAATAAAATTGGCAATTTGTCTCCGATTAATTTTTTATTGTTACTTTAGGGTAATAAATTTTTGATTATCAACAGTAAACCACTTTGTATTAACTTAAATTTTAAACTTATGAGCTTAAAGAAAATTTTAATTTCAGGACTTGCAGGAAGCATCGTTTATTTCTTTTTAGGATGGATTTTTTACGGCATGATGTTTACCGACATTTATGCAAGCGAAACAGAACCTAATTTGTTGTTTATTTACTTGGGCGGCTTAACCTTTGCGTTAATGGTTGCTTATATTTTTGTGCGTTGGGCAAAAATTTCTACTGTGTTAACTGGTGCAACTGGCGGTGGAATTATTGGTATGTTTTACTCGTTGAGCATGAACTTTTTTATGTATGCCAACATGGAAATAAACTATACCAGTATTGCATTAGATGTAGCCATTACTTTTGTAATGTCGGCAGCAATGGGTAGCTTTATTGCTGTAATTATTGGAAAATTGAAGTAGAAAATATATGGCGGATATGGCTATGACAACAATAACAATAGACAAATATTTAATCGACCTAATTGAAAGAATGTTGGACACCAGCGACCAAATTATGGAAGCCGGTTATGACAGTTCTAAAACAATTTCATGGAAAGCACTTAGAGAAGCAGAAAAAGTTGAAAAAGTGGACTATGTACCTCAACTAATTCTTTTCATAGACAATGAAAAAGACAAAAAGAAGCGTGACAGAGCATACTTTCTACTTGGACACATTGCGAAAAATACGAACGACACATCAGCGTTGAACTATTTAATTCAGCGGGTTGACAAAGAGACGGACAAATACATTGTTTCGTCACTTCTCGACAGAATTGGAAATATCAAAAAACCAACAGGAACAAATTTGCTGCCGTTAATTACTGCTACCAAAAATGACAAATGGTTAGTAAGACATAGCGCTATTCAATCTTTAAATTATTCGACTGACCCAGATGCAGAGTCAACCCTAATTGAAATTCTTGACAGTTCAGATGACCCTTACAACTTGACTTATTCAAATGCGACACTAAATAGAATTGGAACATTAAGAGCTATTCCACATTTAGAGAAACATTTGAAAAGTAGAAAAAGAGACGTGAAAGACTCTGCAAAATTTGCAATTGAAGAAATATTGAAACGGAATGGACAATAAGGCACAAACCGTTGATAAAAAATTATAACCTAAACCTATACCATGAAAAAGATCTCGATTATCATTGTATTGCTCTCAGCAGCATTTTGTTTTGGTTTTATGTTTAAAACCATAGCCACCAAACCCAATGAAAACAACATGAAACTAGGAGCGTTTTCGTTAAGCCTTAGTGTAAAAGACCTCAAGGCATCAAAACAGTTTTATGAAAATCTTGGTTTTACTGTTTTTGGAGGCGGTATGGAGCAAAATTACCTTATCATGAAAAATGGCAATGCTCTTATTGGGTTGTTTCAAGGTATGTTTACGGGCAACATTTTAACCTTTAACCCAGGTTGGGACGAAAACGCCAAAAACATGGAACCGTTTGATGATGTTAGAACCATTCAGAAACAATTAAAAGCCAAAGGTATTGCCATAAACCCCGAAGCCAACGAAAACACAACCGGTCCAGCAAGTTTTATGGTAACCGACCCCGATGGCAATGTGGTATTGTTTGACCAACACCGTTAATCATTTCTAAATGAAATGGTTTGTTGCCTCGTTGTTTATTTTGTTTGTGCAAACCATTTTTGCTCAAAAAATTGATTTTAAGGAATTTATTCCAAACGGCTACAGCATTTTAGATACTTCATCGGGCGACCTAAACCGAGATAAAATTACCGATTACCTTATCATTTTAAAAAATGAGCTGGAATCAACGGTGTCGGACACCACCAGACCTCTTTTAATTGTTCATGGGCACAAAGATGGAACGTTTAAATTAGCCGAGCAAAACGAAAAAATTGTGCTTTGTTTTGGTTGTGGTGGTGTTTTTGGTGACCCCTACTCGGGAATAACAATAAAAAATAATTCATTTTCGATACAACATTACGGTGGCAGTGCTTGGCGTTGGACCAGAACAATTGCTTTTCAATACAACAAAAAATTAAAAAAATACATTTTATTGAAAGATACTGGAGTGTCTTTTCATACCTCAGAACCCAACAAAAAAGAATACCATACCTACAAAAAAAACGACTGGAACAAGGCTGACTTTAAAACTTACTCTACCGACTGGTAGATGCTAATCTTCAATTACCTTAAAGCTAAACTTGTTTTGCAAAATGTAGCTGTAAATTACTGCTACAATAATGGTAACAAACCGCGAAGGTGTTGGATATAATCCTAATACGTCTACCAACAATTTCATACAGAAATAGCTGATAACAAAACCACTTAAACCTACCAACAAATATCTAAACAATTGAACCCTTCCCGGTATGTTCGACTCCTGAAAAGTAACATATTTGTTTAACGCAAAGCCTGTAATAAAGGTAATAGGAAACACAAAAAATAACGAAGCAATGTGTGGGCTTAGCACCACAAAAAATAAATCTACATTTTGTTTTTGCAGTACAAAGTTGTAGCACAAAAAATACAATACCATATCGAACACCAAATTGCTACCACCACAAACAGCATAGCGGTATGTTTTTAACGGTAAAAACCGTTTAAACAAAAAGTAAAAGCTGTCGATAATGAGTATAAGCGTTTTTTGCATGCCCAAAATTAATTTTTAATTCTACATTTTTGGACTACACAAAAACCACTTTTTAACTGGTTTAGATATTTCGGTAATGCTTAACGTATCGGCAGCCTCAGTAATATCAAGCACCGTGTTGTTTTTTAGCAAAATGTTAATCTTATCCATTTTAGAATTGTAGGCATTGTTTACAATGCTATCTTGAAACACAAAATAACTAGTTTCTTGTTTGGTGAGTTTCAATTTTTCTACCACCTTGTTCGACAACTCTTCCAATTCCGATTTTTCGAAACGCTTATTTTGTAAAGCAATACGATACAATTTTCGGTTTACCATCATTTGACAAAGCATAGACAACACCTTATCTTCATGCGTTTGCCATACTTTAACCGAAGTCATGATGTCGTAATCGTCTAAAGCAGCAAAGGTTTTCAGCAATTTTGTGTCTTTCTGAAAATCAGCTAATCTAAAATTGTTGTACAAAAACGTGTGAAATGCAGGAGTACAAAACAATTCGGTTTGCTTGGCAGCAAGCTCTTTAGCTCTTTTTAGTATGTTTACCAACAGATTTTCAGCCGATAAAACCGTTTTATGCAAATACACTTGCCAATACATTAAACGACGAGCAATAATAAACTTCTCAATCGAATAAATTCCTTTTTCTTCAATCGCCAACTCGTCGTTTTTAACGGTTAGCATTTTTATAATTCGGTCGGTGCTAATGACTCCTTCCGAAACGCCTGTAAAAAAACTATCTCTTCGTAAATAATCCAACCTATCCATGTCCAACTGACTAGAAACCAATTGGTGTAAAAACTTTTTTTGGTATTCGTTTCTAAAAATTTGCAACGCCAAATCGAGTTTACCTTTAAACTCCTTGTTTAGCTCATCCATAAAAAGAGTAGAGATTTCTTCGTGCGAAACTCCACTCACAATACTATGCTCCAAAGCATGAGAAAAGGGTCCATGACCAATGTCGTGCAACAAAATAGCAATACAAACGCCCTTTGCTTCTTCTTCGGTAATTTCAATTCCTTTGCTGCGAATAACCTCAACTGCTTTGGTCATCAAATACATGGTTCCCATGGCATGATGAAAACGGGTATGTAAAGCTCCAGGATAAACCACATGAGTTAAGCCCAATTGTTTTATTCTTCTTAATCGCTGAAAATAAGGATGTTCTATTAAATCAAAAATGATATCGTACGGAATTGTAATAAAACCATAGATGGGGTCGTTAAATATTTTCTTTTTGTTCTGAGCGGTCATAAATTTTAGTGAAATAACAAAAAAATTAACTGCTTCAAAAGTAGTAATTTTGAAGTGTTGACAAACCCTTTTAAAATAAAAACATGGATAAAATAACGATACTTTGGGCAGATGATGAAATTGACTTGTTGAAACCACACATTTTATTTTTACAAGAAAAAGGATATCAGGTGCTATCAACCCAAAGTGGTGATGATGCGTTAACCATTTTAGAAGCCAACCGAGTAGATATTGTATTTTTAGATGAAAACATGCCCGGGCTAAGTGGTTTAGAAACATTGGAAATTATAAAAACTAACGATCCCTCGCTACCTGTAATAATGATTACCAAAAGCGAAGAAGAGCACATTATGGAAGATGCCATTGGCTCAAAAATTTCGGATTACTTAATAAAACCCGTAAACCCTAACCAAATATTACTCTCTCTAAAGAAAAATTTGAACACCAACCGCTTGGTGAGTGAAAAATCAAGTTCGAAATACCAACAAGAATTCCGACAAATAGGAATGATGTTAAACGACCGCCTAGATGCCGAAGAGTGGACAGAATTGTATAAAAAATTAGTTTATTGGGAATTGGAACTCGACCAATCGAAAGAAACGGGAATGGACGAAATTTTGGAAATGCAAAAAAGTGAAGCCAACAACCAGTTTTCGAAATATGTTGAGCAAAACTATTTTGATTGGTTGGCTCACCCAGAAGATGCTCCAGTGATGTCGCAAAATGTATTTAAAAACTACGTTGTTCCAGAAATAAAAAAGGGAGATGCTCCTGTATTTTTTATTTTAATAGATAACCTACGAATGGATCAATGGAAAACCCTTAAACCATTTATTACAGAACATTTTTGGATAGACAAGGAAGATACTTATTACAGCATTTTACCAACTACTACACAATATGCCAGAAATGCTATTTTCTCGGGTATGATGCCAAGCGAAATTGCCAAGCGTTTTCCTGATAAATGGTCGAACGACGACGAAGATGGAGGTAAAAATTTAGAGGAACAGTTTTTTATAGAAGACCAATTGAAACGGAATCAATTAAACATTAAGTTTTCTTACAATAAAGTGTTGAATTTGAGTTACGGAAACAAGGTTTTAGGAGATGTTCCTGGCATGTTTAATAATCCGTTAAATGTAATTGTTTACAATTTTGTGGATATGCTTTCTCATGCTAGAACCGACACACAAATTATTAAAGAAATTGCTGCCGATGAATCAGCTTATCGTTCAGTAGTAAAATCGTGGTTCGAACATTCTCCGCTTATTTCAACTCTTAAAGAAATTGCTGCTAGAGGTGGAAAATTGGTTATTACCACCGATCACGGCTCTATTCGAGTAAAAGAAGCCATAAAAATTGTTGGCGACAAGGAAGTAAATTCGAACTTGCGTTACAAACAAGGAAAAACATTGAGCTACAATGCCAAAGAAGTTTTTGAAGTTAAAAATCCTGAAACAGCACATTTGCCAAAAATAAATGTAAGTCAAGCTTTTGTTTTTGCTAAAGGTGATTCATTTTTTGCTTACCCAAACAATTACAATCACTACGTAAAATACTACAAAGACACTTTTCAGCATGGAGGAATTTCGTTAGAAGAAATGTTGTTGCCAATAGTAGTGCTTTCTGCAAAGAAATAAACTTCAACCTCATGGAATTTATTGCAAAAAATATCGACGATTTAGACCTGATTAGTGAAAAATTAATTGAGCAATTTAAGCATAAAGTAGTATTATTTTATGGCGAAATGGGTAATGGCAAAACAACATTGATTAAACAATTGTGTAAAAAATTAGGCGTTAACGAATCCACCTCTTCACCTACTTTTTCAATAGTAAACGAGTATAAAACCAACGACAATAAAACTGTCTATCATTTTGATTTTTACCGTATAAAAGATGAAAATGAAGTGTTGGACTTTGGTTACGAAGAATACCTATACAGCAACAATTTTTGTTTTATTGAATGGCCAGAGAAAATACCAAATATGTTGCCTGAGCATGTTGTAAAGGTTTACATCAATTTAGATAAAAACAACAATAGACTGATTAGTTTAGGTTCTTAATACATAGGCTACCGTTTGCAATTCTTAATTCATAATTTTCAATTCATCATTAATTGTGGATACTAACAACGATTTACTCATAACTATCGAGAATTTTATTGCGTAGTAAGTAGTATTTTTTATCTTTGTATTAAACCTTTTTACCTTTCACATGAAAACTTCTGATGAATTATTAAAGTCGCTCGCACAAGGGTTCTTACCTCAAGAAGAAATGCTAGAGGTTGCTAAGAAAAAAAGCAGCTTACAAATTGGTATTCCAAAAGAACGCTCGTTACAAGAAAGACGTATTCCATTAGTGCCAGATGCTGTAGCTGTATTGGTTAACAATGGTCATGAAGTAATTATGGAAACTGGAGCTGGAGAAGGTTCAAGCTTTAGTGATAAAGATTATAGCGAAGTAGGAGCTCAAATTGTTTACAGCACTCAAGAAATATATAAAGCGAACTTAATTTTAAAAGTTGAACCACCAACTTTAGAAGAAATTGACATGATGCAATCGGGTCAGTTATTAATATCTGCTCTTCAATTACCTATTCAACCAAAAGATTTTCTAAAAAAATTAATTTCTAAACGGATTACAGCCATTGCTTTTGACTATATAAAAGATACAGAAGGTGTTTTGCCTATTGTTAATGCCATGAGCGAAATTGCTGGAAATGCTTCGATTTTAATTGCATCAGAATATTTAAGCAACTCTACCAACGGCAAAGGACAATTAATGGGTGGAATTTCTGGAGTTTCACCAACCGATGTGGTTATTTTAGGAGCAGGAACTGTTGGAGAATTTGCAGCTAAATCGGCATTAGGGCTAGGTGCATCAGTAAAAGTATTTGATAACAACACACAAAAACTACGCAGATTGCAAGATGTTTGCGGTCAGCGAGTATACACTTCCGTAATTCAACCAAACGTATTAGCTAACGCTTTAAGAACTGCCGATGTGGTAATTGGAGCCATCAGTAATAAAATTGGTAGAGCTCCAATTGTAGTTACAGAAGATATGGTAAGCAACATGAAAGACCGTTCTGTAATTGTTGATATTAGTATTGATAAAGGCGGATGTATAGAAACATCAGAAGTTACAAGCCACAAAAACCCAACCTTTGTAAAACATGGGGTTATTCATTATTGTGTGCCCAATATTGCTTCACGCTTTTCAAGAACGGCATCAAATGCGTTGAGTAATGTTATTGCTCCTACCCTAATTGACACAGGCGATTTTGGAGGCTTAGAAGCCATGATTAAATCATATTCAGGTATTCAAAATGGAGTTTATTTATACAAAGGAGTGCTAACCAATAAATACCTAGCAGAAACGTTTAGTTTACCATACAAAGACATTAATTTGCTGTTAATGGCAATGTAATTTTTGAATCATGAATTTTGCAGGAAGGTTAAAGTATTATTTAATAGGTTTCGGACTAGGTTGTGTTATAGTTTGGGCAACTCTTTATAGAAATAGTGACCGTCCATCGTGGTTACCCAAAGGAAGAATTGTTGAGTTTTTAGAAAAAACCGATATTATTATTAGCGAACAACTCAAATGCAAACTAGCGTGCAATAACATTCCACTGGATTTCATGAATAAAACCTTTTGGAAGGAAGTTGACGTAGATTTTGAGAAAAGTGCTACCAAAAGAAAACCTTGTCCGGAATATTACATAACAGGCACACTTGCAAACAACCAAAAAATAATACTTTTTATAGAAAATTGTGAGTTGTGCGAAAACTGCTCACAAGAAGGAACTGCAATTCTTCGAAACTTTGAAATAGAAAATGCATCTACAACTTGTGAATGTGGAGATTAAACCCATAATTCATTGAACAACAAAAGCTATTGAAACGTTTTTTTATCAAATCTGATTTTTCCAAAAACACACTAATTCTAGTTAGCGGAACCATTGCTGCACAAGCAATTCCTCTGGCTCTTCACCCATTCTTACGACACATTTATACTCCTGAGGATTTTGGTGCTATGGCTGTATTCTTAAGCATCTTTAGCATGATAACTATTGTTTCTGCACTAAGATATGAAGCAACCATTGTACTTCCAAAAGAAAACAACGAGGCTGCAAACATTTTAGCGTTAACGTTCATCATCAGCCTTCTATTCAACATGCTTATGATGTTGGTTTTGCTGCTTTTTAAAACACCAATTGTTGAGTTTATTGGGCTACCTTTAAAATATGCAAACTTTATTTTTATACTACCCATTACCAGTTTTTTGTTTAGTTTGTATCAATCCATGAACTATTGGCTCATTCGTCAAAAAGCCTTTAAAGCAAGTTCGATAAATAAAATTGTTAGAAGAACAGTTGAAGGAGCTACACAGCTTACTTTAGGTCTATTAAAAATCCCTGGAGGATTATTTGTTGGCGATTTTCTTGGTAATTTCTCCAATGTTATTAGCGGTATTCGCCAAATCTATAAAAATAGTTTTTCAACCAACGTAATTTCAAAGCAACAGCTTAGTTATGTTTTAAAAAAATACATCGATTACCCAAAATTTAATGTTATACCTACGCTACTAAGTAGTGCAGCAAGTTTATTGCCTTTTTTGTTTATTAATAAGTTTTATTCTACCGAATCAGTTGGTTTCTTAGATTTATCTAGAATGGTGCTTTCCATTCCATTAATTTTTATCTCAGCAACTATTGCCCAAGTGCTGTTCCAACAAATAACTGAGAAAAAACATCAAGAAATGAGCATCAAAAAAGACCTGCTAAACATCTCTTATTTACTTTTTGGAATTATTGCTATTGAAGTAATTGTATTATTTTTATTTGGAGACCAACTGTTTCAATTGATTTTTGGTGAAAATTATTTACTGTCGAGCATTTATTCTAAAATTTTAATTTTCAGTTTTTCTTTAAATTTTATTACATCAACCTTTTCTTCGGTTTACATTACTTTTGACAAAATAAGATTGAATAGCATTTGGCAAATTGCATACTTCGGCTCCATTTGTTGTTTATTGTTTTTTAAACAAGTTGAATTGATTACTTTTTTAAAAATCTATGTAGGTATAGAGGTCTTGATGAGCTTAATCAATTGTTTTATGCTGTTTAGTATTGTAAATTCGTATGAAAATCAAATCCTAAAAAAGAGTTTGTAAAGAACAATGTTTACAACAATAAAGAACTACATATTATCGACTAATAAAGGCAAAAGAAATGCAATTTTTGTGCTACTGCTTGTATTTTTTTTTCCAGCAATTGCTATAGTAAATTATGCTCTAGAGGTTCAAAGTGGAATAATCAGTCAATTTTACCGTGGCATTAATTTACTTATTTCAGGATTATTAATACTCGAATTTATTCTTAGCCCTCGTGTTAAATCACTTTATAAATTTAAAATCAATAAAGAATTTCTAACTCAAAAAGTTCCTTTAATCTTATTTCTTCTTTTCTGGGGAATTTATCTCCTCAGAATGTTTATCGACCTTGAAGTATATCATGTAGTAAACCTTGCTGATTATCCTAATAGCTACTACTATTTATTTGCTGTGGGAATAACTATTGTCCCTATGATTGCTGCATTAACTATCGATGAATTTGATTTTGAATTCTTTCAACTATCGTTACATCGTTATTTAGTTGTATTAAACTGTTGTTTATTGGCAATCTTTATTCTAGGTAAACTTATCAACCCAATTCCCGACTACAGGTTTTATGTAATGAGAAACGATTTTTATTACTTAAACGCAATAACTATTGCTGTTTACGGAAGTTTATTAATGTTAAGCAGCTTTTTAAGTAAAACTAAAAACTTAACCACTTATGTTTTAATAGCTCTCGGGTTTTTTATTGTATTAACAACCGCATCAAGAGGTCCAATCTTGTCTATTTTATTGGCTTTATTCTTTGTACTTTTCTTTAAAGATAAACGACTAAGTATTAAATACCTTTTTCTCACCTTAGCTATAGCATTTTCAGTTCTAATAAATTACTTAGCTTCTGTATTTTTTGAAAAATATTACGTAGCTGGAAACCCTTTACTACATCGTTTAAACAATGTTTTAGATGATCAAAGTACCATCAGCAGAATAAAAATTTATAAAGATGGATTTCAGCAATTTTTAGATGGACCTCTGTTTGGCACTCATTTTTTGGTAGTAGAATCAAGCATGTATGCCCATAACTTACTATTAGATATATTACTTGCAACAGGTATTTTAGGTTTATTATTAGTTATTCCACTTTTTTTGATTTTTGCACGTAACATACTATCTACTTCTCAAAATATATTTTTGAGTGTTATAGGTTTTTACTTGTTCTTAAACACCTTAACTTCGGGTGCTTGTTATAACATGAATGAATTTTGGATTATTTTCGCCTTAATTGTTGTTTATACAAACGATGATAAAAAAATAAATACGAGTGCTTTATGAGTTATAGATTTATACGAATAACTGATTATTACGAAGAATTTTTAAAATCGTATGATAAAAAAAATCCTTTGTCTATTGAATTAAATTATGAAGAACAACATCAAGACATCATTAATCAATCTATAGAAATTGTAAGTTCTTACGGAAAATATTTGCGACTTATTGGAGTTGATGCCATTGACATTATCTCCAATGCAACTACATTACAACAAAAATGGGCTAAAGAACATAACTTTAGTTCAGAACTAACCAATGATGAAATAGTACTTGAACAAATTAAACACTATAAACCAGACATTGTATGGATTGATACCACTCGCTTTCTTCATGTTGATTGGATATCCAATTTAAGAAAAGAAGTAAAGGGCATAAAACAAATTGTAGGTCATATTTGTGCTCCATATAATGCCACATTAGCCACATCATTTCTTGCCTTAGATGTCGTTTTTACTTGCTCTCCATGTACAGTTACTGAATTAAAAGAATTAGGTGTAAAAAATGTAGAATTAATTTACCACTCTTTTAATCATTCTATTTTAGAACAAATAAAAACCGAAGAAAACCCATTTCCTCAGTCAAACCTAGTTTTCACAGGATCTTTAATGACTGGTTATGGTCTACACGGAACAAGAACCGAATACCTCGAAAATATTATCAATAGCGGTATCGACATGACATTGTATGGAAATTTAGAATCAAATCAGCGAATATTTCTAAAACAATCGTTCTCAAAAACCGTTCAAACACTAAACAAATTAAACTTAAATTTTTTGGTAAATGCAATTCCTGTTTTAAACAAACACCAGCTTCATGCTGAAGCAGATATTAAATTTTACTCTAAAAAATTATTAAATTGTGTAAAGCCACCAGTTTTCGGACTAGATATGTATAAAGTCTTAGCGAAATCGAACCTTTGTTTTAATATACATGGCGATATTGCTAAAAAATGTGCTGGTAATCTTAGGCTTTTTGAAGCAACTGGAGTTGGCACATGTTTAATTACCGATTGGAAAGAAAACATGAAAGATTTGTTTGACTTAGATAAAGAAGTGGTTACTTATAATTCAATTGAAGAATGTATTGATAAAATCAAATGGTTAGTAAACAACCCTTTAGAAATGAAAAAAATTGCGGAAGCTGGTCAAAAAAGAACATTAACAGAACATACAGTAGAAAAAAGAGTAGAAAAAGTACACGAAATTTTAAGCCGTCGATTATAATCTTAGAATTTCTAACTTTACACCTTTAGACTAAATATAATTACATGGAGAATAACTCAGAAAAATATAAAGGTAATACCATACATCCTACAGCTCTAATACATCCATCGGTAAAAATGGGAACTGGAAACTTTATAGGTGCATTTACTATTTTAGAAGAAAATGTAGTATTGGGAAACAATAATTATTTCGGACCTCAATGTATAATTGGAGATATTGGCGAAAGCATCAAGTTTTTTGATACCGAACGTAAAGGTGTAATTATCGGAAATAACAACCGATTTACAAAACAAGTAACTATTGATGGTGGCACTGTAAACCCAACTGTAGTAATGGATGATACACTTTGGTTAAAAAATGCACATGCTGGACACGATTGTATTGTAGAAAACAATGTTCAATTGAGATGCAACGCCATAATTGGTGGACATGTAACAGCACAAGAAGGTTCGAAAATTTATTTAGGTGCAATTGTACATCCACGATTAGTATTACCTAAAAATTGTATCATTGGAATGGGTGCAATTATTACAAAAAAAATAGTTTTAGTAGATAAAGGTATTTATGTTGGAAACCCAGGTAGATTACTACGTATTCAAGAATAATAATAGATGTCGAAACTAAAAAAAGCCATACTTCAACAACTGTTTAAACCTACTTTTATCAGTTTTTGTATCAACCCATTTTTTTGGGGAAGAGCAGCTATTTATCTAAGTGTGAAGAAATTTGCACCAAATATTTCAGGCAAAACCGTAGACGTTGGTAGTGGAAGCAAACCATACAAAGATTTATTTAAAAATGTTACCGATTATATTGGTTTAGACATTGAACAATCAGGTCATAATCACCAGACATCTGACATCGATGTATTTTATGATGGTAAAACATTTCCATTTGAAAACAGTTCTATCGACTCATTAGTGTTTTTTGAAGTTTTGGAACACGTTTTCAATCCCGACGAATTTTTATCTGAAATTGCTAGGGTAGTTAAACCGGGCGGAAAATGTGTGGTAACCATTCCTTTTTTGTGGGGAGAACACGAACAACCATACGATTTTGCTCGATATTCATCATTTGGATTAAAACACCTGTTTAATCAACACGGTTTAGAAATAGTAGAACACAAAAAATACCTATCCGATTTTAGAATATTTCCATTGTTGGTAAACAGTTATATTTATACGATGTCAAAAAAGTTTTTGCCAGGCCTTTTAGCTTGGAGTGTAATTATTCCTTTTTCATTTATCAATAATTTAACTGGACTTGTTCTTTACATATTTCCAAAAAACGAAGAGATGTATTTTGGTAATATTTATGTACTAAAAAACACAAAAACCAACTAATGCTTAAAGAACTTCTTCCTCCTATTTTAGTTAAATACCTGTCTAGCTTTTTTTACGGTTGGACAGGCAACTACAATTCGTGGGAAGAAGCACAAAAAAAATGTTCGGGATACGACAGTGAAATTATCTTTAAAAAAGTAAAAAATGGGTTGTTAAAAGTAAAAAACGGTGAAGCTGTTTTTGAAAGAGATTCGGTTCTTTTTGATAAAATACAGTATTCATTTCCTTTACTTTCTGCTCTTAGTCAAACGGCATTAAATTCTGCACAAACATTAAATGTACTAGATTTTGGAGGTTCAATGGGCAGCAGTTATTATCAAAACAGAAAACTGTTCCAACACCTACCCCATTTTTCTTGGAATATTATTGAACAAGAACATTTTGTAAAAGAGGGCAAACAAACATTTGCCGATGAAAATTTAAAATTCTATTACACCATTGATGAATGTTTAAATGAACAAAAAATCAATCTCTTCTTGTTAGGTTCAGTTTTACAGTATATTGAAAAACCTTACGAATTGCTAGATATCATCTTATCAAAAAAAATAACTTTTATTCATTTAGACAGAACGCCTATTTTTAAGAATAATGGAGATAGAATTACCATCCAAAAAGTTCATAAATCAATTTACGACGCTCAATATCCTTGTTGGATTTTTAATGAAACTAAATTAATAAACTACATTTGTAATTCGGGTTATGAATTGGTTTTTGATGCTGAACCAAATGAGCGAATTAATGTTACTGATGCTTATTTAAAAGGGTATTACTTTAAACTTAAACAATAATATTATGGCTTACTTATTAAACTTAAAAACATTTACTGATGTAAGAGGTAACTTAACAGTAGTTGAAAAAGTAATTCCATTCGATATTAAACGAATATTTTACATCTATGGTGTTGATGATTCAATTAGAGGTGGACACCGACATGTTAAAACCATTCAAGCAGCAATATGTTTAAAAGGAAGTTGTATCATATCAAACGACGATAATGAAACACAACAAGAATTTGTTTTAGATTCGCCTGACAAATGCTTAATTTTAGAGCCAAAAGACTGGCATCAAATGCACCATTTTACAGAAGACGCTATCTTAATGGTATTAGCTTCTGAATATTTTGAACCAGAGGATTATATCTATGAAAAATACAACCATTGATTATGAAAATCTTCAAAAATTAAATGCTCCTTTTTTTGAAGAATACATCAAAAGTTTTGATGCCATTTTAAAATCGGGCTGGTACATTTTAGGGCAAAGTGTAAAAAACTTTGAAGCTGAATTTGCTGCCTACAACAATGCTAGTCATTGTATTGGTTTAGCGTCTGGACTAGATGCCATAACGCTTTCTTTAGCTGCTTTCAATTTTGAAAAAGGAAGCGAGGTAATTGTTCCTTCAAATACTTATATCGCTACCATTTTAAGTGTTTTACAAAACAATTTAAAACCTGTTTTGGTTGAACCAGACATAGCTACCTACAACATCGACCCTAAAAAAATAGAAGCTACAATTACTCCAAAAACAAAAGCTATCGTGGTAGTTCATCTGTATGGCAAATCTTGCGATATGGAACCCATTATAGCGCTATGCAAAAAATACAACCTGAAATTGGTTGAAGATTGTGCTCAATCGCATGGAGCAACTTATAAAGGTATTAAAACAGGAGCCTTTGGCGATTTTGGAGCTTTTAGCTTTTATCCCACAAAAAACCTTGGTGCATTAGGCGATGCAGGTGCTATAGTTTGTAATGATACTGATTTAGATAAAAAAATTCGTCGCCTTAGAAACTACGGCTCTGATGTAAAATATTACAACGAAGTAGTTGGATACAACTCCAGATTAGATGAAATTCAAGCCGCATTTTTATCAATAAAACTAAAGAGGTTAGACGATATTAATACTCATAAAAGAAATTTAGCCAAAATTTACCTTAACGGATTAACTACTGATTTTATAAAACCAGTTGTAAATGCCGATTTCGTTGATGTTTACCATATTTTTAATATCAGACATCCGAAACGTGATGAGTTAAAGGAATACTTATTGAAAAATGATATTAAAACAGAAATTCACTACCCTGTATCTCCAAGTCGACAAAAGGCATTGAACGGATTATTGGATAATTATGATTTCCCTATAAGTGAAGAAATTCATCGAAC
Organism: uncultured Vicingus sp.; assembly: GCA_964398455.1. Classification (GTDB taxonomy): domain Bacteria; phylum Bacteroidota; class Bacteroidia; order Flavobacteriales_E; family Vicingaceae; genus Vicingus. Next base: position 56,729 of record CAYNMR010000008.1, on the reverse strand, counting down.
CACACTCAGTTTACCTATTTCTTATTTTCATACTGAAGAAGACGTGAACCGAGTTGTTGAAGTAATGAATAAATTTTAATACACATGTATAATTTCTGTACTCTTTTTGATTCATTTTATTTAACACGTGGTATAACCATGTATCAATCGCTAGAGAAAACAGGAATTGATTTTCACTTGTATATCTTCGCTTTCGATGATGCTAGCTTAAAAATTCTGAAACAGCTAAATTTTAAACACGCCACCATTGTTTCGTTAAGAGAATTTGAAAACGAGCAATTGTTGGCAGTTAAGCCTACCCGAAGTAAAGCAGAATATTGTTGGACTTGTACCTCTTCAACCATTTTACACGTGTTAACCCATTTTAATGTTGACAATTGCACTTATGTTGATGCTGATTTATTCTTTTACAGTTCCCCAGAAGTGTTGATAAATGAAATGGGAGACAACTCAGTACTCATTACCGAACACCGATATACTCCAAAATACGACCGTTCGGCAATTGCTGGAACATATTGTGTACAATTCATTACTTTTAAAAAAAATGAAGATGGATTGACAGCACTAAACTGGTGGGTAAATGCCTGCCTAACATGGTGCTTTGATAGATATGAAGACGGAAAATTTGGTGACCAGAAATATTTAGATGATTGGACTACTCGATTTAAAGGTGTTCATGTATTACAACATTTAGGTGGAGGATTGGCTCCATGGAACATTCAGCAATACAACATATTAAAGAGTAAGGATTCTCAAATAGAGCTGATTGAAAATAGCATGAATAAAAAATTTAATGCTGTATTTTATCATTACCATTACGTTCGTTTTTATAGTAACCAACTGGTTGATTTGGGTTGGTTTAAATTGCAGAAAAATGTGGTAAATACCTTTTATGCGAATTATATAAAAGAACTAAACAATGCATTGGTTTTAGCACAAAGTATTGAAGCTAATTTTAAAGAAGGTTTACGACCTTTTTCATTGAAAAATGCCGAAACTATAAAAGACAAATTGAAAATTGTGCTGAAAATGGTTTCAAAATACAACCTTTTCCATTTGTCTAAATTTTTGAAATAGTTGAACATCCAAACTATGGAAACCATAAAGAAATACAAGAATCTCATTTTAGCCTTGGGTGCAATACTTGCTATTTTTTTAGGTGGAAAAGATGTAAATTATTGGGGATTGAAAGAACCAACCGGTGAACAGATTTTAAAAAAAGTGGAAGCAAGAAAAATGGATCCTGAAACATTAATTCTTACTCCAAAGCAAGAAAGTGAGATAAAAAAATTAATTGATGAAAACCCCTTGGAATATAGTGAATTGCAGCAATCACTTATCTCAACTAAAACTGGTGAGGATATTTTAGATGAAATAGAAACAAAAAATTTAGACCCAAGAACTGTTTTATTAAATGCCCGACAACTTAACGAAATATCTAAATTAATTACAGCAAATCCAACCAACTATTCCGAACAACAACACTATTTGGTGCGAGAAAAAACTGCTGAAGAGATTTTAGATTTGGTTGGTTTAGGTTTTAAATCGTCAAACTTAATTACACTTAAACCAAAACAACATCAAGAAATAAAGGCATTAATAGAGGCAAATCCAACGCAATACAACACAGCTCAAAAAGCCTTAATTACTGAATTAAACAAGTAAATTAGCATTTAACAAAATACTTACAACATTGAAAATTAGCATCATAACCGTTTGTTACAACAGCGAAAAGCATATTAAAACTGCTATTGAATCGGTAATTAATCAAACCTACAACAACATTGAATACATTTTAGTTGACGGTGCATCTAAAGATAAAACTGTTGATATTGTGAAGTCGTATGGAGATAAAATAACCAAATTTGTGAGTGAGCCAGATAAGGGAATTTACGATGCCATGAACAAAGGATTTCAAATGGCTACTGGTGATTATTTAGCGGTTATCAACTCCGACGATTTTTACATGAGTAACGATGCCATTGAATCCGTTGTGAACGAACTAAACAAAAAACAAACCGATAGCTTGTTTGCCGATTTAATTTATGTTGAAGAAAACAATACTGATAAACAAGTTAGGTATTGGAAATCGAACGAATTTGTAAAAGGTTCATTTAAGAAAGGCTGGCATCCTGCACACCCAACATTCTTTGTGAAAAATGAAATTTATAAAAAATACGGTTATTTCGATTTGTCGTTTAAACTTGCTGCCGACTTTGAATTGATGCTTCGATTTTTAGAAAAACATCAAATATCTTCTTGTTACTTACCCAAACCAATTATTAAAATGAGGTTAGGAGGTGCAACTAACAAAAATTTTAAAAATATCTACAATCAAAACATTGAATGTTATAGAGCGTTTAAAGTAAATCAATTGCCTGTTTCTATTTTATACCCACTCTACCGTTTACTTCCTAAACTTATTCAATTTTTTAAGTAAATTATGTTAAACAAACAACACGTATTAATTATTGGAGGCAGCAGTTTTGTAGCCCAAAATTTTATTCGACTGCTCCAAGATAATTATGTTATTAAAACGGTGTCTCGAACAAGCACTGGTTTTAATAATGAACTTGTTGTTCAAGATTTTAGTTCACTTTCATCCGAGGTATTTCAGGGTATTGATGTAGTAATTAATTGTGCTGCTATTGTACATCAACAAAAAGAAGTTGAAACAAGTGTTTACAACAAAATAAATTTTGAACTAGCTGTCGGTTTAGCTGAAAAAGCGAAGCAGGTAGGTGTAAAAACATTTATTCAACTGAGCACAATAGCTGTTTATGGCAAGTTAACCCATGTTACCGAAAGTAGTACCGAAAATCCAGTAAATGCTTACGGAAAATCAAAATTATTAGCTGATAATTCACTAAAAAAAATGGTTGATTCAAATTTCAATATCATCATTTTTAGACCACCAATGATTTATGGTAGCACCAATGCTCCAGGCAACATGATGCGTTTAATCAGCTTTATTGCTAAAGGTTTACCCCTACCATTTAAAAGATTACAAAACAAACGCGATTTTATACACATTGATAATTTAATTGGTTTTATAGATGCCTCCATCAAAAAAAATAGTTCGGGAGTATTTCTGGTAAGCGATAATTCACCCGTATTTATTTCCGAATTGTACACCGTAATTGTAAAGTGTTTGGAAAAACCAAACAGAGCGTTTAAATTGCCAATCATTTGTTTTAAGATTCTTAAAAAAGTTGTTCCCGGAATATACGACAAACTCTTTGGTAACTTAACTATTGATATTTCATCTACTCTATCGGTTTTAGATTTTAAACCTGTAAATTTACTTCAACAAGGAATTAAAGAAATGGTCGAAAACCTGAAAACGAAATAAGCAACAACTATGGTGTTATTTTTAATCATATTAATAGTTTCTTTTTCTTTAACCTTTTTAGTTAAAGTTATTGCTCAAAAAAAATTATTAATAGATATACCAAACGAACGAAGCTCACATGTAACTCCGACTCCAAGAGGCGGAGGCTTGGCTATTGCTGTTTCATGGTTTGCAGGAATTAGTTACCTAAATTTTACGGGTAACATGGACGTTAACCTCTATTATGCACTGCTTTCAGGTATATTAATCTCAGGCATTAGTTTTTTAGATGATATTTATACACTAAAATCATTACCAAGAATGATTATTCATGCTATTTCAACATTAATAGCTTTATACTTTATTGGAGGTTTAAAGGTAATCGACTTCGGATTTTTTACCATTGAAAATACTATAATTCTAACTATTTTAGCTTTTATTGGTATCATTTGGTTTATAAACCTCTTTAATTTTATTGACGGGATTGATGGACATTCGAGCGGCGGTGCACTCTTTATTGCTTTAGCACTCTTCTTCTTTGTTAAAGATACCGTACTACTTGTTTTAGCTGCAGCTGTGCTCGGTTTCTTGCCTTGGAATTGGCAAAAAGCTAAAATTTTTATGGGAGATATTGGTAGCACTTTACTAGGTTTTACTATGGCAGTTCTTTTAATTTATTACAATAACCATGAGCAGTTCTCAATTGTGAGTGGATTAATAATAACAGCTGTATTCTGGTTCGATGCAACTTTTACATTAATTAAGCGATTCTTGAATAAAGAAAATATAGGGCTAGCTCATCGAAAACATGCTTACCAACGTATTGTTCAGTTTGGATTTAGCCATCAAAAAACGGTATTGATTGTTGCTTTAATCAACCTTATTTTGTTCGGATTGATTTATTTCTCCATACTGTTTGAAGTAAAGTCGGTCTTTCTTCTAGGCTTTACAATACTATTTTTATTCTCTATTTATAAATGGGTGGATACTAAAAAATCATTTAACTCTTGAGCAGAATAGAATTCCATAGAAAAGCTCATTATTTTATAGCAATACTCGTTGCTTTCACACTACCTTTTGGAAAATTTACCCCACTTTTTATAGGTTTACTATTAGTTAATTGGATTGTAGAAGTCGATTTTAAAGCAAAGTTCAACAACTTCATCAAAAACAAGTTAGCAGTTCTGTTTGTTTCATTGTATTTGATACATGTGTTGGGTTTAATTTATACAAACAACGTGGCATCAGGGCTTTTTGATATTCAAGTTAAACTTTCATTGTTAATATTTCCTCTAATTTTTGCCAGTCGACCTCTTACAAAAGTTGAATTATCTAAAGTATTTTATGCTTTTACCATCGGTTTAGTGTACGCATCAATTTACATGATATCAAGAGCTGTATCGTTGTATTTTATTGAACATGAAGTAGCCTTCTTTTATCAAGAATTTTCGGCTTTACTACATACCAGCTACATGTCAATGTACATGAATTTGGCCATTGTTTGGTTGCTCATTACATTATTTAAATCAGAAAATGAACAGCCATTTTCAAAAATATCATCTTCACTTTTGATATTGTTTTTCTCGTTTATCATCATCTTACTTGCTTCTAAAAGCGGAATTTTAACCTTAGCACTAATTTTTATTGGAGTGCTGTTGTATTTAATTTTGTTTAGAAAAAACTATTTTATTGGTGTTTTAGGTATTGTGTTTATTGCTTCTAGTTTAGTTCTGATAAATCGTTTTGCTCCAGCTGTGGCTAATAGAATGGATAGCTTTTTAGGTGCCATTCATACCGAAAGTAATACCGAAACCACAGAAAGTACATCGGTAAGAATGTTAATTTGGGAATCTTCAAATCAGGTGATAAAAAATAATTTCTTGTTTGGTGTAGGCACTGGTGATGCAAAAGATGCTTTAAATGCTGAATACAGCAAAAGCAATATTGCTAATGCATTAAATCATAACCTTAACGCTCACAACGAATTTTATCAAATCTTTATCTGTTTAGGACTTATAGGCTTTATTATATTGGTGCTTAGTTTGTTTTATCCCTTCGTTTATTACTCAAAAACTATAGACTATCTGTATGTTATTTTCTTGCTCATTATTACCTTCAATTTTTTAACAGAGTCCATGCTAGAAACTCAAGCAGGAGTTATGTTTTATGCGTTCTTCAACGCTATTTTGGGTTTGAAAAACAATGAAGATGTGGAGAAGAAAAAAATCTAAGATATAATAGTAACTTTACAGTTGTTATAAAACATCATCAGAAGTGAAACTTATTCAACTACTCTTTCAAACCAATATTCCTCGTTGGATTATTTTCTTTATTGATTTAGTCATTTGTTTCTTTTCTATTGTAATCGCTTTCTTGGTTCGGTTTAACTTTTCTGTTCCAAAAGAATTGTCAACAGAGGCAATTTATTTTGTTTTCTATACCATCTTAGGTATTCGTTTAGTTAGTTTCCTGATATCAGGAACATATAAAGGTATTGTTAAACATACCAGTTCCAAAGACTCTCAACGAATATTTATCACCATCACTTCTGGTAGTTTACTTTTTGTAATTATCAACTTAATTTATTTTTACGGAATAAACGATACGTTCCCTCTACCCTTCTCTATCATCATCATCGACTACATGTCTACCTTATTTTTGATGATTACTTTACGATTGTTATTTAAAGCACTTTATTCTGAAATTATCAATCCTTACCGAGAGAAACGAAGTGTAATTATTTTTGGTGCAGGTGAATCGGGAATTATTACCAAACGTACGTTAGATAGAGATGCTGGTTTAAAATATAAGGTACTTGCTTTTATTGATGATGACGAAAAGAAAGAAGGTAAAACATTGGAAGGTATTCATATTGTTGGATTTGAAAAATTAGATGAATTACTGAGCAAAAACGATGTAGCTCAACTGATTATATCTGTTCAACATTTATCTCCTGAACGCAAAAAGAAATTGGTTGACAGCTGTTTAAACTATGACACCAAAGTACTAACCGTGCCTCCTGTAACCGACTGGATAAATGGTGAATTAAGCTTTAAGCAAATTAAAAAGATTCAAATTGAAGAATTACTTGAACGCGAACCTATTTCATTAAATATCGAAAATATTAAAACCCAATTGACCAACAAAACCATATTGGTAACTGGTGCTGCAGGAAGTATTGGCAGTGAAATTGTTCGACAAGTTATTCAGTTTCAACCCAAGAAAATAATTTTACTCGACCAAGCCGAATCACCCTTGTACGATATGGAAATGGAACTTAAAGATGAGTTTGACAGTTTATCTTATGAAATAGTTATAGGAGATATTAGAAACATTGACCGGTTAGAAAATGTATTCAAAACCTTTCAACCACAAATTGTTTTTCATGCGGCAGCTTATAAGCATGTTCCGATGATGGAAAACAACCCATCCGAATCAATTTTAACCAATGTTTTGGGAACAAAAAATTTGGCAGATTTAGCAGTAAAATATCATGTTGAAAAATTTGTAATGATTTCTACCGACAAAGCAGTAAATCCAACCAATGTGATGGGAGCAAGCAAACGAATTGCCGAAATATACACCCAATCGCTGGGAAAAACTGTACAAACCAAGTTCATTACCACTCGTTTTGGAAACGTACTAGGTTCAAACGGTTCGGTTATCCCTCGCTTCCGTCAACAAATTGAAAACGGCGGACCAGTTACGATTACTCACCCTGAAATCACCCGTTTTTTCATGACCATTCCCGAAGCTTGTCAATTGGTTTTGGAAGCTGGAACATCAGGTAATGGCGGCGAAATTTTCATTTTCGATATGGGTGAATCGGTTAAAATAATTGACCTTGCCAAAAAAATGATAAAACTATCGGGTTTAACCCTAGATAAGGATATTAAAATAACTTTCACAGGATTAAGACCGGGTGAGAAATTGTATGAAGAGCTTTTGGCAAACGAAGAGAATACCTTGCCAACTCACCACAAACAAATAATGATTGCTAAAGTTGCTGCGTATGATTTTGATTTCATTAACGAACAAATTAAAGCGTTAATTCAAAGTTTCGAAACTCAAGACAACAGATTAATTGTTAAACAAATGAAACAGTTAGTGCCAGAGTTTAAAAGCAACAACTCTATTTACGAAGAACTAGATTAGAAAATACTCGACACAATAAAAAAGCCCCACGTAAAACGTGGGGCTTTTTTATTACTATTTATTTCATTTGTTTACGCGTGCATTAATATCATAAATCCGAAACCTGCTAAATAACCAATTAACGCTAATCCTGCAATGTTTTTTAAGTACCAGAAGAATGATATTTTTTCCATACCCATTGCTACAACGCCAGCAGCAGAACCAATTATTAACATACTACCACCTGTTCCAGCAGCGTAAGCAATATAATGCCATACATGACTATCTATTGGAAATTGAGTCATATCGTACATACCCATACTTGCAGCAACTAGAGGCACGTTATCAATAACTGCTGAAGCAGCACCTAAAATTAAAATAAATACATCATTATTCATGGATGCTTGAACCAACTGACCAAAGTTAAAAATCAAACCTAATGTTTCTAAAGCAGCAACTGTCATTAAAATACCTAAGAAAAACAAAATTGAAGGCAATTCAATTCTAGATAATGCTTTAAAAGTAGGACTAGTGTGTGTATGAGCCGATTCCGTATTATGGTTCATTTCATCAACAACATTGGTTATGTTAAATTTTCTATTACTAATTATTTCAGCTACAGTAGCTAAAATAGCCAATGATAACATCATACCTACATAAGGAGGTAAATGCGTAATCGTTTTAAATACTGGCACAAACACAATTAAACCTAAACCTAAGTAAAACATCAACTTACTGTTTTTATTTTCTTTTTCTACAACAGTTGAAGGCTCAAAAGTACCTTTAAATGCAGGTAAAAAGTTTGCAACCAACAACGGAACAACTAAACAAAGTACTGAAGGAATTATTAAATATTCCATTAATTTACCTGCAGTTACTTTTTTACCCATCCAAAGCATGGTTGTAGTAACATCACCAATTGGAGACCAAGCTCCACCTGCATTAGCAGCTATAATAATTAAACCAGCATACCACATTCTGTCTTTAGCATCTGGTAATAATTTTCTTAAGATGGTAATTAATACAATGGTTGCAGTAAGGTTATCAATAATAGATGATAAGAAAAATCCTAAAATACAAACAATCCAAAGTAGGGTTCTTTTTTTGTTGGTTTTAACAAAACTCTTGATGGTAGAAAAACCATCAAAATGATCGATGATTTCTACAATGGTCATTGCTCCAATTAAGAAGATTAAAATCTCAGCCGTTTTACCAAAATGATGAAGCAAGGTTCCTTCCATTAAATGAAGTCTATCCTCGTGCCCCATTCCTGTAAAACTTTCAAGCATTGCACCTGCGTGAGAGTCGAACCAATTGGTAAAACCATCTAAACCGAATGCTACTCCAGTCCAAGCTAATACCATCATTAATAAAGCAGGAATTAATTTATCCAACTTTAAACTGTGTTCCATTGTAATGGCAATATAGCCTAATACAAAAACTAATACTACAAATATTTCCATGTTTTTTTAGATTAAATTATTTGACGAATGTATTTAAATTAATTGTTTTAACGCAATTCCAAAAGCAGTTTTTGCAATATTATTTTTTGATGTATTCAATTGATGTGCAGCGACAATTGCTTTCTTAATAATTTCTGAAGTATCAGAAAAAATAGCTTCATCTTCCAACTTTTTTAAATCGTTGCTCATCAAATAAGCAAAAACACGAGCCATACCACAGTTGGCAATAAAATCTGGAATTACACTAATTTTACTATCGGTGTATTCAGCAATGGGTCCAAAAAATATTTCTTTGTCGGCAAAAGGTACGTTTGCACCACAAGCTATCACTTCCATGCCTGCTGCAACCATTCTATCCACTTGGTTTTGAGTAACTAATCGAGATGCCGCACAAGGAATAAACACTTCAGCTTTTACATCCCAAATTTTAGCATTTACTTCATCAAACGAAAGCATGTTTTCTGCTCTCAATTTGTTTCCATCTTTGTTTACAAACAAGGTTCTAATTTCTTCTAAGGTAAATCCTTCTTCTTTAATCAAACCACCAACAGCATCAATAATACCAACCACTTTTGCTCCTTGTTGAGCCAAATAAAATGCTCCTGCCGAACCTACATTTCCCCAACCTTGAACAATTACTCGTTTACCCACAACAGAACCTCCATAAACACCATAAAAATGTTTAACTGATTCTGCCACACCATAACCCGTAATCATATCAGCAACTACATATTTTTTAGTAGTGTCTGGACTATATTTATTGTCTTCAATAACTTTTAACACACCGTTTCTTAACTGACCTATTCGGTGAATCTTTTGTGCTTCGCGTGGTTGAAAATGTCCATTAAAAACACCTTCTTGCGGATGCCAAACACCACAGTCTTCCGTAATTGGAATAACCTCATGAATTTCATCAACATTTAAATCGCCACCTGTACCATAATAGTGTTTTAGCAAAGGAGTAACCGCAGCATACCATCTTCTTAACACACCTTCTTTACGAGGGTCGTTTGGGTCAAAATTAATTCCTGATTTTGCTCCACCAATTGGAGGACCAGCAACCGTAAATTTAACTTCCATGGTTTTTGCCAACGATTCCACTTCTCTTTTATCTAAGCCTTTTCTCATTCGAGTTCCACCACCTGCAGCACCACCTCTTAGCGAGTTAATAACCACCCAACCTTGTGCTTCGGTTTGCGAATCGTTCCATTCAAATACAATTTCTGGCGTTTTATGTTCGTATTTTTCTAATAAATCTTTCATGCTAATACACTTAATTTTTAATACCGAACAAATGTAAATAATTAGCTGATTAAAGCTAATGAATAGATACAAAAATAGACCAACCTTATGCTTTTATCGATACATTTTTTGTTCAAAATTCTATTCTCCAATTTATTGCCATCAAACAGATTATTTTATAACTTAGCGTTCCAAATTCATCAATAAATATTTACTAAAAAAAATCTTATAAATTATGAAAGTTACGGTTGTAGGAGCAGGTGCTGTAGGTGCTAGTTGTGCTGAGTACATTGCAATTAAAAATTTTGCATCAGAAGTGGTGTTGGTTGACATTAAAGAAAATTTTGCTGAAGGTAAAGCAATGGACTTAATGCAATGTGCTTCGTTAAATGGTTTTGATACCAAAATTACTGGTACAACAAACGACTACTCGAAAACCGCAGGTAGCCATATTGCTGTTATTACTAGTGGTATTCCTCGTAAACCAGGTATGACTCGTGAAGAATTAATCGGTATTAATGCTGGTATTGTTCGTTCGGTTGCCGAAAACTTGATTAAACACTCGCCTAACGTAATTATTATTGTGGTAAGTAACCCAATGGATACCATGACTTATTTGGTACATAAAGCAACCAACCATCCTGCACACAAAATTATTGGAATGGGCGGTGCATTAGATAGTGCTCGTTTTAACTACCGTTTAAGCGAAGCATTAGGTTGCCCAGCTTCTGATGTTGATGGAATGGTAATTGCTGCTCACAGCGATACTGGTATGTTGCCATTAACTCGTTTAGCAACCAGAAGAGGTGTGCCAGTTAGCCAATTTTTAGCTGCTGATGCATTAGATAAAGTTGCTCACGAAACCAAAGTTGGTGGTGCTACACTTACTGCTTACTTAGGAACAAGTGCTTGGTATGCTCCAGGTGCTGCTGTTTCTCAAATTGTACAAGCTATTGCTTGCGACCAAAAGAAAATGGTTCCTTGCTCGGTAATGTTAAACGGCGAGTACGGACAAAAAGATATTTGCTTAGGTGCACCTGTAGTTTTAGGAAAAAACGGTATCGAAAAAATTGTAGAAATAGAATTAAACGATGCTGAAAAAGCTAAATTTAAAGAAAGTGCTGATGCCGTTAGAGTTGTTAATGGTGATTTAGCTGCTGTTTTAGCTTAATATAGTTAACTCATTTTTTAAACCGAAGGTAGCGCACAGCTATCTTCGGTTTTTTATTTAATACTATTGTAAACACATGACTACCACCCTACCCCTTACCATACAAGCCATTGAAGATGATGGCTACCATTTGTTAACCTCTATTTTAATTAACGGTAAAAAAGCATTGGTAATTATTGATACTGGAGCAAGTCGCTCGGTGTTTGACGAAACCCGAATTGTTGATTTTATTGGGCACAGCAACCTTGCCGAACACGACAAACTCTCCTCTGGTTTGGGAACCAACACCATGACCAGCAAAAAAGTAGTATTAGAAAACTTAGAATTAAACGACTTGGTTTTAAACCACTACGAAGCCACCATTTTAAACCTACACCACGTAAACCAATCGTACCAAAAAATTGGCTTAGCACCCATTGATGGCATTTTGGGTGGCGACATATTAACCGACTACCATGCAGTAATTGATTATAAAACCGCAACATTAACCATTGATTTTTAAATAGTTATTAACACAACTACACCTTAAACCAATTGAATTACTAAATTTGGGTAAACACATATGGCGGTAAGGAGGAATAATTAATGCCTAGAGATAAAATTTATTATCAAAAATTATATGACATGAAAGCTTGGCAAGGTTTTCATGTTAATCAATTATCATATTTCAGAAATATAATTTTGGTATTAAGTACAGCTGTTTTGGGATTTTCAGTAAATCTTCTTTCAACTAGAAATTACTTCTGTTGCATGGATTTTGTTATAAAGACTTCTTGCGTATTACTAATAATCTCAATAGTTATTGGAATTTGTTTGGCACTTCTAGAATCTAGAAATTATAGATTAAAATATAAGATTGGTAGAATGATAGAAAGCAAGGATGATTTTAATGAGTTGCCAAATGATATTCAAGTGCAAATAAACTCATGCAGTAAGATTGAAAAAATTAATAGAACTCTAATTATTATTGAAATGATCTTATTTGTGGTTGCAATTATAATGTTAACACTTACATTCTTTAACTATCAATAACCCCTTACCACCAACAAAGTATAAATCTACTTCACTTCTTCGTAATCAACATAATCGCCTAAACCATCGGTTTCGGGTTTGTTGTTTTTGGTGGTCGATTGTATTTTTACCTCGCCTTCATGTTGTTTTACAAACTGTTTGGTTTGTTCTTCAGTTTTAAATTGGTGTTGTGCTTGTTGCTGAAACTCCTGCATTTTTTTGTTTGCCCAGCGGGTAATTAAAAACGGAAACACCACTCGAAACAAAAACTTAAAGCCATAATAAACAATAAGTATAATTAATATGGTACGGAGTAATTGCAAAATTTTTAATTAAGATGTATGAATTAACGGCTCAAATACAAGTTACGTTCAGCATAAATGTCTCTAAAAAACTTATCTTTTAGCGAATCGATAAAATAAATTGCCTCTCCTGTCGATTTCATTTCTGGACCCAATTCTTTATCCACATCAGGAAACTTGCTAAACGAGAATACTGGAATTTTAATAGCATAACCTTTTTTGTATGGTTTAAAATTAAAGTCTTTCACTTTGTTTTCGCCCAACATTACTTTGGTTGCATATTTTACATACGGTTCGCGGTAAGCTTTGGCAATAAACGGAACGGTACGCGATGCTCTTGGGTTGGCTTCAATCACGTAAACCACATCATCTTTAATAGCAAACTGAATGTTGATTAAACCAACTGTTTTTAATGCTACAGCAATTTTTTTGGTTATTTCTTCAATCTGTGTAATAATTAAATCGCCCAAATTGTATGGAGGCAGCACTGCATACGAATCGCCCGAGTGAATACCCGCAGGCTCGATGTGCTGCATAATGCCAATAATGTAAGTATCTTTTCCGTCGCAAATGGCATCCGATTCGGCTTCAATTGCTCCGCCCAAAAAGTGGTCTAATAAAATTTGGTTGTTCGGCATGGCTTTTAAAATGTCCACCACGTGATGTTCCAACTCCTCTTCGTTAATAACGATTTTCATTTTCTGTCCGCCCAACACATACGATGGTCGAACAAGCAACGGGAAACCTAAATTTTTAGAAAGTTGGATGGCTTGTTCAGCACTTTCTACTACTCCGTACTGTGGAAAAGGTATTTTTAACTCTTCTAATACTTTAGAAAAACGTCCTCTATCTTCAGCAATATCAAGAGCCTCAAACGATGTTCCCAATATTTTTATGCCGTATTTTTCTAGTTTTTCTGCTAGTTTCAATGCTGTTTGTCCACCCAACTGAACAATTACTCCAACAGGATTTTCGTGTCGGATAATATCGTAAATATGTTCCCAGAAAACTGGTTCAAAATACAATTTGTCAGCTGTGTCCGAATCGGTTGAAACCGTTTCAGGGTTACAGTTAATCATAATGGTTTCGTAGCCACATTCTTTTGCAGCCATAACACCATGCACGCAACTGTAATCAAACTCAATACCTTGTCCAATTCGGTTTGGACCAGAACCCAATACCACTACTTTTTTTCTATCGGAAACTATCGATTCGTTTTCGTCTTCAAAGGTAGAATAGTAATAAGGTGTTTCGGCAGGGAACTCAGCAGCACAGGTATCTACCAATTTGTACACTCTGTTGATATTCATTTCGGTACGTTTGGTATACACCTCACTTTCCAAACATTTTACCAAATGAGCAATTTGTCTGTCGGCATATCCTTTTTGTTTTGCCTCATACATCAAATCTCTCGGAATGGTATCGAGCGTAAACTTTTGAATTTTATTCTCTAGTTTTATTAAATCTTCAATTTGACGTAAAAACCAATAGTCAATTTTTGTTTTGTCGTAAATGGTTTTAAACGGAATACCCAATTTTATAGCATCATAAATATGAAACAATCTATCCCAACTTGGATTTTCTAAACTGTGTAAAATTTGGTCTTGGTTGGTTAATTCTCTGCCGTCGGCACCTAAACCATTACGGCTAATTTCTAAACTCTGACAAGCTTTTTGCAATGCTTCTTGGAACGAACGACCAATACCCATAACCTCTCCAACCGATTTCATAGAGAAACCTAACCTTCTGTTTGCACCTTTAAATTTATCAAAATTGAATCGAGGAATTTTTACAATTACGTAGTCCAACGTAGGTTCAAACAATGCCGAAGTTGTTCCTGTAATTGGGTTTTTTAATTCATCAAGCGTATAGCCAATAGCCAATTTAGAAGCTATTTTAGCAATAGGATAACCCGTTGCTTTTGATGCCAATGCTGATGAACGAGAAACTCGAGGATTGATTTCGATAGCAATAATATCTTCTTTTTCGTCATTACTTACTGAAAACTGCACGTTACAGCCTCCAGCAAAATTTCCAATGGAGCGTATCATTTTAATCGACATGTCTCTCATCTTTTGGAAAGTAGTATCGGACAAGGTCATTGCTGGAGCAACAGTAATGGAATCTCCAGTATGTATTCCCATTGGGTCAAAATTTTCGATAGAACAGATGATAACCACGTTGTCGTTTTTATCTCTCAACAATTCCAATTCGTATTCTTTCCAACCAATAACAGCTTTATCAATCATCACCTCATGAATTGGCGAAGCTTGAAGACCTACATGTAAAGCATCTTCAAAATCGGCAGGATTGTAAATTACAGCACCACCCGTTCCACCTAAAGTAAACGATGGACGAATAACCAACGGAAAACCTATTTTTTGAGCAATTTCTTTTCCAGCCAAATATGATTTTGCCGTTTCTGATGGAGCCATAGGAATTCCTATTTCTTCCATTTTCTGACGGAACAACTCTCTATCTTCAGTAACATCAATGGCTTTAGTATCAACACCAATCATTCGCACATTATGTTCTTCCCAAACGCCCATCTTATCGCACTCCATAGCAAGGTTAAGAGCGGTTTGTCCACCCATTGATGGTAAAACAGCATCAATATCTGGGTGTTCTTCTAATATTTTAATGATAGACGAACTCTCTAAAGGCAACAAATAAACATTGTCGGCAGTAACCTCATCCGTCATAATTGTTGCAGGATTAGAGTTAATAAGCGTAACTATAATGCCTTCACTTCTTAATGAACGAGAAGCCTGAGAACCCGAATAATCAAATTCACAAGCTTGACCAATAACGATGGGTCCACTTCCGATTAATAAAATATGTTTGATGCTATTGTCTTTTGGCATGGTGCGATGGAGTTTTTTTATGCTAATTTATTACTGCGAAGTTAGTTTAAATGGACTTATTTTTCTGGTTAACTTTTCAACAAAACGTAGAATTTTGTTCAAAAAAAAGGGAAGCTATTGCTTCCCTTTTAAACTTAACCTATATAATTACTTTCTGTGTTTGAATTCGTCAGACACAGTTAGTTTCTTTCTACCTTTTGCTCTTCTACGTGCTAAAACCTTTCTGCCATTAGCAGTTTCCATTCTACTTCTGAAACCATGTTTGTTTCTTCTTTTTCTTACTGATGGTTGAAATGTTCTTTTCGTCATGATTCGATGTTTTTAGTCTTTCCTCAAAAAATTGGACTGCAAAAATATACTTTTTTTATTTATCCACAAATTAATTCCAAAATATTTTAAAATATTCTTTGCTGTTTGATTGGTATGACAAATGTCATTATAAACACCGAGTAATGAAAGTATTTTAGCACTTTATTTTTACAAAAGTAAACCGATGCTAATTGTTGTTAGAGATTTCTTTGTTCGTAACTTAAATAAAGGTACTTTTTTGTGGAAGGTATTGGAGTTTTTACAAGGGCTTTTCTTTGTAAAAAACTACCTGTTTTATTACAAATGGAACTTTATTAAATCTGCTACCACAACACGTGAAATAAACATTGAATTTACCAGCTATTGTAATTTGCGTTGTGCATTTTGCTCACTCGACCACGAAAAACCAAAGGTTAGAATTTCACCTCAACTGTTAGATTCTTTTTTAAATAACCTTACCAGCGATAAACGTTTTAGAAAAGTAGAGGTAATTCATTTGCACAATGCAGGAGAAACTTTGCTACACCCCGAAATTGGAGAGCTTTTAGCGATTATAAAAAAGTATAAAGACCTCAACCATAAAAACAATCAGCGATTTCCAACCGTTCATTTGCTAACCAACGGTACTCCGCTAAATGAAAAAAAGGCATTAGAAATTTTAGACAGCAACGCTGTAGATGTAATGGAATTTAGCATGGATGGAGGAAGCCCTCAGCGTTTTGAAGAAATGCGTATCAGAGCAAAATGGGAGCAATTTTACAACAACATCAAGTTTTTTTGCGACGAAAACAAAAAAAGAGGTTCGACCATTAAAACCAACATTATTTCGGTAATTGATTCGAAAAATCCACTAAAAACTGATTGGATGGACAAGCAATTTGTTGAAGTGCTAAATATGGTTGACCGATATGAATTGCGTCACCCACACACTTGGGCTGGCGAAGTTGATATTGAAGGCGATTCTACCAATAACCAAAACAAACCCCACAAAATAGGTTGTGGATTATTAATGCACCAATTGGTTTTATTACCTAATGGCGATGTAAGTGTTTGCTGCGTTGATTTAAATTCGAAAGGAGTGGTTGGAAATATCAACAATGATAATTTGTTTGACATCTACAACTCGAAGCTACGAAGAAGCTGGTTGGAGTTGATGTTTAAAAGACAAAAATCGCAAATTGACTTGTGCAAAAACTGCGACACGTTTTAATCTAAACTCTTTTTATTAAAAATAATAAACCCAAAATGGAACATCACGCTCCAAGGAGTGTCTGTTCTGTCGTAATAGTTGGCATTTAAAGCCAATGGTCCGATTGGTGTATAATAAACCAACGAAGCCGAGCCTATATATTGGGTGTTCGACCACTTGGTACTAAAATCAGGTTTGTTATCTATAGTTGCTAAAATAGTCTGGTAAGGTTGAAAAGCAAAAACCTCTAATCTTAATTGAAGTTTATTAAATAACGAATATATATTTTTTACACCACCCGCAACATAGCTGTAAGCTCTTAAGTTAGGTTGAAATAATGTTCTAGTTTCTGGTATTGGTTGGTAAGCAGGGGCTGCTAATACTGATGCAGAATAGTTACTAAAAAATGATTGTTCTGAGTATAAACCTTCAACAGAAATTCCAAACCTTACTTTTCTTCTACCATTAAAGTATTGGTCATACTTCAATCTAATTTGACCCCACTCAATATCATTTTTGTAAACAGTGGTATCACTTGATGTTGAACCTAAAATAGTATTCTCGGAACCTTTGATGTATTTGTATTTAATAGAAATGTAATTCCCTGAAGAAGCATATTGAGGCTTGTCTAAAGAGTTTCGTTCGTAATGAACTCCACCTATAATATTTTCAAAAAATGTTTTGTCGGTGGTATCGGTAGATAGAAACTGCTTGGTTTGATAATATTCGTTGGTTAATTCTCCAATACTTCCTTCAAGCATTAATTTACCTTTATAGAAAACAGGCAACCCAACTTCCGCTTTTAGGAATTTATCATTTACAATTAAAAAAGAAGGTTTAATGTCTTCAAAAAAGAAATTACTACTTTTAAAATAATCCCAACTACCTGTATTATATGTTAATTGTGAGTAGAACGGAATTTTATAAGGAAAGTCGACTCTTACACCTCCCATTATAGAGTTGTGCAAACGACCAAAATAACTGTTTGCCATTATCGTAAATGCTGACTTTCCTAGAATATTATATTTCACCCCAACAAAACCCTCATCAATAGGACGCGAAGAAAACAAACCACCAAAAGAAACAAACAAATCGCGTTCTTTCTTTGCCTTTAATTTTAGGGTAAAGTAATTAGTAGAATCATTATATTCAACCTCTGGGTAAAGTGATTTAATCTTATCATCCGACAAAATCTTTATGTACTCATGCTGAATATCTTGAACAGTAAAAGTATCTTTATTCAAGCTAATAGATTTCTCTACATACTGATTTTGTGATTTTTTCAAACCAGATACTTCCACTTTATCAAACATTAATTTTGGTAATAAAGTCTTATAATAAGCCCTTTTATTTTCAATAGCTTCTTTAGTTATAAAAGTGTGAATGTTGTTTTTTATAGAATCGATAACTGCGATAGTAGCATCATAACCAATTTGTATAAGCTCCTTGTTGTAATTAAAATTAAATGTTGCATAATCTTCAGCATTGGGTTTTATTATTATTCCTTGCTCGCAAGGGATACTGTAATCTGTTTCTACAGCCAAAATTGTTCTTAACTGAGAAAGTACATTATCTTCATCAGGCATTGGAAAATTATATGATACGTTACTACCAATAATATAATCAGGAGAGAATTCGTGATACAGAACATCCGATGGAAAATTATTATACAAACCACCATCAAACAGCAACATGTTTTCGTGTGCAATTGGCTTAATAAACAATGGATATGCCATTGATGCTCTAACGGCTAATGCAAGTTTACCTGAATCAAACACCACCTCTTTTTTAGTAACCACATCCGATGCAATACAACGAAAAGGAACAAATAAGCTATCAAAATCTCCTTTAGCAGAAGTTATTGACGATGATAAGTAAGTCATCAACCCAAAATTAATTGACTCAGAAGATACAAAACTTGAAGGTAAATTTGCTTCCCAAATAGTATCAGTAGATAACTTGAAAGTTATCATAGAAGCATCATCATCCTTTTTTCTTAGGTAATAGGAATAGTTTCTATCCAACTCTCCAGAGGCCCAACTTTTAAACTCATCTGAAGTAAAAATAACCTCCATTTCTTCTGGAGAATATCCTGAGGCATAGAATGCTCCAACCACTGCACCAATAGAAGTTCCTGTAACATAATCAATAGGAATACCATGTTCTTCAAGTGCTTTTAATACACCAATATGTGTTATTCCACTTGCTCCACCACCACTCATTACTACTCCAATTTTTTGGGAAGAAGCATGCAATGTCATCAAAATGAAAACAAAAATAAAAGCTATTTTACTAAACAATCGGATAAGATAATTTTTGTCCGAAGTTAATTGATTTTAGCGTATAAGTCAACAAGATATTGAACAGTTTTTGTTAAACGTGATCCATACCAAGAAAACATTTCTCCATCAACGAGCATAACTTGAGCACCTGGGCAACATTTTTTAAACTCTTCGACATGCTTTTCTTTAAAAGGATATGGTTCTGAAGACAGCAATATAAGCTGAGGATTTATGGATTTAATTTGTTCAACAGTTATCACTGGATAGTTTCCTTTGGATACTAAAGCATTGACAAATCCGGCCCTGTTCATCATATCATGAATAAAAGTAGTTGAACCAATACTCATGTATGGGTCTCGCCAAATAAAATACAATGTTGATTTGGGTTGTTTTTGAGTTGAGGATAAAAAATTAAAATCTTGTTCTATTTTAGTGATAATATTCTCTGCTTTTTCTGTGGAATTGGTAATTAATCCAACTTGTTTAATCATTTCTATACTATCCTGAAGGTTTCGAATATCACTAGTCCATACAGGAAAAAGTTTCTGCAATTCTTCTATTTGTTCTTTGGTATTTTCTTCCTTGTTTGCAATAATTAAATCAGGATTGAGCTGTTTAATTTTTTCAATGTTCAGCGTTTTGGTGCCTCCTACCCTTGTTTTATTTTTAAACCAGCTATTGGGATGAATACAAAATTTAGTAATGCCTACTACCTCATTCTCCAAACCTAAATCAAACAATAATTCGGTTTGAGATGGTACTACCGAAACAATCCGTTTGGGAGTTTCTTCTAATTGGATTTGGTGTCCTATTTGGTCGGTAATTATCATTTAACCTTTAACTGAATAATATCTTTTATATGTTCAGTAATTTTAAAATCATCATCAATACGATGCCCAACTACCCAAACAATTTTATTGTTAGCCGTTAGTATCCAGACTTTTTCTTTTTCAACCAATGAAAATTTTTCGTCAACAAAAAAATCACTTAATTTTTTCATTCCTTTCATTCCAAAAGGTTTGAACTTATCTCCAGTTTTCCATTTTCTTAATACCAATGGAAAAGTTACTTTTTCCGCATTTAAATAAGCTAAGTGTTTGTCTTTTTTAATAGTTTTTAGTTGATTTTTCGCAACCATTTTGGCTTCGATTGAAATAGGTAGTTTCTTAAAATCTTCTAGTTTTTCAATTTCGAATTCAGTTTTTTCTTTTTGTCTAATTGTTGAGATAATCAACTTATTTCTGTCCTTAACCAATTGATGGGTTGAACTGCTAAATTGTTTGCCCGATTGTTTACCCAAGGAATTCATTACATCAATAACATCGTCAGCATTAAACCCATAAGGTTTTAGAAAATAAAACAAGTAGGTTTTTAAAGGTTTTAGCATTAAAAGATTTTCGATATTAATCTCAACCGTACCATCTTTTAATGTCTTCCAACACTTCTTTTTATCCTCATTAATTTTGATTTCCAACAATTGCTCTAATTCTCTAAAATGCTGGGTTTCGTTAAAAATAGTTTCAATAAACGAAGGATTTATCTTTTCTAATTCAGGTATAATTTTATGTCTTACTTTATTGCGAACGTATTTGGTTTCTTCATTCGATTTGTCTTCTCGAAAAGGCAACTTATTTTCTTCAATAAATACATCTATTTCACTTCTATTAAAACACAGTAATGGTCGGATAATAGCTCCAACTTTGTTTTTTATTCCGTGCAAACCCGATAACCCAGTGCCTTTTGCGAGATTGATTAATAGCGTTTCTGCTACATCATTTTTATGGTGAGCAGTAGCGATGTATTGAAAATCGTTTTTTTCTTTAATTTCAGCAAACCAACGATAACGTAATTCGCGAGCTGCCATTTGGGTTGATAGTTTATTTGTTTTAGCGTAAGCTTTTGTATCAAAACTGTTGGTATAAAAAGGCACTTTAAGCTTTTTGGCTAAATCGAAAACAAACTTTTCGTCCTTGTCCGAATCTTTACCTCGTAGCTTAAAATTACAATGTGCTATTCCAAAATTAAGTTGAGCTGCTTGAAACAAATAAACCATTGCAACAGAATCTCTTCCTCCACTAACAGCCAGTAGAATTTTGTCTGTTTTAGCAAACAAATGTTGATTTTGGTAATATTTTTCAAACCTTTTAATCATTCGAACTCAACACCTCATTAATTGCTTTTGCTTTTAGCAAACATTCTTCGTATTCTTTTTCGGGTACAGATAAACTAGTAATGGCTCCACCAACAAAGTACGATAAATTTTTCGAAGAAGCGTTATATAAAATACTACGAATCACTACATTAAAATCAAAATCACCATTTGGTTTAATAAACCCAACTGTTCCAGAATACAATCCTCTTTTACTTGTTTCGTAATGTTCTATCAATTCCATTGCTCTAATTTTTGGAGCTCCTGTCATTGAACCCATCGGAAATAATGCATGAATTATTTGCTTAAAATCAACTTCCTTTTTTAATTCAGCACTAATGGTCGAAATCATCTGATGAACCTGAGGGAAAGTATAAATCTCACAAAGTTCATCTACTTTAACACTGTTTCGTTGGGCAATTTTTGCTAAATCGTTTCGAACCAAGTCAACAATCATGATGTTTTCACTTCTCTCTTTCGGGTCGTTTTTTAGTTGTTGTTTTAGCACCTCATCTTCTACGATGGTTGCTCCTCTTTTTATTGTTCCTTTAATTGGTTGAGAAATTAATTTATTGCCCGTCTTACTCATAAATCGCTCTGGTGAAGCACAAAGCAAGTATTTATCATTAAACTTTACAAAACACGAAAAAGGTGTCGGCGATTTTTTATTGAGTTTAAAATAAGTGTTGGTGGGGTTTAATTGAACCTGATGTGCATAGAATTCCTGACAATAATTTACTTCATAAATATCACCTTGTTGAATGTGTTCTTTTAACTTAGAAACATGCTGTAAATATTCGTCTTTTGTTATTCGAGGTAATATTTTTATTGAAGTTACTTGTTTATCCTCTAATTGCTGAAGATTAAGATTATTTAGTAAATGAATTAAAGCTGCTTCATTGTAAACCTGATTATTATAGCTAATCTCAAGCTCTAATTCACTAAATTCAATAATCAATTGTGGTGTAAAAAAAAACTCTTCAGGAAAACCTATATCATCAATTCCTTGTGAAGTTAGCTGCTCAATACTGTTTTTGTAATCGTAAGAAACAAATCCAATTTTCCAGTTATTTTCCTCTATTCTTTCACTGTTAGAAACTGCTAAAATATTCTTCTCGTTTTCATTATTTGAATGAAAAAAGAATACATATTTTTCTCCCTCAAAATGATTTATTAAGTGATCTTGAAGAACTGCTCTATCTTTAATTTTAAAAGAAAACGATTTCACTAGTAATGATTTAGTGATTTAAGTTGTTCAGTTACAATAGCTAAACCTTCCTCAAAAGAACACGGAGAATACTCTAACTCTTTATAGGCCTTATATAATACAAAACCAGTTTTCGGAGGTCGTTTTGCTGCTTGATTTAATGAAGATGAAGTAATAGGTGTTATGATAGATTTATCGTAACCATAAAAATCGGCTACTCGATTTACCAATTCTAATACACTCATAAAATCTTTCCCACAAATATTATAAATTCCTGTTGCTGATTTCTCTGCAATTAACCAACATGCGTAAGCCAAATCTTCAGCTAATGTTGGCATTCGAAATTGGTCGTTTACAATGGTTAGTGGATTACCTTTTTCCAATGCTTGTTTTGCCCAAAGTACAATATTTGAACGACTCATGTCTTCTACCACGCCATATACAATAATGGTTCGGACAATACTCCATTTTATTTTAGATTGTTGTAATAATTTTTCGGCTTCATATTTCGATTCCCCATAATAACTCAACGGATTAGGTTTATCTTCCTCTTTATAAGGTCCATTTTCTCCGTCAAAAACAAAGTCGGTAGAAAGGTGAATAAGGTGTGTGTCGTATTTTTCTGATGCTGCTATTAAGTTTTGAACAGCATTCACATTCAAATTCCAACATTCTTCTTTTTTATCTTCACAAGCATCAACATTGGTCATTGCTGCGGTATTGATAACAACGTTTGGTTTAAACCGATTAAAAACCTCTTCAACCTCATTTTTATTGGTAATGTCCAAACTTGCATAGTTAAAACCTGAAATCTTACGTATTCTATTTTCGCCAACTGAAGTGGCTAAAACTTCGATATCGTTTTTATTTGATAAAAGTTTAACTAACTTCTGCCCCAAAAGACCATTGCTGCCTGTAATTAAAATCTTCATCCTTGAGTTAAATAAATCTTAATAGCGAGTTAACTTTTATAATATTGTCTGGGCTTCCAAAAATATACAACACATCATCTTGTTTTACAATGGTGTCTGGTGTTATTTCCGAGATGTATCTTCCATCTCTTTTTATTGCTAAAACCGTAACTCCGAAATTTTTTCTAAAGTTAGCGTCTTTTACGGTTTTTCCAACAATCTGATTGTTTCCCTGCTGTACAGAAAGCGTTGCAATTTCCATATCAGGTAAACTAAGTTGAATATTCGATTTATCAAAAGAAGACATCCCTCTTAGCATATCATAATTGTCTGAACGTATGTGATTAATAAACATCTGGATCTCATCTTGAGGCACCAAATATTTTTTTAGTACTCGAGTAAATATCTCAATAGAAGTCTCAAATTCCTCTGGAATAACCTCATCGGCACCTAATTTTAAGTTGCCTTCAATTTCGCTTACATACCTAGTTCTAACAATTATGTAGGTTGTTCTGGAATATTCTCTTACACTCTTTACAATTTTTTTGGTTGCTTCAGGAGATGAAATAGCAATAACAACAACTCTTGCTTCATGCACATGGACATGCTTAAGAATAGTTTCGTCACAAGCATCTCCATAAATCATGGGTTCGTTCTCTTGTTGTCCTTTTTTAACTGCTTCTGCATCTAAATCAACAATAAGATATGGAATATTCGCTGTTTTAGCTGCCTTTGCAACATTTTCCCCATTTAATCCATATCCAATAATTACAATATGATCGTGATAACTAGATTCTTCAATGGTTGAATTTTTTGCTCTATTCTTTGTTATTTCTCTCAATCTATATCTCACTTTCGCTGGAATAGGAATTCTTAAAACATAATCTGTAATAGAACTAGCATACTTTATAATAAAAGGTGTTGCTCCCATTGAAATAATTGATATTGCTAAGAAATGCTGATAGATATTTTCTGATAACAACTTGTACTCCATTCCTTTTGCTGAAAGCAGAAAAGCAAATTCCCCCACTTGAAATAAACTTAATGAGGTAATTAATACTGTTCTTGCAGGATATCTTAATACAATTACTGTAATAATTACAACAGCTATCTTTAATAGGATAACCATTAAAGCTAAGAAATGAATAGAGAAGATGTGATGGATAAAGAAGTTTAAATCCAACAGCATTCCCACTGAAACAAAGAAGAAACTGATAAAAATCTCCCGAAATGGAAGAATGTTAGCTGTGGCTTGATGACTATAATCTGATTCAGAAATAATTAAACCCGCAAAGAAAGCACCCAAAGCCAGAGATAAACCTACGACAGAAGTCATCCAGGCCGTTGCAAAACAAATAACTACAGTGGTAAGAATAAATAATTCTCTACTTTTCGATTTTACTACTAACCTAAATAAATTAGGAATTACATATTTTCCTAAAACAAATAATACCACAAGAATCGCTACTAATTTTAGGAAAAGCATACCCAATTCCATTAAAGGGCTTTCCGATTGATTTGCTAACAGTGGAGTTAACAACATCATTAGCACCACAATAATATCTTGGAAAATTAATATGGCAACGGTAACTCTTCCATGAGGTGAAGTAATTTCTCCTTTCTCTTGAAGCATTTTTAGAACAATTGCAGTACTACTCAATGCTAATAAAAATCCAAGAAAAATAGAAGTTTGATAAGTAAGTCCGAACAAATAATAAGCTCCAGCAAAAGTTAATGCAATGGTTCCTCCAACCTGCATGAAACCACCCCAAATCACAGTATTTTTAATGGAAACTAACCCTTTCAAAGAAAACTCAATTCCAATAACAAAAAGAAGAAAAATGATTCCTATTTCTGATAAGAGTTCTACCTCATGACCTGAACTAATCAGGTTCAATCCTTTAGGACCGGCTATTACACCCGTTATTAAGAAACCTAATATTTCAGGTAGTTTTAATCGTTGAAAAAGTAAAATAATAACAACAGAGAGACCAAGTATTATTACAATATCTTTTAATAATGGAATCTCCATGAACGATTAATGTATTTTTAGATTGATTAAATATCCCAAACGGTTTTTCTTTTCTCGAATTTAAAATACTCTTTGTGCTTTAGAATAAAAGCCATGATAAGGTAAATTATAATTGGAGAACCAACTGTTAAAAATGATAAATAAATAAATGATAAACGAACTTGAGTTGATTTTAATTGGAGTTTTTCACCCCACCAACTACAAACCCCAAAGGCTTGTTTCTCGAAATAAGCTAAAATTTTAGTTATCATGTTTTTAATGTTTTAAGAGATAATTTCCAATACTGCAATGTAAACATTTTTTATGAGAACAATAATTGGATTTTAGTTCAATTAAAGCTTGCGATTGCATCGCGTTTCTTGATTTTACTCCTAGTTTTTCAAAGTTAAGCATTATCGTGTTTTTTTCCGCTTTTAATTCTTCCAAAAAACGAACAGCTTTGTTTTTCAATTCTTCATCTTGTTTTGATGAGGCATAAACAAACAACATTGGTACAACCACATTTACAATCAAACTGTCAATCATTAATTTTCCTGTTCGTTTTTGCGAACTCACTTTTTGCTCCACTCCAAATTGATAGTGATTATTCCAATAACTTGAAGCTGTTAACGAGAACAATTGTTGAAGTTCTTTAACCGAATCAATTGCTAAAGCTTTAGAAAACATTCTTGGTTCATTGGAAAGTAATTGAGCTAATTGAGCAATTCGTAGCGTTGGAAAATTTGCTGGTCGTAATCTTAAAAACTTCCATAAACTCTTATCTAGAGGCGTTA
Source organism: uncultured Vicingus sp. (assembly GCA_964398455.1). Lineage (GTDB taxonomy): Bacteria > Bacteroidota > Bacteroidia > Flavobacteriales_E > Vicingaceae > Vicingus. Next base: position 30,359 of record CAYNMR010000008.1, on the reverse strand, counting down.
TGTTAAATTTTGATTGTAAAAAATGATATTCTTTCTTTAATCGTTGAGAATATTCATCATCTTTTTCATCAACTAAAAATCCTGCCTGACCAAACAATAATGCTTCAATAGTAAATAAATTCCGATGTTTCTCAATAATTTTTAATGGGGTGTTTTTTGCCAACAAATGAAAAGGTTCCGAATTTACCTTCAATCCAAAATACTTGAACAACACTTGATAAAAGGTTTCTTCCCAATCATTTTTGTTCAGCAAGAGCGTTTGAGCAATTTCTATCGATTTTCGTTCCAACCGTTCAAAAACCAAACGCTCCAACCAGTTTTGCAAAACAAATTGATCAACCTGTTTGATTTGAGTACTGCAAGCAATCCAGTTTTTACTGCTAATTAGTTGCTTGTAATTAGAAATAAGTTTTGGGTCAATCAGCTGTTTTAATTCCAAAGTTGGTATAACATTTCCGTTGGAATTGGTAATATCAACATCATGATGATATACTACATGAAGTACTACATTGTTATAAGCATTATCTTTTTGGTGATGGTGCTTTAGCCAATCGGATGAATTGATGTGAATTTCAACATTTCCTACCCACATGGTTTCTCCAATTTGGATTTGGGCATTAAAAAAATCGGGACCAGCATCCGTATTATGCTGTCCCGATTTTAAAATTTTTATTGATTCGTTTTGAACTGTTTTTATTTCTTGGGTATTGAACAATTTAAACGTCCAGATGTAGTGAAGAAAATCTTCTGTAAACATATCCTATCCAATCAATTCATCATTTGGATTTTCTCCATATTTTGCTGCTGGTTTCTTTTTTACAAAATCACTTGGTTTTGTAGATTTAGAAATAGTATCGGCGGCTATTAAGCTTGATTGTATCTGTGTTTGTAAATCGCCTACTGTGCTCGGTGAATAAGGCATGAAAATAGTATTTACTCCTTGTTCTGCTAGTTTTCCAATAGTCTCGTAATGCTGAGTCATAAAAAGCATATTCATGACTTCTTGCCCAGTAACTCCATCTTCCATTGCGCCTTTAACTTCTTCAACCGATTGTTTGATCCCATTTGCAATAGCAATACGTTGATTTGCAATACCTTCACCTTGTAATTTTTTTCCTTCAGCTTCAGCTTGTGCAGCCGCTACCACTTTAATTTTTTCAGCTTCTGCGTATTCTCTTGCAGCTTCTTTTAATCGTTTTGCTGCATTAATCTCATTCATCGCATGTTTAACTTTCGCATCAGGATCAATATCTGTAATCAATGCTTTAATTATAGCAAAACCGTATTCTTCCATAGTATCAGCCAATTCCATTTGAACTGCTTTAGCTATTTTATCTTTCTCACTAAATACATCATCTAGTTCCATGTTTGGTACTTCCGAACGAATAGAATCAAACACATAGGACTGAATTTGGCGTGCTGGATTATCAAACTTATAAAATGAGGTTTGAATTCCTTCTGTTGTTTCAACTACATAATATTGAACAGAAACAATTAAACGAACAAATACATCATCCTTAGTTTTGGTCTCTACCTCAACTGGTAACTCCATAACCCTAAGGTTAACTGTACCTGCTTTTTTATCTATAAATGGAATTTTAAAGTTGAACCCTGAAAGTGCAACTCGATTAAATTTACCAAATCGTTCAATAATTATTGCTGTTTTTTGTTTTACAATAAAAAATGCACCGAAAACAAAGGAAAGTGCAAAAAGGATAAAGACTATTTTACCAACTGAAAAAGGGATTTGTTCCATAATTATATAATTTTAAATTTGTTTAACAAGATAGCCATTTCTTTTTGAATTTTTAAGGCTTCCTCTCTAGATTTTTTTGCAAAATTTTCGTCATTTCCAGCATAAATAATTCCTCTGGAAGAATTCACTAATAAACCACAATCTTTGTTCATTCCATATTTACAAACCTCACTCAATTCGCCACCCTGAGCCCCTACTCCAGGTACTAATAAAAAATTATCTGGCACAAGTTTTCTGATTTCGGTAAACATTTCAGGGCGTGTAGCTCCAACAACATACATTAAATTTTCGTCGTTACCCCAATTTTTGGATTGTTTTAATACTTTCTCAAACAATTTTTCATCTGTTCCTTCAAAAAACTGAAAATCGTCAGCTCCTTTATTTGATGTTAATGCTAAAAGAATAACCCACTTACTTTTAAATGCTAAAAATGGTTCAACAGAATCAGCTCCCATGTATGGAGCAACAGTAACGGAATCAAAGTTTAAGTTTTCAAAAAAGGCTTTGGCATACATGCTCGATGTATTGCCTATATCGCCACGCTTTGCATCAGCAATGGTAAAGAGTTCTTTAGGAATGTATTCTATTGTTTTTTGTAAGCTATCCCATCCTTTAGAACCATAGACCTCGTAAAATGCTAAGTTTGGTTTGTATGAAACACACAAATCGTGAGTAGCATCAATAATTTGTTTGTTAAACTCAAAAATAGGGTCCTTCGCCTTTAATAAATGTGTAGGAATTTTAGTTATATCGGTATCTAATCCAACACACAAAAACGACTGTTTTTTTTTGATTTGATTGATAATTTCTTGTTTGGTCATTGATTATTCAGTTAATCCGGCTTGTAATTTTTCTGTATTCTCTGCAATTTTTAATGAATTAATGATTTCATCAATATCACCTTCCATTGCTGCTCCCAAGTTGTATAGAGTCAACCCAATTCGATGATCGGTTACCCTTCCTTGAGGATAATTGTAGGTTCTAATTTTTGCTGACCTATCTCCTGTTGATACTTGTGATTTACGCTCGGCTGCTCTTTCTTTTTCACGTCTAATTACTTCTGCTTCATAAAGTCTAGAACGTAAAATTTTCATTGCAAGCTCTGCATTTTTTATTTGAGAACGACCTTCTTGACACTCCACCACAACACCTGTTGGGATGTGTGTTAATCGAACTGCCGAATCGGTTGTATTAACGTGCTGTCCTCCAGCTCCAGAAGAACGAAAAACATCTCTTTTAATATCATCTTTTCTTATTTCGATATCTACTTCTTCCGCTTCGGGTAAAACGGCCACTGTAACTGCCGAAGTATGCACCCTACCCTGAGATTCTGTTGCAGGAACGCGTTGAACTCGATGAACTCCCGATTCAAATTTCAAAACACCATAAACACTATCTCCTTCAACTGAAAAACCTACTTCTTTATAACCTCCTGCAGAACCTTCATTCATAGTTAAAACTTCTATTTTCCACCCTCTTTTATCCATGTATTTAGAGTACATTCTAAATAAATCTCCCACAAAGATACAGGCTTCATCGCCACCAGTTCCAGCTCTAATCTCTACAATTACGTTTTTACTATCTTCTTCATCTTTTGGGATTAGTAATACTTTAACCTCTTCATCCATTCTATTCTTTTCTTGAATCAAATCATCTAATTCTGCTTTCGCCATTTCAAGAAATTCTTTATCTGTTTCTGTCTTAATTATTTCTCTTGAGGATTCTATATTACCGATAACATTTTTATACCTTTTATAAACCTCGTGGATAACCTGTAGTTCTTTGTATTCTTTATTCAACTTCACATATCGATTCATATCAGAAACTACTTCAGGGTCGGTAATTTGCTCACTAACCTGTTCAAATCTTAAGTTAATTTGTTCTAATTTTTTTAATAAATCACTCATATTCTAATTGTAAATAAACTCTCCAAATTCACTTTTTATAGTTAATTTTTTTTCTCCATTACTTTCCACTCTCCCAATAATTTTGGCATCAACATCAAATGATTTAGAGATTGAAATGATGTCTTCGGCAATAGATTTATCAACATACAATTCCATTCGATGACCCATGTTAAACACTTTATACATTTCCTTCCAGTCTGTTCCAGACTCTTCTTTTATTAATTTAAACAAAGGCGGCACATCGAACAGATTATCTTTAATAATGTGCAAATCATCTACAAAATGTAAAACTTTGGTTTGCGCACCACCACTACAATGAACCATACCATCAATACTCCATTTATGCTTTTCTATTATTTTTTTGATAATTGGAGCATACGTTCGTGTTGGAGATAAAACCAACTTACCAACATTTAATTCAACACCTTCAATTTTATCTGTTAAATTATACTTCCCAGAATACACCAAATCTGATGGAACATTATTATCAAAGGTTTCGGGATATTTAGCTGCAACCGTTTTATTAAATACATCGTGTCTAGCAGAAGTTAATCCATTGCTTCCCATTCCACCATTGTATGCTGACTCATAAGTTGCTTTTCCAGATGATGCTAATCCAACAATTACATTTCCTACTTTAATATTGGCGTTGTTTATTACGTCCGTTCTTTTCATTCTACAAGTTACAGTAGAATCTACAATAATGGTTTTTACCAAATCACCAACATCTGCGGTTTCTCCTCCAGTAGAATATATACCTATTCCTAAATTTCTTAAATCTTCTAATATTTCTTCAGAACCATTTATTATTTCAGACAACACTTCTCCTGGAATTAAGTTTTTGTTTCTACCAATGGTGGAAGAAACTAAAATATGATCAATTGCACCTACACACAACAAATCATCTATATTCATAATTAAAGCATCTTGTGCAATACCTTTCCAAACCGAAATATCTCCAGTTTCTTTCCAATAAGCATAAGCTAATGAAGATTTAGTTCCAGCTCCATCAGCATGCATTACAATGCAGTATTCATCACTTCCTGTTAAATAATCAGGAATAATTTTACAAAATGCTTTTGGATACAATCCTTTATCAATTCTCTTGATTGCATTATGAACATCTTCCTTTGATGCTGATACACCTCTTTGTAAATATCTTTCGTTTGGGTTCATTTTGTTCTATAAATTGTATAAACAAAAAAAGCACCCCGTAAAACAGGATGCTTTTTTTATTATGTATAATATCTAATTAGTTGATGATTCTGGTGTTTTTGCAACGTAATCATCTCTAAGAACTTTAAAGTCTGTACGTCTATTTCTTTGATGTGCAGCTTCTTTCTCTTCTTCAGATTTTAGTGAATTAATATACTTCTCATCTAAAAGAGTTCCATCAGGCATTTTTAAAGGTTCTTTTTCACCCATACCTTTTGCTACAATTCTGTCTGCGTCAACACCTTTTTCTTTAACTAGGTAGTCAACACAAGACTGAGCTCTTCTTTGAGATAATTTCTCGTTATAAGCGTCTTGACCTCTAAAGTCAGTATGAGATCTTAATTGAATAACAATGTTTGGATTATCAACCATAATATTATATAAGTAATTTAAAGAATCTTTAGATGCTGGTAATAAATCTGCTTTGTTGTATTCGTACTCAATTTGAGGTAATTTAATAGCACCTTTCATTGGTTGCAATTCATACTCATGGAAGAAATTTTTCGATGATTCATGACCAACAGTAGTTTCTTTTCCTTTTGCAGCTAAGTATTTCTCTTTCTCCACAACTAATGAATATGATGTGTTTGGATTAATGTATCTTGCATTTCCATTCTCTTTAAAAGCAAAAGCACCGTTTTCATCTGTCATTACTTCAGCAGATAATCCATCTGTACCTATAATTTTAACTTTTGAATTTGCAATTGGTTTTTGTGTTTCAATATCTCTAACAACTCCTTCTAAAGAGAAAATAATCTCTGGTAAATAGAACTCCCAAATATCATCGCCACCTTTACCGCCAGTTCTGCTTGTTGTAAACATACCTCTATTTTTTCCTTCTTCAAAAACAATCCCAAAATCATTTGCCTCAGAGTTCATTGGAGCTTTAAGGTTTTCAGGACTTCCCCATTGGTTAATTCCTTTGCTTTTTGCTTTAAATAAGTCTAATCCACCCATACCAGGTAAGCCACTTGAAGCAAAATATAATTCACCATTATCTCTAATAAAAGGAAACATTTCATCACCATCAGTATTGATTTCAGATCCTAAATTGATAGCTTCTGACCATTTTTTTGCTTTTGCATCAAAAGTCATGTACCATAAATCTTTACCTCCTTGTCCACCTGGCATATTTGATGAGAATACTAAAGTTTTATCATCATCAGAAATTGCTGGATGACCAACAGTAAATGTATCATTTGTTACAGGAATTAATTCTGGTTCTCCCCAGTTTTGACCAGACTTACTAGCTGTATATATGCTACAACCCATAACTCCTTTTTTCTGAACACCACAACGAGTAAAATAAATTGTACTCTTTTTAGAGTTTAAACATGCAGAACCTTCACTAGCAGGAGAGTTAACTGTAGCATTTAATAAAGCTGGAGTACTCCATTTACCTTTATTGTCTCTTTTTGACATATAAATATCATCAAAATTCATCCCTGTTACATCAGAAACTTCTGTTCCTGTAGAACCTTGTCTTGTTGATGTAAAATAAATTTCGTTCCCTTTTTTATCTGAAAAGATTGGAGAAAAATCATAATCTTCTGAATTTAATAAAGGCAAAGGATTTACAACCACTTTTGTAGGATTGTCTTTCCAAGCTTTCGCATCAGTAGATGATTGCACTCCTTCTTCAGCTCTTTTATCTCCAGGTTTAGCAGCTTTGTATTTGTTATATTCAACAATAGCTTCTTCATACTTACCTTGAGCTTTATATATATTCGCTAAATGTAAAATAGCTATAGGATCATCATACTTTGCTGTAATCGCTTTACTATACCAAACAGCTGCTTGTGTTCCATCCTCTTTTAATCTGTAGCATTCTGCTATCTGAAATAAAATTTCTGATTTAACCTCTTTACTTTTTTCTTTAGTATAAGCTTTTTTATACAAATCAATTGCTTGATAGTACTTGTATCCACTAAATGCCACATCAGCATCTACTTTGTAATTCTTTTGAGCATTTACCGATAAATTGAAGATAAATATCAGTGCTAATAAACTTACTATTTTGTTAGTTTTCATATATTATTTGGTCTTTTTTACAAATGAATTTGGCTAAAGTAAAATATTTCTTTCAATTAATCAAAAAAAGTTGGTTTATTTTTAACCAACTTTTTGATTTTTAAAAAAATTCAACTATTTGACTTATTTTGTAAATAATAGTTCTCTTAATTTTGGTAATGGCCACAATTCGTCATCTATCAACAATTCCAACTTATCTGAATTATATTTTATATTCTGAAAATACGGTTTTACTTTATCACAATAAGCAAATGCTTTTTCTTCAGCATGTTCAATTTTATTCGCTTTTTTTCTTTCTTCTAACATTAAATCACATGATTTTTTCAATTCATTGATATGTGTTGAAAGTGCTTCCAAAATTTGATATTGTGTTGAGGCCATCTTCTTGGCATCTTTACCAAAAATCTCATTCATTCCTTTAATATTATCAATAATAGTATTTTGGTACTTAATTGCTGTCGGAATAATATGATTTTGTGCTAAATCACCCAAAACTCTTGATTCTATTTGCAGTTTTAAAATGTAGTTTTCAAGTTCAATCTCATGTCTAGCTTCCATTTCAATAGGCGACAATACTCCTAACTCATTAAATAAATCAATGGTTTTCTTGTCTTTCATTACGGCTAAAGCTCTAGGAGTATCTTTTAGATTAGATAATCCTCTTTTTTTAGCTTCTTGAACCCATTCTTCTCCATATCCATTTCCTTCAAAACGAATCTTTTTAGATTCTTTAATTAATTTCTGAAGTTCTTTTAAAATAGCTTCATCTTTTTTCTCTCCCTTATCTATTCTAGCATCAACAGCTTTTTTGAATAACATCAATTGTTTTGCTACAATTACGTTTAAGGCAATCATCGCAGAACCACAATTTGCAGAAGAACCAACTGCTCTAAACTCAAACTTATTTCCAGTAAAAGCAAAAGGAGATGTTCTATTTCTATCAGTATTATCTAATAAGATTTGTGGGATTTTACCAATACTTAATTTTAATTCTGTCTTATCTTCTGGTGTCATTTTTCCTGCTTTCACACTTTTTTCCAGATTATCTAACATCTGAGTTAACTGACTACCTATAAATACAGATACAATTGCTGGAGGAGCTTCATTTGCACCCAACCTATGATCGTTTCCTGCAGAAGCTATGCTTGCTCTAATTATATCTGCATTATCATGAATCGCTTTAATTGTATTTACAAAGAAAGTTAAAAATCTAAGATTAGTTTTAGGGTTTTTACCTGGTGCTAATAAGTTAATTCCTGTATTTGTGCTTAAAGACCAATTGTTATGCTTCCCAGAACCATTTAATGAAGCAAATGGTTTTTCATGTAATAACACCCTCAAATCATGTTTTCTTGCAATTTTTTCCATCAAATCCATTAATAAAAGGTTATGATCATTTGCAAGATTAGTTTCTTCAAACATTGGAGCACATTCAAACTGATTAGGAGCTACCTCATTATGTCTAGTAGTTACAGGTATTCCTAATTTATGAGATTCAATCTCATAATCTTTCATAAATGAACTTACTCTTTCTGGTATTGAACCAAAATAATGATCATCTAATTGTTGCCCCTTTGCTGGATTGTGACCAACCAATGCTCTTCCCGTCATCATAATATCTGGGCGAGCATAAAACAACGCTTTATCTATTAAGAAATATTCTTGTTCCCAACCAAGGGTTGCATTTACCTTTGTAACATCCTTTTCAAAATATTGACAAACTTCAGTTGCTGCTTTATCAATGGCAGTTAAAGCCTTAATCAATGGCATCTTAAAATCAAGTGCTTCGCCTGTGTATGCAATAAATATTGTTGGAATACACAAAGTACCTGATATTATAAAAGCAGGCGATGTAGGATCCCAAGCTGTATAACCCCTTGCCTCAAACGTGTTTCTAATACCCCCATTTGGAAAACTAGAAGCATCTGGTTCTTGTTGGATTAAATTATCTCCATCAAATCGTTCAATAGCTCTTCCATCGCTTATTGGTGTAAAAAATGAATCATGTTTTTCAGCAGTGCTTCCTGTTAATGGCTGAAACCAGTGAGTATAATGTGTTACTCCTTTAGTAAGAGCCCAATCTTTCATAGCTGATGCAACTTGACTTGCTAATTGTCTATCCAAAGGAGCTCCTTCGTTAATAGTTCTTAACAGACTTTTATACGCGTCACTTGGTAAATATTCTCTCATCACATCTTGTGTAAATACATTTGATGCATAATACATTGATGCTTTTGAAGCTGGGTATTCTACTGGTTTTGGAGTTCTTGATAATGCTTCTGATAATGCTTGAAAACGAAAAGTTGCCATATTATTTTTGTTTTTTATAATTTATTTGCAAATCTAACTCAAAAATTGGGTGCAAATAACTATTTTATATATTTTTTTATCAACACCCCCCCAATAAAAAACATTGTTTTTAAAAATATTTGTGTTTTTGTCATTAATATGAATAAAAAAGACCCCTAATCAACATTAGAGGTCTTTCTTATTTAGAAATTTAATTCTTGTTAAATCAGTTAACAATTTTCACTTCTACCTTCATATTTTTTGAAGCATCTTTTTGAGCATTATTAACTCCTTCCATTGATTTTAATACATTTTCTTTTACCACACCTTTTGAAAGAATATATTTATAAACAGACCCCACTCTTTTTCCATCTAACTTATCTTCTGTTTGTTCAGAAACATCTATATATCCTGCAAGAGAAACTTTTGTTTTTGGATTAGCTTTAAGATAAGTAATTACTGCATCTAATTTAGTTGTTGATTCTACTGTTAAATCCATCTTTTTAGACTCGAAATACAACACAACATTTTGTCCAGCCTGAGTTGAAGGTGTTGTAGCTTTTGGTGCATCCGCAATAGATGATGGACTTCCGTCAGAATCTATAATTTTTACTTTATTGGGTTGATTTGTTAAATCACTTTTAAAAGTAGAGTTTAATGTTTCCATATCGTCAACTCCTGGAATAAAATCGCAGTCACATTTCTCAACTTCTTTTGCTAATACCACGGAAACATTGTCTAAGTAATAATAAGCATCATTAGTCTGTGGAGTATTAAACCCCTGCGGTCTTTTTACTTTATTTATCTTTAACTTTTCTTCAGGTGTAAAGTTTCCAATAGTTAGATATTCCTCTCCCCCTTTTGCTTTATATTTAGCACAAATTGGTGTCCAATAGAATTGAGTTTCATAAACAGTGAATCTTCTACTTACAACTTGAGGTTCAAACTGCAAAACATCACTATTATTAGCCGATACTGCATCATTTGACAAATAAGCCCCTAAATAATTACAAGCAAATTTTGATAAATCTGATAAACTTACATGGAACGTTACACAATATTCCTCCCCCTCTTTTAGTGGTTCAGTAAATTTTACCTGTAAATATGTTCTAGGTAATTTTGCTTTATAGCTGTACGCCATAAATCCAGCATAATTATCACCTGACATAGGTTCTTCTGATCCATATGCATTTGCAGGAACACTAATCTCTGGATTCTTAGAAGATTTTAAATACAAATCAGCTTGGGAAAATGTTGGAGATATCCATGGTGCAGCCATATTAATCTGACCTTTTTCTTTCGTTTTCTTATTTGCACTTTGAAAATTATGGTTTGGCACCAAGTTGGTTTGAGCAAATACAGCTGCATTTATCAAAATTAAGACTAATAATATCGTTATGTTTTTCATGATTTTAATTTTAAAAGATTGAATTAATACAATCAAAATTCAGACCGAAGATACTAATTTATTTAAAAATGAAAAGAATAGGAACAAAAAAGCCTTCGATTAAATCGAAGGCTTTTTTGTTATAAGAATAATTAATTAATTGTTTTTCCATAGAAGTTGTTCTTAATAAGTTCTTCTAACAACATTCTTTTTCCGTTATAAAAAGGAGTTATCCATGCATCTTTCTGACCTGATTTTATAATTTTCTGTCTTAACACCTCCGCCTCAGCTATAGTTGTAAAAACTCCTTGTGTAAATCTTGTAACTCCATCTGGATAATCTTTAACAAGTGGTTCTCCATATTGTTTTAGGTGATTCCATTTATAATTTTTTGGGAAACGGTATGCAGCAATTTGAACTCTAAACTCCAAACCACTTGCACAAGACTTTCCTCCTAATGCAATTAATTTATTATACACTGTTTTATCATTTAAGTCTTTCCCTATAAAGAAGGAGAAATCAATAAATTCATCACTACATGGTCCTTGAGCTAAAGGTTTTTCTTTAACAGGATCTTTTATGCCCAAATCTTCTTTTTGTCTTTCTGTTAATTCATCCAACTTTTTACGTTGACCAAATACGAAAACAGTAACAAATGCATCTTCTGCTGCTTTTTCCTTTGCGGTAACCATTTGTCTAAAATTTTCAGCCTCTTCTAATGTTTCGAAAGGTCCGAAAGTGTATCTAGTAATACCATCTGGGTAAGTTTTTGCGGTAATCTTCCCATATTTTTCTAAATAACCTAATTTAAAATCTTCTGGATTTGTAACTGCTCCAACTTCAACTTTAAAGGTTAAACCAGCTATATTTTTTCCTGCTGCATCCTCAAGTCCTGATTTCTTTTCTAAATTAACATCTTCATTTTTAACCAAATCAGTAGCTGTTTTATCATCCATTCCATCAGTAGGTTCAATTTTTTCAACCCCAGTCAATTGGTCATGGATATTTACATCTTTTAAGAAATCTGTTTTTGAATATTTCTGTGGATAATATTGTTTAACGGTTTTCTCCTGTCCCTTGTCATTAACTTTAAGTTTTACCGTTGCTAAAATTGGGTCTCTTTGAATTAGTTCTTGTTTTGCTACCTCTGCTGCTAAAAGTGTTGTATAAGGCCCTATAACATTCTTAACACTTCCATCAGCGTAAGTTTTTTGGATAATTGGATATCCTTGTAAGTTTACCTCACTTACTTTTGCATCTTCTAAGTCAAGAAAATATTCAACTCCTTCTTCCTTTTTATCCCCTTCTTCTTTAAGTATTTTTTTGTAAACCATTTCTTCATAACCTTCTTTTGTACTTTCTTTTTTATATTTCTCTATTTGATTATCAATCTTTCCTTGTAATATATCTTCACTAGATGAAGCTACGTCTTGAACTATTTGTTTTCCTCCTAAATTAAAATCATGTTCTACTTGTACATAAGTTTCTAATGATTGAACATCAATATAGTCAATTTTAGTATCATATCCTTCTACTTCTATTGCTATCTTATATTTATTACCAGGTGTTAAAGCTAACATATATTTACCTGATGAAGAATTTGATTTGAATTTACCCTCTAACTCGCCAGTTTTATCATTTGTTACAGTGATATCAGCATCAGCTGGCTTACCATCGGCATTAACTACGCCAACAACTAAAGCTAAAATTGGGCGTTTGCCAAAATGACCTGGGCTTACCGTATAAATATCATGTGTACCATTCTCACTCCTTCCTGCTGTTGAATAATAACCCGTTTTAGCATCTGCAGAAAGCACATAATATCTATCATCATCAATAGTATTAACCGGATAACCAATATTTGCAGGCTCATCCCAACCATCTTCATTTAAATAAGTATAAAATATATCATACCCACCCATACTATTATGCCCTTTGGAGCTATAATACATAGTTCTTCTATCAGGATGAATAAACGGAGCGTCATCATCATACTTTGTATTAATAACTGGACCTAGGTTTTTTACATTACCCCATGAACCATCAGAATTTAAATTTGCTGAATACAAATCTCTTCCTCCAAAACCACCTTCTCTGCTACTTGAAAAATATAGTTTCTTTCCATCACTTGATAAACTTGCACTACCTTCCCAAGCTGTCGTATTAACTTCTCCTTGCAGTTTTTCTGGTTTACTCCAGCTATCACCTTCTAACTTACTCAAATAAATATCTCCATTATCTGTTTTATTACTCTTATATATAAATAGTTGTTGTCCATCCACAGACAATGCTATACTTGCATCATGTCCATTGGTATTAATGTTATCACCAATACTCTCAGGCTCTAACCAAGTATTACCAACTTTGTATGACACCATAATATCTTCATAATACTCACCTCTTGGATCTGGTTTCCCTGTTTTATCCATTAATCCACCTTTACTTCTATCCCCTCTATAAGTAAAAATCAACACTGTTTCGTCTGAAGTAATTACAGGGACATATTCAGAATGTTCTGTATTAATAGGAGAACCTATATTTACGATATCAACAACCAAACTATCAGACGTGAATTTCTTAGCGTTTTGACAATAGATAATATTCTGACGAGCTTTTGCTTTCTGTTCCTCCGCAACTTCTTGAGAAAACATATAAACTTCATAAGTTTCTATAGCCTTATCAAATTCTTTATTAACAGCGTAAGCTCTTGCCAAATAATAATTAACTTCATTAAAAGACGGATTTTTTTGTTTTACCTCTAATAACTTAGAAAGTGCCAACTCCTTTTTATTCCTAAAATGGGTATAACATATCCCCTCCATTAATCTATAATAAGGGTCTTCTGGTTTATTCTTCGCTAATTCTTGGAAAAACTCTAATGCTTTTGGAATATTTTGGAGTTCTTCATCGTAATAATATGACTCTGCTTTTTGCAATAAATCTTTCTCTTGTTTACCAGTAAGTGTATTTTGAGCCACCATTGAACCTGTTGTTAAAAACATTAACAACAATAGTTGGAAGTAATTCTTTTTATTAATCATTTTAATATCAGGATTATATATTTATTCGAAACTAAAGTAAGTGAAATATGACTGTGAACTTATTAACATTTTTTACACTTATCAACCAAGTTATTAACATGCTGTAAAAATAAACCACGTATATTTGTACTGTACTAGGAAATCATCTATGGAATACAGTATTTACGAACTTAAAAATGGTATTAGAATAGTTCACAAACAGATTGGTGGAAAGATAGCTCATTGTGGATTTATTATCAATACAGGTAGTAGAGATGAAAAATTAACCGAGAATGGAATTGCTCATTTTATTGAGCATACCATCTTTAAAGGGACTAATAAGCGAAAAGCACATCATATCTTAAATAGAATTGATAGTGTTGGTGGAGAAATAAATGCCTACACCACAAAGGAAAAAACTTGTGTTTATGCTTCTTTTGTAGTAGATTATTTTGAACGGGCTTCAGAATTATTATCCGACATTCTAATCAACTCCACTTTTCCTGAAAAAGAAATTGAGAAAGAGAAGGATGTTATTATAGACGAAATCCACTCTTATCAGGACACTCCGTATGAGCAAATTTATGATGATTTCGAAGAGTTGGTTTTTAAAAATCATCCCTTAGGAATGAATATTCTAGGTACTGAACAAAGTGTAAGAGATATTAATCGAACTAAAATCTTAGATTTTATAAATAGAAACTACGCCACTAACGAAATTGTTTTTAGTATTATTGGCAACCTTGATGAAAAAAAGATATTAAAAATTGCTCAAAAGTATTTTGAAGGTTTCCAAACAAAACAACACCATCCAACTCGAAATGAATTTAAGCATTATCAACCTTTTCAGAAAATTATCGAAAAAGATAACCTTCAATCACACACCATAATTGGAAATATTGCATACGGAGCAAATCATCTAAGTAAACCTGGTTTTATTCTTCTAAATAATGTTTTGGGTGGACCTGCAATGAACAGTAGATTAAACATGTCTATTAGAGAAAAATATGGATATGCTTATTCCATCGAATCTAGTTATTCTAGTTATTGCGATACTGGTATTTTTAGTATCTATTTGGGAACAGACGAACGAAATAGTAAAAAATCAATAGATTTAACATTAAGAGAATTAAAACGATTTAGAGAAAATAAACTTACAGACATCCAATTACACCGAGCAAAACAACAACTTCTTGGACAAATAGCATTATCGGAAGAGAATAACGTAAATATTATGTTAGGTATTGGAAAAAGTTTAATCAACTATGGTAAAGTAGATAGTTTAAATGAAGTTTACAAAAAAGTGAATAAAATCTCCTCAGAGGAATTATTACAAATAGCAAACGAAGTTTTTAATGAAAAGCAATTGAGTATCTTAACCTTTCAAGCTAAAAATTAAATCAATATGAATTTTTTATCTGAAGAATTAGAAAATTATATTAAAAATCATTGTGAAGTTGAACCTCAGTTGCTTCAAAAATTAAATCATGAAACTTGGGAAAAAGTATTAAATCCAAGAATGTTATCAGGACATGTGCAAGGAAGAGTATTAAGTATGTTAAGCCACATGATACACCCGAAAAACATTCTAGAAATAGGCACTTTTACAGGATATTCTGCAATATGTTTAGCTGAAGGTTTATCCGAAAACGGAACAATCGACACCATTGACATAAATGAAGAATTGGAAATACTTGCAAGAAGTTATTTCAAAAAAGCTGGGATAGAACGCCAGGTTAATTTTAGGATTGGAAATGCAATTGAAATAATTCCTACGTTAAACAAAGTTTACGACTTAGTTTTTATTGATGCAGACAAAGAAAATTATGCTTTGTATTATGATTTAGTATTCGATAAGTTAAATTCAGGAGGTTATATTATTGTGGATAATGTATTGTGGAGCGGCAAAGTTATTCAAGAACTAAAACCTGATGATATTGACACCAAAGCAATTGTTGAGTTTAATAAAAAAGTACAAAACGACAATCGCGTACAAAACGTACTTTTTTCCATTAGAGACGGTTTAATGGTGGTAAGAAAAATCTAACTGATTATCTATTTACCGAAACTTTAAACGAATCTTTTGAACCATCAGAAAAAGTTAAGGTAAAAAGATATGTTCCATTAGGAATTGAAGCAACATTAATTTTTAATGATTCTTCTCCAATGGTTTTACTTTCTGAAAGCACCAATTTACCAGCTAAATCAACTACTTTAATAGTTACATCTCCCACTATATTTCTTCTAACAGGAACAGTTAAAAGATTTGCGGCAGGGTTTGGATAAGCTAACAATTGATTTCTATGTATTAAACTTGATTCTCCAGTTATATAATCCATCGTAACTGAAATTGAAGGAGTTGCATCTAAACCAAAACCAGCCCAATACCATTGAGCAGCTTGACTGTTTGGAAGAATTTTCACTGGTGATATCGGTTGCAAATAATTATCAACTGTTGCGGTGTAATCCATTGTAACATCATACCCCAACCTCAATTCATTACTCGAATTATAAACACAAAACAGATATTTTTTATTATCAATCATTGATACAGATGTTTCAAGGGGTAAATAAAGATTAACTCCATTCTGCGATTCATCAATATAAAAATGAGTTGCTTGTGAAACTTGAACTAAGTTGTTAAATGTTGGGTTTGATAATGACAAATCTGTAAACACATCATTCCATTCATAAACTCTGATTTCAATAATCTCATTGGTCATTATTCCGTTTACAGGCATACAAGAAAATGTCATTCCATTTGCTACACCACGACTAGCATTTGCATTATTAAAAACCAAACATGCTTCCCAATCATCGTATTGTGTAGTCGTTTCGTTGAGCGAATATGCTGTTGAAGAAACAGGATTGTTTAATGAGTCAATTTTTGACTTTGCAAATGTATTTGTACTTAGTGTAAATGATGTATTAAATACATTATCAGAGGTATCTTCATCATTAGATAAGTTAATACTATATTTAATGTTGTATTTCCCTGCACTCCAAACCACTGGAGAATAAGTTCCTAAATCGGCATAAATGGTATCAACAATAGCAGAAACAGGTGCTGTAAAATTTAATGGCGTTGATGTATTTGTAAAAATAGATGACCCATTATGTGTAACATCAACGCTTACTGTAACTCCCGATTGAGCATTAGAGCCAGGATTAAAAACATACAAACCCAAGTCTAATGGAAATTCAGAGCCTGTTGTAGCTAAAAAACTTGGTATGGCTTGGTGATGAGCCATTACAATATCAGCTGGACTTGATCCTAAATCATTAGCATTTAGTCCAACTTTAGTTCCAATAAAAGCATAAACACCACCCATAGCAATAAAATCTTTTAAAACATCTCCTTCTTCACTACCAATTGAAACAACCGGTATGGTTACATTACTTCCAACAGTACTTCCTCCCATAGCAAAAGGACCTGGATCTCTATTGATAAGAATTAAGCCTATTGCTCCTGCTTGTTGTGCGTAATCTGCTTTTATATCATGCCAACAGAAACTACGATAAGCTACAGCTATTTTACCAGTTAAATTATTTACAATTGGCTCACACGCATCTTGCCATGTTGGGTTTCCATTTGCATCTATTGCCCCACTAACAGCATCATTAACAAAAATTAATTCTGCCTCAATAGCATTAGCTGCAATAGTTAAATCTGGAGTTGACCAACCTGTAGAAGCAGCATCCGCCCACATCGAATTAATAACTCCAAGTAACAAGGGGTTATTTGGACTTTGTGTTATTTTAGTTATTACTTGGCTATTAATAATGCAAGGTGTAAATGACAATATAATTAAAAAGGAAATTCTTCTCATAGCATTTTATTTTTCAGGTAGAATAATAAACCAAAGTACTACATTTTTTTGATAAAAAAAAGCCCCGGTTATAAATAACGGGGGCTTTTATTATAAGCTAACTTATTTTATTATCTGTTTACAGAAACTTTGAAAGTATCTTGTGAACCGTCAGCAAATGTTAAGTTAAAAACATAACAACCATTGCTAATAGAAGCCACATTAACTTTTAATGGACCTTCACCAATAGTTTTGTTTTCAGAAATAACTAATTTACCAGCTAAGTCAAAAATTTCAACTGTTACTTTTCCAGTAACACCTTTTCTAACAGGAACATTTAACATGTTTACTGCTGGGTTTGGATAAGGAATCACAGACATTTCATCCAAATTTGAATTTATTCCTGTAGCAATATCGAAATTAACAGATATTGCTGGCGCATTATCCCATCCAAATCCATCTCTATACCATGTGGCAGCCTGCCCATTTGGTAAGGTTTTTACTGGAGAAATTGGTTGTAAGTAATTATTGATAGTAGCTGTATAATCTATCAATGTAGTATACCCTATTCTTAATTCATTACTTTCGTTATAAATGCAAAATAAATAACGTTTGTTATCAATTAAACCCGTTGGTGATACAAAAGGAACATATATATTATCCAATGAATCAGACGTACCTGGAAAGAAATAGAATCCATCTGCAACTTGATTCAACGAATTAAATGTAGGAGGAGTATTTACATCTGTGAATACATCATTCCACTCATAAGCTCTGATTTCAATAATCTCACCTGTCATCAAACTATTTATAGGTCTAGCTGAAAATGTCATTCCAACAGCTTGTGCAGCTCTTGCTCCAGCGAAAGCATTTCTAAATACAATACATGCTTCCCAATTATCATATTGGGTTGTTGTTTCATCAAGGGAATAGGCTGTTGTAGCAATTGGTTGTTTCTGAATATCTGTTGTAGCTTTTGAATAAACATCGTCAGAATTAGTAAATTTGAATTCATAAGAAAATACATTGTCAGTCATATCATCATCTGCACCATTTACAGTATAAGTTACTGTATAAGTACCCACACTCCATAAGGTTGGAGCATATGTACCTAAATCAAAATATTGATTATCTACTGTTACACCAACTGGTGCAGCAAAATCAAGTGGTAAAGATGTTTGAGAATAAACTGATGAACCTCCATAGGATACATCTACACTAGCAGTAACTCCTGTTTGAGGATTAGATCCCAAATTAGACGCCCATAAACCTAAATCTACGGGAAATTCCGTTCCATTCTTTGCTAAATCCCAAGGAATAGCCAATGCCTCAGGCATAACAATATCAGCTTTACTGGAAGCCATGTCATTTGCATTTACTCCTATTTTGTTGCCAATAAACATTACTACTGGTCCATTTTGCATTTCTGATATTAAGAAATCACCATCACTACTCTTCAAAAAGATAGCAGGGATTGTACACAAAGGTCCTTCTGGAGCAATACCCAACATCCCCATTAGTACATCTTCTCGATTTACCACAATAACACCAATTGCTCCAGCATTCTGAGCTTCTAGTATCTTAACAGCAAAGTTACAAGTGTTTCTTCTCACTACTGCAATCTTTCCAGCATAAGCATTAGCTGGTGATGGATTACAACCTTCTTCTGCAACAGGGTTTCCTTGTGGACTAGTACCCGGTGTCCCATCGTTTACCAAAACAAGTTCGGCTTGTATATGTGTGCCAGGCTGATTGAAATCTAAGGTCATGCCCCATGTACCATCATCAACTTCATCAGGCCAGCCTCCTTCATTTACTTGAACAGTATACTCAAAATTCCTTTGAACAGCAACAGGAGATATTCCTTTAACCAACACCTGTGATATGGCAACAGTTGATGATAAAAGTATTCCTAGAAATAACGTAGTTTTTTTCATAACATTAAAATTTAGTTAATAATTGTGAGTTTTCTCTATCAAATATAACAAATCATAGTATTATTTAAGAAAAGACAACTATGTTTTTAACCCCCTATTTAATTAACGGTTGTTTATTTAAATTAAAGGTAAAAAAAAGCCCCCGTTATAAATAACGAGGGCTTTTTTTATAAGCTAACTTATTTTATTATCTGTTTACAGAAACTTTGAAAGTATCTTGTGAACCGTCAGCAAATGTTAAGTTAAAAACATAACAACCATTGCTAATAGAAGCCACATTAACTTTTAATGGACCTTCACCAATAGTTTTGTTTTCAGAAATAACTAATTTACCAGCTAAGTCAAAAATTTCAACTGTAACATTTCCTGTAACACCTTTTCTAACAGGAACATTTAACATGTTTACTGCTGGGTTAGGGTAAGCAACTGTAGTTGAAGCATTAGACACAGCGTTTACAGAAGTTGGAAAATCAATGTTAACAGTAAATGCAGGAGTAACATCAAAACCAAAACCATCTCTAAACCATTCGTCAGCACCACCATTTGCAAGTGTTTTAACTGGAGAAACCGGTTGTAAATAATTGTTTACAGTTGCAAAATAATCAATTCTAGAATCATATCCTAATCTTAATGAATCACTTGCATTGTAAACACAGAATAAATAACGTTGGTTGTCAGCTAATACAACAAAAGGATCACCTGTAACATCATCAACGAAATCCATCACTTTATTCCCTAATGAATCAGGATCTGCTGACCCATAGAAATAGAATCCAGAACCTACTTGATTTAAAGATGTGAATGTTGGAGGTGTATTTACATCAGCAAACACATCATTCCATTCATAAACTCTAGCTTCTAAAATTTCGCCTTCCATAAGTGTTCCAACTGGAGCAGCAGAGAAAGTTAAGCTAGTAGCTCTACCACCAAATGTTGTAACAACAGGGCTTCTGAATACAATACAAGCTTCCCAATCATCATATTGAGTAGTAGTTTCGTTTAAAGAAAACGCAGTTGTAGCAATCGGCTCATTGCCTGGTGTAGTTCTAGCTTTACCAAAAGCATTAGCAGTAACCCTAAAGTCTACCTCAAATGTATTATCCGCTGGATCTTCATCACCTGGTAAATTTAACGTATAAGTAATCGTATATTGACCTTGTCCCCATGTTGTCGGAACAAAAGTGCCCAAATCAAAATACTGTGTATCAACTATTAAAGTAGTTAAGTTCGGTGCTGCAAAATTTAATGGTGCAGAAGTATTAGAGTAAACATTACCATCAATTTCGTGAACAACATTTACAGTAGCTGTTACACCTGTTTGACCATTAGTACCATAATTGAATGCCCAAAAACCTAAATCTACTGGATAGTTAGTACCATCAACAGCAATATTTGACGGAATAGACAATTCGTTTGGCATAACAATATCAGCAATAGTTGATCCCATATCATCATTATACAACGCTACTTTAGAACCAATAAATGCAATTACACTATTACATGTTGGTGTACATGAATTCATTGCCAAATATAAGTCATCACCTGCTATACGTCCAATTTGTACAACTGGAATAGTATCTCTTGTTCCGTAAGTACCACCAGCCATACCTACTGCATCGCCAGTATGGTTAATAATAATACAAGCAATAGCACCTCTTTTTTGTGCATTGTATGCTTTTAAACCAAACTCACATGAACCACGGTAAACCACTGCAATTTTACCAGTTAAATCTTGAGTAGCTGCATTAGTTGTATCGCAACCTAATGCTGATTTAGGAACATTGTTTAGTGGAGGAGAACCTATAGGTGTTCCATGAGGAGCAATACCATCTCCAACAATACCTGGAGTACCGTCATCAACCATACATAATGGACCTTGAACTGAATTTTCACCTAAAAAGATGTTTGGCAAACCCCAGTCAGTTGATGAACCATCAAGTTCACCTGCGTATTCAAAAGGATACGTACCTTCTAACCCTGTATTACAAGGCACTGAAACTAGTCTTGTAATCACCTGTGAGAAACTCACAGTAGTTACAAAAACTGCTCCAATTAATAAAGTAATTTTTTTCATTTTAATAATTTTTAGTTAGTATTAAATTTAGTTGTTTGCTCAAAAATACAATTTAATTTTTATACTAAAAAACCAATAACATAAAAATTTGTTATCATTTTATTAACGGTCGAAATTTAGGAGTTCAAGGATTAGATTAATGTGATAATGAGTTTATAAAATAATTAACTAATTACTATGTTTAGATTTTACTCTTGTTGTATCTAAAATCATTTGATTAACATTGTGGCATTGGATTTGATTTATTAATTTGGTCATCTATGACATTTAGACAACATGAAATCTATTTTAAAACCGTTTCTATTTTTTGTTTTATTATCCTTAGTGATTTCTTGCACTAAAGAAGATGAGAACAATCCTTCAACTGGTTCAACAAACCCAACTGATCCAAGAAGTGTATTTGTGGGCACTTGGGTTTGTAATGAAGAATCACAAGTTTTTGGAACAACAGCCTACTCTGTAGATATAGCAACTCATAGCACTATTACCAATCGGATTGTTGCAAGCAATTTTTACAACTTAGGGTTCACAACCAGTAATGCTCAGCTAGAAGTTAGCGGAAGTAATATTACTGTTTTACTTCAAAATCTATCTGGATATGATGTTGTTGGGTCTGGAAGTTTAGTTAATAGCTCCACCATCAACCTTAATTATACAACAAATGATGGTTCAGGTATTGATACGGTTTCTGCTGTTTACACTAAAACGAACTAAACTACCTTAATTTAGCCCCTAGTTCCGTAGTAAAACCTTGAATTAATCTTTCCATTGTTTTATCAATTTGAACATCGGTTAATGTTTTTTCATCATCTTGAAAAACAAAACTAATGGCATACGATTTTTTACCTTCTTCCAAATTTTTACCTTCATAAACATCAAACAAATTAACTTGTTTTAGTAATCTTTTTTCTTGTTTATAAGCCAATTGCTCTAGTTGAAGGTAATTTACCTGTTTATCTAAAAGCAGAGCCAAATCTCTACGAACAGAAGGAAATTTACCGATTTCTTTGTATTGAATTCTAGTTTTTGAAGCTAATTTAATAAAGTTATCTAAATTAATTTGAGCATAAAAAACCTCATTGGTAACATCAAATTGTTTTTGAACTTTTGCAGAAACTTTACCTATTCTAACCAACTCTTTATCATTTAATTGGTAGGATAATGAATAATCATAATAAGGATGTGTATCTTGATTATACAGGAAATTAGCATCAGCTAAGCCAAATTTTTGAAGAATGGTTTGAATATAACCTTTCAAATGAAAAAAATTGGTTGGTGTTTTATTAACACTCCAATTTTCTGGAGTATAATTTCCAGAGATAAACAAACTCAGGTAAGAGCTTTCAATAAATTTATCGGATTGTTTTGTATAGGTTTTCCCTATCTCAAAAAACTTAATGTTAGGTGATTTTCTATTCTGATTATACACAATGGTTTCCAAACCATTAAAAAGCAACGTTTGTCGCATTACATCGAGCTCATTACTCAATGGATTTAACAAACGAACCAACGATTCTTTTTCTTTATAATAAGATGATTTTGTTAATGAATTGGATAAGATTTCGTTAAACCCTTGGCTAACCAAAACATCACTTAAGGTATTTATAATTTTATCTTTATCAACTGAAGGGCGATAAACCAACGCCGAACTCATTAAATCGGGTAGTTTAATATTATTGTAACCATAAACTCGTAAAATTTCTTCTACAACATCTACTTCTCTATGAACATCAGCTTTAAATGCGGGTATTTGCAACAATAAACCATTTTCTTTTTCTTCAACAATTTTTATTTCTAACGAAACTAAAATTTTCTTAATTATTGTTCTGTCTAGCTGTTCTCCAATTAACCTGTCGCAGGTTTCATAAGATAATTCAACGCTAAAATCTTCAATTGGATTTGGATACACATCAATAATACCTGATGATACTGTACCGCCCGCAACTTCTTGCATTAAAAGTATTGCTCGTTTAAGTGCATAAACCGTAATGTTTGGATCTGCACCTCTTTCATATCGGAAAGATGCATCGGTATTTAGCCCATGATATTTTGCTGTTTTACGAACAGAAACTGGATTAAAATAAGCACTTTCTAGAAATATATTTTTAGTTGAATTTGTTACTCCTGATTTTGCACCACCAAAAACTCCAGCAATACACATCGGTTCTTGAGTATTACAAATCATCAAGTCGTTTAACGACAATTTTCGTTCTTTATCATCAAGTGTTACAAATGAAGATTGGTCAGCTACTGTTTTAACAAGCACTTTTCCACCAACAATTTTATCTGCATCAAAGGCATGGAGTGGTTGACCCGTTTCATGTAACACAAAGTTAGTTACATCAACAATGTTGTTAATTGGCTTTAAACCAATGGCTAACAAACTATTTTTCAACCATTCTGGTGAGTCTTTCACCTCTATTCCTGATAGTGTTATTCCAGTATAACGCGGACAACGCTCTGTATCTAAAACCTCAACAGATATAGTTAAATTGGTGTTATCTACTTTAAAATCATCGACACTTGGTTTGGAAATAGTAGTTGGTTTTTTAAGATTTAAGGCAGCAGCTAAATCACGTGCAACTCCAATATGGCTAGTTGCATCTGTTCTATTTGGTGTTAATCCTATTTCAAAAACAAAATCGTCTTCTATTTTAAAATACTCTTTAGCTAAACTTCCAATCTTCGCATTGGCATCTAACACCATGATACCATCGTGAGAATTTCCTAAACCAATTTCATCTTCGGCACAAATCATTCCTTCAGAAACTTCTCCTCTAATTTTTGATTTTTTTATCTGAAAACTGTCTTCTCCACTATATAAAGTTGTTCCAACAGTTGCCACCACCACTTTTTGACCAACAGCTACATTTGCAGCTCCACATACAATTTGTAATGGTTCGTCTCCACCAACATTAACTGTAGTAACATTCAACCTGTCCGCATCAGGATGTTTTGCTTTTGTAAGTACCTCGCCTATTACTAAGCCTTCCAAACCACCTTTTACGGTTTGAATTTTTTCAAAACCCTCCACTTCTAATCCTGTATCAGTTAACAATTTCGCAACTTCTTCGGGTTTTACGTCTGTATTAATGTATTTTTTTAACCAATTGTATGATATCTTCATTTCTTAAATCTAAAATTTTAGAATTCCAAAAGTAGGAAAATAGAATTATGAATTATGAATTATGAATTATGAATTATGAAGACTGAGAACTGACTACTACTTCCTCCTCTCTAATGATGGTTTTGCTTTTTTTACTTTCTTTTTCTTTCTTTCTGGATCTTCATGAAAGAAATACCTTAAATCTAACGTAATGTAGTTTCCTGAAAGATTGAACTCAACTCGCTCATCTCTTTTGTTTCCGTTGTACCAAACAACTTGTTTTGCCATGTGTGAAAAAGGACGATGATAAGAAGCTCCTAAATAAAAATACCCATTTTTGTCTGTTCTATATTCCCAACCAATATTTGCTATTAAGCTTTGTCGGAACCAGTCGTAAACCAACACATCGTTTTGAAAATTATCACTATAAGTATATAAATCGGAAGGGTAAATATCGAGAGCAACTCCACCAGAAACATTCATATAAATGTATTCCGATAGTCGGATGTAAACAAGTAAGGAAATTGGAATCTCATAGTTAACTAATTTAAAACTAGATGTTTCTCTAAAATCTAGCGAATCATCAAAAATCTCTAATTCGAACTTGCGATTTAAATAATTAATACCTGTTTCTAACGAAAGTGATTTATTTAATCCTTTACGAATAACCATTCCAAAACTATATCCTGTTTGAGGAGTTGTTGTAAAAAACACTTTATTTTGATCAACTTCTTGTTTACCTGTACTAAATAACTGACTCGGAATAATAGGTTTTAGTTGAATACCAAAAGTAGTAACCCGTTCTTGAGCAAAAAACGAAAGAGAATTGAGAAAAAGCAAGCTAAATAAAATGAGTTTTACTCTCATAAATAATAATTCTAAAACAAAACTACGCTTTTGCAACAATTTACACCATCGAAAATTCATTAACGGTAAATTTGATTAACAATTGTGTAGGTTTTTTTGCGTAACTTTATTTATTCAAAGCTTATAAAGCCATGTTAAAGTATTTTATTCCTTTTGTTTTAAGTTGGGGTTTATTGGAGTCCTCAAAGGCTCAAAGTTTTAATACGTTTTATGGCAATGTTGTTAACGAATGTGTTTATGATTCTGTTTATCAAAATTTAATTGCGTTTGAAAACTTAGGGATAAAAGAACCTGGAACCGCTGCTCTAACAAATACATTAACTTGGCTAATAACCAAATATCAACAATATGGATATACCGATATTGTAATAGATACTTTTGATTATATTGGTAATGAAGCATACAATCTTATTGTAACAAAATCTGGAACTACCTACCCCAATACTTTTGTTGTGGTTGATGGACACTATGATTCAAAAACTGGAACAGGAACGAATGATAATGGAAGTGGAACGGCTATAATTCTTGAAACTGCTCGATTATTAAAAAACATAAATACCGATTACGCCATTAAATTTATTCACTTTAGTATGGAAGAAGTTGGTTTGGTTGGCAGCTATCATTTCGTTAATAATGTTGCTTTTCCAAATGGAATGGACATTAGAGTGCTATTAAATATTGATGAAGTTGGTGGTGACATTACTAAAACAAACAACACCATTGTTTGCGAACGCGACGAGAGCAATCCAACAGCTACAAATGCAGTATCTTACGCATTTACTGATACTTTAGCTGCTTGTGTTCAATTATACTCCAATCTATTTACCGAAATTTCTTATGCTTACGCTTCGGATTATATGCCGTTTCAGGCAAAAGATTATATAATTACAGGATTTTTTGAGAAAAACCAAACTCCACATCGACATCAAGCTACCGATAGCATTGCTTATGTAGATGTTCCTTATGTTTATGAAATTACTAAAGCAACCATTGGTTCAACGATGTATTTTGCTGTTGCTAGAGATTCTGCTAATTTAATTAATGAATTGGACGAAAACAAATTTTCTATTTATCCAAACCCTGCAAACGATAGATTAACCGTTCAGTTAAATTCAGAGAATAGTTTAATTCAAAACCTTAAAATAATTAACCTATTAGGAGAAACTATTGATGAATACAAAGAACTAAATAAAAATTCGACAAGAATAAACACAAACAGGCTTAAAGTTGGAATCTACCTCTTAATTATTGAATCAAATGAAGAGGTTTTAAAACAGAGGTTTATCATCAGTAAATAGCCATTTATTTATCTTCTTCTACTTCTTCTTTATTTTCTTTTTCAACCGCCTGACCTTGCTCTAACTTTTCATTTCGTTTCGCACGTTGCATAGGATTCTCTTTTGAATCAGAATCCCATTTAGTGTTTCTTTGTTTAAACAACTCAAATTTTGTTGGTTGAACTTTCGCTGGCCAATTGTTATTATTTAAATCTACATCAGCTGTTTCTAACCATGGGTCCAATTCTATACTCGAAACTTCTTTTTCGAAAAAGAAAATTTTACTTACTTGTGGAGCATTTTCTACCCATATCTCAGCTGGTATTCTTATTTCTTGAATTGAACCATCTTTAAAGGTAAAATTTAATATTAAAGGCATAACCAAACCACCAACATTTTCAAATGTTACGTTATAATAATTGTAATTAGATTTAAGTAATTCCAAATCTTTTGCATCCAATCTTTTGATAAAATTCTCGTAATCTTTCTTGTCTAATAAGGTTACCTCAAGTGGGTCGTAAGTAGCATAAAAATCATTTATTGACTCATCTTTCTCATTGTAGGTTTTAGAAATTTCTTTTTCATTTCTTATATCGCCAATGTGTTGTTGTTTTTGAGCATCCATTTCCTTTTGGAACGCTTTCTCAACTTCTGGATTTTTAGAATCAACTTTAAATAATTCCACATTTTTTATGGCTATATCCACATGGTCAGTTCCGTAAAACCATCCTCTCCAAAACCAATCCAAATCTACCCCAGAAGCATCTTCCATGGTTCTGAAAAAATCTTCTGGAGTTGGGTGCTTAAATTTCCAGCGTTCAGCATAGGTTTTAAAAGCAAAATCAAACAATTCTCTTCCCATTACAGTTTCTCTTAAAATATTTAATGCAGTGGCAGGTTTTGCATACGCATTGCTTCCAAATTGCAAAGCCGATTCAGAATTTATCATAATTGGAGATATTTGGCTTTTATCTCCTTTCATGTGGTCAACGATTTTGCTTGCAGGACCTCTTCTTGAAGGGTAGCCTCTTTCCCACTCTTGTTCGCACATGTACTGAGTAAATGTATTTAATCCTTCATCCATCCACGACCACTGGCGTTCATCGGAGTTGATAATCATTGGAAAAAAGTTATGCCCAACCTCATGAATAATAACGCCAATCATGGCATATTTTGTGCGTTCAGAGTATGTTCCATCTTCGTTTGGACGACCACCGTTGAAACAAATCATTGGGTATTCCATTCCGATGTCTTTTGAATGAACTGAAATTGCAACAGGATAAGGGTAATCAACCGTATGTTTAGAATAAGATGTAATGGTATGAGCCACCACCTTCGTACTAAATTTCTCCCACAACGGATTTCCTTCTTTGGGATAGAAACTCATCGCCATTGTTTTTTTTCCGTTGTATTCAACAGCCATAGCATCCCAAATAAATTTACGTGATGAAGCGAAAGCAAAATCACGCACATTTGTTGCTGAAAAACTCCATGTTTTTTTTGCTGTAGCTTTATTTTTTTCTGCTTCCTCTGCTTCTTTCTGTGTAACAATTATTATGGGTTGCTTGTATTCACTTTGAGCTTTAGCCAATCTATTTTTCTGTTCAGTGGTAAGAACATTTGACGAATTAGTTAAACTTCCTGTTGCTGCAACAATATGGTCAGCTGGAACAGTAATGTTAACTTTAAAATCGCCAAAGGGCAACGTAAATTCACCTGTTCCCAAAAATTGTTTGTGCTGCCATCCTTCAACCTCATTATAAACTGCCATACGAGGATAAAATTGAGCCATGGTATAGAGATAGTTGTTGTCTTTTTTAAAATATTCGTAACCACCACGACCCCCTATTTCTTCACGATTATTGATGTTGTACCACCATTTTATTTTAAATGAAAACGTTGCTCCTGGATTTAATGGTGTTGATAAATCTATACGCATCATGGTTTTGTTAACAGTGCATTTCAAATCTTTTCCAGCAGCATCTTTAACATATTCCAATTTAAATCCACCATCAAAATTGTTGTGAAGTTTAGCCAATTCACCAAAACTCATTCGTTCTTCAATTTTATTGGTTTGAATCAATTTGGTATCCGAGTCTCTTGCTCTCATGTTTTGGTCCAACTGAATCCACAAATAAGTGAGTTTGTCGGGCGAATTATTTTTATAAGTAATGGTTTCAACTCCTTTCAACACTTGTTTTTCATCATCTAATTCCACATCAATTACATAATCAGCCTTTTGTTGATAGTACTGATGACCTGGTGCTCCAGAAGCTGTTCGATAAACATTTGGTGTGGCAAATTCCTCATACAATTGCTTAAATTTATCTTCACGTGTTTTATTATTCTGTCCGCTTACTGAAAGTATAACAAAAGATGAAATCAAAAGGATGAGTATTCTTTTCATATAGTTTAAATTATAAAGGAATAGTTGTAGTTGTTTTTTCTCTATTAAACGAAATGCTGTGTTTTTTATCTAAAATATCTAAATGCAAAATATTTTCTTGACCAGAAAATAGTTCAATCAATAACGCATTATAAATTTCGAACGAGTTGACTTTCTTAATTTTTTCTGATTCAATATAACAGTAGATGTAATCATCATTACCAACCTCTTTTCCAATTAACTTTAAAGACAAGGACGTGTCGTTATTTTTTATCGAAAACTTACTGGAAATGTACTTTAAAAGATACTCATTGGCATCTGGCAATTCTTTATCGGTACCTAAATTTAAATTGGGTATTCCAGCAATTTCAAGTGCTTTTTCTAAATCGTGACCAATAAATTTAATTGTAAATTGAAGTGTTTGTTCCGTTTCATCATATTGACCCTCGGTTACACTCACGAAAAACTCGTGGTAGGTAAACGACATACAAACGATTAGCACGAAAAAAGCAAAAACCCTTTTTAACATTAACTTCATTTTAAAGAAATGCTAAGTTAAACATAAAAATTAGCCCTAAAATCTAATTTTAGTTTAAAAATGATAAAGCTTTAGCAATAGCAGCATCTAATCCAGCCACATTGTTACCACCAGCAGTTGCATAGAAAGGCTGACCGCCACCTCCACCTTGCATTTCTTTAGCAGCTTCTCTAATAATGTTTCCGGCATGTAAATTCTTATCTTTTTGCAAGTTATCAGATAATGCAATGGTTAAATTTGGTTTACCGTTTACTTCTGCTCCAAGCACCAAATACAAGTTATTGATTTCTCCTTTTAGTTGAAAAACCAAATCTTTTATTGCAGCACTATCATTCAAGTTAATTTTTTGGGCAATTACATTTACACCATGAATGACTTGAAGTTTATTGTGTAATTCTTCTTTAATAATTTTTGCTTGTTCTTTGCTTCCTTCTTCAGAAACCTTCAAAAGTTCTTTTTTAAGCTGTGTAAGTTGGTCTTTTATTTTTCTTCCTTCTTCTTTAAGTAAATCAATGTGACTCAAAGATAAAGTAAGGGCCTGGTCGTCTGTATATTTATGTTCTTGGGGGCTAGTAGAATACGTTTCATTCAGCTCTTTCCGAATCTTTTGTCTCAATATCACAACATCTTCTATAATTGCATCAGCTCCTTTTACATTTTTCAAAACATAAGCAATTTCTTCAAGATTTCTAATCTTAGCTTTGATAAAATCTTCAGCGTTAAAATTCGTCAACGCTTCAATTCTTCTAATACCAGCAGC
>CAYNMR010000007.1:0-171610 GCA_964398455.1 uncultured Vicingus sp. | reverse complement strand
TTACATCATATTCATTCAATGGATTCTCACAAACTCCTATATTAGCTGTGAAATTGTCTATCGAACAAGGTAAAGAGCAATTAGGCCCAGGATTTAAAGTAATATTTCTTACAATATTTCCACAAACTGCATCAGTAATAGTAACGCTAACATTTCCTGCACATTGATTAGATATGGAAGGAGTAGTTTGTCCTCCTGGAGCCCATAAATAGCTATATTGACCACTACCTCCTGTAGTATTTAAAGAAATAGATCCATCACAATCACCTAAGCATGTTTCATCAACTGGACTTGGAACTGATACAACCGGAGCATACAACTGAACAAATTCTGAATGAAAACTATTACAAACACCAGGTATAGTTGCTGTTATTGCATAAGTCCCTGGTACTGTATAATTATGTGCAGGGGGTGTATTTCCTGTATAAGTTGGTGATCCATCACCATAATTCCATGTTGGTGTTCCTCCAAAGGAATTATTTGTAATGACTGCGTTCAAACTAGCTGCACAAGTTTGACTAGGAGTTACTGTAAAATCAACAAATGGGGCAATTTCAGCTGTCATTCCTGGCAAAAATTCAAAATACATTGTACCTGTACCACCTCCAGTAAAATAATCTACCACTAAATAATAAGTATTACCTGCTATTAAATTTACAGGTGGATTAAATTCGTCAATTCCACCTGTTTGCATACCTGAAGGAGCTCCATTACCTCCGTCATAGTTATAATTACATGAATAAGTAGGATCTCCTGCTGAATTTCCAATAGCAGAAGGACAACCTCCAAGAGCAGTAGCATCGTAAAGAGCCCAATCTAATTCCACTCCGTTTGCTCCTAATCCAGTTGGGGTCACTTGAAACTCTAGAGTACCTGTTTGAGTAGCAGTAAAACTAAACCATACATCACTATTCATAGCCGAACCAAAGCAATCAGGCCAATCACCTGATGGGGTGATGTTTGTCATATCAATAGTAAATGGAGCAAATTTATCACACAAAGGAACAGCTCCTGCACAAGTATTTCCTCCAGCTGGATCGGGTGCAGTTGAATTAACACATAATTGAAATCCACCCTGAGTACCTTGGTTAGACATAACTCCTAACCAAACTTGAGTTCCTGCTGGTATTCCAATATTAGTTGTTAAAACACCTGTTCCATTAGCTGTATTACAAGTTTGTAAGGTACCAGCACAACCTCCAGTGTAGATTACAATCTCTGGATTTGTAAATCCTTGAGGTGTTATTGTATACGAGTTAACAGAACCATCAGCAATATAGGTATACCAAACTTCATTATTTGCATTAGGAGAAGGATTACATGTTCCATAGAACACATTTGAACTAGTTGCATTAGCAGTTGTGCCTGTTACACAAGAATTTCCTGCGGCATCTAAATTTATAACAGTCGCTGTTGCACAATTATCAGATTGAGCATTTACAAACAAAGAAGAGAATAAGGCTAAAATTAT
Source organism: uncultured Vicingus sp. (assembly GCA_964398455.1). Taxonomy (GTDB): domain Bacteria; phylum Bacteroidota; class Bacteroidia; order Flavobacteriales_E; family Vicingaceae; genus Vicingus. The sequence continues at coordinate 170,139 of CAYNMR010000007.1, read as the reverse complement.
GGTTAAGAATTTCATAACAAAAATTTAAATAAATCTATCAAAAGTAACATATTAACACCAAAGACGCAAAAAATGAATTAGAGTTGCTTTGTTTAGTTTATTAAACAAACATTGTTAATTGTTTGTGATTTTAAACAACATATCCTCTCTAATAACGAGTAACTTTATTCAACTAATTTGAGTTAAAATGACTAAGAAAATATTAATCGCACTGTTTGTTTTATTACTAATTGTCATCGCTATTTTTTCATACAATTTTTACAAAAACATTAAGAAACATCTTCAATCGGATGCTTTGATAGCTGTACCTCAAAATGCATCTGTTATTATACAAGGCAATAGTTTTAAGCATGTTTTTAAGCAATTAATTTCATCAAATATTATTTGGGAAGAGTTGGTAAACAACTCCGAAAACTCAGCTAAATTTAATCAACAATTAATTTATTTAGATTCGTTAACAAACGACAAGTTAATTGATCAATTAATTAATAATCAGTCAGTTTTAGCTTCTTTCCATCAACTTGGAGCAAACAATTTTGACGTAGTTTACTATTTCTCAACCATTAGCAATTTAGATGAAGAAAAATTAATTAACCACTTAAAAACCATAACCAAATCAAACCCTACCAATAGAGTATATGATGAAGCCACAATTCATAACTTCACATTAAATGGACAGGATAAGATTTCACTTATTTACCAAAAAGGAATTATTGCTTTAAGTTTTAGCTCAATATTAATTGAAGATGTTGTACGTCAATTAAATTCAGCCACCTCTTTATTAAACGATGTTAATTTCTTAAGTGCCTATAATACAGCTGGAGAGGCTGAGTTTGGAAATGTCTTTGTCAATACTTCTAACTTAAACAAATTGGTTAATCTTTTTACAAATAGTCAAACAAAAAAAGACATAAACAACATTGGATTATTTTGTGGCTGGATAGCTCTTGATGCATCAATTAAATCAAATGCATTAATGTTTAATGGATTTTCAAACGCCCAAGATTCAAGCAATCTCTATTTGAGTTTGTTTAAAAACCAAAAACCACAAGCGATGGATTTGCTCAATGTAGTCCCTTACAATGTTTCATTTATTTACTACAATAGCTTTAGCGATGTTAAATCATTCTTTAAAAACAGAAAAAATCTGCTACGATTACGTAATCAATCAAGCGAATTAGATGCTTTGATAGATAACTATAACAACAACTTTCAGCTGGACATAGAAGAGGAATGGTTGAGTTTCTTAGGAAATGAAATAGCTGCTGTTATTACTGAACCACAGAAAGATTCGACCTATTCTGATAATAGCTTTCTTGTTTTTAAACTAAAAGACACAGAAAAAGCTAAATCAGTATTAGCTAACATTGCTCAGAAAATAAATGCCGAAAACTATCCTATAAATAATTTTAACGAACATTTTATAACACGAATTGATTTTACCGATTTCTTCAATTCTTTATTTGGAAAACCTTTCTTCAACTTAAATAATCCGTATTACACTATTATTGACGACTACTTAGTTTTTGGCAACACAGAAAACAGCCTCCAAAATTTTATTTCAAATTACAGCAACAAAAGAACCATTGAACAAGATGTTAATTTTAAAGCATTTAAAGAAAATCTATCTTCAACTGCTTCTATTTTTATCTATAATAACATTGCACGTTCAGTAAAACTCTATCCTCATTTCTTAAACGAAACGCAGCAATTAACCATTAAAGATAAAACCGAACTTTTACAAAAATTTGAAGCGATTGCTCTTCAAATAAATAGCGAAAAAAACAATCTTTACTACAACAATATTTACCTAAAATACAATCCTGTTTACAAACAAGAAACCAGAACTGTTTGGGAAACCACTTTAGATGCCACAATATATTCTAAACCAGAAATTGTATTAAATCATGTGGATAACACCAAAGAAATTTTTGTTCAAGATGAATCAAACAAAGTTTATTTGATTAGTAATACAGGAAAGGTTTTATGGACTAAACAATTAACTGAAAAAATTATTGGAAAAGTAAATCAGGTCGATGCACTAAAAAACAATAAATTACAACTGCTATTTAATACCAGTACTAAAATCTATTTAGTTGACAGAAATGGCAATGATGTTGGTAAATTTCCATTGACTCTTCCCTCACCTGCAACCAATGGAGTTACGCCAATGGATTACGAAAACAATAAAAACTATCGTTTACTGATTGGTTGCGAAAACAACATGGTGTATAACTACGATATTGAAGGTAATGCAGTTAAGGGATGGGAATATTCGGCAACAAAATCTCCAGCAAATAAAAACTTTACTCATTTTACGCTAGGCAATAAAGATTACATTGTTATCCCTTTAGAAAATGGTACTGTAAAAATTATCGAACGAAGCGGAAAAGACCGATTAATTCTTAAAAAGAAACTTCCTAAAACGAACAATCCAACTGTATTAAAACTACACTCAGATTTAAACAAAGTGTTTATCTCCACATTAGATTCAGCAGGAAATGTAACCAAACTCTATTTTAACGATGTAATAGAAACGGTTAATTTTAGTAACATTCCTAGCAATTCTTATTTCAACTATTTTGATATTAACAACGACAATAATGATGATTACGTTTTTGCTCACAACAAAACTTTGAATGTAATTGATTCGGAAAAACAGCCCATCTTGACACATGAATTAGAAAATGAGATTACTCAACAGCCGTTATTCTTTAAAATGCCAGATAAGACTGTTAAAATTGGACTGGTTAGCTCTACAAACATTTATTTGATCAATCAACAAGGAGTTCTAGAAAACAACTTTCCTTTAACTGGTTCAACAGCTTTTAGTATAAGTAATTTATCAAATGATAAAACATTAAACATTGTGGTGGGAGATAAAAATTTGATTTACATGTACAATTTGGAGTAAGGTTTATGTATTTTTAACATAATCACTCAACAAATAGTCACAACCGTTTCGTTTTATTTCATTCCTTTGTTCTACTATCAATGAAAGCAAAACTACATTACCACTCTGTAAAATTATATAGTAAATCGATACTAGTTTGGTATGTATTAGTTTTTTCAATGTTATTGATTTCTCTGAATGCAATTGGTCAAGTTAAAAAAGAAAACAAACTGTTAATTGGACGAATAGAACTTTCGAATAAAAACTACCAACAAGCTATTGAAAGTTTTAACATTGCTTCGGCTAACGACCCTCTAAATTTCGAACCTTTTTACTACCGAGCAATAGCGAAAGTGGAACTTGGTGATGTTGTTGGTGCTGCAAACGATATTAATAAAGCCATAGAACTTGAACCGAGGAATGTGGATTTGTATATCCTTAGAGGATCTATAAACGACCGACAACTAAACTACGAGAAAGCTTTTGAAGACTTTAATAAAGCACTAAGTTTCGACAGTAGAAATCCCGACATTTATTTAAGTAGAGCTATAACCTATAGCAATTTACAAGAATACACGAATGCCATAAAAGATTGTGAAAGTGCATTACGTTACAAATCTAGAAAAGAACTGATTTACATTATTAGAGGAATGTCGGAACTTGGTTTAAAAAATTACAATGAAGCTATCAGCGATTTTAATGTAGTTATTGAAAACAGTCCTTACAACTCCACAAATTATGTTCGAAGAGCAACTGCATATTACTATTTAAATAATTTCGATGCCGCTTTTGCTGACATTCAGAGAGCCATTAACTTAGACGACAAAAATAGCTATGCCTATTTTCAACGTTCAATGATTTACGATAAATTAGAAAAAGAAACTGAGGCTTTAGCCGATTTAAATAAACTCATAGAACTCTCGCCTAATTCATCATCGGCATATTACAATAGAGCACTTCTGTTTACAGAAAAGGAGAATTTTAAAGCTGCACTAAAAGACTATGACAAGGTTTTGAACATTAATAATAACAATATTTTAGCATATTACAATCGTGCAATTATCTATCAAAAATTAAAAAAAATAAGAGAAGCTAAAGCCGATGTTGAAAAAGCAATAGAATTGTATCCAGATTTTGTTGACGCATACAAACTTAGAGCAAGTTTAAAACAAACACTTGGAGATTACAAAGGAGCTGATTTTGATAACCAAACGGCAGAAATAATTAATCAATCAAAATTAAATATTACGGATAGCTTACGTCAGGCTGAAGAGTTGTTTATAGCAAAAATAACTTCTTTTTCTAGCGGAAGTGCTTCTATAAATCCTAATAGTACTTCCAAAACAAATTCTATTTCACTTTTACCAAGTTATAAAATTCAGGTTTTATCGAACCAAAAAGAGAAGCGTATTATTGACTCTTGGAATAAAACAAAAAAAGCATTTACTTCTTACTTTTTAGTTACAACAAATGACAATGAGACTGGGTTCCAAGAAGTAATTCAAAACTCTATTAAAGAGCTAACGAAAGAAATGGAGACATCCAAATCAGATGCTGAATTGTATTTAAAAAGAGCTATTCTATTTCAGTCTAAAAATAATTTTTCAAACTCAGAAACCGATTTCAACGCATCAATAGCATTAGACTCAACTAACTATATTGCATATTTTAGTAGAGCTAATTTATTTCATGAAATGATTACAACAAACTCGTCAAAACATGCTATCCAAATGGTATTAGCTGATTATGGTAAATGTATAAAAGAGAATCCAACTTTTAGTTTTGCTTATTTCAACAGGGGGAATATTAAGTTTGAACAAGAAAAATACATCGATGCAATTGAAGATTTTTCGTTAGCCATAAATGCTAACCCTTCGTTTGCAGAAGCTTATTTTAATAGGGCTTTAATCTTATTGGTTTTAGAAAATCGTGAACAAGCATGTAAGGATTTAAGTAAAGCAGGCGAACTGGGTTTATTATCAGCCTACGATATTATTGCGAAATACTGTAATAATTAAATCTTCACACACATTACCAATACATCATCAATTTGTTCATTATCTCCTCGCCAAGCTTCTAGTTCTGCCTTAAGTTTTTCTTTTTGGTCTAAAGGAGACTGTTTAAAGATATTCATAAACACCTCTTTAAGCTGTTTATTCATAAACTTCTTACCTTTTGTTCCTCCAAACTGATCAGGAAATCCATCTGAGAACATATAATACACATCATCTTTTTGATACTCAAATTCGTGAAGCTCATAATCAAAATCTATTGGAGCACTTCCTCCTATTGGGTTTCTGCTTCCTTTAATCTCAAAAAGTTCATTGTTTCTAATATAAACTAGTGGACGGAATGCTCCTGCATAAGAAATAACTTTTTTATCCAAATCAAAACAAGAAATAGAAATGTCCATACCATCTCTACTTTCACTGTCTTCGTCATCTTGCTTTAATACCTTTTTTACCGCTATGTTTAGCTCTTTCAATATTTTATCTGGACTTGTAATTTTATTTTCTACAATAATTTGATTCAGATTATTTACTCCAATCATACTCATAAATGCTCCAGGAACTCCATGACCAGTACAATCGGCTGTTGCAAAAATGTATTTATTATCAATTTTCTCAAACCAATAAAAGTCACCACTTACCACATCTTTTGGAAGATATAATATTGCGACACTATCATTTAATTCATTTAATTTAGTTGGTCTTGGTAAAATAGCATCCTGAATTTTTTTAGCATAATTTATACTGTCAGTAATATTTTTATTAGCTACCTCAATTACTTTTTTCTGTTCTGCTAATGTCGAGTTTATACTCTCTACTTTTTCTTTCTCTTCCCTAAGTTCTTTTGTTCTCTCTTCTACTTTTGTAGTAAGAATTATTTGTGTTTTCTTAAGATTTCGTGTTCTTACAACTAATATAACGTAGCCTAACATCAACACAAACAATACTGCCGACACATAAAACCACATCGTTTTATACCAAGGAGGAGAAATAGAAAATTGGAATGTTTCATCAGTTTCCGTCCATACCCCATCGCTATTTTTTGATTTTAATCTGAAAGTATAATCTCCATGAGGAATTGCTGTATAAACGGCTTTTCTATCTTTAGTTAAAGGCAGCCAATCCTCATCTAAACCTTCAAGTTTATATTGGTATTGTACTTCGTTGGGATTAGTTAAAGAAACACCAACAAACTCAAAGATTAAATTGTTGTTATTATACTTCAACTCTAAACTAGTAGGCAATTCTGTTTCTTTATTAATTTGATTTGTGAAATCAGTCCAATCAACATCCTCAAAGTTTAATTTGATGTTTTTAAATGAGATTAATGGTGGCACCTGATTAATTGCATCACTCATTGAATGATAGATATACAAACCATTTATTGTTCCAAAATAAAGTTGGTTTTTCTTATTTCGATAAACCGCATTTAAATTACACTCCACACCATTAAATCCTTCATTTTTGGTGTAGTTTCGCACCTCTATTTTGTTCGATGGATTGTTCCAATGTTGATAAGCACTTTCAATTTTAAGTCTATCTAACCCCTTATTAGAACCTAACCAAATATTCCCTTTATCATCTATCTCCATAAAATAGATGTTTTCAGAAGTTAATCCACTACTTTCATCTATCTTTTTAAAATTCTTTCCATTATATAAAAATGCTCCTTCGCTGGTTCCTATCCATAAGTTATTTTTCGAGTCAACTTTAAAACATTTCACCCTATCACATTCAAGTCCCTGTTCTTTAGTTAGAAATTCAAACGTTTTTCCATTGTATTTGTAGATACCCTTGTTTGAGGCTAAATATATCAAACCTTTATAGGCTATAATATTATATACAAATTCTTTGGGCGAATTTGGAACAGAAAACAACGTGTCTGATTGCATTAAATAAATACCCATTTTACCCCCCACATAAAACTTACTTTTATGTTTGTATGAAGTGTAGATATTCTCATCTTTTATCTCTTTATCAGAAAATGGAACTTGAATAGTCTTTTCTCCTAAAAGTTTAAATAGCCCATTATTTGTTCCCAGTAGAACTTGATTATTAAACTCATTAAAATGATAAACATTACTAAAACCAAGTTCTTCTAATAACTGATATGCTTTAATTGTATTATTCTTATCGATAACATTAAACCCACCATTAATACCAACATAAAGGTCTCCATTTGAACCCTCATAAACAGCATTAATATAATCACTAGAAATCCCATTCTTGGTGTTGTAATATGTAAATATTGGGTTAAATTTTACTAAACCGGCACCAATAGAACCTAACCACAAGTTCTTTTCTTTATCTGTAAAAACTGACCATATTTTCTTGTAAGTGAATCCATTTTCAGGAGTAATCCAAGATACTTTGTAAGTGTTTTTATTTACAAAATACAGTTGATTATTTAAAGCTCCAAATACCAATTGGTCTTTATATGAAACTGAAGAGGTAAATGTTAAATGAGAACCTTCAATTTTTGGTAAATCCATTAGTGAAACCGAATCACGCTGAATCAAATTCAAACCATCTATTGTTCCAACAATAATTTCTCCTTTTTTACCTTCTATAATTGTTTTAATGTAGTTAGAAGATAATCCATTTTTATCAGAAAAGTTTTTAATCATTCCTGACGGATTCATCATAAAAACACCAGCAGCTTTAGTTCCAATCCAGATATTATTACTGCTATCGGTATAAATACAGTTAATAAAGGAAGTGTTTAATATTTCATTCGCTGTTCTAACAATTTCTACCGAATCAAGCTTGTGATTATATTTATATAATCCTTGTGATGAACCGAACCAAACTTCTTCCTTAAATTTATTTACACTAACAACATAAAATGAACTTTCCTTGATATAACTTTTAGTGACCTTTGTTACATTTTTGTTTATTTTACTTATACCCTCTCTTGTTGCAACCCATACATCACCATTAGTAGAAACATCTATAGAAAAAACAACATTATTGGCTAATCCATGTTTTTCTTTAATAGCTCTAAAATGATAACCATCAAAAATCCCAATACCACCTCCGTTTGTTCCATAAAGTAGATAGCCATTTGTTGCCTGCGATACTGCTAAGATATCAGACTGATCGACACCATCAGCAACGCTATAGTTATTGAAATTATACGTTTGTGTTACCGCAAACTTGTAATTAAAAACAAGAAATATAATGACTAAAAAACGTGTTTTCATAGAAGCGTAAATGTAAAAAAAAGCCCCGAATATTTCGGGGCTTTTTTTACTGTTTTATTATTTTCTTAAAATAATGTTCGCTACCGTCATTTATCGACATAAAATAAACTCCTGGAGTTTGATTATTAAAATCAAAGTCAATTTTATTTATTCCAGTATTTATAATTGAATTTGTTGTTAATACAACTTCACCTAACGAATTTGTAAGAACTATTTTTAATGTAGTAGTTTTTGTAGAGTTAACTTCTAAAATAAAATTCTCTGTTGTTGGATTTGGGACAACATTAATATTAAAATCTTTTATTGAAATTATATTAACGCCAACAAGTCCATCGGGAATAATAAATACACTATTAGAATCAACATAAAAATTTAAAGAATCTAATGCTGGATCTCCAGGATTAACTGTAAAGGTATAAACTGAATCATTGGGATAACCAGGTAAGTCCACTCGTAAAACAAACGTAACGTTATTATTTAACCCAGTAAATTCAAAAAAACCATTTGCATCCGTTGATGCAGAACTAACAGTCCCCCCTGGTGATTGGTCAATAGTAATGTCAATATCAGGAATTGGTTCTCCTGGTGCAAAAATTTCATGCATTTGAGAGCCTTCTGAAAGTCTAGCTCCTGTATAACTATAACCTTCAAAAATATAACCATTACAACGCCACATACCAGCCTGAGGCAATTTCTCAATTAAGGAAATATTGTTTGCAATAGGATTACTACCACACATTAAATTATTAACAAAAGCCTGATTCCACTGAGTTGTACCTGAAGTAAACAAGAAATAAGTAGGTAAATAATTAGGGTATTTTATTGGCGAGGGCTCAGCCTTTATAACATATTCCCCTTCAGGAAGATATAAAAATTGATAATAACCAGCAGCATCAGTTTCAACACTAGCATATTCAATATAATCACCTGCTTCATTAATTTGATATAAAACCACATTAACACTATCTGCAAAATTTGAAGCGTAATCTACGTTACCATAAATATCAAGAGTACAAGAACAATAGGTATCATTAGTACTTTCAACAGAACTAGAAGGTGCAATTACTCCTAATGAATTTTCATTCATCACTACACTATAAACGGTATCTATAAAAGTATAATTTACAAATCCCAGCGTGTCTTGTGTTGGCAGTGATAAAACAGTTGATTCTGGACAATTAGTCTTTAACTCCTTATCTGTTTTAAAAAGCATGAAACCACCTCCACTATATCTATCTGCAGCAATCATAATTCCACCATCTTCAGTATTCGAAATATCCTGATAATAGGTATTACCCATTCCTGTAGGTAATTCTTGATGAGTAATTACATCTAACATCTCTCCATTGTTAGTCATCTTAAATAAAACACTTCCGTAATTATCACTATTAAAATAACCTATCAAATCACCTGATGGAGATTGTATTATTTTATTTACATTAAATCCTCCCTCACCTGCTCCTAAATAATACGATTTTTTCCAATTGATAGCACCAGTAATAGGATTTAAATTAATCAATCCATAGCGTCTAGTGCTAAGAACTGAATCTAAGACAACAACTGACAACAAAGCATTATTTGCATCTAATATATTTAAACCTCGAACTTCAGTACCACCATCTTGAACATTATCAATAGGCGCATTAAAGCTCATTCCGTTTGACCATTCAATATTTCCTGATGCATCAATTTTTGTTAACTTAATCATACTTTCTGCTGGATTAAAAAAATCAGACGAAACAAGTGAAGCAAAAAGATAACCATCATCAGGTGTTTGTTGTAATACTTTAATATCTCCTTCATAATCAACAAAAGCAGGATCTCTATCTCCATAGAACTTAGACCATTCGGTTGCACCCAGAGCATCTACTTTTAATATGTAGTTCATATTTAAATTACTGAAATCATTAACTCTACCATAAGAAATAAAACCACCATCAGCCGTTTTAAATCCTCCAACAGGGTCAAAATTTAAAGTATCAATTTCATAATATTTATCCCAAATATGATTACCATACAAATCGAAATTAGCAATTAAAGGCTGGTATCTATTTGTAGCATTTTCTACAGCAGTAAAAATAGTATAATCAGTAGATGTTGAATTACTTGCTACAACAGATGCAGGATAAGGCATAGATGATAATGAAGTGAATTCCATTAAAGTATCAAAAAGTACTTCTCCTTGATAATTAAGTTTAGCCATATAATACTTTATAGAATAAAGTCCGTCATTATATGGTCCTATCACATAATAATCATTGGTAGTTGGTATAGCATTTATTTTATAATTATAAACATTCCCAAATCCATTTACATCAACCATTACCGAATCGGTAAACGTAAGGTGTTTAGCTTGCGAAAAAGCAAAACTTGTAGATATTAGAAATAATGCTGTAGCAAATAATCTTTTCATCTGTTATTTTTTATTTAAGTTACTCATCTTAAGAGTATAAAACTAAACAAAAAACCAGATACGAAACAAACTTATTTTACTTAATCAATAACTTTTGGGAATAGATTTGATTTTCTGATGATGCAGTAACAATATAAAATCCAGCAGGAATATCCAAATTAATAGGCACTGCTACTAATTGATTATTTTCTAGATATATTTCTGCTTTAGAATAGAATTCTTGTCCTTTCGCATCTCGAATTACAATTAATACGTCTTGTTTAATTCCTTCCAAATTAATTTTTAACTCTTCTCCTCTTCTTAAAGGGTTAGGAAAAAGATTCATCTCACCTTTATCAGATAAATCAACTTTTACTGGAACAATATTAAAATATTCAAAGTTCCCATCAAAGTCGGTTTGTTTTAAACGATAATAGGAAACTCCCTCGTGAGGATTATAATCTGATTCAAAATATTCAATATTCACATTACTATTTCCTGCACCTTGAGTCTGTAGAACCTCCTCCCAAGTCAAAGCATCTTTACTTCTTTCTATTGTAAAGAAGTTATTATTTACTTCACTAGAAGTAATCCATCTCAGATCAACTTTATCAATATTAAAATTAGCCTCAAAACTTAATAATTCTATAGGAAGTGGGGTTTGTGTCTTATTTGCAGTTCCAATGGTAAACCTCCTATTATTTCTTATTCCACCAGCACCGCCTGAAACATTCTGAAACTCATAAATTCCTCCTCCCAGATCTACTGCTCCTGCAATTGGAATATCATCACTAAAAACACCATTGTTGTTGTCATCTATCAAGAGTCTCAAATCTGAAGCAGTTATTAAACCCAATCCATTCAAATCCCATCTCATATCAATACTTCCTACATTTATTCCACCACCAGATGAATTTACTTCATTCACTCTCCAAACTCTTTCAAATCGAGATTCAACACCAACAGGAATGTCAGAGGTATTTAACGATTGCGCGACTCCATTATCATGACCCCAAATCAAAAATTCATCATCTCCTAAATTTGTTGGATTTAATATTCTTACAATTCCCGAACCTTGTGCATCATTATTAATATTTGAAGCATCAATCCTCCCAATTCCAGCGACATCAAAATCATAATCTCCATTTCCAGGATTATCTTGAGTATAAATATCGTTAGTGCCTAATGTTAAACCATATTTTGCAGCTAAATAATTATTTACAATTATAATTTGTGATGTATTTAATGCTTGATTAAAAATAACGAATTCATTAATATAACCTCTCAACCCTCCATTTGCTGTAGTTGCGTGCCTTCCAATTCTAGGGTTTGGAGGTGTTGTTGGACCATCTGTATCAGTAAGAGTTGCCTCAGAAACACCATTACAATAAATCTGATAATTCACATTATAATTTCTTTGCATTCCAATAATTTTAGTATTGGTATTTATACTTGTCGTAGATAGTGGTCCTCCCAAACCTACTCCTGCATTATTTCGTTTCTGATAGGCATAGAGATTTCCAGTTACAGGTTTTAAGGAAACTAAATTATTTGTTGCAGTTGTTCTGTCCAAAATAAAATGTCCACTACCATCATTAATTCCTCCAAGTCCAGTAGCTGTATCTCTAAAAACCATTATATATGTATAACTACTAGAAGCTGGGATAGCTAAATTAGGTCCATCAATAAACATATCTCCAGTAAAACGAAGACCTGGTTGACCATTTGCAGAATTACCATGAAATAACGGTCTATTCCCCACAATAGCTTGAACCGCATGATTATTGTTCCCAGAACAATCTCTCCATTGTTGAACTTGTTGACCATGAGATGCTTGAGTAATTCCCGCATCAGTATAAGCACCTCCATCTCCTTTTAACCAAAGAATATTATTAGAATTATTTCCAATACCTCCCGGTCCAGTTTGTGAATAGATATTAATAGTAATCAACAAGGTAAGCAGTAATATTATCCTCATATTTATAGAAATTATAATTAATACCTATTATTAGTTTTAGTAGATATATACAAAAGAATCATAAACGAAATGTTTAATCATTAAGTTTCAGAATAAATAACCTTATCATCACCTTATCAAGAGTTTCTGACTATATATTTCATTTTCAGAGGTTGCTGTCACAACGTATAGTCCCGCTGGAATACTATTTCGTATTGGTATTGCAACAAGTTGATTTCCATCCATAAAAAGTTCAGCTTTTGAATAGAATTCTTGCCCTTTCGCATCACGAACCACAATTAATACATCTTTTTTAAGCCCTTCTAAATTAATCTTTAATTCATCTCCCCTTTTTAATGGATTGGGAAAAAGATTCATCTCACCTTTGTTCAATAAATCAACTTTTACTGGAACGATATTGAAATATTCAAAGTTGCCATCAAAGTCAGTTTGCTTTAATCGATAATAAGAAATTCCCTCATAAGGTTCATAGTCCATTTCAACATATTCAACATTAATATTACTATTACCTGCACCATTAGTTCTTATAATTTCTTCCCAAACCAAAGCATCTTTACTTCTTTCTACAGTAAAATAATCATTATTTATTTCATTGGTAGTAATCCATCTTAACTCAACCCTATCAAGATTAAATAAAGCGGTAAATTCCAGCAATTTAATTGGTAAAGCTCCGCCTGAATGGTATATTAAAGGCCCTGTTTTTGGTCCATCAGCAGCAGTCCAAACTTCATTCCCCCCAATTTCAATTAAATTAGAATTTCCACCCCCATTACCAGGTTCTATATTTGCACCAGAACTAAGTATAAAAAATGAACCATCAGCTAACTTTAACTTGCTTCCTGTTTTAAACTCCAACGTTCCATTTACAATTATATAAATTGATCCGCAAGCAATCAAATCAATTTGAGCATTAACTTCAACAACATGATTAATTATTATTGTGTCTGGGCAACCAGGTGTTGTAAAAGGTGATGAGCAATTCCATGTACCACCTGAAGTCCAATTTCCATCAGCCTTAGAAGTACATTTTGAACCAAAAGAAATTATAGTAGAGCAAGATAAAAGAAAAAGGAAAAAGTGTTTGCTATATTTCATAAGGTAAAAATACGTAAGTAATACAAATGGTATATAGGTAAATATACTTAAAAAGTATAAACGATTAATTCAATTGTTAGGTTTCATAATAAATAATTTTGTTATGTTTAATTTTGAAAAGTGGATTTACAACTAAAGATAAAGAGCCTTCCTTCTAACCCCGGAATTTATCAATACCTAAATACCGAAGGAACAATTATTTATATCGGAAAGGCAAAAAATCTAAAGAAAAGAGTTTCTTCTTATTTCACTAAAAACTACGACAATACTAAAACAGCAGTTTTAGTAAAACAAATTGCCGACATCAACACCATCATTGTAAATTCTGAAATTGAAGCCCTATTATTAGAAAATAATCTGATAAAAAAATATCAACCCAAATACAATGTTTTACTAAAAGACGACAAAACCTATCCTTGGATTTGTATAAAAAAAGAGGCTTTTCCAAGGGTTTATTCAACACGAAATTTGGTAAAAGATGGTTCAGAATACTTTGGTCCGTATGCTTCTGGCAAAATGATGAGTACAATTTTAGATTTAATCCGGCAGTTGTATCCACTAAGAAACTGCTACTTAAACTTAAGTGAAGAAAACATAAATGCCAATAAATTTAAAGTTTGTTTAGAATACCACATCGGCAACTGCAAAGCTCCATGCGTAGGACTTCAAACCGAAGAAGATTATCAAAAATACATCATTGACATCAAAAACATCATCAAAGGAAACATTCATGGTGTAACAAAACACCTTAAAACATTAATGGCCAGTTATGCCGAAAACTTGGAATTTGAAAAAGCCCAATTGTTGAAAGAAAAAATTAAAACACTTGAAAACTACCAGAGCAAATCGGTTGTGGTAAGCCCAACCATAAATGATGTTGATGTTTTCTCTATTATCTCTGATGAAAAAGAAGCATTTGTAAATTATCTAAAAGTAATAAACGGAGCAATTATTCAAGGACACACCATTGAATTAAAAAAGAAACTAGACGAAACTGATGATGAGCTTCTTCAAATAGGAATAATCGAACTTCGTTTACAATTCGATAGCCAATCGAAAGAAATTATTGTTCCTTTTATTCCTAGCATTGAAGGCTCCGAATTAAAGTTTATAGTTCCTCAAATAGGTGATAAAAAACACTTACTTGATTTATCTGAACGAAATGCAAAATACTATCGTTTGGAGCGTAAAAAACAAAAAGACAACGTAAATCCAACCAAACATAGTGATAGGATATTGGAGCAGTTACAAAAAGATTTACGAATGCCCGAAAAGCCTGTTTACATAGAATGTTTCGACAACTCTAATATTCAAGGAACGAATGCTGTTGCCGCTTGCGTAGTTTTTAAAGATGCTAAACCAAGCAAAAGAGATTATCGTCATTTTAACATTAAAACTGTTGAAGGACCTAACGATTTTGCCAGCATGGAAGAGGTTATTTTTAGACGATATAAACGATTGCTTGATGAAAAACAACCTTTACCTCAATTGATCATTATTGATGGCGGAAAAGGACAATTAAGTTCCGCTTTAAAAAGTATAGATGAGTTAAATTTAAGAGGAAAAATTACCATTATTGGAATTGCAAAAAAATTGGAAGAGATTTATTTCCCAAACGATTCAATTCCACTTTATCTTAACAAAAAATCGGAATCGTTAAAACTCATACAATTTTTGAGAAATGAAGCTCATCGTTTTGGAATAACACATCACCGAAACAAACGCTCGAAAGAATTAATAAAATCTGAACTAAGCGAAGTTGATGGAATTGGTTTTAAAACAGCCCAAGAGCTCTTGTGGAAATTTAAATCGGTTGCTAGAATAAAACAAGCAACATTAAAGGAATTAGAAGAAGTTATAAGTAAAAAAAGAGCTAAAATAGTATTTGAATACTTTAATAAAACTGAATCATGAAAATTTATCACAACCCACGTTGTAGCAAAAGCAGACAAACTTTAGAACTTATTCAACAAGCTGGGCAACAAATTGAAATTATAGATTACTTAAATCAACCACCTTCAGAAAAAGAATTGACCACAATCATTAAGCTACTTGGAATTAATGCTGAAGACTTAGTAAGAAAGAATGAAGACTTGTACAAAGAAAAATTTAAAGGCAAAAAAATAACCCAGCAAGAATGGGTTAAAATTTTAATCGAACATCCAAAATTAATTGAACGACCTATTGTTATTAAAGGAGATAAAGCCATTATTGGCAGACCTCCTGAAAAAGTATTGGAATTATTTTGATTCTTCTTCTAAACCAGCTAACTCTCTAATAAACTTAGGAGCAAATTTATTTATCATAAATAATTTTAGCGAACCTGGAACAACAACAGTAAACAAGAAAACAAGTAACCACATTGCCATTAAGAACACACAAAAGAAGAACACCCAACCTAAAGCTATCATAATAGTAAATTTTATAATAAATTAATTTCCGTAAAAGTAAAAATATTTACTTATCAATCAAAAAAAAGAGCCACAAATTGTGGCTCTTTTTTTACATCAATTCAAAAAAGTCATTTCCTTTATCGTCGCAAATAATAAATGCTGGAAAATTAACCACTTCGATTTTTCGAACTGCTTCCATTCCTAATTCAGGAAAATCAACCACTTCAATTGATTTTATGTTTTGTTTTGCTAAAATAGCAGCTGGTCCACCTATTGAACCTAAGTAGAACCCACCATATTTGTTACAAGCCTCTCTAACTTGTGGAGAACGATTTCCTTTTGCCAACATAATCATTGAGCCTCCGTGTGATTGAAATTCTGCAACATAAGAATCCATTCTACCTGCTGTAGTAGGTCCAAAACTTCCTGAAGGCATTCCCTCAGGTGTTTTTGCTGGTCCTGCGTAATATACTGGATGATTCTTAAAGTACTCTGGAATTGGTTTTCCACTATCTAATAGCTCTTTGATTTTTGCATGAGCAGCATCTCTTGCTACAATTAAAGTTCCCGATAAACTTAATCTAGTTTTTATAGGGTATTGCGATAGTTTTTTCAATTGTTCCACCATTGGTTGGTTTAAATCTATCTCAACTGCTGGTTGTAAATGAGGTGCTTTTTCAGGGACAAATCTTCCTGGATTAGTTTCTAATTGCTCAAGAAATATTCCTTTTTCTGTAATCTTTCCCTTTATATTTCTATCAGCAGAACAGCTAACACCAATTCCAACAGGACAAGATGCTGCATGTCGTGGCAAACGAATTACCTTAACATCGTGAGTAAAATATTTACCCCCGAATTGTGCTCCTATTAAACTTTCTTGGCAAATCTTTTGAATTTTTTCCTCCCACTCCAAATCTCTAAATGCTTGTCCAGCCATATTTCCAGAAGTAGGTAGTTCATCGTAATAGCCTGTTGAAGCTAATTTTACAGTTTTAAGATTTGCTTCCGCCGAAGTTCCGCCAATTACAAAAGCCAAGTGATATGGAGGGCAAGCAGCTGTTCCTAAATCTCTAATTTTAGCTGAAACAAACTCTGCGAGTTTATTCTCGTTCAATACTGCTTTGGTCTGCTGATAAAGAAATGTTTTATTTGCTGATCCTCCTCCTTTTGCTAAAAACAAAAACTTATATTCATTTCCTCGTTCTGCATAAATATCAATTTGTGCTGGCAAGTTGTTTCCCGAATTTTTCTCCTCAAACATAGTTAATGGTACAATTTGAGAATACCTTAGATTTCTTTCTTGAAAAGTATTAAAAATACCTTTCGATAAATATTCAGCATCATCAACACCAGTATAAACATCTTCGCCTTTCTTTGCCATTACAATAGCTGTTCCTGTATCTTGGCAAGATGGCAACTGTCCTTCTGCTGCTACTTGAGCATTTACTAATAATGTGTAAGCCACAAACCTATCATTATCAGTAGCTTCAGGGTCATCTAAAATCTTAGCAATTTTTTCTAAATGCGATGTTCTTAGTAGAAAAGATACATCAATCATTGCTTGTTCTGCAAGCAATTCTAATGCTTTTGGATTAACTTTTAAGATTTTCCTTCCATCTACCTCAACAGAAGAAATATGTTCTGTTGATATTAACTTATAAGTCGTTTTATCTTTACTTAATGGGTAAGGATCTGAATAAATAAATTCTGGCATAATATATATTTTAAACTTCGCTAAGTTAAATCTTAATGAAATAAAAACGAAGTGAATTAATCGTTTTGTAAAATATTAATCAAAAAAAAGCCCTGCAATATTTGCAGGGCTTTTTCAATTAATAAAATTTATATCGTTCATCGGTTACACCAAATTTGTTTTGCAAAGCTTCAAATGCTCGGTTAGCATTATTGCTATACATTTGTTCTAACTGAATTTTAAAAGGACCATAATCAGTTACAGCTGGCGCAGGTATAACTTCATTAACCAAAACAACAAACACACCTGTTTGTCCTTCTAAAGGAATACTCATTTGTCCCTTTTTAAGCGTTGGAATCATACCAATAATTCTTGGTTCTTGACCCATAACTGGAACAGAATAGTTTGCAAAAGCAACATCATTAGCTGTTTCAACAGTTCCGCCAATTTTTGAAGCTAATTCTTGCAAGTTAGTAGAACCCTTCATTTCATTAATAAACATCTCCGCTTTTTTCTTCTTCTTAGCACCTAATTCTACTTGAATTTCAACTTGTTCCATTGGTGCCACGCCCTCTTCTCTAACTTCTGCTATATGAGCTACAACAAAACTTTGTCCGAATTGAAATGGAGCTGAAATTTCACCTTTATCTCCTTTAAATGCCCAACGAATTAATTCACGAGGAGAATCTAAACCAGCAATAGTTTTATCACTTGCTTTTACTTCGGCTATAAGCTTAAACACCTCTCCACCTTCTGTAGCTTTTGTAAAACTTTCTGATGTATTGTTAGTTGAATAAAACGTACTTGCTTTTGCAAAAACCTCATCAAATGTTGCATTGCTTGGTTCTATGTTTCTATAAATTTTTCCCACTTGTACTTTCTTCACTTTATCGCCTTGTGCAGTAATTTCTATTAAATGAAACCCGAATTGTGTTTGAACAATTGTTAAATCGCCTTTTTTACCATTAAAACAGGCATCATTAAATTCAGGAACCATTTGACCTTCTTTAAACCATCCTAAATCTCCACCTTCAATTGCTGAAGCAACATCTTCTGACATTTGTTTAGCAATTTCATCAAACTTTGCACCTTTTTGGATTACATTTTTAACGCTATCCAACTTAAAATATGCAGTAGAATCTCCTGGTTGTGTTGATTTTAAAAGAATATGACGAGCTTTAACAGAATCTGGAACCATTTTAACTCCAGTTAATTTTGCAACCACTAATGCATTTCCTTCTTCAAAAGGACCTACAGTTGTTCCAATTTCAGCAAAGAAAAATGCAGAATCAGCAACATAAGGTAGGTTATCTTTAGTATAATATGCTGCATCAAAAGGAACATCAGAATTATACATTACATAAGCAGAGTCGCTAGTTGAAGCTTTATACTCAACAGCAGCATCAGTAATCCATTTTTTAGCTTCCTCCACATCCATTTCAGATGGAGTAACATCAAATTTCACATACTCAATTGCTCTTGACGCATCTTGTTTATATTCATTTTTATGTTCATTGTAATAAGCAAGTTTTTCTTCCTCTGTTACCGTAATTGTACTGTCCGAAACAAGATTATATCTTTTTGCAACAAAAGAAATTGATCTTTTCTCTTCTTGTTCTATTTGAACTTTTTTTGCAAAAGCTAAAGGAGCGTAAAATCCTTTCTTAATCAAATTAAAATATTTTGAAGAAACACGTTCTTTTTGAATTCCATCTTCAAACAACAACCATTGGTTTTTGTTCTCCACTGGCATAGTTTCTAAACTTTTTAAAAACTGTAATACTTGTGCTGGATTAAATTCTCCTGTTTGAGGGTTTGAAAACGCTTGTTTTACTTGTGGATGAGGTTCATTTCCTTGAATCATATCAAACAATTCTTGAGGACTAACTGAAATACCCAATTCATTGATTTGGCTTACCACCACTTTTTCACGAATGATATCATTCCAAACTTGCTCAAGAAGTGATTCTCTAATGTCTTCGGTTGCAGCAGTTTTATTCTGCATTTCCCATCTGCTTATAGCAATTTCGTATTGATTGTTAAAATCAATTGCTGAAATTTTATCACCACCTATCTCTCCAACGCTATTGTCTCCACCAAAGAAAGATTGCCCTGATTGGAACAAGTCTCCTAAAATAAAAGCTAACATTGCCACACCTATTATTATCATTAATAGTGCTGATTTTTCTCTAATTTTTCCTATTACTGCCATTTTATAAAAAATATTTGGGCTGCGAATATACGATTGTTGATTGAATTATAAAAGAAGATTTTAGTTTATTATTATCCAAAAATTTGAACCCTTACTAGTTCTATTTTATTGTTACTTACCTCTTCAATTTTAAATCGATAATTGTCTATTGTTATTACATCGTCTTTCTCAGGTATACTCTCATGTTTATAAAATATTAAACCGCCTAAAGTTTCGTACTCTTCCGATTCGGGTAAGTTTAATTTATACTTATCGTTAATATAATCTATTTCTGTTTTTGCAGAAAATAAAAAAGTACTCTCATCAACTTGCTGTTCAATTAGTTCTTCCACATCATGTTCATCGTCAATTTCGCCAAAAATTTCTTCGATAATATCTTCAGTGGTTATAACTCCTGATGTACCACCAAATTCATCAACTACAACAGCCATACTTCTGCGTTGGCTAATAAATTGTTTTAGAATTTCACTAGCTGGCATCGATTCGGGCACAATAGAAATAGGTAATAGAATAGATTTAATGCTCTCTGGTCTTTTAAACAATTCTAATGAATGAACATATCCAATAATATTATCTATAGTATCTCTGTAGATTAGAATTTTTGATAATTCTGTTTCGATAAACTTCTCTTTTAGTTCATCTATTGAATCTTCAATATCCATAGCTACAATCTCTGTACGATGAATCATACATTCACGAGCTTTTACATCCGTAAAATCAAGTGCATTTTTAAATATCTGAATCTCATGATCAATATCCTCTCCTTTTTCTTGTCTTTCCTGAATATCCAAAACAAAATGCTCTAAATCTATTTTAGAAAATGCCAAATTGCTTTGCGATGTATCTACATTAAAAAGTTTAAGAATAGCATTTGAAAGCATTGTAGTAATAAAGGTAAGAGGATACAAAGCCAAATAAATAACCTTGAGTGGAATTGCAGCAAACTTTAACGCAAAATTTGGGTTTATTCGGAGTAATGCCTTTGGTAGAAACTCGGCAAAAAACAACACAATGATTGTAGAAATTATTGTTTGAATTAACAACACCAGACCTTCACTTGCAGTAAAAGTAAGAATAAACGGTTCAAGAAGCATTGCCATAGCCATACTATATACTACCAATGCTATATTGTTACCAATAAGCATTGCTCCAATAAAACTTGCTGGTTTTTGAATAAACTTTGAAAGGATTTTGGCAGAAAAATCGCCTTGCTTTTTTTCCAATTCAATTTTTAATCGGTTAGCTGAAATAAAAGCAATTTCCATTCCTGAAAAGAATGCCGAGAATAAAATTGCAACCAGAACGTAAATAAGATTAATTGACATACACTAGTCTTGAAAGACCGAAATTAAATGATTTTTTATTGTTGAGATGAGTTTTCTATATTTTTTCGTTGTCTTCTTCTTAAGAAAAAAAGAATTACCGCCAAACAAGCAAATATGTAGAAAAACAGAGCATCCATTATTTCTGGCATAGTTATCAATTTATAAGTGCCCGTTATAACGCTAAAAATGGCTATTACCAGCCACATTAACTCCAAAAATCTTACTACTTTATACATATTTGTTCACAATTTATCGGTTTACAACTCTCTATGGTTAATTTTTAATTTCTTCGTCTTTCAACTGAATGGTTCCTTTAATTTTAAGAATTTTGTACTTGGTAAAATTCTCATTAGACTCTAAGCCCTGTCCCATTATTATTTCATCTTTTGTTGTAATTTTCACAAACTCGTGAGTGAAAATTCTAGATGAATCTTGTTGCCAAATTAAATGTTCGGTATTTAGCTTATCCCCTTTCTCATTAATTACCACCACATCGTTTTTTGCCTCCATAATTTTTTCCGAAATTTTATTTATGGCATATTTAGCAGTTAGTTTCGTGGTAACTTTTTGCAACGAATCATAAAAATTAACTTCAATACCTTGATTCATCTCTGTAAATGGTTTTTCGCCATCAAACTCTTCCATTAAAGGTGCTGTAACCCTAATTTTTATTTTAGCCTTTTCCGAATGAATAAGTTCTATATTTTTCCCTCTTCTAATCGGCTCTCTCTTGTTTGAAGATAAAGCGTTAACTTCTTCTAAATCGTTTTCACATGAACAAAGAATCCCGACGAAAATCATCGGGATTACTTTTATGATATTTAGGAAGTTTATTCTTATCATTATTCACTTACCCTAATAGTGGTAGATTCATTTATCCAACAACCAACAGTATAAGAATCTCCTTTTTGTTTTCCGTAAAAGAACAAATCTTTTGTTGGAGGGAAACTTGCTGAAGCACGAGCAATCTTTTTATTTGCCTCTTCTGTAACAGATGAATCGATAGCTTTTGCTTTCTGAAACTTATCTACTGCAGCCCAATACGCACCCCATTTTCCTAATTCACCATCATCACAAGAACTAGCACTATACAAATAAGCATCTCCTATTACAATATAAGGCTCACCCCATCCACTTTTTAAACCTACAGCTTTTAAAGCATACGTTCTAGCTGAAGAATAATTTTTTGCATATAAATACGCTTCTGCAATACTCATCATGTAAGTAGCTTTTTCTTCATCGTTGGTAGCCATATCAGCCGCTTTGTTAAAGAAGTCGATTGCTTTGGTATAATCTTTTTTACCTAAAAACAATTTACCCATTCCGTCAGCACCTTCAGCAGATGGTTCTAAAGCAAAATAAGCTTCGGCAACTTTAGCAAAAATTGGTGCCTCGTAACATTTTTTGTAACGCAACAATTTAACTGTTCTTCTCAACCAATCTAAGTTTCCTTTGTTAGCCTCAAAATTTTTCTCAGCCATTGGAACTAGAATTTCACAATCTAAATACGGAGCAGCAACTGCTTCGGCTTTTTTCTGAGCCTCTAAATAGTTTTCCTCTTGTTTTGTCGAAGTGATAGCAATCACTTTTTCATACATTTCCACTACTTCTGCTTTTGTTTTTTTACCGTCTTTCTCTAAATTAACTACCGCAAACATTGAAGCTACTAATGTTCCTGGTTCAGATTCAGCACCACCTAGATTAATAGATTCGTTTAACACATCAAATATTTTTTGTGGTTCATTTTTACTGTAAACCAGCATGGTTTGACCTTTTAATCCTAACACTTTAGCTTTATCACCAAACACAGCAATTCGTTGATCAAAGATAGAGTACATCGTATCTTTATACGCTTGTTGTAATTTAGCATCAGTAGCTCCTTTAATTAAGCCTTGGTATAACTTAACACCATTGATGTACAATGTTAATTGAGATTCAGGGCAAACAGCATAAGCTTTTTTCCATAAACTTAAAGCCAATGCTGGGTCGCTGGTTAAATAATCTTTATAAATTAAACTTTCAATACAGGTAACGCTATCTTCTGCAGTTTTACCGTATTTTCCTTGTGCAAAGCTTAAGCTTGAAATTGCTATTCCTACTAATATCAATGTTAACTTTTTCATCTTACTTTTTTTTAATGTTTTTAATCGTATTTTCTTTTAATAAACCATTTGTCGTTTATGGTTAATCCTACATATAAATTGACAAATGTTTCTTTTACTAATCCATTACTTGCTACACCTCTGTTTCCGTATTCAACACCAAGGTTTAATCCTGGTACAGATGTGTCGGTTCGTTTGATTGGCAGACCTAACCCAAAAGTTATGCCATACTCAGTAATATCTTGGTTGTTGATTGATAAATAAGCAGTTGAATATCTAGCACCAAATTTATATTTTATTCTTTTAAGGTAATTATTGAACGCATCGTGTTTTGGAACAATCTCAAAACCTGTTGAAACAGACAAATTATCTTTAAAAACAACATTGGTTTCGGGAGTTTTAATTTGCGACCAGCTTGTTGTTTTTACATCTAATGCAAAAACCCATTTATTTTCTTTTTCGAAAGATAAACCTCCTCCCATTTTAGCTGGTGTTTCGGTAACACCAATTGCATCTTCTGTCAAACTAATGGTATCTTTTAAAGCACCAAAATCAATATTTCCGGTAAACGTTCGAACAATTTCTGATTGTTTAGTTTTTAAGTTACCTGCCAACGCATAAGTTGCTCCAATGGTTAAAATATATTTTTCATCTTTTGCATTTTTAAACACCTTTTGATATTGCAAACCAAAATCGGAAGTAAAATCAGCAACATGATTATTATTTACTTGCCACAAATTAAACGAATTGGATAAGCCTCCATAAATTACTTTTTTATCGTAATTAAAGTTTCCAAATAAAAACCCAAGGTTATAACCAGCAGAAACAGATGATGTACTATCTAACTTAATTTTGAATGCATTACCAAAAAACACCTTGGTCAATCCTCCATCACCTTGATAATAATAGCTAACCCCTCCAGCAATAGTATCGGTAGAAGTTGTTGAATAATTATAACCCACATTTGAATAAGGCATTGCACCAAAAGCCATACCCCAAATGTTTCTAATTACAGGAAAACCTAAAGCCATGTAATTGATGTAGGGATTGTTTTGAAATTGATTTTGTTTGCCATCTGATAATGTTAATGCTGTATTTGTTGCTGCAATCTCGAAAGTAGTAATGGTTAATTCTGAATAAGAAGCTGGATTAACCATATTTAAATTGGAAAAAGACCTTAATCCAATGCTTGTTCCGGCTAAGCCAAAATTTTGGTTGTTCACTTCTGGGCGTAAAATGCCCAAACCGAAACGCGAATAAGGAGAATTTGTAGTAGCTTGTGCCATTGCTTCGGATGAAGACAGCACCAACATTAAAACAACAAGATAGCTACTAATTTTTTGCATTATATTTTAAAATTTCGTTTAATCCTTTCAGGAGAAAAAATTTGTCTGCAAAGATGCGATTTTTTGATTCTAAATCAAACATTTCGGCATTTCCTCCTGTAATAACTGGCTGAATATTTTCGTAACGCTTTGTATATTCGGCAATTACTCCTTCTATTTCTAATTTTACACCATAAAAAACTCCCGATTTTATGGAATCAACCGTTGAATCGCCGATAAATTTTGGTCGTTTGTTTTCCGAAAAATCGACCAACGGCAATTTTCCGGTATATTGGTGAAGTGCTTTTAATCGAAGATTTACTCCAGGAGCTATAGAACCTCCTAAATAATTGCCATTTTTATCAATAAAATCGTAGGTAATGCAAGTGCCAGCATCAATAACCAACACATCGGTTTTAGCAAAATGTGTTGCTGCTGCAGCCACTAGGGCAATTCTGTCTTTTCCTAAAGTAGCCGAAGTGGTGTATAAATTGGTAAAAGGCACTGGTGTTTGTTGGTTTAAGCTCAAAAATTGGGTTTGATTGGTTAACAGTTGTTCTAGTTCCAAATCTTCGTTTTTAACATTAGAAACAATAGAACGAACAATATTAAATTCTTTTAGCAGCGTTTGAACATCAGCAAGCGTTAATGTTTCATAATTTTTGTTAAAAACCAGCTTATCATCCGAAAACAAAGCTGCTTTGGTAGAGGTGTTGCCGATGTCTATTACTAAATTCAACTGATTATCAATGTTTAAGGAATAATAACTCTCCAAAAGTACAAATAGTATCTAATTTTTTTTTGATGATTAAAATAATTTAATACATTTGCCGACCGTAAATAAATGGTGCCTTAGCTCAGTCGGTAGAGCAAAGGACTGAAAATCCTTGTGTCGCTGGTTCGATTCCAGCAGGCACCACCAGAAAAAAACCGCTGTTTAACGACAGCGGTTTTTTCGTTTTTATACCTACAATATTTTTTACCATAAGTTACGCTTCGCTAAACTTGCGGGAGCGAGGGGAGATAATACTAGTAAATCTGTATAATTGAATTGATGTAATTATTAAACTTTGTTTCTAATGAATCATTAGCAACCAAAGAAAAATTTATAGTTGATTTGTTGGTAAACAATGATAAAAACTTTGAGTTATTAAGTGGAGAATATACCTCAATAGCATTATTATACCCAATATATTTCAACTCATAAGAGACTAGCTTGTTAGAATCCAAAGAATTAATTATACCTGATATTATTTCTTCTTCTGTATATACCGAATCTTTAGAAAGTAAAGCATTAATAGCAAATAAATCACCGTCTTTTCCATCTTTACAATTAAAAACTACAACTGGTGAAATATTATTAACCATCATCTGTTTTATTGAATTTGAATCTGCTTCAAGTTTACAAGGACATTTAATTGCGATGTTAATACATGGAAACAATTGATAACTATTTGATGCATCAACTTCTATAGCTTCATCAATTATTTCATTGTCTTTGACAACATCTAATCTCCCATTTTCTTTTAAAATATAATATTCATTAATACTGCTTTCAAAGATTATTTCTGAATTGACTCTTTTTCCAATCACTGATTTTCCTGGGTTATTTTTATCATATGTTGCTGGAGAAAAACTAATCATTTTAAGTTGCGATGAAGCTTCAACTAAATAATAAGTTTGCCTTTTTTCTCCATTACTCTCCCAAACTTTTAATATCTTTCCATTTACTAGAGAAGAAGAATCGTTTTCCCCAATTCCACACCCAACAAAAGCAATTGCAATTAATATTATTAAAATTCTATTTATCATCTTTTAAAGGTAAAAAAATACGAAACGTTTGATTTTGCTTGAATAGAAATGGATTATTAATTATTGATTTCTAAAATACTGTTTCAAATACGTCACTTGTTTTTCATCTCCAATTATTTCGTGATACCATACTGGTTCCAAATAATCTTCCCATGCATCCTTTTTCTGTTCTTCTATCAGTTTTTTGCGTGCTTCTTCAATTTTATTCAACCATACTTGACTTGGATTTGACACCACATCTACTGATAAAATTTTCTTAACAGGGATTAATATACTTTCACTATCTAGTCCTACATATAAGTGAAAAGGAATAGATAAATAAAGAATCATTTTATCACTCAGTTTATACGCTTCTATCAATTCAGTTTTCTTGGTTAATATACTATCCGAACTATTATATTCATAATTCCCCATAGGATAGCCTTGTGCATCTTGGTTGTCTGCATAAAACAATTTCGATTTACCACTCCTATAATCCCCCCAACTATAGGGTGTAAATTTCACGAAGGGAAAGCTATATAATATTAGTTGGTAGACCATGTTTTCGTGAAGCAAGCAAAACCCAGATGGTCTGTAAGAGTAATCGTATCCGCCTTCTCCAAAAGAGATAATTCCTTCTATTGTAGTACTATCGTTTAACGTTACTTTACAAATAGCTTGAATTGTTGGTACTCCTAAATCTGCCTTAGCAACATTTAATAAAGCAACGATTAATGCCAGCATTAATATTAAATTCTTCATCCACTAAAAGTAATAAATTTTCAATAATTGCATCAGAATTTTTATATTCTGATGACATGCTAAATCCTACAACAAATCATTAGCCAAATTAGCCAATTCGCTACGTTCACCTTTTTCGAGGGTAATGTGTGCAAACAATTCGTGCCCTTTTAGTCGGTCAATTAAATACGATAAACCGTTGCTTTGCTCATCTAAATAAGGAGAGTCAATTTGGTTTACGTCGCCCGTAAAAATTATTTTGGTGTTTTCGCCTGCTCGGGTAATTATAGTTTTTACTTCGTGTGGTGTTAGGTTTTGGGCTTCGTCCACAATAAAATACACATCGCTCAAACTTCGCCCACGAATATACGCCAACGGTGTAATTACAATGCGTTCTTCTTTTTGCATTTCATCAATTAAACGGTAGCGTTTTTCGTTTTCGCCAAATTGGTTTTTAATGTATTTGAGGTTATCCCAAAGAGGCTCCATGTAAGGTCCAATTTTTTCGTTGGCATCTCCAGGCAAATAACCAATGTCGCGGTTGCTTAGCGGTACAATTGGTCGGGCTAAAATAATTTGTTTAAACAAGTTTTTTTGCTCCAACGAACTTGCCAATGCCAGCAAGGTTTTTCCCGTTCCGGCAACACCCTGCAATGCTACCAGCTTAATGTTGTTGTTTAGCAACGCATGAATGGCAAATGCTTGTTCGGCATTTTTGGGTTTTATGCCATAAACGTATTCTTTTTCTACTCGTTCTAAGGCATTTTCAATAGGGTTGTAATAAGCTAAGGCCGAGTTTTTACCGTTTCTAAGAATGTAAAAAGAGTTTTTCTCAAATTTTACTTTTCCAATTTCTGGTTCTTCAATTTTACCACCGTTAAATATTTTTTTGATGATTTCAGGGTCAACATCGTCAATGGTTTGTTTGCCTGTAACCACCAAGTTTTTTACATCTTGTATTTTGCCAGTCAGGTAATCTTCCGAGGGCAAATCGAGTGCTTTGGCTTTCAACCTCAAATTAATATCCTTGGTAACCATTACCACTGTTTTATCAGGATTTTCTTCCTGCAAAGCAATAGCCGCATTTAAAATTTTGTGATCGGCTTTGTGGTCGTTAAAAATAGATTCGGCATCGCGTTTGGTTTTTTCGTGATGCATAATAATTTTAAACCTACCTTTTTTGTTGCCGTCCAGCGTAATCCATTGCTGTAAGGTATTGCTTCCGCTCACCTTATCTAAAAAACGAATAAACTCACGGGCTTCAAAATTTTTGGTATCGTTACCTTTTTTAAAGTTATCCAACTCTTCTAAAACAGTAATTGGAATGGCAATATCGTTGTCTTCAAAATTGTTGATTGCATTGTGATCGTAAAGAATTACTGATGTGTCTAACACATAAATTCTGGATTGTTTCTTTTTTGCCATATCAATTTTTTAGGTGTGAAAGTGAAACTTTTTTCTTACTTGTAATCGATATGGAAGTTAAGGATTTATTAAGTATCGTTTTTCGAAAAAAGAAACAAAGTAATTAACCGTTTTACGAACAATTTAAAAAAGATGTACAAAAAGAGAAGTACAATCGAGCGTCTCTAATGCTTGATAAATTTAATGGAATGTTTTGTTTGGTTGTGTTCAAACTCCAAAAAGTATACTCCCGATTTTAGCGAAGAAATAGCTAAACCAACTTTAGATGAATTGGATACATTTTCCACCAACACTTCTCTATTCAAGATGTCACGAACAATTAAATTGGAGTTGTTTAATGGAGAATCAAATTCTACAAAAAGCACCTCTTTTGCTGGATTTGGATAAAAACGAACAGCCCCATTTTCAACTTCGTTAACGGCAGTAGTTAACCACTCGACATTTACCAACTGCTCTGCTAAAAGTGAAATATTTTTAGCGTTATCAATTACCAATGATTTTACTTTTCCTGCTGGAGCACCTTCAAATCTGATATCGCTCAAGGTATCATTTCCAACAGTAACCAATACTGTATTTCCTCTGTTGTGATACACTTTTAAATTATTTACGGTATACATGGCATCTCCGCTTCTAAACGAAACAGCGTTTCCTGTTGTATAAGCAAAGGGGTCTTGCCACGAGGCTTTAAACACATCGTTTATAAAAACATCTATTTCACCAGTAGTTTTATCGTAAGTTACTTTAAAATCGTACCAAGTAGCCGCATTAAAAGTATAAGCAACATCTTGCTCTAAGGTAAACACATCGTTTACCACTTTGTAAATTTGAATTTTATTGTTGTCCACTCTAAACCAAACAAAATAAGAGTTCCCTCTGTTCGATTGCGAAGCATCGTTACACATAAAATGAAATCCTGCTCTACGATTGGTTCCTGTTCCTTCTATTTTTCCTTCCCAATGGTACAAGTATTTATCATAAGTATTTTGATTTAAAGCTGCATAAATGTTGGTATTGGTATTGGTATCTTCACTCTGAACTAAATAACCGCCTGCAATGTTCCAAATACCCGAAGCTGTAGTCCAATCGGGATGAATAGCCACATCAAAATTATCGCTAAAAAACCCATTGTTGTCGTTGGCTCTCCAGTCCACTCCATCGTAATCTATTACTTGATAAAACTGGTGTAAAATGCCACTTCCACCCACATTATCGGCATCGGTAAAAGTTGCAGTAAAATCATCGTTTACTGGATCAGCAACTGGTGCAATTGCTGTGGTAGGCTTAATAGCATCTGGAGCAACCGAATTCCAAGTAATTTCAAAACCTGGAGCTATGGTAGAACAGTCGGAACGAAATTCAATTAAAACATTTCCACTATTTACCGTAATGGTTGATGGAATTGACAAACCAGTATAATAACCCACGCGAGGGCTGAACGGTGTTGTTCCATCATAAATGTATAAGTAATCCCAATCATCTTCTACATTAAATACATTCACATTCAATGTAACAGAGGTAGCTCCTGTTGGCTGAATTAAAAACAATGTTCGAGCATCATTGGCATAATTGCCACTTCCACCTAAATCAGTTACTGTTCCCGAAAGATTGTTGTTTGTAGTAATTGGAGTTGAAATGTTGATGAGTTTATAATAATAATCCCAATCCCAGTTTGCACCTGGATCGGTGTGGGTTTGATTTGGATAGTGTTGGTGTCCTTTAATTTTTACACAACTTCCTGGAGTGCTTGTAGCGTTGTAATTGGTGGTTGGAGCCCAAGGAAAATAAGCGGTACGTAAAGGATTAATTCCATAACCGCTTTGCGTAACATCAATAGTTAAATCTGCAGAAGATTGATACATAGCTGTGGTGTACCAAGCAGGATTATTCACATAACCTTCGTGCTCGTATCCAATAGTATAAGGGTTTTCAGAACCCACATGCCATCCTTTGTTGCTTTCTAAAACCACTTGAGTTACTTGTCCATCAGAAGAACGTAACACATAATGGTAAGAAACACCTGAGGAACAGTTACCTGCCCAAGAAATTGCCCCAGCATAAGTTCCCTGAACAGTGTGAATGGTAATTGCCGAAATTGCGGTACCAGCTCTTGAACTAAAATTGCATGATGGAGCCAAACTAGTTAATGCAGGAGGATAATCTACTGATTTTGATGTGTAGCTAGAATTGATGTACACTTTACCATCGTTAGTACTTACCGAATTCTCGGTCATCACAATTCTTGAAGAAGAAAGCACATTTAAATTTTCTTCACCAAAAACTCGTTGCAAACTAATGTTATGATTTGGAAAGTGATAGGTTTTTTGAGCAACCTCATCATGTAAAAAGTTAAATACTGAATACAAATGCGAATTTAATGCAAAGTCGTTTTGAATGCCATCGTAGGGCAACTCACTTAATGCCACCAATATTTCAGCATGGTTTTCAACTTGACTTTTATCAAATTTAGCCAACTGCAACAATTCGTTGTAAGCCTTTGCATAAGCCAAAATGTTTTGGGTAGGATTTAGCAAAATATCGCTTACTGAAATTCCAGATAGCTGCGAAACATAGTTTAAGTTGTTTCTGAAATAACCTTTTCCGTCTAGAGTTAAACCCATAACTCCATAAGCCGCTGGTAAACCCACACAACTTTCAGTTTGGTTATCTAAATGTTGAAATCGAGATGTGGTAAAAGCAACTGCTTCTAAAACACCTTTTGGAATTGCAGGATATTGCTGATAGGCAGCATCAAAATCGGCTTGATAATTATTTTTTGGGTAAATACTTTGTTGACTAAAAGTTGGGAGGTTTAGCAAAAGAATTGCTAAGAAAGAAAGTAAAAATTTAACCATGGTTTCTTATTTTGTTAAAAACCAAAATTAGCGAAAAATACTACGCAGCGAAAAATAATTTATCGATGAATTACTATTTTTTATAGACCAATAGAAATTCCACCTCTAATGATTGGGTTCGGGTAAAACGAATCTTTCGATTCGTTAACATCCCAAAGAATTAATATGGAAAGGTAAGAGCGTCCGTCACCAATTTGTTGTTTAAGACCTCCTCCTAAAAAAACACCAATGGCATTAATTCTAGCTTGTCTGTCAAACGAAAAATAATTCATTAAATTGGTTTCGGCATGAGCTAAAATGGGCATATCCTTAAACAGGTACTGCGTGAAGATAGTTCCACCATAAATGTTAGTTTTGTACTTGTAAATGTTGTCAGAATAATAAATATAAGTAGCCCCAACACCTGCAAGCAATTGGTCGGTTAGGTAATAACCAACTGTTGGAGATATTTCAAAATAGGTTAAATCACCAAATGTAGCACCTAAACCACCACCAACGGTAACCCTATCCCAATCAAATTTTCCTGTTTTTTCTGTATCAGCTTTAGCCTTAGGAGTATCTCCATAAACATAAGAATCTTCATCGGCTTGAGCAAACCCTAAAAAAGGAGATGCTATTAGAAGGAAAAGTAAAATTCGTTTCATCATGATATCAAAAGTACTAAATTTTATAACTCTCAATTGATGTTAATGAAATTTTGGTTTTTACAAACACCCCCGAACCAGTTGCATACAAATCTCCATTTTCACTATAAAGCTTTGCTCTTGCTTCTAATTTCGAACCCAAATTTTTAGTCATTTCGCCTATGGCAACCAATTTTCCTTGAGTTATGGGTTTTAAAAATTTTATTTCAAACGTTCCGGTAACTACAAAAACGTCATCAACAACCGAATTGGCGGCAAAAAACGCAGCATCATCTAATAATTTAAAATAAACGGATCCATGTAAAGCATTTGCTGCATGAAAAAACTGAGGATTTACATCCATCGTAATTTCAGCTTTTCCATCGCTAACTTTTAATTTTGGCCCCATTAATTTATTGATAGGAGCCTCATGAAACATGGTTTCTAATTTGGTAAAATGTGGGTTCATAAATTATCTTTTAAAAACGCTGAAATTGATTTTATTACTTGTTCTGTTGCTTGTAAATGTGGCGAATGCTTACAATTATCGATAAACAGTTTTTTGTTGTTTGGATTCTCACCATTTTTAACAATACTTTCTACCTGAGAAGGCAATCCATACTCATCTTGAACACCCTGTATAGCCAAAATTGGAGCCTTAATTTTTGGCAACAAATGTTCGATATTAAATTGTTTAAACTCTTCGGTTTGCCACATTTTCGACCAAGCATAAAAGGTGGAATCGACGTGGTCGAAATGGTATTTTTTTAACCGACTCCGCAAATCATCGCTAGCTTGGTAAATTTTATCTGCTTCAATAATTCCACCTATACTTAATTCATCAACAAAAACATGTGCTGCCATACTTACTACAGCAACAACTTTGTTAGCCGAATTTGCAGCAAAAATCAATGCAATTGAGGCTCCATCACTGTGTCCAATCAATATTATATCTCGATCATTAACTTGCAACTGCTGTAGTAATTTTGGTAAAAAATATTCCGCTTCGGTAAACAAATAATCGGGTTTTCTGTCTTCAAAAAATGGTGTGGAATATCCATAGCCATAACGCTCATAAACCAATCCATCTAAATTTAACTGGTCGCACAACAATTCAGGAAAACCTTTCCATTGAGCAATACTTCCTAAACCTTCGTGTAAAAAAATTAACAAAGGTTTAGTTGAGTTTTGCTTATCAATAAACTGATATGCTAAGTTAACCCTGTCGTCTATTTCAATAAAATTGAGCTGTTTTTCCATGAATGGTTCAAAATTAAGTTTTATGATGGTTATGGTTTACAAAATCAAAAAACAAAAAAACCGACTTTTGTAGACAAACATTTAATGAACATATATAATCTACTGCACTTGTTATTTTAGCTCATCCAAATATGGAAAAATCAGTTGCTAATAGACACATTAGCCAATTGCTTGAAAAAGAAAATGAATTTTCTAAAAAAATCCTAAATTTACTAATATGAAAAAATATTTCTTAATATGTCTTCTTTTTATATTTACTTTTAAATTAGAAGCCCAATGGTCAGTTAGTCCTTATATAAACAATCCAGTAGCAACAAATTCAAACCATCAGTATAGTCCAAATAGTGTTACTGATGGAGCTGGGGGTGTAATCGTAACGTATATGGAGCAAACAATTAATGGTTTTGATATTTACGTACAAAGAGTGAATATAAACGGAAATCAGGAATGGACATTTAATGGTAAAGTTGTTTGTTCAGCAGTTAATGACCAAGATGAACCAAATATCGTGTCGGATGAAAATGGAGGTGCTATCATTGTTTGGCGTGATAACAGAAATGGATCAAAAAACATATATGCCCAGAAAATAGATTCAAATGGTTTAACCAAATGGACTACAAATGGCGTTGTGATTTCTAATACCCCAAGTTTTAAGAGAGAGCCTAAAATTATTTTCGATAAAAATGGGGGTGCTATTATTGTTTGGCAAGATATGATTTTTGGTCTTTATGTTCAACGAGTTGACTCTTCTGGGAATTTAATGTGGAATTCGAATGGAATAAATGTATGTCCATATAATATTGGCAACAAAGAGATTATTTCTGATGGAAAAGAAGGAATTATTATTACTTGGGAAACAAATCAAGATATTTATGCTCAAAGAATTAATTCTTCTGGTATTGTTGAATGGTCATTAAACGGCGATTCGATTTGTACCCTAGGAGGATATCAAATAAATCCAAAAGTTGTTTCAGATAGTTTGGGTGGTGCAATAATAACTTGGCAGGATCAAAGAAATGGCTTAGATTATGATGTTTATGCACAAAGAATAGATTCAAATGGTTTAACCAAGTGGCCTACAAATGGGGTTGTAATTTCAGCCACCAATAATCATCAAGAACTTCCATCAATAGTTTCAGATGGTTCAAATGGAGCCATAATTACATGGTCTGACAATCGATTTGGTGATTATGACATTTATGCTCAGAGAATAGATTCAAATGGAACTGGTTTATGGGTGAATAATGGTGTTTCTATTTGTAATTATTCAAATAATCAAATTGAATCAATTATTTCATCTATAGGCTTAAACAATATCATTATTTCTTGGATTGATTATAGAAATGGTGGTAATATCTATGCTCAAAAAATTGATAGTGTAGGTAATATTGAATGGGAATTAGGAGGTAATGCTATTTGTATTAATTCTTTCAATAAAACAAGTATAAATATTGTTTCGGATAATACAACTGGAGCAATTATCACATGGCAAGACGCTAGAGATACTTGGAATAATGGTTTTGATGTGTATGCTCAAAACACAACAAATGAATTGATAAATTTTCCAGTAAAAGTTTCCAATATACTTGATCAAAGAGAAATTATTGTCTATCCCAATCCCTCAAACGGAGTATTTAATATCAAAACATCTGATGATTTAGGTAGTTATGAAACTAATATTTACAACTATTTAGGGCAAAAAATTTATTCATCATTCAATTGTAATTTAATCGATATATCCATGCAAGATGCTGGTATTTATTTTTTTGAAGTCAAATTCAAAGGAAACATTATAAAAAATAAACTTATTAAATTAGAATAAAGGGAAATACCTTCTTGATATAAAAAGTATCACATTTCAATTTTTTCTATTTTCAATTAACTTATAAAGAAACCTTTGAATCGGTTAAAAATTTAGTTTTATGATGGTTATGGTTTACAAAATCATAAAACAAAAAAACCGACTTTTGTAGACAAACATTTAATAAACAAATGCAATCTACTACGCTTGTTATTTTAGCTCATCCCAACATAGACAAATCAATTGCTAATAAACACATTAGCCAATTGCTTGAAAAAGAAAATGTGGTGGTAAGGCACTTAAACCAATTGTATCCCGACTACAAGATTGATGTTAAAACCGAACAAGAATTTCTTTTAAAAGCTGACACCATTATTTTTCAATACCCGCTGTTTTGGTATAACGTGCCAAGCATTTTAAAAGAATGGATGGATAGTGTTTTTACTTATGGATTTGCTTTCGGTAAAGGAAATTACCAATTGGAAGGAAAAAAAATAATTGTTTCGTTTACCACTGGAAGCTCGAGCAAAGATTACCCTATTGAGGTAGTAGAAAAAATTGTTTTTCCGTTTAAAGGCTTGGCAGAATACTGTAAAATGATTTACGTTTCCGAAGTTTATTCTCATGAAATGGCAAACTATTCTGACGAAGCAAAGGAAAAATCGAGAACTTATGCCGAAATTCACGCAAAAAAATTAATTGACTTACTGAAATGAAATTTAACGAACTCGGCTTTGAATCACAAGTATTAGAAGCTTTAGATGCTATGGGATTTGACACTCCCACCCCAATTCAAGAACAGGCTATACCAGCCATTATGCAACAAAAAGATGTAATTGCTTGTGCTCAAACAGGCACAGGAAAAACCGCCGCTTTTGTACTTCCCATTTTAAATGAAATCTGTAAAAATCCTTCCAACGGAAAGGTAAACACTATTGTAATTGTTCCTACCAGAGAACTCGCCATACAAATTGACCAACAAATTGAAGGATTAAGCTATTTTACCAATGCTACTTCTATTGCTATTTATGGAGGAGGCGATGGAAAGAGTTTCGACTCAGAAAAAAATGCTTTGTTAACTGGTGCCGATATTATTGTTTGTACTCCAGGTAGATTTATGTCGCACCTCAACATGGGTTATTTTGATACGTCGGGTGTAAAACATTTTATTTTAGATGAAGCCGACCGTATGTTGGACATGGGTTTTAACGAAGACATCATGAAAATTGCCGAAAAACTACCAAAAAAACGACAAAACCTACTTTTTTCAGCAACTTTTCCTCCAAAAATAAGGTTATTAGCAAATCAATTGCTACACGAACCAACCACCATAAACATTGCCATTTCGAAACCTAATGAAGGAATAAAACAAGGTGCTTATTTGGTACACGATGGACAAAAAATAGCTCTAATAAAGTCCATTCTTACTACAACCAACTTTGAGCACGTGTTGATTTTTACAGGCAAAAAAATTATGGTAAAAGAAATTACTCAAGCTTTATCAAAAGTGGGTATTCAAGCCAAAGGAATTCAATCGGATTTAGACCAAAAAGAACGCGAACAAGTGTTGCTCGATTTTACCAATAAAAAAGTGCGTGTACTAGTTGCTACTGATATATTGGCTCGTGGTATCGACATTAAAGGAATAAATTTGGTTATCAATTATGAAGTTCCAAGAGATGAAGAAGATTACGTTCACCGAATTGGACGAACTGCCAGAGGTGACAATAAAGGTGTTGCCTTAACTTTTATTAACGGCGAACAATGCTACGACTTTGCTAAAATTGAAAAATTAATCGAAAAAGAAGTCCCAAAAATTAAGCTCCCAGAGGATTTTGATGAAGGACCTGTTTATGACACCACTAGAAAACCCCAACAAAAAAAGTTCTTTAAAAAGAAAAATACTCCACAGAGAAAATCATAATCTTGCAGAAAAAATCAACATGAAGAAATTAATTACAACTTGCCTTATTATCATATCAACTACAACGCTTTTTGCACAAAATCCTATTGAAAAAGGTCAAAGTCAAATCAACGCTGGTTTTGGATTTTCTAATTACGGATTACCTGTTTATGTAGGTTTCGATTATGGTGTTCATGAAGACATTACTGTTGGAGCAGAATTCTCTTTTCGTTCATACAATGATGATGTTTGGGGTACTAAATATAATCACAGAATATTTGGTTTCTTAGGAAATGCAAACTACCATTTCAATAATTTATTAGGTTTAGATCCTGTTTGGGATGTTTATTTAGGCTTAAATGTTGGATTCTACTCATGGAGTTCTCCAAGTGGTTATAAGGGAGGAACTTCTGGTTTGGGCTTAGGAGCTCAACTAGGTGGTCGTTACTACTTTAACGATAGATTTGGTGTTAATCTTGAATTTGGTGGAGGTAATGCTACTTCTGGCGGTAAAATTGGTATCTCTATAAAACTTTAATCTTAAAAATCATTATCATGTTTAAGTTTTCAACTGCTATAATTTTAGCGTTTATTGCTATTTCCTTAAAAATTAGTGCCCAATGTCCATTAACTCCAATAAGTTTAACCACCCAAACTGATATTGATAATTTCTCAACAACCTATCCTGGTTGCGATACCATTCCTGTTGGTGCTGATGTTCTTATCTCTGGTTCAACAATTACCAACCTAAATGGATTAAATCAATTAGTGGCAACTCATGCAGCAATTGAAATACGTAACAACTCAAATTTAACTACTACCTCTGGATTAAATCTACTTTATGCTGGTTCTGATTTAATTATTCGAGACAATCCTCAATTAATTAACATTTCTAGTTTCACAAATTTAGATACTATTCTAGGTGAGTTTACTGTTCGTACTAATCCATTATTAACCGACTTAACAGGATTCTCCTCGTTAAAACATGTTGGTATGGGAGCTATTATCAGAGACAATGCTGCTCTTACATCGTTAAACGGATTAAACCAACTTACCTCAGTCGATGGTATTTTAGAAATTGTGGAACATCCAAACCTAACCGACGTTTCTGCTCTAAGCAACTTAACATTAGTAACTGGAGACCCAATAGAAGGTGCTTTAGTTATTGATTTAAATACCTCACTTACCTCTCTAAATGGACTAGGAAACAACAACACAGAAATTTTGGGCGATTTGTTTATTACTGGAAATACTGTTTTAAGCGATTGTGCTGTTCAAAGCATTTGTAATTACCTAAACAATCCACCGATTGGAGCTGTTTCAACAATTAACCTAAATTTAACAGGATGTAATACCGAAACCGAAATTTTAAATCAGTGTGTTTTTGTTTCGATAAATAAGCAGAATAATTACGACGTTTTAAGTGTTTATCCTAATCCTTTTAATACACAACTTACTTTTGAATGGAATGGTAAAAATTTCTCTGAACTATTGGTTACCATTCACGATTTAACAGGAAAATTAATTCATGAACAGGAGTTAAATTCTACAACTGTTTTAAACACCGAATGGATCAACAAAGGAAGTTACCTTATTTCATTAGTTAATGAAGGAAAATCATTTTCTAAAAAAATGATTTTAATAAAATAACTCAATCCAATTCAGGATAAAAAGCATCAAGATGCTTTTTGTGTTAGTATATAATAGCTTTTTGTCAATTCCTTTACAACCCTTTTTGATTGATGCACCTTTTGGCAACTCTTTATA
This sequence comes from uncultured Vicingus sp., assembly GCA_964398455.1. Taxonomy (GTDB): domain Bacteria; phylum Bacteroidota; class Bacteroidia; order Flavobacteriales_E; family Vicingaceae; genus Vicingus. The sequence goes on along the minus strand of CAYNMR010000007.1, from coordinate 131,356 downwards.
TTTTTTCATCCAAAGAACTAGTTTCTAGCTGAATAATTCTTATATTGCTTATTTATTTTTCGATTATGAAAATGTTCTTTATAAAACCAATCATCTTTTTCAGCATATTTTTTTTGTCATTATATACATTTGCTCAAGTTCAAATTGATTCGGTTATTGTAACCCATGAAACTTGCTCTGGAGATTGTGATGGAACATTAACCATTTTTACCTCTGGAGGAACAGCTCCTTTATTGTTTGATATTGGAGGAACTCCACAAGCAAGCAATGTTTTTACAGGATTATGTGCTACCACATACAATGTAACAGTTAACGATGCTTTACCAAGTGTTGATGCTACAACAGCTACAATTTCAAGTCCAAGCCCTCTTACCTTCACTATTTCAACTGTTGATGCAACTGCTTATGGTTTATGTGATGGCACTACTGATATAACCATTAGTGGAGGAACTCCACCTTATACAATTACTTATTATGCTCCTAATGGCACTACTATATTGCAAACTGGCACAACAACAAGTATTGATAGCTTATGTGCTGCAACTTATTATGTAAAAGTTACTGATGCCAACAGTTGTCCATCAAATGGTTCAGGCTCACCTGGATTAACTGCTTTTGCTATTGCTCAACCCGCCCCACCACCTCTTTATGTTACACAAAACACATACTATACCACTTGTTATGGAATATGTAATGGATCGTCAGGATTAGATGCATCTGGAGGAGTACCACCCTACACGTATAGCTGGGGTACAAATGTAATTTCAGGTATCTGTGATAGAAGTAGTGTTCCTGCTTGGACTGTAACAGATGCTATTGGACAACAAAAAAGCGGTCCAGCAGTTATATTTGATTTTGCACTTTTTGCGCCTATTGCCGTTATTAATTCTAATGAATCTTGTGTAGGATTATGTGATGGTAAAATAACTGCAAATATTAACTTTTCTGGAGGTGGTAATGGAGGTCCAACCGGACCTTTTACTTACTCTATTAATGGTAGTACATGGCAATCAAGCCCTGTCTTTATGGGACTTTGCCCTGGTAATTACAATTTATATCTTCGAGACGCTTATTTATGTCCAGGAGTAACTAGTAAAAACTTTACTATTTCACCAGCAACCCCTATAACCTATACCTTATCTACTAATAATTGCTCTGCAAATGGTGTTTGTGATGGTACTGCCAATGTAACTATTAGTGGGGGAACGCCACCTTACACTATTACCTATTACGCTTCTAATGGTACAACTGTACTTCAAACTAGCACATCAACAAGTAAATCAGGTTTATGTGCAGGTACTTATTATGCAAAAGTTACTGATTCGAAAAACTGTAGTTCTACTGGTCCAAGTGGTACTGGTTTAAATATGTTTACTATTTCTCAACCACCAGCTTTAGTTGTAAATCAGGCATTTCAAATGCCTCATTGTTATCCAAATTGCGATGGAAATACTCAATTAATTGTTTCAGGCGGTGTTCCTCCTTATTCGTATAGTTGGGGTTCTTGGGATTTGGGAGGTTTTTGTGATGGAGATAACGCTCCTGCATGGACAGTAACAGATTCTATTGGTCAACAAGTTAGTGGAGCTTCACTTTATATGATAGCTAATCAACCTCAAATTAATACAATTATTAACTCTCATGAGACATGTCTAAATGCATGTGATGGTGAAATGGAAATAACCATCGTTGGAGGAGAACCTCCTTATACTTTCTCAATTGATAATGGAGTTACTTCACAATCAAATCTAATCTTTAATAATCTTTGTCCTAATGATTACACCATTTATTATAACGATTCATACGGATGTGGGGGCAATCAACTTTTTACAATAAATATAGCCACTCCAATAGTAGTATCAATTGATACTACTATTGATATAAATTGTATTGGCGGATGTAATGGAGGTGCAACATTAGATGTTGCTGGCGGTACTCCACCATATTCTTACCTATGGAATGACCCGTTTGCTCAAACATTAGCAACAGCATCAAACTTATGTTTAGGAACTTATACATGCATTGTAATTGATAGTAATGGATGTGATACAACGATAAATATTGTTATTAATGAACCGTTGGGAGATACGCTTACTGCAACATGGAACACAACGCCAGAATCTTGTTTTGAAGCATGTGATGGAAGTGCAATAGTAACACCAAATGGTGGTGTTCCTCCATATACTTTCCAATGGGACGATCCATGTTCCACAACAACAGATTCTTCAGCTTGTGCAAGTTGTCAAGGTGTTTACAACTGTATTATTACTGATTCTAATGGATGTAGTATTACAGTCGCTGATATTACTGTTAGTGGACCGAGCCCTTTAATTGTAACAGCAGTATTTGTTAGCGACCCATCTTCTATTGGTGCTTGTGATGGCGTTGCAAATGGAAATGTTACAGGAGGTACTTCACCATATGCTTTCTTGTGGGCAGGATGTCCGCAAACAATATCACCAAATATTACAACCCAAATAGCAAACGGGCTTTGTGATGGTGAATACCAATTTATCGTTACCGACAATAATAACTGTGCCGATAGTAGTGAATGTGTTACTATTGTTGACCCGCCAACTGGCATGAGCAAAAACACTAATAATATTATTAATAACATTTATCCAAACCCTACAAACGGATTAATTATAATTGAGTTTTCTGATAAAGTTTTATTACCGTTAACCATAGAAATTATTGATGTAAAGGGAAAAGTTGTAAAGGACTATTTCATCAATGATAAAATTTCATCAATTGATTTAACTTCATTACCAAAAGGAGTGTATATTTTGAGTAACGTCAAATCATCTATTCATAAAACTATTATTCTAGAATAACTCAATCCAATTCAGGATAAAAAGCGTCCTTAAAATGTTCTATTTTTTGTTGATTGTTGTTTAGAATCACAGCAATTACATCGAACCTACATTCTAAATCAATTTCGTGTTTTTCGATGTAGTAATTTGCACCTTCCACCAAATGTTTTTGTTTTGCTGGGGTTACTGCTTCAACAGGGCTTCCGAAATAATCAGTAGTTCTGGTTTTTACTTCTACAAAAACGAGTTGATTTTGGTCTTGTGCAATAATGTCTATTTCAAATTTTTTCTCGTGCCAGTTCACAGCCATGATTTGATAACCCAACTTTTCTAAAAATTGAGCAGCCAACTCCTCGCCTTTTTTACCCAATATGTTGTGGTCTGCCAAGTGTGTTTATTTAAATTGTAATATTGTCCAATCTTTGTCAACCAACAAACTTACTTCCGAACCCATAATTAATGTTCTGTTATCGTTAATGTGTCCCGCAGGAAAATCGAAACAAACTGGATATTGGTATTCTTTAACCGCATCAAAAATAATTTCTTGAGCAGTTTTTCCAAAAGGAACAGTATTGTCTTTCATGTCGCTCATTCCGCCAACAATCAAGCCCTTTAAATCCACTAACATTCCTGCTCTTTTCAAGTTCATCATCATGCGGTCGATGTGGTAAAGGTATTCGTCCAAATCTTCCAAAAACAATACTTTACCCTTGGTATCAAGCTGCGAAGAAGTTCCTGTTAAACTGTAAATGATGGATAAATTTCCGCCAACCAATTCGCCTTTTGCTTCACCAGTTCTATTCAACTCATGGTGTTCGATGGTATAAATTGGCAATGCTCCGAACAACACTTCTTTTAAGCTTTCCAATGATTCTTTGGTGTTGGTAGTGAAATTGATGGGCATGGTGGCATGTAAGGTTGATACGCCAAAATTTTTATTGATGTGGTTATGCAAAACAGTAACATCGCTATAACCAATAATCCATTTTGGATTTTTTTTGAAATTGGAAAAATCTATCGAATCAATCAATTGAACTGTTCCGTAGCCACCCCTAACACAAAGTACAGCTTTAATTTCAGGATTATCTAAAACCTCTTGCAAATCAGCAATTCTATCTTCAGTTGTTCCAGCAAATTGATGGTTTACATTGAACAAATTTTTACCAAAAACGGGCTCCAAACCCCACAATTTTAATGTAGCGATTGCTGATTCTAATTCTGATAAAGAAATCTTACGAGCAGTAGAAATCAACGCTATTTTATCGCCTTTCGAAAGAGGTTGTGGTTTTTCCATAGACTTGTTATTGATATTATCAATACTAAATGTACTTTTGCACGAAGTTAAATAATCTTGCTGTATAACAACTACGGCACATTGGTTTTATGGAAGAAAAAAAAAGATATACCATTACAGCAGCTTTGCCTTATGCCAATGGTCCTTTACATTTAGGACATTTGGCTGGAGCATATTTACCTGCTGATATTTTTGTTCGATATTTAAAAGCAAAAGGAAACGATGTGGCTTTTATTTGTGGGTCGGACGAACATGGTGCTGCCATTACATTACGAGCAAAAAAAGAAGGTTGTACACCTCAAGAAATTGTAGACAAAAATCACGAAATCATTAAAAAATCTTTTTCCGATTTTGGAATTGATTTCGATATTTACCACCGCACTTCATCTGAACTTCATCACAAAACTGCTTCCGATTTTTTTAAAACGCTATACGAAAAAGGGTCTTTTACACAAGAAACTACCGAACAATTTTTCGACCAAGAACACCAACAATTTTTGGCAGACAGATACGTAACTGGAACTTGTCCGAAATGTAATTCGGAGGGAGCTTATGGAGACCAATGCGAAAAATGTGGTTCAAGTTTAAGTCCAACGGATTTAATTAACCCTATTTCTACCTTGAGTGGGCAAACTCCTGTTTTAAAAGAAACTACTCACTGGTATTTACCCATGAACAAGCACGAACAATGGCTTAAAACATGGATAGAAACTGGCGTTTTAGATGGCAAACAACAACACAATCCTAGCGAATGGCGTAAGCAAGTAATTGGGCAGTGTAAAAGTTGGATTGACAACGGTTTGCAGCCACGTTCTATTACTCGTGATTTAGATTGGGGTGTTAAAGTACCTGTTGAAGGTGCTGAAGGAAAAGTATTGTATGTTTGGTTTGATGCTCCAATTGGCTACATTTCTGCAACCAAACAATGGGCTGCCGACAATGGAAAAAATTGGGAAGATTATTGGAAAGATAGCAACACTCAATTGATTCATTTTATTGGAAAAGACAACATTGTTTTTCATGGAATTATTTTCCCAATTATTTTAAAGGAACACGGCGATTTTATTTTGCCAACCAATGTACCTGCCAACGAATTTTTAAACTTGGAAGGTGATAAAATTTCTACCTCACGCAATTGGGCGGTTTGGTTACACGAATATTTAGAAGATTTTCCGAATAAACAAGATGAGTTACGTTATGTATTAACGTCTATTGCCCCTGAAACCAAAGACAGCGAATTTACTTGGAAAGATTTTCAGTCAAGAGTAAACAATGAATTGAATGATAATTTAGGAAATTATGTAAATAGGGTCATTACTTTAGTAAACAAATACTATGAAGGCGTTGTACCTGAATATGAAAAAAATACTCCTCTTTCAAAAGAATATAAACACCCTACCTACATTGAACATTTAGTATATTTAAATAATTGTAAAAACATTATAGCTGAAAATATTTCTAAGTATAAGTTTAGAGATGCTTTATTTGAAGTTATGGCAATTTCTTCTAAAGGGAATCAAATACTAGCTGATGTTGAACCTTGGAAATTAATTAAAGACGACCCTAAAAAAGTTGAAGTAGTACTTAATTCAGCAATTCAACTAGTAGCAATGCTTAGTATTGTGTGTGAACCTCTATTACCAAAAACATCTCTTAAAATCAAAGAAATGCTTAACATGACAACCAATGAGTTATCTTGGATAAATTGTCATGAAAAATTAGAAAATTGTTCTTTAGTTCCAGTAGGTCATAAAATAAATCAACCTGAAAAATTATTCCAAAAAATAGAAGACGAAGCGATTGAAGCACAAATAGAAAAATTAAAGAAAACAACCATAAAACAATCCAATCCAAAGGCAAAACCTATGAAAGACGAAATAACTTTTGATGATTTTACTAAAATGGACATTAGAGTGGCGACCATTTTGGCTGCCGAAAAACACCCTGATGCCGATAAATTATTAAAACTTACGGTAGATACCGGTATCGATGTTCGTACTGTAGTTTCTGGAATTGCAGAACATTACAAACCCGAAGATGTGGTTGGAAAACAAGTATCTATGCTGGTAAACTTAGCCCCACGAAAAATTCGAGGAATTGAATCGAAAGGAATGATTTTAATGGCTGAAAACAACGAAGGAAGCTTAGCATTTATATCACCCGAAAAAGCCATGGATAATGGTGGAGAGGTAAGATAATTTGAAGATACTTACCCCTTACTACTAAAAACTTATATCTAAGAAAACTAATGGAAAACCGAAAAAGAAGCGACAAACCTAAAGCTACCGATAGAAAAAAAACTTTTACTAAAGATAAAGGAAAACCTAAGTCGTTTGACAAAAAGAAAACTTTCGCAAAAGACACTGACAAAGTAGAATCAGCTGATAAAAAGAAATCACGAACCACTTCTTCTTTCAAAAAAGAAGGAACTGGCGGCAAACTTCCATTTAAACGAAAACCGCTTACTAAAACCGACCCTAACAAACCTGCTGTAAAAACTCCAAAAAGAGTGGATGATGGCACCATGCGATTAAACCGCTACATTGCCAATGCTGGTGTTTGTTCGAGAAGAGAAGCCGACACCTTAATTTTATCTGGAGCTGTTGCTGTTAATGGAGTTGTTATCACCGAATTAGGCTCACGAGTAAATGAAGGCGATAAAGTAACTGTAGGAAAAGAATCGATAAAACACGAGCAAAAGGTTTATGTTTTGATGAACAAACCAAAGAATTTCATCACTTCGGTAAGCGACCCACAAGGCAGAAAAACAGTAATGCAATTGGTTGGAAAAATGAAACAACGTGTTTATCCTGTTGGGCGATTGGATAGAGAAACCACAGGAGTATTGATGTTTACCAACGATGGTGATTTAGCAAAAAAATTGACGCACCCTAGACACGGCATAAAAAAAATATACCAAGTAACCACCGATAAAAACGTTCCTCAAATTCACTTAAACCAAATTGCAGAAGGGATTGAATTAGAAGACGGCTGGATAAAAGCTGACGCCGTAAATTATGTTGGCAAAGGTGATGACAGAAGAGAAATTGGTATTGAAATTCATTCTGGGAAAAACCGTATTGTTCGACGTATTTTCGAACATTTAGGCTACGCTGTTATAAAATTGGATAGGGTTTATTTTGCTGGATTAACCAAAAAAGATTTGTCGCGCGGACAATGGCGTTACTTAACCGAAGACGAAGTGAACATTTTAAAAATGTTGCCTAAATAGCTTTTCTAGGTTTGATATTAGTTCAATAAAAGTTGTTTAACAACCTTTAATGAAAATATTGCGTCTTCAAATTAACCAATATTTATTTTAAGGTTTTATAATAAAACAACATTATTCAGATGATAATATACCGATTAAACCTTTTAATGTTATTTCTTTTTGCTTTACCTATAATTAGCAAAGCAACTATTCATGAAAAAATCATAACCGATTGTACTGACATCTCTGATGTTTGTATTGGTGACACTATTCGATTTATTGGTGATAGCATAAATAGTAATGCGTATGGAGTAACTTATGTAACTATATTTAATTCTATTTCACAAAACTCTTCATATTACATTATCACTTCTAATAGTGGTATTGCAACCTCACAGGATCATGTTATAATTAATGGCGATGAATCTTTTCAACTCGAGATGTGTGGAAATACAATTTTATATTTAATTTATAATTGTCCTTTAAATATTGACTATTTATCTGAAAACCATTATCAAACTCAGATAACTCCTAATCCAACAACAGGGACTTTTACAATTGGTAATCAGAAACAACACATTGAACTTTTTGCTACAAACGGAAAAAAGCTTTTTGAAGTTTATGATAATAAAATGGATATCACAAATTTTAATGCTGGCATCTATTTTCTCATAACAAAAGATGATTTAGGAAAAATATTATCTCGAGATAAAATCATTAAAAAATAATCCCCTAACCACTAACGTACTGTTGTTAATTAATATTTTTCTACACTAATTCTCACAATCAACTCAACATTACCTTTGGATAAAATACAAACCATACTTTTTCGTTTGTATAAGCGTTTTATTGATTTAACTTTTCTCTGCGGAAATCAGCGTTATCTGCGAGAAAGAACCTAAATGAATGTCGGTATATAAGAAAGTTGCCATAACCTTTGTCCTAATCATTTCCATCCTTTTTGGTGTGGGTTGGTACATTTCCTCGGTATATGAAGACGAGGTGAAAAACTTTATACTTACCGAAATAAATAATAACCTCAACACCAAAGTTGATATTGAAGAAATCAACTTCTCCATTTTTAAAAAATTTCCTTATGCTTCGCTAGAACTTAAAAATGTACGTGCAGATGAAGTGGTAGATAAGAAAAAGAAAGACGATTTATTTAACATCAAATCGATTTATTTTCAGTTTAACCTACTCGACATTATTAGAGAAAACTATGTAATTAAACAAATTGCTGTTGAGGATGGTTTTGTAAATTTAAAAATTGATCAACAAGGAAACGACAACTTTCATTTTTGGAAAAAAGACACTTCTAACACCGAAAACCCTTTTAAAATCGAACTCTCTAAATTGGTTTTTGAAAACATTTCGCTATCAACGGTTAACGAATTTAAAAAACTTGACTTTATTATCTTGGTTGACCAACTGAATTTATCAGGTAATTTTTCAGATAAAGACTACACCCTAACAACCGATGCAAAATTGCTTTTACAAGAACTCAATAGCAACAATCAGAAATGGATAAAAAATAAAAAAATAAAGCTATCTACCGCTTTGGCTGTTAATCAAGAAACAGGAAAATACACTATAGAAAATGGCAACATTGCTATTGAAAATTTGAGTTTTAACCTATCAGGAAATTTTATCGATAAAAATAAATTTACGGTTCTAAACATCGTTTCTAAAGGCAATAATCTTTCTATTGAATCTATATTTTCGTTGTTCCCACCCGAGCAACAAGAGAAATTAAAATCGTACCAAACAAAAGGAGACATTACCTATAAAGCAACTATAAAAGGCAACTATTCCTTTACCGAAAACCCTGATTTCAATGCTTCATTTAGCATTGCTCATGGCGAAATTTTAGAGAAAAATTCCGATTTATCGTTAACACAATTGAGTGTTAGTGGAAATTTTATCAATGTAAAAGGCAAACCTACAAAACTAGTACTGCAAAATTTTAATGCCAATTTTGGTGCAGGTCACATTGCTGGAGATTACACTATTACAGATTTTAACAATCCATTTATCGAGCTAAAATCTATTGCAGCTATTGATATTTCATCAGCAAAAAACTTCTTCAAGTTAGACACCCTTGAAATTGCTGAAGGTCAGCTAGATTTAAACCTTAGTTACTCTGGATACATTAGTGAAATTACCAACATAAAAGCACAAGATTTACAGCGATTAACTGCTACTGGGCAAGTAAACATAACCAACGGAAATTTAAAATTGGTGAACTATCCTCATTTGGTTCATGGTTTAAATGGTTCGTTTCAATTTAACAACAACGAGATCATTATCGATTCACTAACCACCAATATTAACAAAAGCTCTATTGCATTGAGTGGTAGTTTTAAAAACCTGTTGGCATATCTTTTTATCGACGACCAAAAGCTGTTGGTAAATGCCGATTTTTATGCCAAGAAAATTATTCTGGACGAACTGTTGGCAAACGATAATTCAACCAAGAAGGATGGTGAGTATACGCTTTCACTACCAAAAAACATCTCGTTTAACCTAAACACAAAAATTGATACTTTCTTGTTTCGAAAATTTGAAGCCCGACATTTTTCTTCAAACCTAAAATTGCACAACCAAGTATTTACGGCATCGAACATTCATTTTAATGCCATGCAGGGTAAAATTAAAGGTGAATTTTATTTGGATGAAACCGATGTTGCTGAAACTATAATTACCAGCACAGCTAGCTTAGAGAACATTAACATTAGAGAATTGTTTTACCAATTCGAAGATTTTGGACAGAACTATTTTGTTGCAGAAAACATAAAAGGGCATGTTACGTCCAATGTTCAGTTTGCCTCAGTTTGGGATAAAAAATTTAACCTCAACAAAGAAAAATTATATGTTTTGGCTGATTTAACTATTAATAAAGGAGAACTGATTAACTACAAACCAGCCTTAGCATTGAGTAAATTTATTGAGATAAATGAATTAGAACATATTAAATTCTCCACCTTACAAACACAGTTGGAAATTAAAAATCAAATCATTTACATCCCAAAAACAGAGATAAAATCTTCGGCATTAGATTTAACCATTTCTGGAACACACTCGTTTGATAATGCAATTGATTACCGTTTTAAACTATTGATGAGCGACGTGTTATGGAAAAAAGCAAAATCGAAAAAGAAAGAGAACTCAGAATTTGGTTATGAAGAAGAAGATGGATTAGGCAAGGCAGTAATGTTTTTACGAATGACTGGAACGGTTAAAAACCCGAAAATAAGCTACGATACCAAAAGCTTAAAAGAAAAATGGAGCGATGATATTAAGGAGGAAAAACGAACCTTAAAACAAATTTTAAAAGATGAATTTGGTTGGTTTAAAAAAGACAGCACACTTACCGATCCTAAAAAACCTAAGAAAGATGGTTTTTTAATTGAATGGGAAGAAGATACGAGAAAGAGCGAAGAAGGAAGTAAGAAAACCGAAGAAACTAAAAAAACAGAGAAAAAAGGATTGGGCAAACTCATCGACAATATAGCTAAGCCCGATGCGGAAGAGTATGAAGAAAGTGATGATTTCTAATGAGCTAATTGGGAAATTAGATAATCTAATAATGAAGTGGTGAATTTTTTAATACGGACTTCTTTTTCTAATTTAGCTAAAACTTCAAACCTTATACATTGAACCACCAAACCCCTTTAGCAGAACGTTTACGCCCAAATAATTTCGATGATTATGTTGGACAAGAGCATTTGATAGGAAAAAACTCTACACTTCGTAATGTTATTGAAAAAGGAATTATTCCTTCGATGATTTTTTGGGGACCGCCAGGAGTTGGGAAAACTACTCTTGCTAACATAATTGCCAATTACACCAAACAACCCTTTTATACCTTAAGTGCAATAAACTCTGGTGTTAAAGACATTCGTGAAATTATTGACAAAGCTAAATCGCAGCAACTTTTTGGAACCAAAAACCCAGTATTGTTTATTGATGAAATTCATCGTTTTAGTAAATCGCAACAAGATTCGTTATTGGGTGCGGTAGAAAAAGGTACGGTTACCTTAATTGGTGCAACTACCGAAAATCCTTCGTTTGAGGTTATTTCTGCGTTACTCTCTCGTTGTCAGGTTTACATACTAAAAGAGCAAACTAAAGAAGATTTAACCAAACTCTTACACATTGCTTTAACCAAGGATGAGTTTTTGAGTAAAAAGAAAATCAATATTTTAGAATACGAAGCCTTGTTGCAACTATCGGGGGGCGATGCTCGAAAATTGCTTAACACACTCGAAATTGTTGTCAATAATTTTGAAACCGAGCCCATAGACATTACCAACGACAAGGTAATTGATATTGTACAACAAAACATGGTTCGGTACGATAAAACTGGAGACCAACATTACGATATTATTTCGGCTTACATCAAATCTATTCGTGGTAGCGACCCCAACGCTGCTGTTTATTGGTTGGCTCGAATGCTTGAAGGTGGCCAAGATCCTAAATTTATTGCTCGAAGGTTATTGATTTTATCCTCCGAAGATATTGGAAACGCTAACCCAACAGCGCTGGTTATTGCCAACAATTGCTTTCAAGCCATTAACGTAATTGGTATGCCTGAAGCACGTATTATTTTATCGCAAGCTACTATTTATTTAGCCACATCGCCAAAAAGCAATGCTTCTTACCAAGCCATAAATGAAGCCATAGATTTGGTTCGAAAAACAGGAAATTTATCCGTACCTCTTCACATCAGAAACGCACCTACCAAACTGATGAAAGACATTGGTTATGGTGCTAATTATGCTTATTCACACAGCTACGAAGGCAATTTTAAAGCACAAGAATATTTACCCGACGAAATTAAAAATGCCAAGTTTTACGAACCAGGTAAAAATGCCAAAGAAGACAGCATTAGAAAGTTCTTAAAAGACAATTGGAAAGACAAGTATAATTACTGATTACTAACCGCCAACAACGTATTTTTCAATAAGCTAGCAATAGTCATTGGCCCTACTCCACCAGGAACAGGCGAGATAAACGCACATTTTGGAGCAACCTCATCAAATTTTACATCGCCAATTAATCGAAAACCTGATTTTTTGGAAGCGTCCTCTATTCGATGGATACCCACATCAATAACCGTTGCACCATCTTTAACCATGTTGGCAGTTAAAAATTCAGGTTTGCCAATAGCAACAATAAGGATGTCGGCTTGTTTGGTTATTTCTGCTAAATTTTGAGTTTTACTGTGTGTAAGTGTTACGGTACAGTTACCGGGATAAGTATTTCGAGCCATTAAAATGCTCATGGGCGAACCCACAATATTGCTTCTGCCAATTACCACACAATGTTTACCTTCGGTTGGAATGTTATAATGGCGGAGCATCTCAACAATTCCATAAGGTGTTGCAGGTAAAAAGCTTGGTAGGTTTAAAACCATTTTTCCTAAGCTTACAGGATGAAATCCATCCACATCTTTTAATGGAGAAATCGCCTCGGTAACCTTCTGTTCGTTGATATGTTTAGGCAATGGTAATTGAACAATAAAACCATCAATATCATTATTGTTGTTCAGTTTATCAATTTCGTTCAGTAACTCCACTTCCGAAATAGTTTCAGGCAATTGAACTAACGATGAGCCAAAACCTACTTTTTCGCATGCTTTTACTTTTGCATTTACATAAGTTTGGCTTGCACCATCATTTCCAACCAATACAGCAGCTAAATGTGGAACTTTCCCACCTCTCAACTTTATTGCTTCAACTTCTTGAGCAATATCGTTTTTTATCTTATCTGAAACTTCTATTCCGCTTATTATCTTCATGGTTGATTGTTGTTGGTTTCTTGTTGATTGTAAACTGAGAACTGACAACTATTATCTCGGTTTCGGCATACTTTTCATCAACTGAGCCATTTTGTTTTTATCGCCCATCATTTTCATCATCTTGCTAGTTTGCTCAAATTGTTTGATGAGTTTGTTTACCTCTTGAATAGAGTTTCCACTACCTTCAGCAATACGTTTTCTTCTGTTTCCGTTTAATAGTTGAGGATTAGCTCTTTCCTTTGGTGTCATCGATTGAATAATGGCTTCAATTCCTTTAAAGGCATCATCATCAATATCAACTCCTTTTAATGCTTTACCCACACCAGGAATCATTCCCATCAAATCTTTAACGTTACCCATTTTTTTGATTTGACCGATTTGATCCATAAAATCGTTAAAATCGAACTGGTTTTTAGCAATTTTCTTTTGTAATGCACGAGCTTTTTCCTCATCATATTGTTCTTGAGCACGCTCTACTAAGCTTACCACATCACCCATTCCCAATATTCTATCCGCCATACGTTCTGGGTAGAACACATCCAACGCCTCCATTTTTTCGCCAGTACCAACAAACTTAATAGGTTTATCAACCACCGAACGGATAGATAAAGCAGCTCCACCACGAGTATCACCATCTAACTTGGTTAATACTACTCCATCAAAATTAATTTTATCGTTAAATGCTTTTGCTGTATTCACGGCATCTTGCCCTGTCATAGAATCCACTACAAACAACGTTTCTTGAGGGCTAACTGCTTTTTTAACCTGCTCAATTTCGTTCATCATTTCCTCATCAACAGCTAAACGACCAGCAGTATCTATAATCACCACATTGTATCCTTTGCTTTTTGCATGAGCAATGGCTTTTTGAGCAATGTCAACAGGTTTTTTATTTTCTTTATCGCTCCAAACCTCTACTCCTATTTGTTCTCCAAGCACATGCAATTGGTCGATAGCCGCAGGACGGTAAACATCGCCAGCAACTAACATAGGCGATTTGCCTTTTTTGGTTTTTAAATAGTGAGCTAATTTACCTGAGAACGTGGTTTTACCTGAACCTTGTAAACCAGCAATAAGAATAATGGCAGGGTTTCCTTTAATGTTTATTTCCTGCATTCCTCCACCCATCAATGAGGTTAACTCATCATGAGTAATTTTAACCATCAACTGGTTTGGCGAAATGGCATTCAATACATTCGCTCCAATGGCTTTTTCTTTAACCGTGTCGGTAAATTGTTTGGCTACTTTATAGCTAACATCGGCATCGAGTAATGCTTTACGAATTTCTTTAACAGTTTCCGCAACATTTATTTCTGTTACTTGTCCTTGTCCTTTTAATACCTTAAAGGCTCTCTCTAACTTATCGGATAAATTATCAAACATAACTTTTCATTATTTTCAGTACTGCGAAATTAAGATAAAATTTGATTGTTGAAAAATACTTCTTAGCCTGTTTATAACCAACTTACTATGGATGTAATTTTACCTTAAACAAAAACTGTAATGCTATGCGAAAAACAAATCAACTAATAGGATTAATAATAGTTTCATCTGCTTTATTGTTAAGCTCTTGTGTACCAACTTACAAGTGTGGAGACCCTATTCCTGAGAAAAAAATTGTGGGTGGAAAAAAGTTGAAAAATTTAGTAAAGGAACGTGACGAATTGTGCACCAACCTTAAAACCGAAGAAACTGAAAATGCAAAATTAAATGCCGACTTAACTACTTTACAAACCGAACATAAAACACTACAAGGCGACCACGAAAAATTGAACGCTAAATACAAAGGTTTGATTAACGAAAACATGTCGCAGGCTGACCAATACAGTAAAACGCTAAAAGAAAAATCGGAAGAATTGGCTAAAAAAGAACAAATGCTTGCCGACAGAGAAAAAGCGTTGAAAGAAATGCAACAAATTATTTCGCGACAAGATTCGATAACCAACCGATTGAATGATATTTTGAGAAATGCCTTATTAGGATTTAACTCCGACGAACTTTCGGTAGAAATTAAAAATGGAAAAGTGTATGTTTCGATGTCGGATAAGTTGTTGTTTAAATCAGGTAGTGCTGCGGTAGAAAGCAAGGGAGTTGAAGCATTGAAAGTGCTGGCAGATGTATTAAATAAAAATGCAGATATTGATATTTTGGTAGAAGGACATACCGACAGTATTCCAATTAAAACGGCGTTGTTTAAAGACAACTGGGATTTGAGTGTTATCCGTGCTACATCAATTGTTAGAACACTTACCGACGATTACAAAGTGGCTGCAACTCGTGTAACCGCTTCGGGTAAAGGAGATATTTTTCCGAGAGCGGAAAACTCAACACCAGAAGGAAGAGCAAAAAACCGTAGAACAGAAATTATTCTCTCTCCAAAATTGGATGAGATTATGAATTTGCTGAATAGTAAGTAAAATCTGGAGCGGATATGGTACTTTGTATTATATCCGCTTGTTAGCAAACATAGAAATGAAATTATTATTTAGAATTTTACACATAATCATAGCTATTACAATTTTTTCTTGTAAGATTTCACGACCAGAGAAAGTAAAATCAAACTATGGACTTGAAGAAGGAAAAATTATTGCAAAATCATTTCCAATCGATAAATCATCACCGTACGAATCTCAAAAAGAAATGGAGGAAGAACAACTTCGATTAAGAAAAATGTATCCAGACATACGTCTTTTGGGTTTTATACAACCAGATAAACCTTGGATTTTGATAACTGAAGACTGCTTAACAAAGAGAGAATATGAGGAAATACTTGAGAAAATATCTAAAGAATGCCCTGATGCGAAAATAGTCCCTTGTGATTACAATTAAAAACTACATTGTAAAACTATGAGTAAAAAAGAATTACAACCATTACAACAAACCGCACTACTCGAAACACTAAAAATCCGTTTTGAGCAACACATGAACCGACACCAAGGTCTGGATTGGGCTAGTGTGGAGACTAAACTAAAGGCACAACCTCAAAAATTATGGTCGCTAAACCAAATGGAAGAAACTGGTGGCGAACCCGATGTGGTGAGTTACGATAAAAAAACAGGTGAATACCTTTTTTACGATTGTGCTGATGAAACCCCAAAAGGTCGCAGAAGTGTTTGTTACGACCAAGAGGCACTAAATTCGAGAAAAGAACACAAACCCAAAAACAGTGCTATTGGCATGGCAACCGAAATGGGTATTGAGCTATTAACCGAAGAAGAATATAGAGCACTGCAAAAATTGGGAAAGTTCGATACCAAAACATCAAGCTGGTTAAAAACGCCTGCCGAAATTAGAAAACTTGGCGGTGCAATTTTTGGCGATTTCCGCTACAACAATGTGTTTATCTATCACAACGGTGCCGAATCGTATTACGCTGCAAGAAGTTTTCGCGGTTCACTAAAGGTATAGTTCTGATTAAAAAATTTAGCTAACAAAAAATCCCCACAACAAGTTGTGGGGATTTTTTTATTTTGATTACGTTGACTTATTAAGCCAATACTTCTTTTACTCTATCAGCAGCTTCTTTAAGCAACACAGCCGAAAGCACTTTTAAACCTGAATCGTCGATTAATTGTTTAGCTTCAATAGCGTTGGTTCCTTGTAAACGAACAATAATTGGAACAGGAATATCGCCAATGTTTTTGTAAGCATCAACAACACCTTGTGCAACTCTGTCGCAACGAACAATACCACCAAAAATGTTTACCAAAATAGCTTTAACATTTGGGTCTTTTAAAATTATTCTAAAAGCTTTTTCCACTCTCTCTGCATTCGCAGTACCTCCCACGTCTAAAAAGTTAGCTGGTGCACCACCCGAAAACTTAATAATATCCATAGTTGCCATTGCTAAACCAGCACCATTAACCATACAACCTACGTTTCCATCTAATTTTACAAAATTTAATCCGGCAGCTTTAGCTTCCAATTCTGTTGGGTCTTCCTCCGTTGGGTCGTGCATTTCTGCAATGTCTTTGTGGCGGAACAATGCACTATCGTCAACATTTACTTTAGCATCAACAGCAATGATTCTGTTGTCAGATGTTTTTAATACAGGGTTAATTTCAAACATCGATGCATCAGTACCTTCGTAAGCAGCATATAAAGCAGCAACAAATTTTGTCATTTGCTTAAATGCCTCACCCGATAAACCTAAGTTAAAAGCAATTCTACGCGTTTGAAAACCTTGTAAACCAACCTTTGGGTCAATTTCTTCTTTAAAAATTAAATGTGGAGTATGTTCAGCAACATGTTCTATATCCATACCACCTTCGGTAGAATACATAATTACATTACGTCCAGTTTCACGGTTCATTAAAACTGACATGTAAAATTCTTCTGGTTGAGCTTCTCCTGGATAGTAAACATCTTGAGCAATCAATACTTTGCTAACTAATTTTCCAGTTGCACTGGTTTGTAAAGTAACCAAATGACCTCCTAAAATTCCTTTAGCAATATCCTCTACTTTATCCAATCCTTTTGCTAAAACAACACCTCTTGAGCCAGTTTCAGTAACCGTTCCTTTACCTCTACCACCAGCGTGTATTTGTGCTTTTACCACATACCACGATGTTCCGGTTTGTTCAGTTAATTGTTTTGCAGCTGCAACAGCTTGTTGCGGCGTTTCGGCAACTATACCTTCTTGTATAGCAACACCATACTTTTTAAGTAATGATTTTCCTTGATATTCGTGTATGTTCATTTCTGAAGTGTTTTTTTAATTGAGTTCCAAAAGTAAACCTTTTGAAAGTTATTTCAAAGTCGATTTTATAAACATTTATAAAGAACTTAATTTTTGTCGAAGCATAAATTCAAGTTGCTGGTTTACGCGTAGTAAAGTTGCTGTTAATTCTTTATTTTCTTCACGTAGTCGATAAACCTCATAGGCCTGATTAATTAAAATTTTTAAATCTTCATTACACCAAGGTTTTGAAACATATCGATAAACCTGCCCCATATTAATAGCGTCGATTACAGTCCCTATATCCGTATAACCTGTTATTAAAATCCTCATACAATCAGGGTATTTCTCTTTTATCTCCGAAAAAAATTCAACACCAGTCATTTCAGGCATTCGTTGATCTGAAAAAACTATCTCTATCTGATTCTGATTTAAAACCTGTAACCCATCATGTGCTGATATAGCCGTAAACACATTAAAATCTCGACGAAAAGCGGCTTTAAATGATTCTAAATTATTTACTTCATCATCAATATATAATACATTAATCTTTTCGGTAGTATTTGTCTTATTTTCTAAGCTCATGAGGTGTGTTTTAAGTATTATTACTTAGTTAAAAATTACGTATTAACGCTTATGATTTTAATGATTTACACTATTTTGTTTTAAATTTATTATATTTAATTTTAATATTCAAAATTTTTAACCAAAATTCAACATAATTGGTATGACTAACAAGATAATTTTTACTAAACTAATTGATTCCGACTCTGCTCAAAATAAAGCTTTTAAACCCATTATTTTTAATTTAAAGGAAGATGACCAAGATTTTATAAAATTAATAGAATCATCCAAAAATTTACAAATTATTGATGAAATTCAGAGCCAGTTGGAAGAATTGATTAAATTGAGAAATCCACAACTAAAATTAACCAAAGAAGAACTTACTCAAAAAATAAATAACCACTTAGACGAAAGAGAGCTTCACCAATATGGTGTTTGGATTTATTATCCTTGGCTTAATAAAATAATTCATTTACTCGATAAAGCTGAATTCATCGAAGTTAGAACCAATAGAAATCAATATAAGATAACTCCTCAGGAAGAAGAATTATTGGGAACCAAGACCATCGGAATAATTGGATTATCTGTTGGAAAGGCTATTGCATTAACCATTGCTATGGAACGTATTTGCGGCGAATTAATTATTGCCGATTTTGATGTTATTGAACTATCGAACCTAAACAGGATTCAAACAGGAGTGCAAAATTTTGGTATTAAAAAAACAGTTGTTGTTGCTCGTGAAATTGCTGAAATAGATCCTTTTCTAAAAGTAACCTGTTTATCTGATGGTTTGACTGAAGAGAACATGAACGACTTCTTTTTTCCAAACGGCAAAAAAATAGATTTATGTATTGAGGTTTGTGATGGATTAGATATTAAAGTTGTAACCCGACAAAGGGCAAAAGAGTATAAAATACCTGTTGTAATGGACACCAATGACAATGGAATGATTGACATTGAAAGGTTTGATCTTGAACCTGAACGATTAATTTTTCATGGATTAATTAATCATTTAGATTCCTCTAATATTAACAATATGAAAACAAACGAAGAAAAAATTCCTTTTATTGCTGCTATTATTGGGATCGAAACAATTTCAGAAAGGCTAAAAAAATCTTTTTGTGAAATTGGCAAGACAATAACAACATGGCCCCAACTTGCCTCCTCTGTTGTTTTAGGAGGAGCCGTAACATGTGATGTTAGTAGACGAATTTTACTTAACCAACTTCACTCATCAGGAAGGTTTTTTGTGAATTTGAACGAGCTGATTAAAGATTAATACATGAATCCTTTCTTCGAAGTTAAAATACGTGTTTATCGTGCAATTGATAACATAACTGCATGTAAAAGGTTTGCAAAAGGTCATGCAGATGTATTATTGAGTTATGGCATAAAACAAGTTACCTCATCAAGTAATGATTGGTTTACTGATTCTTGCGTGTATGTTATCATGGTTGAGTCAGTTAATGGAGAAGAAACCTATGGAGGTGCTAGATTACATATAAAAAACAATAACATAAAGTTACCTATAGAACTTGCTTTAGAGAAACTAGATACTAAAATTTCTCAATTAATTAATCCAACTCTGAGCTTCCAAACTGGGGAATTATGTGGATTATGGAATAAAAAAGATATGTCTGGAAGCGGATTAAGTGCTATGCTTATTAGAACAGGGGTAGCAAAAGCAGGTATATTTATTGCCGAGAAATATAAATTACAATCCCTATATACTTTGAGTGCTCCATGGACAAAACATATGGTTGAGAAAATCGGATTCACTGTTGAAGAATCGATTGGAAAAAGAGGCACTTTTGAATATCCTAAGCCAGATTTAATCGCAACAATTTTAGTACTAGAAGATATTAAGACATTAGAAAAAGCCTTGCCTAATGAGAAAGATAGTATTCTAGGATTAAGAGAAAACCCTATTCAAAAGAGAAAAGAAAATAGTCCTATAGGAACAATTGAAGTCGAATATGATTTAATTATGAAAACAAATGTTTAGACAAATTCAGTGCTTACTACGAGTTATATTAAAATTAAAAATTCTGGTTTTATTTATACTAACTATACAACAGCTAAATGCTCAACCTATAAATATATATGATGGTAACCAAAATAATTTCATAATCAAAAATATTGAAATTTATGAAGATAAATCAACCGAATTATCTGCAAAAGAGGTTTTGGATATAGATTCTTTTACATTACATAAATCTTATCCAATTAATCTAGGACTTACTAATTCAAGTTTCTGGTTAAAAATATATATTCAAAATAATTCCAATTCCAACAATTTAATCTTTGGAGTTCAAAACCCACTGATTGATGAAATTGAACTATACAATATCAGTAGTAAACAACCTGTTTTAAACTCGATATTAGGGGATAATCATCCTTTTTCTGACCGAAAATACAATCACCAACATTTTCTTTTTGATATCAATCTTCCAAATAAAGACACTTCAATTTTACTAGTTAAAATAAAAAGTTGGGAACAACTTATTTTTTTGCCATATTTAAGTACTCCTATTGCAACACTAGAATCGAAACTAACTCAAGATTTGTTATTCGGAATATTCTTTGGAATAATGTTAGTTCTTGTTTTATATAATTTGTTTATCTTCTTTTCAACAAAAGATATTGGTTATCTGTATTATGTTGTTTATATATTTCTGATATCATCCACACAAGCGGCATTGAATGGTTACATTAATCGATTCATCTTTCAGGAACAACCCTATTTATCAAACATCTCATTAATATTATTTAATTCCCTTGCAGGTATTGCTGCCGTTAAATTCATCCAACATTTCTTAAACACAAAAAATCAAGTACCAACTTTAAATAAGGGTTATATAGTGATTAATTTTATTTATATAGCAGGTATTATTACCGTTTTATTTGGAGAACTACAAACTAGTCATCGATTAATGGATATGGGAGGTGCATTAATAGCCTTCTACTCACTATTCATAGCCATAAAATTAGCAAAAAGAGCAAATCGTTCTGCAAAATACTTCCTTGCCGCATGGTCGATGTTTTTAGTTGGAGTAATATTATTTGTACTTAAAAACTTTGGGGTATTGCCCTCAAATAATCTTACTAACCATACATTAACTGCTGGAGTTGCCATGGAAGGAATCTTACTTTCTTTTGCACTTGCTGCAAGAATAAATGATTACAAAAAAGAAAAAGAACTGCTTCAACAACAAGCTTTTTCAGCATTAAAAGAAAAGGAGCAACTTGCTACTCAACAAAACATTATACTTGAACAAAATGTTAATGAGCGTACTGCTGAATTAAACCAAACACTAAACAACCTTAAGGAAACTCAATCTCAATTAGTTGATGCAGAAAAAATGGCTTCACTTGGTTTGCTTACTGCAGGAATAGCACATGAAATTAACAATCCAATTAATTTTGTGTCGTCTAATATTAGTCCATTACGACAGGATATAGATGATTTAATTGCCATTATAAGCAAGTATGAAGAAGTTGATGACTCCTCAAACATTTCAGCAAAACTTAAAGAAATAGACCAATTAAAATCAGAACTTGATTATAATTTCTTAAAAGACGAACTAAAAACAATTATTAATAGTATTGAAAATGGAGCTTTTCGTACTCATGAAATAGTAAGAAGTCTTCGAACTTTCTCAAGACTTGATGAAGGAGACCTAATGTTTGCAGATATAAATGAGGGCATTACATCAACATTAACCCTATTAAAGAGTAAATTATCAGGTATCGAAGTTATTACAAAGCTTGAGAAGCTACCAAAAATTGAATGCTACTTAGGTAAGCTTAATCAAGTGTTTATGAATTTAGTTAGCAATGCCATTGATGCCATTGATGAAAATAAAGCTTATATTAAAAAAGGAATAATTACCATTGAGACCATTGAGGAAGAAACCAATATTAAAATTAGTATAAGCGATAATGGCACTGGAATTCCTAATGAAATAAAAGAAAAGATATTTGATCCCTTCTTTACCACAAAAGAAGTTGGGAAAGGTACCGGATTAGGATTGTCTATCGTATATCGTATCATTAACAATCATAAAGGAACTATTGGTGTCACCTCAGAAAAAAATCAAGGAACAATTTTTATTATTAGTATTCCTAAAAACAGAATCAATTAACTTATGGAGCAAATAAAGGTACTATACATTGACGACGAAAAAGATAATTTACTTGCTTTTAAAGCCTCTTTTAGGCGACTATTTGATGTTTATTTGGCTGAGAATGCTAAAGAGGGCATACGAATATTAAAGAAACATGCCATTGAGGTTGTTATTGCTGACCAACGAATGCCGGAAATGACGGGAGTTGAGTTTTTTGAATCCATCCTTAGTGAATATCCAAATCCGATGCGTATTTTACTAACCGGTTATAGTGATATTAACGCCGTAAAAGATGCCATTAATAAAGGACAGGTTTATAGATACATATCAAAACCTTGGGATGAATTTGAACTAAAAACAACTATTGAAGATGCTTATCATTTTTATCAATTAAGGGAACAAAACAATAAACTGCAAAATAAATATCAGAAAATATTTTCAGAAAGTAGTGACACCATATTAATACTTGATGAAGATGGAAAAATAGTTGATTATAATAAATCCGCATTATTTCTTTTGGAACCAAAACCAAACAAATTAAACCTACTCTACTTCTTTAACTTTATTAATAATGATTATGAGAGAGATTATATCATCGAAACACTTAAAAATAACGACTCTATTAACAACTACGAGTGTGTCATAACGCTTTTTAATGGAACCAGAAAAAATTGTTTAATATCTGCAAACAAAATAAAAAATAGTTATGGCAGAACATTAAACTATCAAGCAATCATTAGAGATATTACCACAAGAAGAACATCGGAGGAACTGTTACTAAAAACCATAATTCACACTCAAGAATTTGAAAGAGCAAGAATTTCAAGAGACCTACACGATGGTTTAGGGCAAAATTTAGTAGGAATAAAATACCAATTAGAATACCTTAAGACTTTTGATAATTCAGAATCATTTACATCTAAAGTTAATTCAACAATAGATGTTTTGGTAGGTACGATTCTTCAATTACGAACCATTTGCTATAATATTACTCCTCCATCACTAAACCAATATGGAATAAAGAATGCTATAGAACAACTTTCTAAAAATGTTTCTTCAGAAGAATTAGAAATAACCACAAAATTTCTATCTCAAATTCCATTACTAGATAAAGATGTTGAAATAGCCATTTATCGAATAACACAAGAGTTTATAAACAACGCCTACAAACATGCTAAATGTAATAACATTGAAATTATTGCCGATTTTAATGATGAAGATTTACTATTAACTCTAAAAGACAATGGAATCGGTTTTGATGTTGATTCAAATTTAAATGGATTAGGATTGAGTAATGTAACTTCACGCGTTAAGTCATTTCATGGGGAAATCAACATCATAAGTCAGGAAAACATCGGAACAGAATTCAAAATAAAATTTCCAATAAAAAATATATTAATATAAAAATCAAAACGGATGTCGAAAATAAAAATCATAATAACTGAAGACCACTCTATGGTTAGAGAGGGTATAAAACTAATGTTAAATACACTTGAAAATATTGAAATTGTGGGCGATTTCCCTAATGGAAAGGAGTTAATAGATTTTCTCGAAAAAGATAATAATGTTGATATTATATTAATGGATTTGAGTATGCCAATTATGAATGGAATTGAAACAACTAGAATCATTAAAGAGAAATATAAAAAAATTAAAATAATAGCCATCACAATGCATGATGAACAATCGTTTATTATAGACATGTATAAATCAGGTGCGGATGGTTATGTACTCAAGGAATCAGGTTCTGAAGATTTATTAAAAGCCATTGAAACTGTTGCTCAAGGAAAAAGCTATTTTACAAATGATGTTTCAATTAAGCTAATAAATAGCTTGGCTAATAACTTAATTGAACCACAAAAACAACTAATCAGCTCTAGAGAATCAGAAATAATTAGATTAGTATCTAGAGGATTAAAAAATAAACAGATTGCTGAAAAATTATGTTTAAGTGCTAGAACTGTAGAGAGTCATCGAAGAAATATTTTAAATAGGTTAAACTTAAAAAATACTGCCGAGATGATTAATTATGCAATTAAAGAAGGTATAGTTAATTAATAAAATCTTTGATTTTTTTAGAAAATTAGCACTAATTTTAGTGCTTAATGATTGTAATAGAAAACATACATAAATCTTACGGAAGTTTAGAGGTACTTAAGGGTGTTTATTTAACTATAGAACAAGGTAAAGTCATTTCTATTGTTGGTGCTTCTGGTGCTGGAAAATCTACGTTACTGCAAATCATCGGCACTTTAGATAAGCCTAATATAGGAACATTAAAAATTAACGATATTGATGTTTTTGGGTTAAAAGACAAAGAATTGTCGTTATTTAGAAATAAAAACATTGGGTTTGTATTTCAATTTCATCACTTATTACCCGAATTTACTGCACTAGAAAATGTTTGCATACCTGCTTTCATTAATAAAACACCAAAAGCGGAGGCTGAAAAAAAAGCTATTAAATTGTTAACTTCTTTAGGTTTAAAAGATAGGATACACCACAAACCTTCGGAATTATCTGGCGGAGAAGCCCAACGTGTAGCTGTCTGTAGAGCTTTAATTAATAATCCTGCAGTAATTTTAGCTGATGAACCCTCTGGTAATTTAGATTCAACCTCGGCAAAAGAATTACATGAGTTGTTTTTTAAACTGAGAGAAGAGTTTAACCAAACCTTTATTATTGTTACCCACAATGAAGAATTGGCCAATATGGCAGATCAAAAATTGGTAATGAAAGACGGAAATATTGTTTAGCATTTTGTTGAACTAATCCATGGATTTCGAAATAAAAACATACACCCCGCCACAACTTCTTGAGTTCATCAATTCAGAAGAATTTAATTATTTAGAGAACTACCCCATTACTCGCCACAGAGCATTATCGCATATTAATAACCCTAGAGGAGATGAAACCGATAAAATACTGTATTTAGCTTTGGAAGAAGGGAAAATAGTGGGATACCGACTAATAATGGTTGATAGTATTGTTCTGGACGGAAAACCCGAAAAAATCGGATGGTATAGTTGTGTCTGGGTTCATCCCAAAAAAAGAGGTAGTGGAATTGCTAAAAAGTTGGTAGAAATTTCATTAGCCGACTGGAACAACAACATCATATTTCAAGGACCTGTAGCAGCATCAAAAAAATTATATGTGAGTACGAATGTATTCAACGAGGTGTTTATTAATGGTTTAAGAGCTTACACTAGATTTGATTTTAATGAAGTGATTTCTGCCAAAATACCAACATTAAAGTCTTTATCTTTCATTTTTAAATTAACAGATGATTTCCTGAATTTATTTGTTGATGCGATTTCATCTTCAAAACCTGATGCAGATAAAAGCAACAACATAAAATTTGTTAACGAAATTGATGATGAGATTGATAATTTCATAAAAAAATACCAAAACCAAAACTTATTTAAAAGAAGTAAAACTGAACTAAACTGGATACTTAATTATCCTTGGATATTAAGTTCTGATACTATTGACAGGGTTAGTGCAAATTATCACTTTTCAAGTATCGCTAAAAGGTTTGAGTTTTTTAATGTGAAATTTTACAATACCGATAATCAGCTTGCTGGCTTTGTTATGTTGCAACTCCGAAACAACCATTTAACTGTTAATACCGCTTATTTTGAGCAGTCTCAGGTAAAAACTATTGTAGAATTAATTTACCAGATTATTAAGGACAACAAAATCAATTCGTTTAGTATTTACAACAACGAATTGATTCAATATATGATTTCTAATCCGAATCCTTTTATTTTCAAAAAATCATTAAAACGAGGATTTTATTACAGTAAAAACTTTGAACATTATTTCAAAAAAAATCCCCAACTCCGATTTGAAGCTGGGGATGGTGATATGATTTTTACCTAAGTTATTTAGCGTAATTTACCGCTCTTTTCTCTCTAATTACAGTAACTTTTACTTGTCCAGGATATGTCATTTCTGTTTGGATTTTTTGAGCCATGTCAAACGATAGAGTGTCTGCTTCAGCATCACTAATTTTACCACTTTCAACAATAACTCTCAACTCTCTACCTGCCTGTATTGCATAAGCCTGTTCTACACCTGGATAAGACATTCCAATACCTTCCAATTCTTTGATTCGTTTAATGTACGATTCCATGATTTCTCTTCTTGCTCCTGGTCGTGCACCTGAAATAGCATCACAAACCTGAACAATTGGTGAAATAATAGTTGTCATTTCTATCTCGTCGTGGTGAGCACCAATAGCATTACAGATATCAGGTTTTTCGTTGTACTTCTCAGCCAACTTCATACCCAAAATAGCATGTGGCAATTCTGGATCATCATCTGGCACCTTTCCTATATCATGTAACAAACCTGCTCTTTTAGCTAATTTAGCATTTAAACCAAGCTCTGAAGCCATCGTTGCACACAAGTTAGCAACCTCTCTCGAGTGTTGTAATAAGTTTTGACCATATGATGAACGATACTTCATTCTACCAACCATTCTAGTCAACTCAGGATGTAAACCGTGAATACCCAAGTCAATACAAGTTCGTTTTCCTACTTCAATAATTTCGTCCTCTAATTGTTTTTTGGTTTTGTTTACCACCTCTTCAATTCTTGCTGGGTGAATTCTACCATCGGTAACCAATTGATGAAGAGATAAACGAGCAATTTCTCTTCTAACAGGGTCGAAACAAGATAATATAATTGCTTCTGGAGTATCATCAACAATAATCTCAACGCCAGTTGCGGCTTCTAATGCTCTAATGTTTCTTCCTTCTCTACCAATAATACGTCCTTTGATTTCGTCACTTTCAATATTAAATACTGAAACAGCATTTTCAACAGCCTGTTCGGTAGCTACTCGTTGTATGGTTTGAACAACAATTTTACGAGCCTCTTTGTTCGCATTAATCTTCGCCTCATCCATAATGTCTTTGATGTGCGACATCGCGTCTGTTCTAGCCTCAGCTTTTAATGCTTCCATCAATTGATTTTTAGCATCTTCGGCACTTAACCCAGAAATAACTTGTAATTGTTCTACTTGTTTACGGTGAGCTTTTTCAATCTCTGCTTCTTTCTTTTCAGTAGCTTC
Source organism: uncultured Vicingus sp. (assembly GCA_964398455.1). GTDB lineage: Bacteria > Bacteroidota > Bacteroidia > Flavobacteriales_E > Vicingaceae > Vicingus. The sequence continues at coordinate 103,789 of CAYNMR010000007.1, read as the reverse complement.
AATTTGATGATTTAGCGACTCTTTGATTTTGTCAAGTTCTAACTCTTTTCTTTTAACGTCTTCAATTTGTTTTGAAGCTGCATCATTTTTTTGTTTTGCACGATTTTCTAAATCGTTAATTTTTCTTTCACGCTCCGTAATTACTTTTTCGTGTTCTTCTTTTAATTGAAGAAATTTTTCTTTTGCTTGCAGAAGTTTCTCTTTCTTTTGAACCTCTCCCTCTGCTTTAGCATCTTCTATAATTCGCTGACCTTTTTTATCAAGTCCCTTTTTATACAAGATGCTGACAACTACTGCAGCTATTGCAGCCCCAATAATTAGTCCGATAACAATACTTAATACATCCATTTTTGTTAATTTAAATTAATTAATAATGGAAGTTAAACTTTACTTTACTTAATGTTCGGGCATAAAAAAACCCGTACAAAATTGGCTTGGATAAACCCAAGAAAAAATATAACTGGAACCGCCAAGCATGGTCAAACTTCCCGCGTCCACATAAGTGAATACCCAAAAGGGGTTACAAGGGGCCTGTTTTATTTAGCTTTGAGCTTTGCTCCAACTAAGTAAAGTGTTAGTTTATCAAACAAAAGAATTGTACGGGAATTTTTATATAGCTAAAACTACAAAATTTTGTAGTAAATAATTCTCGATAATATATTGCCTTTAATATTTAAAGAACGTTACAAATAGTTATCAAACAACTGTTCAATTTGCATTAAACCTTCTTCTATTTGGGTATTACCTTCAACATCTTGTTGTTTAAGGTTTAAGTTACTCGAAGCGGTTTTTAACGCAACCATTGCTAGCAAATCCTGATAATCTTTTACAGCATACAATCGCTCGTATTCTGCAACAGATTTGTTTATTTCTTCAGCAGCTTTTCTAACTCCCTCTTCCTCTTTAGCATTAACTGTTAAAGGATAAACACGGTTTGCAATTTTTATCTTTATCGATAACTCTCCCATTTTGGGTTTAACTACTTGTTAATTTGAGCAATACACTTATCTATTTCCCGTACCATTTCGTTTATTTTCAACTTCACATCTTTGGTACTTTCACTATCAACACTTTTAGAAATTTTCAACAGTTTTATTTTGTTTTCCATTTCAACCAATTGCTGACTTCTTTTGTTTAATTCTTCTTTTAACTCAACCACTTCGTTTGAGAGTTGTTTGTTTTGCTCTGTAACCAATTGGTATTTCCCAACCAATTCTTCTGCTTTTATCTTGAGATTGGCTACTAAAGCGGATAAATCTTTCATTAACGTAGTGTTAAATTATTAAAAAATTCAACTTCTACAAAGGTAATATTTTTAAACAGAACATTTGTGAATATTAATTTTAAAATTTTAGTTTTCTGCTAAAAAGTGGTACTAGCTTTGTAGCAGCATAAATTTTGCTATTACATTACCATTAAACAAAAATGATTAGAACTTTAAATTTCATCTTTTTTCTGTGTTTAGCTATTTATGGTTTTTCGCAACAAACAACAACTTATCCGAAAGACTATTTTCGATCTCCATTAGACATTCCAATCTTGTTATCAGGCAATTTTGGCGAATTACGTAACAACCATTTTCATTCAGGGTTAGATATAAAAACTCAAGGTGTTGAGGGAAAAAATGTTTACGCTATTGCTGACGGTTATGTTTCTCGTATAAAAATAATGCCTAATGGTTACGGCAAAATAATTTACATCGACCATCCAAATGGATACACCTCAACGTATGCCCATTTACAGCAATTTAAAGGAAAAATTGCAGAAGAAATAAAACGATACCAATACGAAAAAGAAAGTTTTGAAATAGATTATTTTCCTTCAGATACCCTTTTAAAAGTTAAAAAAGGCGATATCATTGCTCTATCTGGTAATTCAGGAAGTTCTGGAGGCCCTCATTTACATTTTGAAATTAGAGAAACTGCAACAGAATTTGCTATAAACCCACTCCTATTTGGTTTCGATGTTAAAGACAATGTTGCACCCGGAATTAAAAGTATTTCAGTTTTTCCATTAAACGATACAAGCTTTGTAAACAACAGAAATGTTACTCAAGAATTTAATGCTGTTAAATCTAATGGAAACTATCAAATATTATCAAGCATTTCTGCTTATGGTTTAATTGGTATCGGCATAAACTCATACGACCAACAATCGGGAGCCTCTAATCAAAATGGAACTTATTCGGTAATGTTATTTGAAAACAATGAATTAATTTACAAAACCGAATTATCATCATTCCATTTCAACCACAATAGAGCAATGAATTCATTCATTGATTATGAACTTTACCATAGAAAAAGAACACGATACCAAAGAAGCTATATTGAGCCCAACAACCCATTAACTGTTTATAAAGAAAAGAAAAACAATGGTGCTATAACACTAAAAAATGGCGAAACCAAAACCATGAATTTAATTGTGGGCGACTTAAATAAAAATACTTCGATGATGTCGTTTACTATTCATGGAAAAAAACCTGAACTAATAGAAACTTCAACAATTAGAGCAAAAGTGGATACTATTTTAAATTGTTTTATTGAAAATACTGTTGATAAACACAATATTAAAATAACTTTTCCGAAAGGCGTTTTATATAGCGACTTACACCTACAATATCAAGAGAAACCAGCACTACGAAGTTCGTTAACCCCAGTTTACCAAATTCATAATGGATATACACCAATACACGATGTAATAGAGGTTTCAATAAAACCAGGAAGAATAACAGAAGAACAGCGTAAAAAAGCTGTTGTGGTTAATATTGACCAAAATGGAACTATCTTTTCGAGAGGTGGTGAATGGAGAAACAATTACCTAACAGCCAAATCAAAAATATTAGGAGGTTATACTATAATGCTCGACACCGTTGCACCGCACATTAATCCTGTAAATATTTTCCCTAATAAAAACATGTCGGCAAATTGGTCTATTACAGCAACAATTTCAGATAACTTAAGTGGAATAAAAACCTATCGTGCAGAAATTGATGGCAAATGGGTTTTAATGGATTATGACGGTAAAACTGCAAAGCTCACGCATGTATTCGACAATCTACCTAGCGGAAATCATATTTTTAAACTTGAAGTAACTGATTTTGTTGACAACAAGAAAGTAATAGAAATACCTTTTATTCGCTAATAATCAGCTTTTGAGTAACCAATTGGTTATCCATTAAAAGTTCAATAAAATAAACTCCTTTGCTCAACTGATTATTTCTTAAATCTATAACAAAGATATTTTTACCTATAGTTGCTTTATAATTGTTATTCAAAATTATCTTGCCGTTAATATCCTTAATTGAATAGGCTAAGCTTCCAGCACTTTTTGAATTAAATATTACTTGAACAAATTCCTTCGTAGGATTAGGAAAAACAGAAACTCCGTTAATTACAGTTAACTCATCTACCCCAACAACAGGTAAAGTGTCTTGATATTCAATTGATGAAATAATACCTAGATTGGTAATCACTTTTAAAATTGGGGTACTCATACCGTTAGCTAGCCATTTATATTCGGTTTCTTCAGGTCGTGGAAAAGTAATTCCAAAACCTAAGGTATCAAGAAAAATAGTATCCACCTTGGTTAAAATTGACTTCACACGCAACACATTATAGGTTCCCATTGGAAGTGTTAAAGTACCCCATCCATCAACTTTATTTTCTCTTTCCATCGTTTGACCATAATATGCAAGAGTTGGAACATTAATTGAAAACTCTGAAGCCGAATAGCTGGTATCTGTATAATCTAAAGGGAACTGATATTCAACATCAATCGGAATCTTACGAGTGGAATTTGGAAATCCACTTATTTTAGAACCAAAACCTACATTTTCATACTTTGTTGAGGAGTTTTTAACGTAATTAAATACCTCTGTAAAACTTATTGGAATTGGCACTATTGGAGGGAAAGTGATATCCTGACCACGCAAAGCATAACTTGCTTTATGCGAAGCATATAAAATATTATTATTGAAAAAGAATTGATATGCTGTTGGTGTTGATGTAACTGAGAAGAACGTATCAATTCGCTGAGAAGTTGATGTTAATGAGGAATAATCCCACCATTGATTTGCCCCTGTAATTGTTAAATCTAATGATGTTGTTGGACTTGCAACACTATATCTAATCGTATCATTTACCACTGGCATATCAGCAGTTGTTATACTAATTTGAGACGATGAATACTCAACAAAAAGTAGAAGTTGAATGGCAAAAAGTAAAAGTTTTCTCATTGAAATTTATTTAAAATAACAATCAAATGTAAACTTTTTAGAAATATATCCATCAGAAACGAAGTGGATAGTTCTTTTAAAAAATTGAAAAACAGAGAATTATTATAATTTTCAATAAATTATAACAATTAAAAAGTGGACACCACCGACATTTTTTTCGAACTCTTTTGTGAAAGATTTAAACGTTCTAAGTGAATTAAATAATCAACTACTATTGAATTTATTAACAACTACTTGTAAGGTTCTTTTTCCTTTTTCTGAAAAATAACACTTACAATATCCATAAACTTTGTTCTGATATCATCAGAGTTTTTGGAAACGATACTGGTAACACCCATTTGTAGGAAACTACCTAAAATTTGTTTAAAAGGGTTGTTGGTTGAGCCAATCGCTAGTTTTTTAGAGAAGTACCCTGCGGCTAAACTTATAGAGGTATTTAATAAATCTTCTTTAAAATCGGGGGCAGTAACCAATTCTTTAAAAGTGCTTCTGATAAAGTTTATTGGCTTTAAGCTTTCGTAAGTTATTTTAAATTGTTCTTTCAACAAAAAACCTTCTTCAGTTTGTTTGTTTTCAAGCAATAATATAGCGGCATTAAGCTCGGTTGTATTGGTTATTTTTTCCATATTATTTATTAAAAACTTCTGAGATGATTGAATTACTTACTTGGCGTTTGATGTATTGATGAAGAAAATAATATAAAACACCCCCCAACACAATGTAAAAAGCGGCAACACAGAAAAAGCCTAAATAGGGTTTGCCGAGTAAATCGCCAAGCCACAAGGCTAATCCAATACTTGTAAAAACCAGAAACATGGAAAGCACTATAACAACAGCTCCACGAGATACAAAAGTTGAAACAACTTCGGCAGTTTTGCTAATTGTTTTGAGTTTATACAACTCAAAGCTTGTTTTTCCAAAATCTTCGACTCTTTCAAATAAAGACTCCATGCGGTTTAATGTGTTTTCCATTTTTTTTGTGTTAAAGAGTGTTTTTATACTTATTAAAGATTCATTCCTGCTTTACCGTCTTTACTAAATTCTTCGGCTCTGCTTTTCACTTTTCCGTAAGCTTCAGCAACTTCTTCTTTGCCGTCTTCAAACTTTTCAGCTACATCGTCCATCAAGTTTTCGAATTTCTTTTTTAAATCGTTTACTGTGTCAGAACTTTTTTTGGCAATTTTTTTTCTTGTTTCAGATCCTTTGTCTGGTGCAAATAATACACCTAAGATTGCACCAGCGGCAGCGCCTGCTAATACACCTACTAAAATTTTTCCTGTGCTCATAATTATTGGGTTTAATGGTTTGTTTATAAATTAAAATGATTTACTATTTCCTCTGATTACTCTTAAAATTACTGCAACAAGTGCTATAACTAAAAGAATATGAATAAGTCCTCCTACGTTGTATCCTAAGAAACCTATTGCCCAAAATATAACTAAGATTACGGCAATGGTATAAAGTATATTTCCCATGATTTTTATTTTTATTCGACGTTAATCTGATTCAAGTGAAGTTACAAGATGCTTATTGCTAAGCACCTTTGTAACGACCTCTTAACTAAAATTAACTATGATTGATTATTTAACTACTTATTAAAACTTGAAACCAACAGTTGCTTGTAACCAAGTGTTTTTGTAACGTGGTGTTGTTGATGTACCTTTACCATTATTTTCTTGTAAATCCCAAGCAGCTCTTGCTCCAATTACAAAATGACTGATGTTGATATCTAAACCAAGAGAAGCTCCTAAAGTATTTTTACGAATATCATCGTTTTCAAATTCTTGTTCTTGCTCAATAGTAGTTACTGCTGTTTCAAAAACATCTTTTCTTGATAACAAATAAGAGAACTGAGGACCTGCAACGATGGTAATAAACTCAGAAGGTTTGATGGCAATATATAAAGGAACATCTAAATAACTTGTTGTTCTTTCAAAGTCATATTTTAAACCTAAAATTCTACCTGTTGCACTAAATCCTTTTTGTGAGTACAATACCTCTGGTTGAATTCCAAAATATGTTCCAATTGGAATAGAGATGAATGCTCCAACTGCCATTCCTAGTTTTGGATCAGCATCAAATTCTTCACCTTCTGAATCATACACGTTTGCATAATTTGCACCAACTTTTGCACCAAATTGAATTTGGTCTCTTGTGTCCATTGTTTCATCTTGAGCATTTACATTCAATGTTATCATTGTTAATGTTATTGCTACTAAACTTAATTTTTTCATGGTTTTAATTTTTTAATACTTATTTTTATTTTACGTTTTTAACGGTTAAATCTTTGAATGCAGCACCTAATTCATCCATATCATGGCTAAACTCAGTTTTGAACGTTTCCCAATTGTCTTTTCCTTCAGCTTTGTAATCGTCCATTTTCTTTTTCATATCGCTGTTTTTTAATTCTAATTCAGCAATTTGTTTTTTGTAATCGTCTTTAACTTCTTTTTTTTCTTTTTCAATTCTTAAGTTAAAATCGATAATACTTTGGTTGTTTGCTGCAATTTTATCAGCAGTTTCTGTTCTGTAATTTTCAATATCAGCAAGGTATTCTTGGTTTGCTTTTTCGAGTTCGTTGTTGGCATCGGTTACAGCTTGTTCTGCCTTGTCTACTTTTTCTGATGATGAATTGCAGCTTGTTAATGCTAAACTTGAAACCAAGGTAGCTGAAGCAAGAATTAGAATTGATTTTTTCATTTTGTTTGTTTTTAATTGTGAAGTAATTTTCACTTAGCAAAGATGGGTTGTGATAGGAGTATAATTGTTATGTAATAATTTAATTTACTTGTATAATTCACTTGTTTTAAATTATTTATGATAAATCATTTAAATAATTATTTGAAGTTTTATTTACTTAAGTGAAATGAAAGACCAACAGTTGAAACACCACTTGATAAATCTAAAAACATCCCTAATCGGTTATTGAAATGAAACTCTGTACCAATGTGAATATCCAGATAAAGTGAACTTCCTCTTCTGTAATAATTTTTATCGCCTTCGTAACCATCGCTCCATGATGAGCTTACTAAAGCAAAACCAAGCGAACCAGCAAGATAAAAATCCCATTTATCATTGGCTCCAAGTAAATCATCAAAGTAATAAGAGCCTTTTACACCAATAGGAATTACTGTTTCTCTGTAGGTATAGAATCTATCAGGATTATTTTTGTTTCCCCAATAATATTGGTTGGAGTAAGAGTAAAAGCTAACAAATGGGGCTAATGTAAAGTTTTTTGCTGCATCAATTTCATAATTGATATGAACTACAGGTAATGAGCGTCCAACGTATCTGTAATATCCTGAGTACCCACCAATGCCTAAACCTAAGTTAATGGTGTTGCCGTATTTTTCTTGAGCGAATCCATCAAAATGGATTAAACTTATAGCTATTAAAGCCAATGTAATTAATTTTTTCATGTTGTTTTTGATTTAAATTGTGAGTTAAAAAAAGCCATTACTTTTTAATGTAATGGCTTTTAAATAGTTGATATTAGTTATTAGAAATAAGTTTTCCTGATTGAATAGTTTTGTTGTTAGCTGTTATTTTGTAGAAATAAAATCCAGCAGCTAGGTTACTAGTGTTGATTGTATTTACTTGTTTAGTAATGGTTGAACTTATTACTTGAGCACCATAGATGTTGTAAATAACCAATTCTGCGTTATTAATTTCTGATTGGTTATTGATAACAAAAGTGGTAGAAGTGTTAAATGGGTTAGGGTAGATGTTAACGAAATCAACTGTTTCGTCAAAAGAATTGATACTTAAAGTAGCACAAGTACCAGGTATCATTGTCCCTGTAGCTGTTATTGCAGCAGAAGTAACAGCACCATCGGTTGTTAATGCTCTACCTTCAAGTGAAACACTGTTTTTAAGATCAATAGCACCGTTATTAGCAACTACAGTTCCTTTAAAAACAGAGAAATCGTTTATGGCAACAGCTCCGTTAATTAACCAATACACATTTTTAGCCTGAGCACCGTTGATTAAAACAACAGTTGCATAAGTACTTGTAGAAAATGCTCCTGTAATTTTAATTACAAAAACAGCATCAGCATTTCCTTGAGCATTTAAAAAAAGTGAATCGGTAAAAACTGTTGCTGCACTAATAAAATAAGTATGAGGGGTAAGTACTAAATTGTTGCCAAATTTTGTAGGTTGTAACAATTGAATATCATACGACAAGGTATTTAAGTAAGTGTAAACATCTAATAAATCAGCAGCACAAGCAGCTGTTGAACCATCGTTTATTGGATGTATTTTACCAGTTACATTTACTGAATCGAAACCAACAGCTCCACCAACATTGCTGCCAACATCTCCAGTAATAAAAGAGATTCCTGTATTGGTAACATCTCCATTTGCTGAGAATAACGTGTAGCATGCTGTAGCTCCTAAAATTGGTGCTAGTGGACCATCTAAAATTGGGCTACCACAACCAGTTGGTTTGTAAGCTAAAGTCCCATCAACAGTAATAGCACCTGCTGTAGTTAATAATCTACCTTCAAGTGTATCGTTTGTATTTAAATAGATTTCGGCATTATTCACCACAAAAGTTCCTTTCATTGAAGAACCAGCAGCCATGCTTAACATACCTTCAATCTTCCAATACACATTACATGCTTGAGCTCCATTAATTAATTTAATTTTAGAGCCAGCAGCAGTAGAAAAAGAACCATCGATTAATATTACAAATACTGCGTTGGCATCGTTTTCTGCATCTAAGTATAAATTTAGGTTTAAACTAGCTGCTTGAGAAATGTCGTAAACACCTTTTATTAAAGTATCACCATTTCCTAAGAGTTGTGAGATAAAATAATCTGGTGTTGTACTGTTTAATTCATTATAAGCAATTAATAAATCGGCAGCACATTGTCCACTTGCTAAATTGGCATCGTTTATTACGCCATTTACGTTTTCAAAAGTGGTAGACGTGCCGTTATTTGTTCCAATGTTTCCTGTAAGAATGGATAGTCCTGTAATATTTACAGCTCCATCTGTAGAGAATAATACATAATCTGCTGTAGTTCCAAGAGTAGGTGCTTGGGCAAAGGAGTTGGTAGAAATAGCTGTAAGAGCCAAGGCTGAAGCTAAATAAAGTAGTCTTTTTTTCATTTTAGTTAATTTTCAATATGAATGAGTTTTCATATCATAACAAAGATGTCGACTATTGGAAAATAAACTGTTACATAACTTTAGTTGGTTGTTACATTATTCACAGATTTACTCTATGAGCTTTTTTATGTCTTTAATTAGGTCAGGTTTTTTAAGAACAGTAATTTCTCCAATTAAACTACCATAAGGCTTAAGCGAATCGACATGGTCGCAAACTATTTTAAACATGGCAATAATTGGGATGGCAATAAAAATTCCTGGAATTCCCCAAACTAATTCGCCAATAACTAAAGCAATAATAGTAGAAAGTGGGTTGATTTTTACTTGAGTTCCAACAATGAGTGGTTCTAAAATCCAGCCTTGAATTAATTGAACAACACTATAGGTTAAAACAATTCCTCCCAACATAGGGTAGCCAGCTCCATTTACTGCAGCAACCAATAGTGTTATTATAGTCCCTGTAATATTGCCTATAAATGGAATAATTTCTAATAATCCACACAGAATAGCAAAAAACAGGGCGTTTTTAACTCCTAAAACACTAAAACCTATAAAATACATGACCCATAAAATCACAATCATCTTAAACAAGCCAAGTAAATATTGTTGCGAAACACGAGTAGTGTGGTATATTATTTTTTCCATTTCTTTTTGTTGAGAAGGAGGAGAGAGCTTGATTAGAAATTTTTTGATGTGGCTCCTGTAATAGATTAAACAGAAAATATACACTAAAATTAGAACAAAATTAGCAGCTATACTTGTAAGTGAACTTGCTATTGACGTAATAATACCTGTAAAAAAAGACTGTTGATCTTTTAGTGCTTGAACCTGATTTTGTGTTGAAACACCGTAGTTGTTAAGTATGTATTGCTGAATACGATTGGTTTGAAGAACAGCTCGTTCCTTGATTAATTCGAAATCTTGTACCAATTCTAAAATTTGCCAACCAAGCAACGTGCCTATTGCTGCTATTACTAACAAAAATGTAATTAAACAAATTAATACAGCTATGCCTTTTGGTACTTTTTTGCTTTCCATCCATTTGCTAAAAGGTAGAAATAAAGTGGCTAAAACACCTCCAATAATAAGTGGTATTAAAAATTGCTGAGCGTAATACAATCCTGCAAAAACAAGAAATAATACTAGTATTTTTTTTATTACTGAGGTTGCGGTTATGGTCATTAGATGTAAAAAAATAATCCCTCAAAGAAACTCTCTGAGGGATTTAGCTATGAAATTATTAGTGTTTGATAATGATAAACTCAGTACGTCTGTTTTTTTGGTGGTCAGCTTCAGAACAATCTGAAACAGCATCACCAGAACAAGGACAGTTGTTTAATAGTTTAGTTTCACCATAACCTTTACTTGTAATTCTTGAAGGATTGGTAATACTCTTTTTAATATAATCAGCTGTTTCTTTAGCTCTTTGGTTTGATAAATTCTGGTTGTAAGCATTGTTTGCTCTACAATCGGTATGCGAACCTAGCTCTACAGTCATTTTAGGGTAATCATTCATGACCTCAATAATTTTAGCCAATTCACTTTTTGCATCTTTACGGATATCGTATTTATCGTAATCGAAATAGATGTTGTTGAACTCTACAATTTTCGCTAAATCTTCGCCAATCTTAATTTTTTCGGCTACTACTTCTTTTTTGGTTAATAAAATAATGTCTGCTTTAACAATAGCATCATCGCTAAGGGTGTTGGCGTCAACAGAACCATTGTTGTATTTTTCCTTTTTACCGGTTAAGGTAAAGTTCTTTTTTGTTTCAGCAGTAAAGGCAAAAGCACCATCGTTTTGAGTGGTTAATGTATCTAAAACTTTTCCTTTATCGTCAAATAGCGCAACAAACGTATTTGCTAAAGGATTAGAATTTTTATCTTTCGCTATGCCTTCAATGCGTTTTTCAACGATGATAACTTCTTCTTTTTCTGTTACCTTCATATCAAAAGCATAAATGTCGTCGCCACCTTTACCATCAGCTCTATCTGATGAAACGTATCCTTTAGTAGAAGTGCTGTTTACAATAACTGCGTAGTCATCAGCAACTGTATTTAAAGGAAATCCAGCATTTTGAACCGATTGAATGGTTGTTCCACTTAGTTTGGCAACAAAAACATCCAATCCACCCAAACCAAATCTTCCGTTAGAAGAAAAGTAAAGCATTTCGCTAGTTTCTTCAATAAAAGGAAATAACTCATCGCTTTCGGTATTTACTTTATCTCCTAAGTTTTCTGCTTTTCCCCATGTTCCATCATCGTTTTTAATAGTTCTATAAATATCAGCACCACCAAAACCACCAGGCATGTCGCTGGTAAAATACATTGTTTTACCATTAGAAGTTAATGAAGGATGTCCAACAGAATATTCGGTGTTATTTAAGACAAAAGGAGTTGGTTCAGACCATTTTTCATCAGCAAATGTGCTAAAATGGATTTGAAGTTCAACCACTTTGTCTGTACTTTTATCGCTGTAATTATTTTTGGTAAATGCCATAAAAGTACCATCATTGCTAAAGCTAGCTGGTCCATCGTGCATGTTGCCATTTAAATTTTTATCAAAAACTTTAGCATTTTTTAACTGACCATCTTCAACATCAGCAATATAGATATTCCAGAAAGGTTTTCCTGTCCAGTTGTAATTTCTTACAATCATTTTAGGAGCCGATTTTGTTGAAGAAAAAACAATTTTTTCTTTGTAATAAATAGGGCCAAAATCGTCGGCATCGGTATTAACATCTAACGATTTAATGATATATTTGCCGTTGTCTTTGTTTAAATCAGCTAAAGTTGATTTGTTGGCTAAATAATCTTTTGCACGCAAATCGTTTGGGTTTAATTCGGCAAACCTATCCATTACGGTAATCGATTGGTCGTTTTTGCCATTTGCTTTTAACAATCTTGCAAAAACAAAATAATCGTTAGCTACAAGTTCCTGATTGTTACTCATTAGTTTTGAATAAGCCTCTTCAGCCAAAAAGTTTTGATTGATGTTGTAATAGCTTTCAGCTAAACGTCTTTGTCCTTCTGGAGTTAAGTTTTTAGTATTCGAATAGTAATCGATACTTTTTTCAAAAGAGTAAACAAAATACTGTTTGTCGCCTTTTATCTCTCTGGTTGATTTTTCTTGGGCATTGGCATTTAAGCCAAATCCAATACAAGTGAGTATAAATATTAATTTTTTCATGATTTCTTTTCTTTATAATTTGAATTAAAAGTTTCTAGGTGAGTGAATTTGTTTTTTACTTGAGAAGATAAAATCGTAACGCAACATAATTTCATGGCTTCCATTATTATATTTACTTGTTTCTAAACCATAACTCCAATCGTAAGAATAACCGATATGAAGTTGTTCGGTAATATCATAACCAATTAAACCACCAACAGCATCGCCAGTTCTAAACATTGCACCAAGTAATAATTTTTCCATTATAATAAAAGATGCAGTAAGGTCAGCCTGAATAGGAGCAGCAGCAGTTACTTTAACAAGTGTGGTAGGTTTAAAATCAAGGTTATGACCTAATTTTATTAATCCACCAGCTATAAAAAAGTAGTGTCGTTGTTCGCTAGCAATTAAAGTAGAACCTCCTGCTTGGTTAACCTCTGAAAAACTGTTTTCTATTAAACTTGGTACTGAAATTCCTGTATAAAAACGATCTCTTGAATAATAAACACCAAATCCAACATTTGGTGTTGTTTTGTTATTTACATTATTCTGAAAAACAGGATCGTTGGTTTGGTCTAAGTTTAAGGTATTTAAATTAGCTTGAAAGATGTTTGCTCCCGCACTCAAACCCAATGCTAGTTTTGATTTTTGGGTAAGTTTCATTCGGTAAGCAAAGCTTGCAACGATTCCTGTGTTGTTTGTTGGTCCAATCTTATCATTAACTACCGCCAAACCAACACCAATGTGTTCATTGATGATGGGTGAATGCAATGTTAATGTTTGAGTTTTTGGTGAGCCAGCAAAATCTACCCATTGCGAACGATGCAATGCTGTTACTGTTAAAGCTTCTCTGCTACCAGCATAAGCAGGGTTTACCGATAATGTATTGTACATATAGTGGGTAAACATTGGTGCTTGCTGAGCATAAGAGGCTGAGCCTCCTATGCTTAATGCTAATGCAATTGTTGTTTTTATAATTGTTTTCATGATATAGTTTTAAGGTGTAAGGCGTCAGGTATAAGTACCTTTCTTTTTCTAATTAATATTTTCTTATTTATTTAAGTAAATTGTTCCTTTATAAATTTCAGAACCATCGCCTAAATCAAGTAAGTAGAAGTAAGTTCCAACTGGTAGGTCATCTCCGCCAACTCTAATTCCGGTTGATGATTTTCCGTCCCATTCATTTTTGTAAGGACTAGCTTCAAAAATTTGATCTCCCCAACGGTTAAAGATGGTAAAAGTGTTTGCTGGAAAACGGTCAATTCCTCTAATCACAAACAAATCGTTTATTCCATCATTGTTTGGTGAAAAGCCTTCTGGGATATTAAAATCAAGAACAGTTGATGTGTCGGTACTACAATCATTTATTACCACGGTAACATTTGATGAAGAGAAAGAAGAACAACTGGTATTAGTAACAGTTAAGGTATAAATACCTGATTCTAAATTTGTAGCTGAGAGAATTATTGGATTCTGACTAGAAGAAACAAATCCATTTGGACCTGTCCAATCGTAAGTTGAACCTGAAACAGTAGCTGCATTTAAGTTGATGGATTCTCCTAAACAAATTGGTGAATTACTTGTTGCAACGGCAATAGGGGTAAGGGTTACTGTTAAAGTTGTAGTGATAACACTATCACAACCTAAACTACTTCCACCAACGATGGTATCCGTATAAATTCCCGCAGTATTTTGAAAAATACCACCGATTAAGATGCTATCACCTTGACAGATGGTAGCGTTTGCGTTACTTGTAGCAATTGGGTTTACAGATAAAGTTGTAGTGATAACACTATCACAACCTAGACTGCTTCCGCCAACGATGGTATCCGTATAAATTCCCGCAGTATTTTGAAAAACACCACCGATTAAGATGCTATCACCTTGACAGATGGCAGCGTTTGCGTTACTTGTGGCAATTGGGTTTACGGTTAAAGTTGTAGTGATAACACTATCACAACCTAAGCTGCTTCCGCCAACGATAGTATCCGTATAAATTCCCGCAGTATTTTGAAAAACACCTCCGATTAAGATGCTATCACCTTGACAGATGGCAGCGTTTGCGTTACTTGTAGCAATTGGGTTTACGGTTAAAGTTGTAGTGATAACACTATCACAACCTAAGCTGCTTCCGCCAACGATAGTATCCGTATAAATTCCCGCAGTATTTTGAAAAACACCTCCGATTAAGATGCTATCACCTTGACAGATACTAGCGTTTGCGTTACTTGTGGCAATTGGGTTTACGGTTAAAGTTGTAGTGATAATACTATCACAACCTAGACTGCTTCCACCAACAATAGTGTCAGTGTAATTTCCCGCAGTATTTTGAAAAACACCACCGATTAAAATACTATCGCCTTGACAAATACTAGCACTAGTATTACTTGTAGCAATTGGGTTTACTGTTAAAGTAATAGTAATAACACTATCGCAACCTAAACTGCTTCCACCAATAATGGTGTCATTATAATTTCCGGGTGAGTTTTGAAAAATACCACCAATTAAGATGCTATCTCCTTGACAAATGCTAGTACTGGTATTGCTTGTAGCAATTGGGTTTACAGTTAGCGTAGTGCTAATAACACTATCGCAACCTAAACTGCTTCCACCAATAATGGTGTCATTATAATTTCCGGGTGAGTTTTGAAAAATACCACCAATTAAGATGCTATCTCCTTGACAAATGCTAGTACTGGTATTGCTTGTAGCAATTGGGTTTACAGTTAGCGTAGTGCTAATAACACTATCGCAACCTAAACTGCTTCCGCCCACAATAGTATCAGTATAAATTCCGGGTGAGTTCTGAAAAACACCACCGATTAAAATACTATCACCTTGACAGATGGTAGCGTTGGTATTACTTGTGGCAATTGGGTTGATTGTAAGACTAACATTATTTGATGTTTCGCTTGGAGCAAAATCTCCTGTAACAACAACATTGTAGTTGGAAGCAACATCTAAGAGTGTTGCAGGATTAATAGTTAATGTTGCTGTTGTTGCTCCAGAAATGTTTCCACCATCAACAAGGTTAGTAGTTCCTATTCTCCATTGATAAGTAAGGTTGGTTCCTGTAGCAGAAACAGTAAAACTTACCGAATCACCGTTACAAGCAGTTTGATCAGTTGGTTGAGTAATAATTAAAGGAGCAGCAGTTCCTCCACAACCAGGAGGCATGGTAGCATTAATTGCAAAGGTGCTTAAAGCACCCGTGGTAGTTAGGGCTCTACCGTAAAGTTCAACTCCATTAGTTAAATCCATTGCACCATTGTTGCAAATAATTGTTCCATTAAAGATGGAAAAATCATTGATGCTTACAGCACCATCAACCATCCAATAAATGTTTTCAGCTTTTGTACCATTTATCATTACCACATTTGAAAAAGTGGTTGTAGCAAAAGCACCTTTTACTTGAATTACAAATACTGCATTAGGATTTCCTTCTGCGTTAAGAAAAACGGTATCGGTAAAAGTTACCGCACCATTCATAATATAAGTATGCGGAGTTAAAACCAAATTGTGTCCAAATTGAGCAGGGAACAACAATTCAATATCAAAAGGTAATGCATTTAAATCGGCATAAGCATTCAATAAATCTGAAGCAGCTAAAACAGTTGAAGGATCGGGTACAGTATGAATGATGCCAACAACTAATAAAGGGTCAAATCCCGTTACTGTGCCATTGTTTGTTCCTACATCGCCAACAACATTGGTTATACCAACATTATCAACTGGTCCGTCAGAAGAAAAAATAGTGTAACATTCCATTGAAGCTAGGTTAGGAGCAAGAGGTCCTGTTAAAAGTGGCAGCCCGCAACCTCTAGGTGTGTATGCTAATAGTGATTCAACCGTAATTGCACCTGCAGTAGAAAGAGCTCTACCTTCAAGTGTCACACCTGTAGCCATATCAATGGCAGCGTTATTCACAATCAATGTTCCTTTCATAGAAGTTTCAGTTGCCATTGCAACTTGCCCTTCAACTTTCCAATATACGTTACAAGCTTGAGCACCATTGATTAGCACTACTTCTGAATTAGCATTGGTATTAAAGGCTCCATTTAAATGAATAATAAACAACGCAGATGGGTCGCCTTGACCATCTAATATTAAATCGTTATCAAGTGTAACCGTTGGAGTAGTTACCGCATATACACCAGCATTTAAAATTTGACCGTTTCCGATTAAAGGAGCAAGTGCAAAAGTTGGAATGGCGGTACTAATATCGCCATAAGCGATAATTAAATCAGCACTTGCTTGTGTACTTGCAGGGTCGCCACCGTAGTGCATCTGACCATCTACATTACCAAAACCAGTAATGGTTGGAGCAGAGTTTGTACCTACATTTCCTGTTACTTTAGTGAGGTAGGTAGTTCCTGCATTTGATACAGCACCTACACTTGTAAATAGTGCAAAATCAGCTGTTGTTCCCAAATTGGGAGCTTGTCCGAAATTTACCTTCGGAGACAACAACAGCAAAAGAACCATTGTGGTAAGAAGTAATTTATTTTTCATTATTTTTTGATTTAGTTGTGAATTAATTTTCACTGAACAAAGATGTATCCCTTTAAAAAATAAAGTGTTACACAACTTCTTTAATAAGTTGTATTATTCACAGATTAGTTTTGGCAATAAAAAAAGAGCATTGATATTTTCAATGCTCTTTTGAGTTTTTTTATAGTTACTGTTATGGATTAACAACAGTATTACCTTTTAATGTAATTGCTGCAATTCGTGCTAATAATCTACCTTCAACTGTCGCTCCTGTATTTACAGAAATAGATTGGTCGGCCATAATATTTCCTTTAAATACAGATGTTGAACCTAAAGTTGCAGAAGTTCCAATCTGCCAAAATATGTTTTTAGCTAATGCTCCTCCTTTAAGAATGATTTTTCTACCCGAACTGGTATTAAGCGATGATGCTATTTGAATAATAAAAACTGCATTTGTATCGCCTTTTGCATCAAAACTAAGGTCTCCTGATGAAATTTGAAGAAAACTAGACGATTTATAAAGTCCAGGAGTAAGTGTTAATCCACCAATATTACCAGAAAGTAAAACAATATCAATTGATGTACGACCTGCTGCATCATTATAGGCAGTAGTTAAATCACCTTTTGCTGCAGTTAATCCAACAGCATTAGGAACTGAACCTGCTGGACCAGAAGCATCTACTGTATAAACAATACCAGTTATTTCGGTTGCACCAAATCCTGTAATGTTACTTCCTGCTGCTGGACTTAATCCAACATTACCTTTAACAGCTGATGTCGGCACATTTGAAATTAAAGAACCTGCAAGTATAACGTATTCTGAAGCCGATTGTAAATCAATGGTTGATTGTGCAACTGTTTGGATAGGTATTACTGTTGGGTTGGTGTATCCACCTCCTCCAGAAGAAGGGGTTGGTGTAGTTTCGTCTTTTGAGCATCCTACGGCTAAAATAACTGTAGATATTACTAGTGTTGAAAAGATTTTTTTTACATTCATTTATTCAATTTTAGATTTCCGTAACTGACGGAGCAGCTGCGATAATAATCACACAACAAAGATGAGTTGATTTCGTGTAGGTTTTATTACACAACTTTTCAAATAAGTTGTATTATTCACAGTATTTTTACATTAAAAAAATAATTATGAAATATAGAATTGAGAAAGATATTTTGGGAGAGGTTAAAGTTCCGATTAATAATTATTGGGGAGCACAAACTGAGCGTTCTAGAAATAACTTTAATATTGGACCCAAGGCTTCAATGCCCTTTGAGATTATAGTTGGGTTTGCTTATTTAAAAAAAGCTGCTGCTTTTACCAATTGCGAATTAGGTGTTTTAAGTGTAGAAAAAAGAAACATGATAGCTGAAGTATGTGATGAAATATTAGCTGGTAAGTTAAACGACCAATTTCCTTTAGTTATATGGCAAACAGGCTCTGGAACTCAAAGCAATATGAATGTGAATGAGGTAATTGTTAATCGCGCACATGTTCTAGCAAAAAATAAACTCGGAATTGGAGAGTCTTTTTTAAATGCTAATGATGATGTAAATAAATCCCAATCTTCTAATGATACTTTTCCAACAGCTATGCACATTGCTTGCTATAAAATAATAATGGAAAAAACGATAGTAGGTGTTGAACAATTACGAGATACATTTGAGTTAAAAAGTAAAGCATTTAAAAATGTAATTAAAATTGGTCGTACTCATTTAATGGATGCAACACCTCTTACCTTAGGACAAGAATTTTCGGGTTATGTTTCTCAATTAAACCATGGATTAAGAGCATTGAGAAATACGCTTAATCATCTTTCCGAAATTGCTCTCGGAGGAACTGCTGTTGGCACAGGATTGAACTCTCCAAAAGGATATGATGTTTTAGTGGCGAAAAAGATAGCGGAATTTACAGGATTTCCTTTTATAACTGCTGAAAATAAATTTGAGGCTTTAGCTGCAAATGACGCCATAATAGAAACGCATGGAGCTTTAAAACAATTGGCAGTTTCGCTAAACAAAATTTCAAACGATATTAGAATGATGGCTTCTGGACCTAGAAGTGGAATAGGTGAACTAATTATTCCTACAAATGAGCCAGGGTCTTCTATTATGCCAGGAAAAATAAATCCAACACAATGTGAAGCATTAACTATGGTTTGTGCTCAAGTAATGGGTAATGATGTTGCTATTACTATTGGAGGAACTCAAGGACATTTTGAATTAAACGTTTTTAAACCCATGATGGCGTATAATTTATTGCAATCGGCTGAATTATTGGGTGATGCTTGTATTTCTTTTAATCAACATTGTGTAAAAGGTATAGAACCAAATCTAGCTAGAATGGAAGAACTCGTAAACAGCTCGTTAATGTTGGTAACAGCATTAAATCCTAAAATAGGGTATTACAAAGCAGCAGAAATTGCAAATGAGGCATACAAAAATAACACAACGCTTAAGGTAGAAGCACTTCGTTTAGGATACTTAACAGAAGATGAATACGATAAATGGGTGGATCCAGCTAAAATGACAGGATTACTTGATAGTTAACTTTTATTTTGATTTTCTTCTATGTATTTATTTAATATTGAGTTGAGAGAATCGTAATACATATTTAAATTTGTCAATGTTATTTCTGGATTTTTTTCATCAGGAACAGTTATAGGCATCTCTTCTATATATTTAGACAATTCAGGATATTGATTTTTTATCGTCATGGTAATTTTTAAAATCTTTGCATTTATCTCTTTTTCAGTTTCCATAAATCATTTGGTTTTAATTGTATAGTTTCATTGTTTTTTCATCAAGAGCAATGCCTAATCCATTTGCAATAGCAATTCCTAGTTGACTGTCGGCACGGAAGAAATGACACAATTGGCGATAAATAATTTTATCTTTCTTTTCTCCGCAAATTCCACTCATTGCACTAACAATATTACTTATTAAATTTTTTCTGTCTTGTTCGTTCATTGCATGACGATATAAATTGCCAGGTTGGGTATAATGGTCGTCATCATTTTCATTTCTATCAAACCAGTCTGCATTACTTGATTCTAATTGCATTGGTGGTTCTTTATATCTTTCATCAACAATGATATCGTCAAAACTATTCGGACGATAATTTGGGCTTGATGCTCCATTATCTTCTGTTTGCATAAAGCCGTCACGCTGATAATTGGCAACCATATAAGGACATTTGTTTACAGGAATTTGTTCGTAGTTTACGCCTAAACGATAACGGTGGGCATCAGGATATGAAAGTATACGTCCTTGCAGCATTTTATCGGGCGAAAAACCAATACCATTTACAATATTAGCTGGTGCAAATCCAGCTTGTTCTACATCTCGAAAATAATTTTCTGGAATTCTATTTAATTCCATTATTCCTACATCAATGAGTGGAAAATCTTTATGGCTCCAAACTTTAGTAACATCAAACGGATTGAATTTGAAATTCTTTGCTTCTTCGTTGGTCATTACTTGTATTTTTAATTTCCATTTAGGAAAATCTTTTCTTTCAATGGCTTCTACTAAATCCCTTTGTGCATGGTCAAGGTCAACACCTTTCATAGCATTAGCTTCTTTCTCAGTAAAGTTTTTTATACCCTGCATAGTTACAAAGTGAAATTTTACCCAAACTTGTTCATCATTTTTATTTAAAAGAGAAAAAGTATGACTACCGAAACCATGCATGTTTCGGTAAGAAAATGGAGTTCCTCTATCGCTCATTAATATCATTACTTGGTGCAGACTTTCTGGGTTTAAACTCCAAAAATCCCACATCATGGTTGGGCTTTTACAATTTGTTTTTGGATGGCGTTTTTGGGTATGTATAAAATGAGAAAACTTCTTTGGATCTTTAATAAAAAAGACAGGAGTATTATTGCCTACTAAATCCCAGTTTCCATCTTCAGTATAAAATTTAAGTGCAAATCCGCGTGGGTCTCGCTCAGTATCTGCACTTCCTTTTTCTCCTGCAACTAATGAGAAACGAGCAAATAATGGTGTTTGTTTTCCAATTTCAGAAAAGAGTTGTGCCTTAGTGAAAGGGGTTATATCATGAGTAACAGTAAATGTTCCAAATGCTCCTGTTCCCTTTGCATGAACTACCCTTTCAGGAATACGTTCACGATTAAAATGTGCCATATCTTCGTGTAGAAAATAATCTTGTAATAGAATTGGTCCACGAGGTCCAACAGTTTGCGAATTATCAAATTCTGTATATGGTCTGCCGCTAGCGGTAGTTAGCTTTTTATTTCCCATTTTATAGTTTATTTTTTCCTTGTATAATACCCAGCAAAATGGATATCAATGCTATTACTAAAAGTACATGGATAATACCACCAACACTATATCCGATAAAGCCAATTGCCCATGCAATAAGTATTATCATTGCTAATACATAAAGTAGATTTCTCATGTCGTTTGTTTTTAAATTATCATCGAATTTTTACTCAATAAAGATGGACAGTTTTAATATCATAAATGTTACATAACGTTTAAGATTAGTTACAACATTCACACATTCTGCTAGTTTGATGATAGAAATAATTAATAACATTAAACTGATAAAAGTCCGATTGATTTGTTACATTTGGATTGAACGTATCGGTTGGATATGATGCATATGCATCATATCCGCTCGATAGGTGCAACTGAAGAACAATCGTAAATGCTAGAAAAATTAAAAGCTAAAACCCAAGACTTTGCATTCCTTGAATATGATGATATGGAATTTAAGCGGGATGGTTTTTTAATTAGTGGAGAAGACCCAAAATTGCTAGAAGAAAAATGGTTAGATTGGATTGAAAATGATGAATCTGAACACCCTAACAATTACTTCGATTATATCAATTGCTACTTCGATAGCCAATCAGAGAGTGATTTGAATATTAATTTACTCTTAGACCGCAGATACAGATTCCATTCAATTAAAAAACTAATTCCTAAATCCAAAATTTACTGTTCCTTCATCCCATTTTCCACAGGAAAACATCAATATACCATAGTAGATAAAGATTGGTTTAACTTCATCAGAAATAGTCTTTATTCAACATATGCACTGATTGACTTTATTGGTGTAAGAGCATTAATTTCTGAACATGGTGAAATTCCATCTTCTTTTGTTCAAACGTTAAAAGACATCATAGATGAATACGCTAAAGAGAATGTTTCATACGATTTCTTGACCTGTGCGGACAACATAATTGTCAAATCCAATTGGCATGTGAATGAAGAAATAAATACATATTCACCTGAGTCATTTATTATTACAATCAAAGGGTTAATGAATCGGATTGAATCCGAAATAGGCTTATCGTCATATGTAATAATAACACAGGGAGCAAATTACGTAAATGAAAATGGGTTTCAAGAAAAAGACAGATTAATAAACCATTTCTTTATGCCTAGTATATCGGTGCCCTTTATTGAAGCATTTGAGATTGATAATGATGCAAGAATTCGAATTAAGAAAGAGGAGATAAAGAAGTCACAGTTTTATTTGGAACATAGCTTTTACGTTTCTTTAAAGCGGAAATTTTATTCTAGCGAAGAACCTAACTGGTTTGAGTTTATTGAATTTACGAACTCTAAGAATAATAATTCCTTGAAATATATTGGGGTTAGTTTTCAAGAGTTAAAGGAACTTGTGGAACTTGAAAATAATGCACCTAATAGCCACTAAAAAAGATAGGGCTAACAACCAGAATAGAGAAAAAGCCATACCTTTCCTAGTGGAAAACTGTTAATTTGTTATGTAATATACAACTTTTGTGATAAGTTACAACATCCACACATTGGCTATAAACAAAAAACACCTTTATTTTTTTAAGATAAAAGTGTTTCTAGCGGATGAAAATATATTCTTTAATGATTTAAGGAATATTTAGTTACCATATTGGATAATGAGTTGTAGTAAGATTCTAAATTTTCGATTGTTATTTCAGGGTTTTCTTGATTAGGTATTGTTACAGGAAATTTCTCGATGAATTTTGATAATTCTTGATGCTTTTTATGAATAAACATGGTAATTTCAAGGATTTTTGAATTCAATAGTTCTTTTGTATTCATTTATCTCCCTCAAACAATTTTCTAATACTTTCTTTTATTTTACTTAGTTGCATTTGAAATTTACCTAACAAATCATCTTTATTACCATTTACAAACATGATATCACGATCGGTAATCGGACTAGGTTCTTGCTTGTTCTTTTTTGTTTTATTTTCCATTTGTTTTTTATTAGTTATTTATAATAAAATAATCAATAATAAAATAATGATAATGATTGCACCAACCGAAAGGTAAACACCTCCATTATTTGCTTTCAGTTGTTTTTCAATCGATTTTACTTCTTTTCGTAATGCTCTTTTTTCAGAAAATTTAAGTTCAGATTTATCCATTACATTAATTTCATCTAATCGGTTTAATAGAGTAGTCGATTCAGCTGAATTTTCAATAGTAGGAGAGGTATTGTCTGCTTTTAAATTTATTGGATTTATTAACAGTATTGATACAGTTAATATTGATAAGGTGATTTTTTTCATGTGGATTATTTTTTATAGTTCAGCAATAATTTTGTCTAATTCTTCTTTAGTTTTACCCAATTTGATTTGAAGTTTACCAAGCATTTCGTCTCGTTTACCTTCTTTAAACATTAAGTCATTATCAGTTAAAACGGCAAATTTTTGTTTTAAAATTCCTTTTTGCTCGTTCCAGGTTCCTTTTATTTCTGTTTTATTAATCATGTTTTTATGGTTTTATGAATTTATTTTTACTATACAAAGGTGTGATACTTTAGCAGAGGTGTTGTTACATAACTTTTTTAACAAGTTATATTATTAACTGATTTTTTCAGCATTCGAAAGCAACATCCAACCATCTAGTTCATGAATAGCCTTTTTAAATTTTGTTTTTGTTTTTGAAAAAAGCATGTTAATGGCTAAAATATCTGGGTGATTAATTGCTAATTTTTCTATTCTGATTAGGTCTGTCTTTATAGCTTTATTTAACCCAACATAATGAACGATTCCCCTTATGCTATGGATAGAAGATTTGATTAATGTAAAATCACTATTTATAATACCTTTCTCTATCAATTGAATTTCTATGTTTATTTCAGTGATAAAAAGTTTAATCATATCAACCACTAATTGGTTATTTCCTCTAGATAAAGTTATTAGATAATCCAAGTCGATTATTTTTTGTAAATTCTTCACACAAGTAATAATTATTCGGTCGTAAGGTCATCAAACTCTTCTTCATTTTCTTCTGCTTCAGCATCTTGTTTAGTTCTTCGTATTATTCCATCTTTGTGATGAGGAGGTGAATAGATGGTATAAAATTTCAACATTTTTTCATCGGAAGTATTTATTATATTGTGTTCGGATCCTGCAGGAACTAAGATTGCATCATCTTCCGAAACATTGTGCTCATCTCCGTTTATAATACATTTTCCTTGTCCACTTTCAAATCGAAAAAACTGATCGTTATCCTCATGTGTTTCTAAGCCAATATCTTCATTTGGAAGCAAACTCATCAATACCAACTGGCTGTGTTTTGATGTATAGATAACTTTCCGAAAGTTGTTGTTTTTAAAAGTCTCCTTCTCAATATTTATGCTTAATCCTTTCATGGCTATTAGTCATTTTTAGGTGATTCGTCTTCTTTTTCTTTTCTAGCTTCTTGTTCTTTCTTCTCAGCTTTTTTTATGGCTTTTTCTCTCTTAGCCACTTTTTTATCAGCTCTATCTTTTTGTTTTTCTTTTTTAGTTATTGCTTTTTCTGCTTTTTCGACTTCATTCTCTTTTTTTTCTAAGTTGTTTTCCGCTTTTTCTAATTGTTCCGATTTTTTTTCAGCCTTCTTTTCGGCTTGTTTTAAGTCAGAAGCATTTTCTTGTTTTTTTTCTAAGGTTTTTTGCTCTTCCTTAAGCTGTTTTTCGGTTTCTTCTAATACCGTTTTGTCTTGAGCAAATGTTACAGATGGAACTATCATTAAACCTAAGGTTGCTGATAGTAATAGTTTGGTAATTGTTTTCATATTATGTGTTTGATTTTAAATTGATTGATGTGATTATCTTAAATAAAAAATGGAAAATCCAATAAAAGCTAATACTCCAACAGTTAGAAAGGTTAAGATGTATAAAGCAATGTATTTACTTATTTTAAATTCTTTAGCTATAAACTCTACTGGAAAAGCCGCAATGTTGTAAATGATGTAGGTTATTTTTTTATCAGCTTTATTGCCTTTAATTACATAGTCGGCAGCACCATTTCTAAAAGCTTCTATAGCAACTTTTACATCATCGTTAGATGAAAGCATGATAACTTCTGTTTTAGGGTTTATTTTTTTTATGGATTTTAACACCTCGTTTCCGAGTTCGTCTTTTAAAAAATAGTCGAGAATAACCACAGCGGTATTTTCGTCAACTCTTTTTAATGCACTTGCTCCAGTATTAAAAGTATAAATGGTAAATATATCGCCAAATATATCTGTAAGGTAGTTTCTTAAATCGACAACCATGAGTTGGTTATCATCTACAATAAAAAGGTTTAATTGCTGAGTTTTCATTTTTTATAATTTAATATTAGTTAGTAATCTAGTTAGTTTTTTTTCCTTTTCCTCCACCGTTGCCTTTACTTTTGCCCTTTGTTGGTTGTTGATGATTATTTCCCGATTTTTTTACGGCATTGTTCGTCTTTTTTCCTTTACCAGGATGTTGACCATTTGTTTTTTGTGGTGCTCCACGATACCCTTTTTTATACTTTGCTTTATAATTGCTATGGTTATGATAAGGATAATTACCATGATAATCTTTTAATACCACTTTATAACCATTATATAAATCATAGCCGCGGTAACGACTTGGTAGATATGTTCTGTGAATCCAATACCCACCAGAATAATAAATAAACATAGAAGTATGAACATTATAATATGCTTCTATATCAGGAAGATAATAATATTGAACATCGTAATGTTCTACAGGACCCCAAAGAGGAGGGGACCCAACATTAATGTTTACTGAAACTTGTGCTTTTGTCGAATTTGATAGGATTATTACAATCCCAAGAGTTATAAGTTTTAAATAGTTCATCAAGGGTTTATTAAGTATTTTTTAATAAAACAAAGATGAGTACCTTATTACAGTAAAATATTACACAACTTCTTTAATAAGTTGTATAATTCACGTATTAGAATAGTAGTGAATTACATTCTATCCATGTACCAGTTTAATTCTTTTTCTATTTTTTTGTATTTAAAAATGGTGGTAATAATTTTTTGAAGTCGGACAAAAGCAGTTTCGCTCTTTACCACATAATCGAAAGCGTGATGATGCATGCAGTTTATAGCAACCTCAATTTTGTCTTGAGATGAAAGCATAACTACTGGTATATCAGAATTGAAGTCTTTTATTTTATCTAAAGTTTCTAATCCATTCATTACATTTTTTTCAATGCCATCCAATTGATAGTCTAAAATAATAATATCAGGCATATGGGTTAATTTTTTTATACATTGTTCACCAGTTGGGTAGGTTTCAATAATAAAATCAGCATGTTCTAAAAATTCTAGTTGCAATGATTTTAGAAACAGGGCATCATCATCCACTAAAAATATTTTTATGGGTTCAGTTAAATTTATGTCACGTTTATTTTTAGTCATTTTTTTTGGTCTTTAATCTGTTTAATTCTTCTCTTAACTCATCACACGCTTGGTTACAAATAGTTTCTATTTCTTGAACCATGTAATCTATTCCTTGATTTTGTTCTTGAGTAATAGCATATTCTTGTATCTTTTTAGCCATGTTTTCAAAATCGGGGTGCATTCCCATTATAGCAAAAGATGGAATCATTTTATGAGCGGCTCCATGTAAAGTATGCCAATCTTTCTCTTCCAAGCTTTTTTTCATGGAACTAATGAGAGGTGGGGTTTGTTCTAAATATAGTAATATCATTTCCATCATTAGAGCAGGGTTAGACTTAGTTCTAATGTTTAAATAATTTAAATCAATACAGCGTTTTAATTCAATTTTAAGAACCGCATCATCAATAATATTAGCTAACTCAACTTTTACTGGTTTTTTTACTAAGCTAATAATTTTGTTGTACAATAGTTTTTCGTCAATAGGTTTAGCTAAATAATCATTCATGCCTACTGCTGTGCATTTGGCTAAGTCCACAGTCGTTACATCTGCTGTTAGTGCTATTATTGGAACTTTTGAGTTTAAGGTGTTTCTAATGTATTCTGTAGCTTCAAAGCCATTCATTTCTGGCATTTGTAAATCCATTAAAATAATATCGTACGAGTTTGTTTTTAATTTTTCAATGGCTATTTTTCCGTTGCTGGCAATATCTCGTTCAAAACCAAAATCATCTAACAAAGTTTTCATTAGCAGCTGATTGAGTGCTATATCTTCTACCACCAATACTTTTATATTTAACTTTTCGTTATCAAACACTTGTTTTTCAGGCTCATCTTCTAAACAAATCGTTGTTTTATCAAAACTTAAGGTAAATCTAAATGTAGAACCTTCGCCAACTTTACTTTCCACACAAATTTTCCCTCCTTGAGGCTCTACTAATTGCTTAACAATAGATAATCCTAGACCAGTTCCTCCATATAGCCTCGAGGTACCACTAGTAGCTTGTTGAAAGTTGGCAAATATGGTTTCTATTTTATTATCCGAAATACCAATTCCAGTATCAGAGACTTTAAATTCTATTGTAGCTTGGTTTTCGTCTTCGCTTAGTAAAGCAACGCTCACGGTAATTTTACCTTTAGAAGTGAATTTTACTGCATTACTTACTAAATTTAAAATAATTTGGTGTAACCGAACAGGGTCGCCAACCAATACTTCGGGAATCGAAGGGTCATATAATTTAACTAGTCGAATGTTTTTTTCTAGAATTTTGGTTTCAAACAAATGCAACATTGCTGATATTGATGACTCTAATTTAAATGGTGTTTTCTCAAAAGTCATTTTGCCAGCATCTACTTTCGCCAAGTCTAAAATATCGTTAATCAATACAATTAAAGCATCTCCACTCACTTTTATAGCCGACAAGTATTCTTTTTGTTTTGCGGTTAAATCGGTTTTTAGCACCACTTTAGTAAAACCAATAATCGCGTTCATTGGAGTACGTATTTCGTGGCTCATATTTGATAAAAACTGCTGTTTTGCTCTAACTGCATTTTCTGCTATCAAAGTAGCTTTTTCAGCCTCTATTTTTGCTTCTTCAGCTATACTTGTTGCTAGTTCAGCAAATATCTTAGCTTCAGTCAGTTCTTTTTCAAATCTTTTTTGTTCGGTAATATCTCTTGCAACTACTACAGCACCAATTACGTTTCCTTTATCGTCTTTGTAAACAGAACCGTTAAACAATACATTGGTTAATTTTCCATCTATAATAGTTAAGGGGTAATCAACTACAAAACCCTTTTTAAAAACCTCTTGATATCCTTTACGTGCTTTAGCTGGTTCAGTAAAATAGTCGCAAAAATCAGAACCAATTAATTTATCTCTTGTTAATCCTGTTACTTTTACAGTTGCTTGATTCATGTCGGAGATTTTTCCTTCAGGACTTATCGTAAATAATGGGTCACGACTAGCCTCAATTAAACTAAGCGAGTATTGAGACTCCAATTTTGAAGAGTTACTTAAGGCTTCTAATTCTTTATTAGCTGTTTCTCTTTTTACTTTTTCTTTGGTTTGAAAAACCAGTTCAATGTCTGCAATGACTAACTCTGCAGCTCTTTTTTCTTTTTCTTTATTTTGGAAGACCAATTCTTTATTTGCTAAAATCAATTCAGCTGCACGTTTTTCTTTTTCATTGTTTTGAAAAGCCAATTCTTTATTAGCAATAACTAATTCTGCAGCACGTTTTTCTTTTTCGTCGTTTTGAAAAATCAATTCCTTGTTAGCAATTACTAACTCTGCAGCACGTTTTTCTTTTTCCTTGTTCTGAAAAACCAATTCTTTATTAGCGATAATTAATTCTGCGGCACGTTTTTCTTTTTCATTATTCTGAAAAAGCAGCTCTTTATTAGCAAGAATTAATTCATTTGATTCGTTTTTCTTCATTGTTCTAACTTTGTTTATTTCCAATATCTTCAATTGGGCTGCGTCGTTTGTTTTTTAATTGTTTAAAGTGAGAAGGGGTTAATCCAGTCAACTTTTTAAACTGGTTGGATAAATGTGCAACACTGCTGTAATTCATTTTCCAAGCTATTTCGGTAATGTTTAACTCATCATAAATAATCAATTCTTTTATTCTTTCTATCTTATGCAAAATAATAAACTGCTCAATGGTTGTTCCTTGTACTTCCGAAAACAAGTTAGATAAGTAGGTATAATCGTACTTTAATTTTTCGCTTAAATAATCAGAAAAATTCACTTTAATCATCTCATCAGAATAATGCACCATTTCAACAATCACATTTTTAATTTTCTCAATCAACATGGCTTTTTTATCGTCCATTAACTCTAATCCAGAAAGTAGTAAGCCAGCTTTTATTTGCTCACGTTGCTCCATGGTTATGTTTTCCATAACTTCCACTTCGCCCAATTCAACAGGGGTAAAATGCAGGTCAAGTTTTTTCAACTCTTCTCTCACTGCAAGTTTACAGCGATTACTAACCATGTATTTGATGAAAAGTTTCAAATGAATTCGTTTAAACTCGTTGTAACCAAAAGTGGTACTTTAGTATCTTAAAAAGTTACATAACTAGATTTAATAGTTATATAATTCACACCTTTTACAAATTGATGTAAATAAAAAATCTAGTACTAAAAAGAAAGGAAGGGGAAAATACTAGAAAACTGAAAATGTATCAATCAGAAAAATCCCTTTTTTTTGTGTAAATTAAGTATAATTAATGACGTAGTTCAATTTTATAACAAAAGAACCCACAAAAAAAATAAAAACACACCTTAGCTGGCGTATTTTCTATAAGAGTGGAGTCGGAGGGATTCGAACCCTCGTCCAAACAAGGAACTAATAAGCTTTCTTCATGTTTAGCTTTTACTTAATTGTTAGACTTAAAGCAGGATAAAAGCCACCAACTTTAAGCTTAAGCTTCTTTAGTTTCGCCAATAAATCGAAGCAATTTACAAGCTAGTCTGAAATTTTGATACCTCGAGTACAACCGTTAACAAACAGAACAATTGTGAGGTAAATGGTGCTAACCCTCTAAGAGTTAGTATTAAGATAATCCGACTTGGTCGAGATTATGCAGCCATTGCATAGTTATTTTCGCCAGTTAGCGATTTGAGAGCCGATATTTACGAGCCAACTCACAATGCTCGACATGCTTACTTACCACTTCATCTTGCAGTCAAAACCAAAAACGACCCCAATATTTTCAAAGAACAATACAAAATTACGACATTTTACTATCAAATTCCACGCATTTTACTAATTTCGTGGTCAAATTAAACAAATGATTAAAATTGGCATTATAAAAGAGGGTAAAACACCTCCTGATGAAAGGGTTCCTTTTTCTCCAGAACAAGTCAATTTTATCAATAGCAGCATCCCTAATGTACGAGTAGTGGTTCAGAAAAGTGATGTTAGACGTTACAAAAACGAAGAGTACCAAAACCAAGGAGTTGAATTGGTTGATAATCTTGATAACTGTAATGTCTTAATGGGTGTAAAAGAAGTTCCTGTTGCCGATTTAATTCCGAATAAAACCTATTTTTTCTTTTCTCATACCATAAAAAAACAAACCTACAACCGAAAACTCCTTATTGAATTATTAAACAAAAAAATTGCCATGGTTGATTATGAAACCTTGGTAGATAAAAACGGTTCAAGATTAATTGGTTTTGGCAGGTATGCAGGTATTGTTGGGTGCTACAATACATTTTATGCTTACGGCAAACGAACAGGATCCTTTGATTTAAAAAGAGCTTATCAATGTTTTGATAAAGAAGAAATGTTAAATGAATTAACGAAGGTTAAGCTACCAAATGATTACAAAATTGTAATGACTGGCGGCGGTAGGGTTGCCAACGGAATTATTGAAATTTTGGAAAAACTAAACATTCAGAAAGTAAAACCTACTGATTTTCTTTCTAATACTTATATATATCCTGTTTATACCCAATTATTTCCAGAAGATTATAACAAAAGAATAGACAATCAACCGTTTACCGTTAGAGAATTTTTTGCAGATGCATCAGGGTTTGAATCTAATTTTATGCAATATGCAAAAGTTGCCGATATGTACATGTCTGGTCATTTTTGGGCAAAAGGCTCTCCATTTATCTTTACTCGTAAAGATGCAAAGTCACCTGATTTTAAGATAAAAGTAGTTGGGGACATCAGCTGCGACGTTGATGGTCCTGTTGCTTGTACAATTAGAGCTTCTAGCATTGCAGAACCTATTTATGGTTATCTTCCATCTTCAGAAACAGAAACAAGTATTGACAACCCAAAATCTATAACTGTTATGGCTGTTGACAATTTACCTTGCGAGTTACCAAAAGATGCTTCAAAAGATTTTGGAAGAGAATTTATTGATAAAATACTACCTCACTTAATTAACGATACTGAGCATGTGATTGAGCGTGCAACTATCTGCAAAAATGGTGATTTAACTCCTCGTTTTGAATATTTACGTGATTATGTAAATGGCGAAGTTAAAGCCTAGTGATGATGTTTTTTCCAAACATCTTTTTGAACAAGCAATAAAAAAACTGTGCTTTGATGGTTTCCTCAGCCGAGAAACTTGTTTCCATAGGTATGCGCTGCAAGTTAAATGATATACTGTCTTTTTTTATACCCGCACTACCGAAGGTAACATCAACTTTAGATTCAATTTTTCTAAAAAATTCTTGCCCTACCCCATCATCTGTAAAAGGAAAAGAAAAAACACGATAATCTAAGTTAAATTTCTGTTGAAGAAAATCAATACTTTCTAGTGTTTGTTTAATCTGGTCTTCTTCAGTAAGAAGATTGTAAAGTGGATGATTTTTACTGTGTGCTCCTATGGTAAATCCTTGTTGAATTAACTCGTTTATTTGAGTACTTGTAAGATAAGGTTGTTCTATAGTTAAATATGCTTTAAAATCAACGCCAACTATTTCGGCTAACTCATCTAAATCTTGTTTTTGGCTATAATCGATATCCAACATTCCATGTGCAGCAGCTCTCTCTGCCAAAATACTCGCTTTGAATCGATAAAATAAATCGTTGTTATCAATAAAATCGGTATTGATAAAGAATGTTGCAGGAATATTTCTTCTAAATAAAATTGGGACAACAAATTCGTACAACTCTTTTAGTCCGTCATCAAACGTTAAATGAAAATAATTTTCCTTCGTTTTGAATCCGTTTTTTTTCAACTCCATTAATTCAGCTAACGAAATTGGTTTAAAATGCTGCACTAAGTAATCTAAATCTTTTTCAAAATCGGCAATTGACCTCGGTTCATATAAATGAATAAGATGTTGTGGTAAATTATCAGTTACAGCATGATAAAATGGGAAAATTATTTTTTCTCCAGTTAGTTTAATTAATTGCTTCTGACTAAAATACTGGGAAAACCAGCTAGAAATATGTTGTACGGTTGATTTAATAATTCAGCAATTTTAAAACCTTTGAGTTTGTCTTACTTAT
Source organism: uncultured Vicingus sp. (assembly GCA_964398455.1). GTDB lineage: Bacteria > Bacteroidota > Bacteroidia > Flavobacteriales_E > Vicingaceae > Vicingus. The sequence goes on along the minus strand of CAYNMR010000007.1, from coordinate 71,163 downwards.
TTCAAAATAGGGCGTTTGTTTTCCACCAAAAGCTCTAAAATAGCGCTCTATTGGTTCAATCATACTTCCCTCAAAGTTAAAGGTGTTGGTTTTTGCTTGTGAGCGTTTAATAGCTTCCCACAACAACAAGCTCATTGAACCAGAAGTCTTAAACGAAATATTGGTAGCTCCATGCAAATAATATGCAGCATCATTATCCCAAACATAAAATAAAACCGAATGTATAATTCCCTCTTGATCTTTTGCAACCAAAACTTCTCCACAATTATTTTGAGCACAAAAATCAACTGCCTTATTCAAAAAATCTTCTGAAAGAGGATATTTTTCATTCTTATCACCATATGCTGCCAATTTCAACAAATAGAGTTCCTTTGCATTATTAAGCAGCTCTATAGTTAATGATTTTTCAGCTTTTCTAATTTCTCTTCTGATGTTTTCTCTAAAATCGTCAAACACCTTTTGTAAATCTGTTAAATCTTCTAAAACATAAGTATACTTTGTTGTTTGAGTAAATCCTTTCCAGTAAAATGGAAACCAATTAGTAAAGGATGGATAGAATTTCTGTTTAAATCCATCTGATTTTGGCAATTTACTTATCAAAGAAGTCATCACTTCTTTCTCAAAACTTAGCCTATTGGTATACTTCTGATTCGGAGGATAATTTAACCAAACACCTTGGTATGGTGTTAAAGGTGGCGAAGCAACTAAATTAAATTTTAGTTTGTTTACTATATAATAAGGTACAAATCCAACTACCTCGTCATTATTTTCTTCAATTACTACCCCCCACTCATTTTCATGAAACAAGGTGTTATACCAATTATACCTTAAAAAGATAGGAATACTGGTATTTTCAGTACAAAGTTTTTTATATTTCTCTTTCGAAGAGTTCATAAGGAATCTCAAAAATAGCTTTAATAATTAAAAACCTTTAAAAACTATATTTATTTTATAATTTTGTTCAGTAAAAACATTTTTAGATATGAGAGAAATTCAATTTAGAGAAGCCTTAAACGAGGCAATGTGCGAGGAAATGAGAAAAGATGCTAGCATTGTGTTGATGGGAGAAGAGGTTGCTGAATATAATGGTGCTTATAAAGTAAGTAAGGGGATGTTGGACGAATTTGGTCCTAAAAGGATTATTGATACTCCTATTGCTGAAAATGGATTTACTGGTATTGCCGTTGGTGCAGCAATGAATGGAATGCGACCAATTGTTGAATTTATGACTTGGAACTTCTCTTTAGTTGCCATCGACCAAATTGTAAACAATGCCGCAAAAATGTATAACATGTCGGGTGGACAATTAAATATTCCTATTGTTTTTAGAGGCGGTACTGGTTCTGCAGGTCAATTAGGAGCAACTCACTCACAAGATTTTGCCAATTGGTATGCTAACTGTCCAGGTTTAAAAGTTATTGAACCATCAAATCCTGCTGATGCAAAAGGATTATTAAAAGCTGCTATTAGAGATAACGACCCTGTGATCTTTATGGAGTCAGAACAAATGTATGGCGATAAAGGATTAGTTCCAGATGGCGAATACATTATTCCAATTGGTGTTGCTGATGTGGTAAAACAAGGCACAGATGTTACCATTGCTGGATTTGGAAAAATGATGAAATTAGTTAAAAACGCAGCAGAAGAATTAGCAAAAGAAGGTATTAGTGCTGAAGTTATTGATTTAAGAACGGTTCGTCCTATCGATTATAAAACAATTATCGAATCTGTTAAAAAAACTAATCGCTTAGTTTTTGTAGAAGAATCTTGGCCTTTAGGCTGTATTGCTTCTGAAGTAACATTTAAAGTACAAAAAGACGCTTTTGATTATTTAGATGCTCCTGTATTAAGAGTTACTGGAGCAGATGTTCCGATGAGTTTCTCAGTTCCTTTAATAGAAGCTTATCTTCCAAGCGTTGACAAAATTATTAAAGCTGTAAAACAAGTGTTATACAAATAGCTTTTAATTAAAATCAACCAAATTATATTCTCAAACAATCAATTTTAGGGGCTTAAAACATTGTTTTTAACGACTAACATGAAAATATTCTCTTTTCATTGTTCATTATTCATTAAAATCCCTACTTTTGCCGTCCGAAAAAAATATATACATATATAATAATATTAAGATAAAATAGAAACAGTATGGGTTCAATGATGATTTACTTGCCAATTATAATGGCGTTGATAGGGCTAGCTTTTATGGCAGCAAAAAGAGCATGGGTACTAAAACAAGATGCTGGTGATGGTAAAATGAAAGAAATTTCAGATTATATCTATGAAGGAGCATTGGCTTTCTTAAAAGCTGAATATAAATTATTAACTTTCTTCGTTATTGGAGCAAGTATCGCACTTGCTGGTATTTCATTTGTAGTTCCAACTACACATATATTAATAGTAGTAGCTTTTATTTTTGGAGCATTCTTTTCTGCATTAGCAGGAAATATGGGGATGAAAATTGCAACTAAAACAAATGTTAGAACAACTCAAGCTGCTCGTACAAGTTTACCTCAAGCATTAAAGGTTTCTTTTGGTGGTGGTACTGTTATGGGATTGGGAGTAGCTGGTTTAGCTGTTTTGGGTTTAACAGGTTTCTTTATCTTATTATTCAACTTCTTTATGAAAGGAGTTTGGACTTCTACAGAAGACATGACTATTGTTTTAGAAACATTAGCAGGATTTTCTTTAGGAGCTGAATCTATTGCTTTATTTGCTCGTGTTGGTGGAGGTATTTATACTAAAGCTGCCGATGTAGGTGCTGATTTAGTTGGTAAAGTTGAAGCTGGTATTCCAGAAGATGATCCAAGAAACCCTGCTACAATTGCTGATAACGTAGGCGACAACGTAGGTGATGTTGCTGGTATGGGAGCTGATTTATTTGGTTCTTACGTAGCTACAGTTTTAGCTGCAATGGTTCTGGGTAATTATGTAATTAAAGATATGGGGGGTGCAATTGAAGACGCTTTCAATGGAATCGGACCAATCTTATTACCAATGGCAATTGCTGGTTTCGGTATTTTATTTTCTATCATCGGAACAATGTTGGTTAAAATCAAAAACAACGATGCAAAAGAAAAACAAGTTCAAGGTGCTTTAAATGTTGGAAACTGGGTTTCTATCGTATTAACTGCAATTTCTTGTTTCGTATTAGTTAAATACATGCTACCAGAAACCATGAAAATGGAATTCTTTGGTGAAGGCTTAAAAGACATTTCTTCATTACGAGTATTTTACGCTACCATTGTTGGTTTAGTGGTTGGTGGTGTAATTTCATCTGTTACTGAATATTATACTGGTTTAGGCACAAAACCTGTTTTAGCAATCGTTCAAAAATCAAGTACTGGTGCAGGAACTAACGTAATTGCGGGTTTAGCGACAGGTATGATTTCTACATTCCCAACAGTATTATTATTCGCTGGTGCTATTTGGGCATCTTATGCTTTTGCTGGTTTCTATGGTGTTGCTTTAGCTGCTTCTGCAATGATGGCAACAACTGCTATGCAATTAGCAATTGATGCTTTCGGACCAATTTCTGATAATGCTGGTGGTATTGCTGAAATGAGTGAATTACCTAAAGAAGTTCGTACAAGAACTGATATTTTGGATTCAGTTGGAAACACAACTGCTGCAACAGGTAAAGGTTTTGCTATTGCTTCTGCTGCACTAACTTCATTAGCATTATTTGCTGCTTATGTTACATTTACAGGAATCGATGGAATCAACATTTTCAAAGCTCCAGTATTAGCCATGTTGTTTGTTGGTGGTATGATTCCAGTTGTATTCTCTGCTTTGGCAATGAATTCAGTTGGTAAGGCAGCAATGGACATGGTATACGAAGTTCGTCGTCAGTTTAAAGAAATTCCAGGTATTATGGAAGGTACTGGAAAACCAGAATACGGTAAGTGTGTTGAAATTTCAACAAAAGCTGCTTTAAGAGAAATGATGTTACCAGGTATTTTAACAATTGGTTTTCCTATCTTAATAGTTTTATTACCTATGTTATTAGGTTATGATAATAAATTAATTGCTGAAATGTTGGGCGGATATATGGCTGGTGTAACGGTATCAGGTGTATTATGGGCTGTATTCCAAAATAATGCTGGTGGTGCATGGGATAATGCTAAAAAATCTTTCGAGGCAGGCGTAATGATTAATGGCGAAATGACCTACAAAGGTTCTGATGCTCACAAAGCTGCTGTAACTGGAGATACTGTTGGTGATCCATTCAAAGACACTTCTGGTCCATCAATGAACATCTTAATTAAATTAACTTGTTTAATTGGTTTAGTAATAGCTCCTATATTAGGTGGCCATACAACCGAAGCAACAGAACAAAAAACTACTACTGAAGAAGTTGTTGTTACTGAAACAATAGAAACTGCAGAAGTTGGCAATGTAATTCAATGGACAGGAAGAAAAGTAGGTGGTGCTCACAATGGAACTGCTCAACTTAAATCTTATTCATTTGAAATAAAAGAAGGTAAACTTACTGGTGAATTTATAGTAGACATGACATCGTTAGTTTGTTTAGATATTGAAGAAGAAGAATACAACCAAAAATTGGTTAATCATTTAAAAAATGAAGATTTCTTTAATACAGCTACATATAATGAAGCAAAATTTGTTATTACTAGTTCTGAAATAGATCCAGAAGATAATACCTATTATAATGTAAAAGGAAATTTAACCATTAAAGGTATTACCAATGAAATTGAATTTCCTGCAAGCGTAGTAAAAGATGGTGATAAATACAAGATAGCTACATCTTTTGCATTTGATAGAACACAATTCGGAATAGAGTATGGTTCAAAATCAATCATAAGTAAAATAGCAGGTACATTTATTTATGATGAAATTGAGGTTTCTGGAGAGTGGAAATTTTAAAAAATTGACTGATTAAGGATAAAACACGCAAAAAAATTGACCACTTTAGTAGGCTTAGCGTTAAAAAAGTGTTATTTTTTATAAAAAAATTGATGACTAACAACAATAAAAACATCGTGCAAAACAACAGTAGCAATAGGTTTGAGAGTTATGAACAGGTTGTTAATAACTATAAACAATTGTTAATAAAATAAAAAAAAAGTTGCACAGATTAAAAAAAATGTTGTAAGTTTGTCGCAAACTAAAAATTAAATTAAAATTAAAAAGTTTAACTAAAAACAATTAAAAATGAAAAAAAGATTATTATTCGTAGCTGCTATCTTTGCTGCTACAGCAACATTCGCTCAAGATGGTTTAACATCTAAAAAAGGTGAAGCTTATTTACCAGAAGCTGGTGATTTCGCTTTAGGTTTTGATGCAAACCCATTCTTAAACTATGCTGGTAACTTATTCAATGGTAACACATCAAACAGTATTGGTGCTGGTGCTACTTGGTTCGCTCCAAACATGGCTATCTATGGTAAAATGTTCAAAGATGAAAAAACTGCTTATAGAGGTATGTTAAGAATCGGTTTTGGATCAACTACAGTTGGTACAGTAGTAAATCTTTATGAAACTCCAAGTGCACAAGCTGCTGGAACTGATAAAGAATTCACAAACGAAGTTAAATCTTCTTACAATAACATCGTATTAGGTGGTGGTATCGAAAAAAGAAGAGGTAATACAAGAATCCAAGGTATCTATGGTGGTATGTTAATGATTGGTTTTGGTGGTTCTTCTACTGAAAACACTTATGGTTTAGCATTAAACGACAGTACTACTGCTGCAAACCCATCTTTAAATGGACCTAGAACTACTGAAACTAAAAATGGTTCTACATTTATGTTAGGAATTCAAGGTTTTGCTGGTGTTGAATGGTTCTTTGCTCCAAAAGTATCTTTAGGTGCTGAATATACTTGGGGATTATCTATGAACTCTACAGGTGAAGGTGAAACAACTACTGAAGAGTGGAAATTAGCTACTCCAACTGCAACTGCTAACTCTTTAGTTACTGAAACTGCAAAAACTGGAAAATCTAGCCAATTCGGTATCGATACAGGTATCTCTGGTGCAAGAATTTCTTTAAACTTCCACTTCTAAGATTAACCTTAGTTAAGTATATAAAAAGCCTCGCAATATGCGGGGCTTTTTTATTATTATCTATTTCTCTCCTGAGAAAGCAGGAGCCATTCCTGTGTATACATGAACCACAATACTTCCCTAATTCTTTCAAATAAAAAAAGAATCAATATCCTAGCTTACAAAAACTAGTTTCCTGTCTTCGTGGAACGTAGACAACCGAAAAAAGTATCTTTGAACCAATGGAGTACTTCTATATTTACATTCGGCAAGCCAAGAAATGGAACTTTATATATCGGATTAACAAATGATATAAAAAGAAGAATAGCTGAACACAAGAATAAAAACTTTAAAGGATTCACGGAAAAATATAATATAAATATACTTGTCTATTTGGAAGAATATGAAACTTATGATGAAGTATACAATCGTGAACGACAAATGAAAAAATGGAAAAGAATTTGGAAACCAAACTTGATTGAAAAAGAAAATCCTGATTGGAACGATTTGTCTACTGATTGGTTTGATTCCTCACCTGTTTAGGCAAGTCTAGTTCATAACACTTTCATTATAAAGAAAAACAATACTGTCTTTATAAAAACGGGGTGCCAGCATCCGTAGGGATAAAGGAAAAATTACTTCGTTTTAAATAAACCGTGTAACTCGGCATCAATGTTATTAATGATTGTACCCAAATCTTCTGCTTTTTCAGAGAAATTATTGGTATCTACATCAATAATTAGAATCTTACCTTGATCGTAAGTCGATATCCAAGCCTCATAACGTTCGTTTAAACGTTTTAAATAATCTAAACGAATACTTTCCTCATAATCCCTACCTCTCTTTTGAATTTGATTAACAAGGGTAGAAACAGAAGCTCTAAGGTAGATTAACAAATCTGGTGGATTAATAAATGACTCCTGTAACTTGAATAATGAAAAATAGGTCTCAAAATCTCTGGTAGTCATTAAACCCATCGAATGTAAATTGGGAGCAAAGATGTAAGCATCCTCATACAATGTTCTATCTTGTATGGTTGCCTTACCACTTTTGTTAATCTCTTGAATTTTACTAATGCGGCTGGTTAAATAATATACTTGAAGGTTAAAAGACCAACGTTGCATATCGTTATAGAAATCATTCAAATACGGATTATCGTCAACATCTTCAAAATGAGTATCCCAATTGTAATGTTTCGCTAATAATGTAGTAAGTGTTGTTTTTCCTGAACCGATATTTCCTGCAACTGCTATTAACATATTCTGATTTTTTTTGAAAGACTAAAAATACAAAAAATATTGAATAACAAACTAGAAAAATCAACTACTTTAAAAGAAATTATAATTCAATTGTATCTTGAGTTAATTCGTTTTTTGAATCAATTATATAGATGGTCTGGTTTTCAATTCTAACATTTTTTATATTGGCATATTGAAGTGGTTTAAAAACCAATTTTTCTAAGGTAAAAAAATCATAAGTTTCTATCTGACCTAATTGATTTACATACAACAAGTATTTTTCTTTTACCTGAAAAGTGGTTAACCCAAAAATTGGAAGTGTTTTTAAATATGTACCATAAATATCAAATACCAAAACACCTTGTGTAGAATCATTTAAATATACCCTATTATTAAACTCAACTAGAAAGTTGGGTTGAATGTTTTTATTCAATAAAGTGGAGATATTAGCTGATGTATTTGTGATGTTTATTGTATTCTCAATTCTAGTCAACTGAAACTTTACCGGATTATAGTACCAAATTCCATTATTATAAGATGTACAAACCAACGATGTTTCTTCTAAACTAATTTCATTTAAATCTAAAACACCCCCTTGTTCTGTAAGCGTATTGTCTAAAACAACAACTTTGGAGAAATCTTTAAAAAACACTACAATTTTCATTGGATTTGATACATCAACACTTGATATTTCCCCCAAAATATTGTTGCTGTAGGTAAACTGACGTTGTCCGTTTTTACCAATTTTTATAATTTGATTGGAGTAAATTTCGTAGTAACTACCTGTTTGGTCGGTTGTAAAAGCCCTGCCTTTAAATTCAATGGAATTGTTTTGAGCATTTATCTCAAACGACAATAAATAAATCAGTATTAAAATCAATTTTTTCATGATTACTACAAATATACACGATTAGTCATTACGATTTTTACCTTCTCATTATTACTGCCTTGAACCGAAATCTAAAGGCTAACATTGTACCAATTTGAGAATTTCTTCAACAAGTTGCCTATTGTTTGACAAACGAGGTACCTTGTGTTGTCCACCTAACTTATTATTTAGTTTTAGCCAATTGTAAAAAGTATGTTCTGGCACAACGATAACTTCGGGCATACCAAGCACCATATTTTTATGCCGTTTGGCTTCATAATCAGAATTTAAATTCTTTAACCCATTGTCTAATATTCCAATAAAATAATCAAGGTTATTGGGTGGTATAGAAAATTCAATTAACCACTGATGTCTTCCGCTGGTACTATCAGATAAATAAATAGGAGCAACTGTAAATTCTCGAATGGTAGAATTTGTTTTTTTACATGCACTTTCAATAGCATTTTCAGCATTTTCAACAATTAATTCTTCCCCAAATACATTAATAAAATGTTTTGTTCTACCCGTAACTTTTATTCTAAATGGATTTAATGAGGTAAATTTTATCGTATCGCCAATAACATAACGCCACAAACCTGCATTGGTAGAAATTACAACAGCATAGTTCACATGAAGGTCTACCTCTTCTAAGGTTATTGTTTTTGGATGTTCGTTTTCAAACTCACTCATTGGGATGAACTCATAAAAGATTCCATAATCGAGCATCAACAACATTTCATTCGAATTCGGCAAGTCTTGTAACCCAAAAAAGCCTTCCGATGCATTATAATTTTCGTAATAATTAATGTTACTTCCTTTTAATAGTTCATCAAACTGTTCTTTGTATGGCAAAAAACTAACTCCTCCGTGCATATACAACTCAAGGTTAGGCCAAACTTCATGAATAGATTTTTTATCGGTAATTTCTAATATCTTTTTTAATAAAATAAGTGTCCAGGAGGGAACTCCCGAAATGTTTGAAACATCTTCATTGATAGTCGATTGGGCCATTTTCTCAATTTTTGATTCCCACTCTGCCATCAGGGCAATCTCTAATGTTGGAACTCTCCGTTGTTCCACCCAAAATGGGAAGTTCTTCATGATAATGGCAGACAAATCTCCAAAATAGGAAGCGTTATTAAATTCATTGATTTGGCTACTTCCCCCAACTACTAAGGTTTTTCCTAAAATTAGTTTTGATTCGGTATGGTTGTGATGATAGATTGCCAATAAATCTTTTCCTCCTTTATAATGGCAATCTTCTAATGATTCTTTGCTCACAGGAATAAATTTACTTACTCCGCTAACCGTTCCCGACGATTTTGCAAACCATTTTATTTCCGTAGGCCACAAAATGTTTTGTTCGCCATGTCGTATTCGGAAAATATCGCTTTTTAAACTTTCATAATCTTGAAGAGGAACTCTATTTGCATATTCTTTAGCATTATTAATGCTTTGAAAATCATACCTTCTACCCCATTCGGTATCTTTTGCTTGATACAATAATTTTTGCAACAAATCATTTTGTACATCAACAGGGTATTTTATAAACAACTCCATTTGATGAATGCGTTGCTTGATAATCCAAGAAAATACCGAATTGATGATTTCCACTTACGTAAGTTGAAAGTTAGTAAAGTATAAAGTTAAAAGTAATCTTGTAACTTTACTAACTTTCTTCTTTATAAACTTTTAACGATATGAACTATACTGGTCCAATTAACAAAATGCACACAGCCCTTGCTGAAAAGGTAATTTACCATTTACCTATTGGTGATGATTTGGTGAACATGAATGAGCTGATTGGAACAGAGATTTCATTAAAATATACCAATCAAATTATCTGCGTAAATTGTGGTAAAACTACCGTGAAATCCTTTAACCAAGGGTTTTGCTACACATGTTTTAAAAACTCACCAAGTGCTGCCGATTGGATTATCCACCCTGAGCTTTCAAAAGCTCATTTGGGTATTGAAGATAGAGATTTAGAATTTGAAAAATCAGTTCAATTAAAGCCACACATGGTTTATTTATCGCTTACCAGTGGAATAAAAGTAGGTATAACGAGAGAAAGCCAAATACCAACTCGTTGGATTGACCAAGGAGCTGTAAAAGCAATTATTTTAGCTATAACACCTAACCGCTATTTAGCAGGAATGATTGAGGTGAGTTTAAAACAACACCTTGCCGACAAAACCAATTGGCGACAAATGCTCATGAACTTAAATGCAGATGTGGATTTAATTGCAGAAAAAAATAACATTAAAAAACTATTGGCAGACGAATATCAACCATACATTTTACAAGAAAATAACATCACAGAAATCAACTATCCTGTTTTAAATTATCCGATTAAAGTAAACAGTATTGGGTTTGATAAAGTTCCTGAGTATGTAGGAAAACTTACAGGCATTAAAGGACAATACCTTTATTTTGAAAATGGAATTGTCTTGAACATCAGAACGTATAGTGGTTATGTGGTGGAGCTAAAAGCTTAAAAAACAGAAGACCGAAGCAACTTATAACTTCGGTCTTCCAATTCCCCTCTATTTCAAATACCTAAAATCGTGATTGTTTTTAATTTTTTGTAGTGCTTCGTAAATCAACTTAATTACGTTTTCTACATCATCTTTGTGTACCATTTCTACTGTGGTGTGCATGTAACGCAACGGTAAGGAAATTAATGCAGAAGCTACTCCACCTGTTGCATACGCAAACGCATCAGTATCTGTTCCTGTAGCACGGCTCGCTGCTGCTCGCTGAAAAGGAATTTTGTTTTTAGTTGCAGCCTCTTGTATCAATTTCAATAAATTGTTTTGTACAGCTGGACCAACAGTTAAAACTGGACCTTTACCTGCATGATTGTCGCCATTCTCAATTTTATTAATCATTGGGGTTTGTGTATCGTGGCAAACATCGGTTACAATAGCCACATTTGGCTTAATGTTTTGAACCATCATTTCGGCTCCACGTAAACCAACCTCTTCTTGTACTGAGTTGGTAATGTATAAACCGAAAGGTAATTTCACTTTGTTTTCTTTTAACAAACGAGCCACCTCAGCAATCATAAAACCACCAATACGGTTATCTAATGCACGACCAACAAAATATTTATCGTTCAACACCATAAACTCATCTTCGTAAGTAATTACACAACCCACATGAATTCCTAAAGCTTCTACTTCTTCTTTGGTATTGCAACCACAATCTAAAAAGATGTTGTTTAACTGCGGAGTTTCCTCTTTTCCTGCTGTTCTGGTATGAATTGCTGGCCAGCCAAAAACTGCTTTTACAATACCTTTATCAGTGTGTATATTTACTCTTTTTGAAGGTGCTATTTGATGGTCGGAACCACCATTTCTTCTCAAGTAAATAAATCCTTTTTCGTTGATGTAATGTACAAACCACGAGATTTCATCAGCATGTGCCTCAATAACTACCTTAAAAGGAGCTTTTGGATTAATAATAGCTGCTACCGAACCATAAGTATCAACCATATAATCATCAACATAAGGTTTGATGTAATCCAACCACATTTTTTGCCCACCAGCTTCAAAGCCAGTTGGAGAAGGATTGTTGATGTAATTTTCTAAAAATTTCAGCGATTTTGCCGTTAATATCGATTTTTGAACTGTTTTTGAAGATTTTGTAGCCATAAGTTTTTATTTAATTCGAGCGATGAAGTTAGTCCTTTTTTATAAAAGGAGTACATTTGAACCGAATGAATTTTGACGAAAAATACATGTTACGATGCCTTGAATTGGCAAAAAATGGATTTGGAAACGTAGCTCCAAATCCAATGGTGGGTTGTGTAATTGTTTGTGAAGGTAAAATTATTGGAGAAGGCTATCATCAGGAATACGGCAAAGCTCATGCAGAGGTTAATGCCATTCATTCCGTTAGAGATAAATCATTACTGCAAAAAAGCACGCTTTATGTAAATTTAGAACCATGTGCTCATTTCGGAAAAACACCACCTTGTGCCAATTTAATTATTGAACATAACATTCCAAGAGTGGTTATAGGTTGTGTTGACTCCTACTCTGAAGTTTCAGGTAAAGGAATTGAAAAACTACGAAATGCTGGAATTGAAGTAACGGTAGGCATTTTAGAAAACGAATCGTTAGAATTAAATAAACGTTTTTTTACTTTTCACAACAAAAAACGACCTTATATAATACTAAAATGGGCTGAAACACAAGATGGGTTTATTGATGTAGATAGGCCTTTAGACAAGTCCAGAGATACAACTGCCGATAACTGGATTACTTCTCCTTTAAGCAAGCAATTGGTTCATAAATGGAGAAGCGAAGAAGCTGCCATTATGGTTGGAACAACTACTGTTTTAAACGATAATCCTCAATTGAATGTGAGAGAATGGAAAGGGAAAAATCCTACACGGATAGTGATTGATTTACAAGATAGACTCCCACAAACTTTACATGTTTTTGATAAAAGCATACCAACTTTAGTTTTTTCGCTAAGTAAAGAAACCTCAACCAACAACTTAACTTTTGTAAAAATTAATGATACGAAAACGCTTTTACAAGAAGTACTAAACGAATTATACAAGAGAAACATTCAATCGGTAATTGTAGAAGGTGGTGCAACCCTATTACAATCGTTTATTGACCAACAGTTATGGGACGAAGCACGTGTTTTTGTTGGGAACAGAAAGTTTAAATCGGGTTTAAAAGCACCTAGTGTTAAAGGAAATTTAATAGCTGAAGAAATGATTGACGTTGACCATCTAAAATGGATAGTTAATAACTGATAATGAAACTTGGACACCTACCTAACCATATCTTCAGCTTCCCAAGGGATTTACAAAGAAAAAGGAAGTAAATTTTTGGCTTTTGCTTTTCCCATTTTTAGCGAAGAAGAATTTAAAAATCACCTTAATCATTTAAAAAAAGAATACCACGATGCTCGACACCATTGTTATGCTTTTAAGTTAGGTTTAACCGAAAACGAATATCGTTATAGCGATGATGGAGAGCCTAACAATTCGGCAGGAAAACCTATTTACGGACAATTATTATCAAAAAACCTTACCAATGTTGGTATTGTGGTGGTTCGATATTTTGGAGGAACCAAATTGGGTGTTGGAGGACTTGTTACTGCTTACAAAGAAGCTGCTGCTGATGCACTAAACAATGCTCAAATAATAAACCAATTGGTAAACAATTTTTACCAAGTTACTTTTGATTACCCTGTGATGAGTGAAGTCATGAACTTTATTAAAAAACATGATTTAGAGGTTTCTAAACAAGTTTTTGAGGAGCATTGTTTAATTGAATTTGGAATAAGAAAGACTGAAGCTAATTCTGTGGTAAATGAGTTAGAGAAAATAGACGATGTCTCAGTAAAGTTTTTAAGAACTATTTAATCCGTATAATCCACCACCTTTAGTCCAAGATATTCTGCGACTTGATTGGCTAATTGTTGCGTTTGTTCATAATCTCCTTTAAAAACAAATGCTTTCTTTTTTGCATCTTCGCACAAAAACAAACAGAACTTATAATCGCTAAAATTGGTAGTTCCACTCAAATTGCCCATCAACTTTGGCGAGCTAACGGTTTTAGCAAATTTAACTTTAGTTAAAGCAATGTATTGAACTGTTGGTAACGGTTTCCATTCCCCAACGTTCAATCCCAAGAACCGAACAACAACTCTATAGCTATTTTTTTCTTTGTCGAGCCAAAGGTATTTTGATTTAAACATCGGTTTATTCTTGTTCTAAAACAATGTTCTTAACCAAAACAAAGGTGTTCTCTTCTCCAATTGGTAAATCAAAATTTACAGTTTGTGATTTATAACCCAATGCCGAAATGGTCGCCGAATATTTTAAATTACCTGGAAGTGTAACCAAAAAATCGCCTGTTTCTTCAGTATTAATTTTTGCAATTACATCACCTTTTTCATCTTTAAATTCAACATCTGCTTCAATCTTCATTCCATCCAACTTTGCTTCAATGTTACCTTTAACAATCGAAAGATTTTTTTGTGTTCCTTTTAGCAAATCATAATTTTTCAATCCAATTTGATAAATATCTCTTTCTCCCAAACCATCTTCTCTAACGGTTGAATAATATGCTATCTTACCATCAGTGCTTAACACAAAATGAACATCGTCATCAATGGTATTGATTGGATAACCCAAGTTTTCTGGAGTTGACCAAGTGCCATCCATTTGTAATTTTGACGAGAAAATATCGTATCCACCCATCGAAAGGTGTCCTTTTGAGCTAAAAAACAAGGTTTTACCATCAGGGTGAATAAATACCGAGATTTCATCTTCAGGAGTATTAATTACAGCACCTAGATTTCTCGGCTCGCCCCAAACCGTTTTTGATATTTTCTCCACCACATAAATATCACCTTTTCCTACAGCTCCATATTTTTTTCCTTCTCGTTCACTCACAAAATATAGTTTCGTTCCATCGGATGATAACGATGCCGAACTTTCAAAATAAGAAGAATTAATTTGTTTATCTAAAGCTGTTGGCTCGCCCCAAGCACCCGATCTTCTTTTCTTTGAAACGAAGATGTCGCCAATGTAAACACTTCCGTCGTTTCTATAAATGTAAATTTGATTACCGTCTGGCGAAATACTCAAGCTTGCATCGTGTCCTTCGGTATTTAGTTTTCCTTCAATTGGCAGAGCTTTCGTCCAGTCACCAATTATTGAATCCCATTTAGAGATATAAATATCTTCATAATACTTATAGTCCCCAGCTTTGTCTACTCCGCCTCCTTTGGTATCAGCTCTACGCGAAGTAAAAATCATGGTTTGTCCATCAGCAGTAAGCGAAGGTGCATAATCTCCACCTCTAGAGTTGATGTTTTTTCCTAGGTTAACAATATCCACTTTTACGGGAGCCAACATCATTTTTTTAGCATATTCAATTTGAGCTAAAATCTTGTCGGCATCGTACAACGGATTTTTCTTTTTCAAGCCGCTTTTGTATTCTTTTAGTGTTGTTTCGGCTAAATCCAATTGATTGTTGCGGTGCAAAGCATAACCCAACTTATACCCAATTTCTGGAGTAACTTTTGGATTCAATTTTTTAGCATTTTGTATGTTTTCCGCAGCCAATTGCCATTCTTTCAAATCCAAATAACATTCGCCAATTCGATAGTTAATCATGGCATCGTTGGTAAAGCTTTTTAGCAACTCTCTATAAATATTTAAACCTCCACGAATGTTTCCTGTAAGATATTGATGACGAGCATCGTTCATCTTAATTTTATACATTACCTTATTTGGTTTGCTCGATTTATCCTCTTGAGCATTTGCTGTTAAAGAAACTGCAACAAGAAAAACAACAATAATTTGGTTAATTAGCTTCATGTGTCTAGTATAAAAAGTTGGAAAACAAAAATAACGATTAAGATGATATACAAAAATTATAATTTCAACATCAACCCACTAAATATTAACATTTTCAGCTAAAAAATCTAGAAATAGTTGAATCGATTTTCGTTTTTCATCGGTTAATTCATAGCTGATGTCGTTGGTTAAATAATTTTTCAATTGACCAAAAGTAATGCCATTGTTGTTTGATAGCTCAATAGACTCCTGAATATGAGCAACACCAAAAGCCAATGCCTGATTTAATTTTTCGACAAATTCAGGAGAAATGGGTTTGTTGGCAACCCAACAAGCAAACGCAAACGGAAGACCAGTAAATTTATACCATTCTTCTGCCAAATCGTAAATGTATGGGTAAGGTTTAGAAAGGTTGAATGTTCTATCACCAATAATTACCGCAGCAGTTTTTCCGTTTACCTGATTTTCGAAACCAATCTGTGCGTGCGTAAATTTTGGCGAAATTTTCCAATAGTTTTTGGCTAACACCTGCACCAAATTAATGGACGATTTTGATTGGTAATCCAACAAAATTTCTTCCATTTCTTCTAACGGAACATCACTAACCAATATAACCGAATTTACTTTTTGGTTGGCTCCAATACAATAATCAGTTAAAATATGGTATTCGGGTAATTCGGGTAAAATGGCTACTGGCACCAACCCAATGTCTACTTGATTGGTCAGCAGTTTTTCGGCACATTTAGAGGGAATATCTAAACTCAGCTCCATGTCATTAATGATTGGAGAATGTTTTAAACCATATAAAAAAGGCAGCGTGTTAGAATACGAAACAATGGAGACTTTAACTTTCAACGACAATATAGTTTTATTCGGGCGAAGTTAAAACTTTCTGAGTAGAAATGGTAGCTGCCACCACAGAAATAATAGAAACAAAACCTGCTAGCGTAACACCACAAAACGGTATAAGCATAAACAACGAAAACAACAACCCATTTGCAACAGCAATTCCTTTGTGTTGGCGAATAAACTGAACACTTTGTGAAACGCTATATTTCTGGCGTTCGATGGTGTAATCCATAAACGAAAAGCCATAAAAATAAGCTGACACGAAAAACAAAAATATTGCCCCCAACTGCCCTACCACAGGTATAAAACTTAAAATAAATACACCAACAATATAACCCAACTCAATAAACAAGTTACGTGTGGCAATAAGTACACCACGAGCAATGTCACGCATCAATTGGTCGGCATCAAAAGGGTAGCTGTTGCCAGTTAAAATAGCTTCTGTTTTTTCAGAAAGTATAGAAAACACTGGCGACATTAACACAATAACTACAAAACCACCGATGTAAGCAAAAATAAAAAAGAACAAAATTTTAAGCACCACCCAAATAAAACCCGATAAAATACCTTGAACATAAGCTGCTCCAACATAGGTGGCGTTTTCGTTGTTTATTAAACCAAACACCCAATTTTTGGTTAGTTCGGTGAGGTAATCTACAGCTGCAAAGCCACCAAAAAACAACAAAATGTTTAACAATACGGGGAACAACAAAAACCACCATAAGCCTTTAGAAAATATAATTTCTATTGCTTTGCCATAAGCGGAAAGCCCTGTACCAAACTCCTTGAAAAAATTTGCCATGTTGTTTTGTTTACCTCAAAAATACGAAAGTTGGTAGTTTTTACGCCACAGATTGCACAGATTTTCACAGATAATAAATAATAAAGTTTAACTTCGTTTACCGTAGTGTAAAGAAACACTTGCCCTGAGTTTATCCAAGAGTTAAAATGATTCTTTACACTACTATTAATATATTATCTAATCAATGAGCAAAACTCCTATTTTAAAAAAAAATGAAGGATACTTTTACTATAAAGAACTTCTAAAACAACTAGGAATTTTAAATGAAGTTCATGAACAAATTTCTAAAAAGTATGGTGTAGTTCAAGTAGTTAAATTTGGCAAAGGCTCTCTTGAATATAAGCTTAATGATTTCTATCATTTTTGCTTTGTAAAAGCTTGCAAAAGCCTAAACGCAACAGAAACTCTTGCAATGAATTTCATGCAAGAAGATTCACAAACCATCTTAAGAACTGCCTATGAATGTTATCTAAACGCCTCATTTGCAAGAAACAACCCAAATTCTTTAGATGAATTAATCGATTATAAAATAGGTCTTAGTGATGGTGTTTTTAAACATCCTATATCTAAAAATGGTAAAGTCCAAAGAGATAAAATAATTCACCCAAAAACTGGTGAAATTATCCGATTTGGAATAACAATTTCACACATGGCAAACAATAACAGCATACTAGAAGACGGGCCTCTATTTGCTCCTCTTTACAAACATTTATCAGAACATGTTCATGTACATTTTATGACTTCTGGTAATTATAGAAACAAAGATGAATTAAGATATACAATGTATAATTTTTCAATGCTTTTACAACCTGTCTATCACGCGGTTCTTGTCTCATTGATGATGATAACAGACAGTCTCTTTTTTATTCAAGACATGGACATTAAGTTGCTAAACAAAGTGAAAAAGATAATTTCGGAATCAAATAAGATGATGCTAGCTATTACCAAAAATTCTACTGATTCAGATGAATCAAAGTCGGTAATCTTAAATAGACTGGTAAAAATAGAAAATACAATAAACAACAAAAACTAACAGACTCAATCCCTCACAAGCAGAAGCTTGAAACAGAATTAGGGGAATGACATATTGGTACAAACAAACATTCCCTTAATTCGATATAAAATAATACTTTTGTATCCTTACAAAAATTGGATAATAAAATGAATTTTTCGGCATTAACAGCAATTTCACCCATCGACGGAAGGTATAGAAAAACCACAGAAAGTTTAGCTCCCTATTTTTCGGAAGCTGCATTGATACAATACCGTATTCGTGTAGAAATTGAATATTTTATTGCCTTGTGCGAATTGCCTTTGCCTCAATTGCAAGGTTTTGATAAAAGCCTTTATCCTGCTCTTCGCAACATTTACCAAAACTTATCAGAAGCTGATATGCTATCGGTAAAAGACGAAGAAAAAGTAACCAACCACGATGTAAAAGCTGTTGAATATTTTATCAAAAAGAAATTTGATTTATTAAGCATCAATTCCGCTTACAAAGAATTTGTTCACTTTGGTTTAACCTCGCAAGATATTAACAACACTGCTGTTCCGCTTTCTATTAAAGAAGCTTTAGTGGCTGTTTATTACCCCTTGTTAAACGATTGTTTGGCTAAGCTAAAAGAAATGTCGGCAGCATGGGCAAACATACCCATGTTGGCAAAAACGCACGGACAACCTGCTTCTCCAACCAAATTGGGTAAAGAGTTTTATGTGTTTGTAGAGCGTATCGAAAAACAATTGGAGCAAGTAAAAGCTGTTCCGTTTTCGGCAAAATTTGGTGGTGCAACAGGCAACTTAAATGCTCACCATGTGGCTTATCCTAAATACAATTGGGTAGAATTCTCCAATAATTTTGTAAACAATCAATTGGGATTGAGCCGTTCGCAAACCACTACACAAATTGAGCATTACGATAATTTAGCTGCACTTTTTGATGGACTAAAACGCATCAATACTATTTTAATAGATTTAGACCGCGACGTGTGGACTTACGTTTCGATGGACTATTTTAAACAAAAAATAAAAGAAGGCGAAATTGGTTCTTCGGCAATGCCACACAAGGTTAATCCTATCGACTTTGAAAATTCGGAAGGAAACTTAGGAATTGCCAATGCCATTTTCGAACACCTATCGGCTAAGTTGCCTATTTCTCGTTTGCAACGCGATTTAACCGATTCAACCGTTTTAAGAAATGTTGGCGTTCCAATTGGTCACACCGTTTTGGCTTTGGCTTCTTTGTTAAAAGGCCTAAACAAGTTATTGATTAACGAATCAAAAATATATGCCGATTTGGAAGACAATTGGGCGGTTGCTGCCGAAGCTATTCAAACCGTGTTGAGAAGAGAAGGCTACCCGAAACCTTACGAAGCTTTAAAAGAATTGACCAGAACCAATGAAAAAATTACAGCTACTTCAATTGCTAATTTTATTGAAACACTAAACGTAAGTGAAGAAGTTAAAAAGGAGTTGCGATTAATTTCTCCTTTTACTTTTACTGGAGTTAACCTAATTTAAATATGAAAGTCTGTGGTTTTACTATTATTAGAAATGCCATAAAATTTGATTATCCGGTAATTGAATCCATTACTTCTGTTTTACCTATTTGTGATGAGTTTGTTGTAGCCGTTGGCAACTCTGATGATGAAACGCTGCAGCTCATCCAGTCCATCAATTCACCAAAAATTAAAATCATAGAAACCATTTGGGACGACAGTTTGCGTGAAGGAGGAAAAGTGCTTGCTGATGAAACCAACAAAGCTTTCGATGCAATTTCGGCAGAATTTGACTGGTGTTTTTACATTCAAAGCGATGAAGTGGTTCATGAACAAGACCAAAGAGCTATTGTTGAAGCAATGAAACAATATCAAAACTCGCCAGAAGTGGATGGATTGCTATTTAACTACATTCACTTTTATGGTTCTTACGATTACGTAGGCGTTTCCAGAAAATGGTACCGTAAAGAAATTCGAATCATTAAAAACAATAAAAAAATTCGCTCTTACAAAGATGCACAAGGATTTAGAAAAGAGAACGAAAAACTAGCAGTAAAACAGGTAAACGCTACTATTTATCATTACGGCTGGGTTAAACATCCTAAATTTCAACAAGCCAAACAACAAAGTTTTAATAAAATGTGGCACGACGATAATTGGATGAAAGAACACGTTGCCGATGTTGATGAATTTGATTATTCAAGAATAGATTTGCTTACAAAGTTTAACGGAAATCATCCCGAAGTAATGAAAAACAGAGTGGAAAAAATGAACTGGAAATTTTCGTTCGACCCCACTCAAATTAAACTTCCATTAAAACTTAAGGTTACTCATTTTATTGAAAAAACCACAGGAAAACGAATTGGAGAATATAAAAATTATCGTATCATTTAAATAATTACTACTTTTAATCAAAAAATTGAGATATGCTTAAAAAATTGACCTTTGTTTGCTTAGTTGCTTTTACTGTTTATTCTTGTGCTTCTGATAGCACTGTTGAAGCTGAATTAACTGACTCATCTGCTGTTGTAGTTGACGACCCGAATGCAGAATTTACTGCTGCCGATACTAGTTCAACAGGTGTTTACCAAGAAGAAGTAGACGACTCGAAAGAAATGACTTTGCAAGAAGCCATGAAGGCAAACAATGCTCAGCCAAAAGTAGAAGAAGGTGGAATGTCGTTTTGCGATTGCGTAAAAAAACAACGAAAACTAGAAAAGTTAGTGTTAGAATCGGAAGATGAAGCCGAATCGGATAAAGCGTTAGAAGAATTAACCGCTATGAAAACTGGTGAATGTAAAATTTTGTTTGAAGGCAATCAATCAACTTTAGAAGCAAAACAAGCCCACGAAAAGAAAGTAAAAGCTTGTAAGTAGGTTATTTAAAAAAATAATGTAAATTTGATATTCAGTAGAAGTATCTTTATATTATTCAAAACTGTATGTATAATGAATAAAGCGTTTAAACTTATGGTATTCTTTATGGGAATTGTAGTATTCTCATTGATGTCGTGTAAGAAAGACGTTCGTAAAGGTTGTACCGATCCAAATTCTCTAAACTATAATGTTTTAGCTGAAGAAGACGATGGTTCTTGTGAATATCTCGATTCTACTGTTA
Source organism: uncultured Vicingus sp. (assembly GCA_964398455.1). Lineage (GTDB taxonomy): Bacteria > Bacteroidota > Bacteroidia > Flavobacteriales_E > Vicingaceae > Vicingus. The sequence continues at coordinate 49,958 of CAYNMR010000007.1, read as the reverse complement.
CTATTTTAAGCAATGGAACTTTAGGCTACTGGGGTTCTTCGTCAACAGGAGGCTTTTCTATTGAAAGCTGTTATACTGGAATATCAACTATTTTTTTAAATGCTGACACTACAATTGTACCCGCAGATACTGTTATTACTCCAGCAGATACCATCATCACAGTAACTCCTCCAGACACAGTAATAATTCCTGCTGACACAACTATTACTGCTGCTGATACAACTGTTACAGGAGACACTTATCTTCTAGTTAACAGTAATGCAGATGGAAACTATGCATTGATTATTAAAGCACTTAACAAAAGAAGTGCACTTGATTTTAAGAATGGGTACTTGATTTTTTCTGCTAAACTACATCCCGAATCTAATATTACATCATTTGATGTTATCATCAATGGTAATCACATAAATTTTGGAAGTAGTTTCTGTGAAGATTTCCGTCAAAGTGACCCAGTTGCTGTTCCAACTTCTATTCTTGATACTACATCATTTAAAGAAGTAACCATTCCTTTAACAAACTTTACCAACAGATACATGCAGCAAGTCGACTTGGTTTTTGGGATTATAGGTTCAAATGCAACACCTAACACTCCTTTAATAATAATTAGTGATATCAAATGGGTAAGTAACCTTCCTTAAGGCTATTTTATTTCTTTCTCCATCTTTAATGCTTCACTAACCGCAACTTTAACACCATCAATATAGGAAACAACAAATGCATCGTTGTAACCTTTCTTCCTCAATAATATAGAGGCCTCTTTTGCTTCTGTGTAATGCTTAAAATTACCAGCTAGATATTTGTAATAGTCTTTATCAACTTTTTGGGTTGATATAGGAAAAACTCCATCATAGTGTTTCGATGGCAACTTACTCTTAAAAAATCCTATTTGAACTTTATAAACTAGCCCTTTTGGAAATTCATCAACAGTCGGAATAGGAACATTCTCGTTATAAAATCCTGTTTTATCAGTAGTAAAAAAGTCTTTATTTACAGTTTTGAGCATCTCATCACTCAAATCGTTTCTAACTTTCACTAATTTATCACTACTATTTTTCGATTTGTTTAGAAGTTCCTGTTGTTCCGTTTTCAATTGTGTAATAACATCCGTAATTTCCTTTCTTTGAAGTTCAGCAGTTTTATTTTTTTCAGCTTCTAATAACGATATTTCCTTATCTATTTCTGACAGCCTTTTCTCATACAACTCATTTACCGTTAAAAAAGTAGCTTCATCAGTTTCTAATCTTGTAACATCTCTTTTGTCTTCTTTTTCAGTATTTTCAACTGTTGGTTCATCCTCAATCCATTCAAGCTCAAGAGAAGCTCTATAGGCATCTGTAACAGCATTTCCTGTTGCATACATTGTTTCTCCAGTTAAATCGTGGATTGTATTATAATCTAATATTTTTAATATGTGTTGAATGTGTTCAATCGATTGCTCATGATAATTTCTAACATCCACCAAAAGGTTTTTAGCAAAAACGCAAGAATCGTGAGCAATATTAAATGCACTATCAGCATAACTCAAAGCTAATTCAGATAAAAGTAATGCTGAGTCACCATTTTGTTTAATAGCAGAAACATCATCTAAAAAATAATTTTCACGAGATAATTTATAAACATCAGCACTATATTGTGCAGATAGAATTGCATACGCCTGAGCCTTGTTTTTGTAGTCGACTATGTTAATTTTCTGAGCAAACAGCTGAGGAGCTAAACTCAAAAGTAAAACACAACATGAAATATAAAATTTTAGTAAATTAAACATCTATCAAATGTACAAACAAACTTGTAACGGAGTTTGAATTTATCACAAAAGGTCTCAAAAATTTGGATTATATTGAATAAAAACTGATATTTGTTAGTTACAAACATTATCAGCATTCATAATGAATTATAAGAGTTTTCTTACTTCTTTCTTCACACTACTTGTTTGTGTAAGTATTTCTTTTGCACAAACTGATGGTGTTGACATTGATAATGCGTCTACTACGACACCAAGCTCAACAGAAAAAACAACAACTCCTTCTGTAGTTGAATCAAAACAAAAAAAACAAGATGAACCGGAAAAACCTGCCTCTAATAATGATGGCGGAGATAAAAATCTTGGACCTGTTTTTAATGGAGCATCGGTTCATGTGTCTGCTGGTGCTAATATCTATTTTGGTGATATAGCTGCCTACAAACTATTTCCAAACATAAGTCAATTTAGGCAACATGTAACGGGTGGTGTTAAATTTTCAGTAGCAAGAGACATAAAATGGGGGTTAGGTGCTCAACTTAACTATCAAAGAGGAAGTTTAATAGGAACAAGAAAAACTGGAAAAAACTCCTCAACAGTTACTTTTGAAGCACGTTTTTATGATATTTCAATGCAAATTCGATATCCTTTGAGTGATGCCTTATTTAAGAAAAATGAATACAACCGATTTAAACTCTTTGGATATGTTGGATTCGGTTCGGCTTGGTATAGATCACAGTTGTATGACACAGAAACCTTGGGCACTAAAGATTACGAAGGATATATTGAAGTTGATGAGACTAAAAATTTAGCACAAAAAACCTTAAGTGATAAGGTACCTAAAGCTCAAACATGGATCATTCCTTATGGTGTAACATTGGTTTATAAATACAATTATAAAATGGATTTCCATTTAGATTTTACTCAAACAGCCACTACAACTGATAGATTAGATGCTTTTAGTAGAGATTGGACTGCAAGAGATAAATACGATTATATTGGAGTGGGTGTAACCTATAATTTTAACCGAACAGCAGACGACGCCCCAAAAAAGAAACCAAAAAAAGAAACTACTACAGAAACAGGTAAAGACGATGCATCATCTTCAAAAGTAAAATCAGATTCTGGTAATAAGCTTTTTGGTAACAGAAAGAAAAAAAGTAAAGGCGAAGACGACGAATTACTAAATATTAGACTTAAGCTTTTTGAGACACAACTTAAGCTTTTCGAAATGCAGTATTTATTAGGAAAATAGTTCTTTCTTCCTAATTAAAATCCAAAGTTTATTCCTCCAGAAAAAGTTGTTTGATTGCCTTGGTAAAATGCAGGTGTGTATGAATTATTTCCATTGACTTCACTCCTAGTTATTCTTGCGTATATATAACCATCATTAATTACTTCATAACGCAGAGTACCTTCTATTATTTGGTTTTTCCATGCAACAAATTCCATAAAGGGAAGTCCTGTAACATTTGCATTTCCATTTATTATTTCATAAATATGCTCAGGTCCCTTACGTGCTAAAGAATAAGCAAGTGAAGCTTTTAATCCTCTAACCACACGAAATCCTCCTTCAAAGTAAATCTCATCAGCATTCTCGCCCAAATAATGGCCCAAAGTATAACTATTGGAAGCATAAGTAGTCGATTCAATTTGGTGTCGGTAAGCCCAAGGATTAGTACGAGTATATTCAGCAATTACATACGTATTGGGAATTAAAAAATTATCTAACTTAAATCCTGCTTTTACGCTCAATATATTTGAACTGTTTTTCTTGTCCATTACTTTGCCAATACTAATTTCATCAATGTATAAAGAAGTATAGAGGTGTATGTGTTTAATTTGACGTGAACTAATGTTTAAAAACATTTGGGTGTTTTGCCCAAGTGAATTGCTACCAGCACTATTGTAAGTATGGTCAATAGATTTGTAAAACATAAATGGTATTAAATAAAAAGGTTTAACCCCATCATCAGCATAAACAACCGAATTACCAAGAGAAACATGTAAATTTTTAAATGGTTTGAATGTTACTAAGTTTGCTGCTATATTTTTATTTACAAATACTTCTCTTTTTTGCTGATTAACTATAAAAATCCTATTACTATCTAAAATATCAGAAACTAACCAAGAATGGGTATAATTTAACTCCATCCATTTTACTGGTTTTATGCTAAAATCAATATACCCAACCGAAGGAGCTTTATTAGAGCGAATATTTGCTCCATGATAATTATCTCCCCATGTAAAATTATCCTTCACAAGGCCTACTCTACCCCATTTCCATGAGTAAAATATTCCACCTATCATTTCACTATAATCACTTCTCCCTCCTGTTTGACCTTGATTTAACTTATAATTAGCTCCTTGAAGGGTTGTAATATGATTATCTGCAGACAGGATAGCTGACACACCATTATCTCTTAAACTAGCATAAAAACCAAAATGAGTACCCACTGAGCCATAAAACTCTCCACCATTAAAATAATGAGAGTAATTACCTGTTTTATTTGATGCAAATTCATATCCTAAAATTGGATTTACAGTGAAGGTAAATAGGCTGTCTTTGTAGAAAAATAAGTCTTTTCGTTTTTTAAATTCACCCTTTGGTTTCAGTTCTTTGTTGAAATCCTGAAAATAGAAAGCCAATTCTTTTTGTTGACGCTTATTTAATTCTCCCTTGCGAACTTCAATCTCTTCCAATTTATGAGCAATGAACATACGTGAATATGGCTTTACTGCCGAATTTAATTCAATGTATTTCAATTGAGCCATTTCATCCAAAAACTCATACACACTTGAGTTTATTGGCTGTAGAACAACTTGAGATTGAACAAAAGTGGAAATGAATAGGATTAGGATAAATAGAATAATTCTCTTAGACATGGTATTGGTTTTATTTGCTTCTAGCATTTTTTAAAATAATGTTCGTCGATGCCTTTATAAAATATTTTACATCAGTTATAAAAGGTTTCTCTTGGTATAATTTTATATACCTTAATTCGGATTCCATAATTTCCTCCAAAGTATTTGGCATATCAGCATAATAAGGCGGTATCAAACCTGGTTTTACCTCTTTTCTTTTTTCCTTTAACTCATCAGAGTATAAACTTAAATACTGTATACTTAATGGTCTTACGCCAACCAATTTTAATTGTCCTTTAAATAGATTAACCAACATCGGTAATTCATCAATCCATAATTTTCTGAGTACTTTTCCCCAAGTGGTAATTCTAAAATCGTTTTTAAATTTACCTCCTTTTTGGAGATTATTTATTTTATAAATATAATCTTGTAAGTATTCAGCATAAGGATGCATGGTCCGTATTTTATACACTGAAATTGGTTTTCCGTACTTACCTATTCTTGTCATTTGAAAAATGATACTAAAACGTGGTTCCTTAACATTTTCAACTGTTTTTACTTTTTTAACCACAAAATAGTTCAAGTTATCAATTTCACATTCATCTACAATTTCAAACCCACAATAGGCAAGTCTTCCGAGTGCTTCTGCCCGAGATAAAACCTGATTTCTTCCTGCTGTCACAAAAAAATAGAGCCATTTTGTAATCCATAACTTAGAAAATACCCTCTTAAAAATAAAATCGAACAAATAATAAATTTGAGCAAAACCAATGGGGTATTTTTTATATAATCGCTTTCTTCTTTCTTCTTTTGTTTCAACACACCCAATAAACAAACCACCATCAACTAATTTATCATTAACAGCTTTAAAAAAATCATTCATTTTTTTAATATCATTAATCTTATTCAAGTTAACAATACTGTTTTTCTTATTAAGTATTTTAATGATATTGAACACATTAGTAACCTTAACTACTTCTAAATTATTCTCTTCAATATTTAAGAATGATGAAATAAAGTTATATGCCTTCTCCCCTTGTTCTTCTATGATAATTGCTCTATTCATGCTTTTTACTTCTTCTTGTTTTCAATAAAATAGTTTACCCAAAATGAAACAACATCAACACAATCATTTAACATCATTTCTCTTCGCTTTTTAAAAGTGTCTTTAACAGATGTGTCTTTTAATAGTTCATCGATTTTTTCAAAAAGCAAAGAGGGTTTATTTGTTGGTATCCCAAAGGTTAAATGGTACTTATGCTCTAATTCTTCTAAATAACTTAATTTGTCCACAAAATCATTAAATCTTATTGAGGGCGTTCCTAGTACAGCAGCCTCTGCTGCCATTGTTTGGCTATCACCAATATACATTTGTGCATAATACAATGCATGATGCATGTTTTTGGGATGAATTTTTATACGGTAAGGTTCTAATTCTGGTTCAAGTTTTCGCTCAGAGGTAATATAAACACTGCCGAATGGTGATAATTTTTCTATCAGTTGTTTTGCTATAGATAGATTTATTCCTTTTTTACCTTCATCGTGATGAGCCGTTAGTTCTGCAAATCGTAGAATAAAGTAGTCTTTACTTTCGGCAAACAACTCTTTAATTTTAGTTTCGTCGGGAGTAAAATAGTTAGGATGTAAATAGGCTAATTCGTGGTAACCTTGATAACCCACTTTTTTGTTATTGTAAGGAGAAACATCACAGCAATGAGGAGCTAAAACAGCTGTTGCATATTTAACACCAAAATTGGTAAAAAGAGGTACTTCCTTGGCATCGTCTTCATTTAAAATAACTGATGGAATTCGCATTAACTTTCCAACGTGGGTTATAGCAATGTCCGTTCCGATAAGCATTTTGGGTTTATATTTCAACACCACTCTTAACAAAACCAATTCACGCTTTAATACCGTTGATATTAACGAAAGTTTTCCCTTTCCTTTTTTTGGTTCTATAAAAATGATTTGATAAGGCAATCCGTCCAACAAATCAAACAACACATCTTTTCCACGAGCAACCAAGATAATATGAAATCCTTTTTCTGATAGCTTTTTTATTACCACAGAAATGTTGTGATAATGTGCAGGATGTCCTAAGTAAAAAAGAAATGTTTCTTTCGGGCTAATCATAGCTGTCAATAGTAGTAAAAATCAAGGAATTCTCTAAATTTTTCTTGAAAAGAAATTAACCACAACGGGTTTAAAAACTATTTTTTAGCATTAGTTAATTCGGTTAATGCCAAAAACATCCAAGCCTGGCTCCAACGCATAAAAGGTGTTTTAATAGTATAGAGAGGATATTTTTTATAATAAAAATATCCTCTTTTGCTTTGCATGTTTTGCATCGTCCATTCAGCTATAACGGCTGAAAAATTGGCATATTCATTAGCTAAATAAGACAATCTAATAAAGGTGATAATACCTTGTGATTGGTTGTGAATTTCAACAGGATATTCACTCGGAACTCTAAAAACAGACTGCCCGTTTGGATTGAACTGTTTGGCAAAATAATACTCAGCGCCTAATTTTAAGGCTTTTTTGTACGCTTCATTTTCACCACAATACTTATTTACATAATGTATGGAATCTAACACGTAGCCTTGATGAAAATCAATTTGAGTCCGCTCTTTCCCTGTTTTAATTTCAACACTATAATTCCAATGACCATCAGGTTGCTGATAAGCAATGGTAAAATCAGTCATTTTTTGAGCTAGTTCCTTATAGTTACCCTCTTTGGTTAAATAGAACAATCGGGCGAACAATTCGGCTCCCAGCATGTTAGCATTATAACAACAATCAACAGCTTCAACACTATAACTTACGCAAAACCCTTTTTCTGTTTTGGTCCAAGCTAATTGATTTTGAATAAAATCGCCAATACTTTTTAGTACCTCAACCGCTTTTTGGTTTTGAGTTGCTTGATAGTATTCAAAAATACCTTTGGCAATAAAACCACTTACTACAATAGTTGGAGAATATTTTTCTAAAAACTTAACAGGACTTGCCCAATCAAAATTATATCCCCAGCAATATTCAGCATAACCTTTGGTTCGATTTTCTAACAACCAGTTAAAGAAAAACTCCATTTTCTGTAGCGTTTCTTCACTCTTATTATGTTGATATTGCAATGAATAAGCATGCAGCAACAACCCCATTGATTTTGGGTTATGAGCTTTTTTAATTCCTAATAACTTACGGATGTTAAATGGGTTTCTTTTTTGAAATTGAATGGCTAAAACTGGCCCCCATTTACCTAACCAATGAAATGGAATTGCAGAATTTAAGGTGTCGTAAGGGTCGTATCCTTTAAAGTTTTCGGATTCGATGTAGTTTTGGAGTTGTTTGAGTGATGTATTAACGTCCACTTATTGTCCTTTAATTTTATCCAACACGTCAAAAGTTGCTTTCGTTGATTGGTAACATTCTTCAAAAGAAATTGGTAATGATTTACCTGATTTTAACGCTTCTAAAAATAAATTAACCTCCGTTGCATGTCCTTTGTCTTGCGATGGATTTTTAGATCCTTTCTTAGTTTTCCCAAATATTTCCATTGTTTTAAAATCATCAATAACAATGGTTTGTTCACCACAAAAAACTTCTAAATATTCTTTATTCAATTGTTTACTTCCGTTAGAGAAATAAGAAATACTTGCCACACTCCCGTTTTCAAACGATAAACTCATGCTCACCGTGTCAATAAGATTATTGGCATCTTTTAATGCATTGGCCTCCACTTTAGCAATAGGCGAACCTGCAATAAATGAACACAAATCAATAAAATGGCACGCCTCTCCAATAATTCTTCCCCCACCAATTTCGGGGTCTTGTGTCCAATGGTTTGCAGGTAATTTACCCGCATTTATTCTATAATTAATTGCTTTTGGTAAGGAATTGTTGAGTTCTTTTTTTAGTGCAATAATTTGAGGAGAGAATCTTCTATTAAAACCCACCATCAATTGACCAGTACTTTTACTTTCCACTTCTCGTATTTCTTCCAACTCTTCTTTGGTTAAACACAAGGGTTTTTCAACAAATACGTTTTTATTTTCTTGTAAGGCTTTTATTACATAAGGAGCATGCAAATTATGTGGCGTAGCAATAAAAACGGTATTTATTGATTCGTTTTTTATAATTTCATCAGCATTGCCAGTGCAATTGTCGAACCCGAATTTATTGGCAATATTTTTTGCAGTGGTAGCTCTTGCAGTAGCCACATTAACTAATTTTTGTCCCGATAAATTAGGCAACAAAAAGTTTTGAGCAAACGAACCCGCACCAATAAAGCCAATATTTATTTCTGACGAATTGTATTTTTTAACATTGATTTGAATGTTTCTTTTTAACTCTTTTTTAGTGTTGTATTCCAACACTATTCCACAAAAATGTTCTGTTCTATCGACAATTAACTGATAAGCATCTTTGGCATTTTCGAAGGTAAATTGATGCGAGATTAATGCTTCTAAATTTATTTTTCCAGCTTCCACCAACTCAATAAAAGCCTGCATGTTTCTGTTTTCTGTCCAACGTACATAACCAATCGGGTAGTCAGTTCCTTTTTGTTCGTAATCGTCATCGTATCGACCAGGACCGTAGGAAGAGGACATTCTTAAATCCAATTCTTTGATGTAATAATTCTTCCGATCAAAACCAGTTGGAACAGCACCAACAATTACCACTTTTGCTTTTTTACGGGCAATTGCTCCTGCAAAATTGATGGGTTCTAATGAAGCCGTTCCTGCAGTAATGATTACCGCATCAGCACCAAAACCATTAGTTTCATGTTCAATAATACTTTCTAATCCTTCTTTTGAACTGTTGTAAGCATATTTTACTCCTGTTTTTAGTGCTAAAGAAACTTGTGTATCATCAATATCCAACCCAATGGCTTTAACCCCTGCGGCAGTTAACAATTGAACTGTTAATTGCCCAATTAATCCCAAACCAATAACCACACAACTTTCGCCCAAACTCAATTCTGCTTGCCTTACTCCTTGCATAGCAATGGCTCCAACGGTTGTAAAAGCAGCACTTTTTATGTGTTCAGGGTGATTTATTTTTACGCACAAATTTTTGGGTACAACAACAATCTCGGCATGATTGGCTGTAGCACCACCACAAGCAACAAAATCGCCTACTTTAATGTGTTTGATATCGTCAGCCACTTCAATTACTTCTCCAGCACAGCTGTAACCCATTGGATTTGGTGTTTCCAACTTATTCATTACCATGTTGTAAGTTTTCATTACTCCATGTGTTTTTGCTGCAGCAATCACTTTTTTTACTTCTTCTTGTCGCGATTTTGCTTTACCAATATAACCCAAACGAGCATCTTTCACTGTCTTCCCTTCTGTACCTGCACTAATTGCCGAATAATGATTACGCACCATTAGTTGTCCTTTTCCTAATGCAGGAAATGGCACTTCGAGCAATTGCATGTGTCCGTCTTTTAAATTTTGTGTGAGTTGTTCCATAGAAGTTTGTAAAGTTAGCAAAGTTTATAAAGTTGAAAATTCATTAAGTAATTACAATCTATCAATTATCTAATTAGTAATATACATCTTGCACCATTCCTGAAAAGAAATCAAAGCATAAATCAAAGCTGAATTATCTTCTCTTCCAGATAAATGATTTTGAATGTTTTTCTCGATATCTTCCATTGAAAACCCCTCAATACTGTTCAACAACTCTCTATCGAGCAAGTCGTTTATTTTTTGTTCTGAACTAAAAATGCTCCTCAAAGGCATTCCGAATCCAGCTTTTCTTCGGTTGGTTACGTAGCTAGGCAAGTCGTTTTTAAAAGAATCTTTTAATACTGCTTTTGTTTTTCCGGTGTTGCTCAATTTATAGTTTCGTGGAATAGCATGTGCCAACTCAATAATTCGGTAATCTAAAAAAGGAACTCGACCTTCTACCGAATTTGCCATGGTCATTCGGTCTAGGTACGAAACATTTTTTTGTAAAAAATTCTCGTATTCGAATTTTTGGATGCAATCAAAAGCATCAACTCCTTCGGGAAAGTAATTACTTAAAAATTGGGTGGTATTTGCTGTATCACCTTTAAAAACAGACAATGAATTTTCGAAATCACCCACAATGGTGTACAATCCGTATTTGTAATTTGGGTAAGCGTAATACTTACCCAATTTATGTAAATACCTTCTAAACGCTTTAAATTTTCCATTGCCTTGGTCGAGCGAATAAAACGATTTAGCTATTGATTTGGAAAAAGGCATGTTACTTAACCAACCATCAATTAAGGTCATTTGATGTCCGGCATAACCCAAAAACAATTCGTCGGCACCCATTCCACTCAAAATTACTTTCGATTGCTTAGCTGCTTGTTGTGTAATTAAAAACGAAGGAATTTGAGAACCATCAGCAATTAAATCGTCGCCATATTTTATAGTGTTTCTAATTTGTTCTAAAGTAGTGTTGTTGCTCCCAATGGGTATTTCGGTCATGTTTAAGTTCCACTCTTTTGCCAATTGTTGAGCGTACTTAAAATCGGAAGTCGTTCCTTCTTTAACTAAGTCTTTAATCTCCTTACTCGCACAATAATGCACAATGGCAGGTTGGTCTTTTAAAAAGGAAGCGATGATAGACGAATCCAAACCACCTGACAAAAAAGTGCCGACTGGCACATCGGCTAACAAACGTTTTTCGGTAGCATCGTGCAACAAGCGTTTTACCTCGGTTTGAGCATCTTGGTAATTGATGTTTTTGTAGTTATTTTGCTTATTGGGTTGCCAATAATTTTTAATTTGAAAAGTAGTGTTGTTTAAATCGTACTCCGCAAAATGTGCAGGTTGCAAACGATTAATGTTCCTAAACAGGGTTTCGTTAGCTGGTGAATATTTAAATACAAAATACTTTTGGAGATTTTCGGTAGCCAGTTCGGCTTTTACACCTGCTTTTAAAATGGATTTAATTTCTGAGCCAAAAACCAGTTCTTCGTTTTTAAAAGAAAAATACAAAGGTTTAACTCCTGCTCTATCTCTTATTAAATAAAACTTGTTTTTGTTTTCGTCTAAAATAGCAATGGAAAAATCACCATTTAACAACTCAATAAACGAAATGCCTTTTTGCTGATAAAGCTTTAATACCACTTCGGTATCGGTGTTGGAAACAAACTGTTCTGCTTTTAAATACTGCTCTTTTAGCTCTAAATAATTGTAGATTTCGCCATTAAATACTACTCGAATTTTAGCATCGGCAGAAACAAAAGGTTGGTTTCCTTTTTCGGATAAATCCAAGATACTCAAACGGGTATGCCCTAAACCAACGTATTTGTTGTTGATGTTGGTTTCGTATGTACCTTGTGCATCGGGACCACGATGTTTTAATGAAAACAACATTTCATCGAGTGGCAACTTTTCGTTGGTTATATATCCTGTAATTCCGCACATGAAGCAAAGGTAAAAGAAATAAAGCAGTTTGCTTTTTTATGGATTGACTTTATCGAAAAAATACACTAACTTCGTTTATCGTAGTGTAAAGAACAACTTGCCCTGAGTTTATCGAAGGGTTATAACGATTCCCTACACAATCGTTAGCGGTAATTTTAGGACGACAAATATCCAATTGACAAGAAAGAAGTTTTCAATATGACACCAATTCAAATAGAGACCGAAACATATGCCATTCTTAGCAATTTGGACTGGACTATTACCAAATTAAATCCGATTATAGAAAAAGACGGATATGAATTCGTTGCTATTACGCTTCAAAAATTAGAATTGGATTTTTCTGAAGTGTTCAACATTTCACGAGAGTTTAAACCGAAACAACATATCGTGAAAAGTATTGAATCAGAAGGTATGAACGTCATTTCAGACCAATTTGAGGATGCTCTCAAATACTATTTTACATTGCATCCAGGAAGCGAAGATTATCCGCCTGACCACGAAGTTTATTTGCTAAAAAGATTAAAAAATTCCTTCACCGAACAAGGAGACACTTACATTCAAATTGGTGAAGCCGCTTCTGCTCAAATACAAATATCGGATTACGTTAATCAACTAATTAGGAAATTACGTTTGTACAAAAAGGGACAAATTGAATTTCAGGGCTACTTTTCAATTTTCTCTGAGAACAGAAGAGTAATTTCAAAATACAAAACACCAAAAAAACCAGTCTGGGGAGTTTATCAAATTGAGGACAACGACATTCCTTCTTTAGAAAAATTGCTTAATGAAAGCTTACAAATTCCGACTCTTTTGCGCCTTGCAATCGAATCTTTTGAATTAGCTTACGACACGACTGACTCTAAAGTAAAATTTGTTTTGCTAATGATTGGACTTGAAAGTATTTTTAATCGTTCCAGTCAAGACCCCGTTAAGCATATTATTTCTCGACACCTTGCACTAACATTGGCAGACAGCAAGGAGAAATTTGAAGAACTATTCATCACAACAAAAAAACTATACGATACAAGATGTTATATTGTTCACGGCAATACAGATAAAAAGGTAATTGAAAAACTTCAAAGTAAAATTCCTATTGAACTTGAACAACTTGAAGATTTAACAAGAAAAGTAATTATTAAGCTGCTTTGGCTACACGACTTTAATATTGGAGAACCGACTAAGGATACATTATTCGAATACTTAAATAAAAGAGGCTATGAAGGTTAACATAGAGGCTGACAAAACAACTACAGGTAACAGCACCTACCCAAAAGTGGCGATTCAGTGGTTAAATCAAGCTTTGCGCTTCTATCAAAGTTTGTGCTTGGTTGACAGTGAAGTGCTTCTAAATCGCCACCTTCGGGTAGCTGCAAAGCCGATAAACGAAAACTAACTCTGTAGCACCCTTTGGAAGACCCTCGCCAAATTCTCCACCATTTTTTCTTCTGTAAATTGAGCATTGTAAAACTGTTTGGAGTTAGCAGAGAACTGGTTTCTCAATTCAGCATCGTTAATCAATACTTCCAATTTTTCGGCAATGATTTTGGGGCTTTCGGCAGGTACAATAAATCCATTTTTACCATCAATAACCGATTCTATAATGGCTCCTTGGTCGGTAGCAATAATGGGTAACCCGTTTGCCATAGCTTCCACCATTACCCAAGGATGACCTTCGGGCATTTTTGGGCAAAAAACAAAAACAGCAGCATTGGCAAACAATTGCATTTTAGCTGCTCCGCTTTGTGGTGGAAACAATTCTACATGGGTCAGTTGATTTTCTTCTATAATAGCCAAACATTGCTGTTTAAAGGTTTCGTTGTCCCAAGCTCCAGCTGCTTGAAAATTGAAATGGGTGATGCCTTTTTCTTTTAAAATTACCAATGCTTTTAATACATCATCGAAACTTTTGGAAGGTAAAAAATTAGCTAAATACAACACGTTTAATGCTGTAGTGTTTTTTGGTTGCAGTTCGTAATTGGCTCCGTTCGGCACTACAAAAATGTGTTCATCAGCAAAGTAATTCTTAAACAGGTGTTTTAAATTGTTACCTAACACAATTACTCCAACACATTTTTTTAAGGTTATTCTCACCAAATTTTTGGTTAACCCTGAAGCCGAATTTATCCAATTGTTAAAGTTGCTCCCTCGTAATTGTATCAGCACTTTTTTACCCATCCATTTTCCCAACCAAATAAACGGAGCATCTTTAAAAAAGCCCATCGTGGTTTGGCTTATCGGCACTAAAATAAGTTGTGGTTGGTGTTGCCTTATTTTTTGAACAAATTCTACATAAATGCTTACACTTCTGAGCATTTTAGATAAACTCCACCTACCCATAGTTGCTACATCTTTGTTCATTCGGGTGTCTAAATGAACCAAATTAAACTCATTTTTCAGGCTTGAATTTAAGATGATTTGTGTAGCAATTGCTGGCCCCATTAAAGGCGGAGGCAATTTTCCTAGAATTAATATGGTTGGCTTCTCACTCATTTATTGTTGCAATTGTTTTGGAAGTGCTACAAAAGCAAAAACAACCATTACGATATACATAAACGGAGGATAGTAAGTTGGAGTGATGCTTATTGAATACAACATCAATATGCCTAAAGTTCCGTATGCCAAATACTTGGTAGAGCCAATTAATTTTTTTAATCGTTGGTAGAAAATAACCAGCACCACCAAATAATACAGCAAACCAAAATATCCTGACAGAAAGAGAATACGGATAAAATCGTTGTGCGAACCCACGCCAACAAAGCTATACGAATATTTTAGGGTACTAGGATAACCAAAAAATTGAGCAAAGATGTTTTCGTTAGAAAAAATATCTACCATGTGCGACCACCTACCAACTCTACCGTGCATTAAACGATCGGAATCTTGTTCTCCTTCGTAAACCTCAATATCGGTAGCTAATAAAGGAGCAACTTTTTCTTCGATAATGGGTTGAGCAAAAAAGTAAAAAATTAAAAATATCATAAACGATAACACCAATGCAGCTCCTTTATTTGACTTAAAATTGAATACTAAAAACAGCAACAATAACCCAAAAAATATGGTGTACGATGCAACGTGATGAATATTGATTAAGGTTAATACACACAAAAAACCAATAATTAAAACGGTTCGTAATCGTTTGAACTGAGGCACTTCTCGTTTTCTCGAAAAATAGAAATACGTTGCTATTAAGAAACAAAACGTAAGGTAAATTCCGTAACTCACTACATCGCCAAAACTTCCCTGAATTCTATCCATCCCCCTACTTTCTACCAATCGGATGGGATTAATTACCAACTCATACAACAAGATAACTGCTACAAAAATTCCGGAATACAGAAAAGTGGTTAAAAAACCATCTAAATCTTGTTTGTTTTGAATAAAGATTCGTGCAAAAAAGTAGAGGTAAATGGGAATGGATAGCTTTAACAAAAACTCTAACGATTCCATGGTTAGCGGATCGCCCAAAATGACAAAAAAGATGCCTATAAAAATAAATACCGACCATATTTTAAAATACTTATCTAAATTGGTTTGTATAGGTTTTGGGTTTTTTATTAGGCTAATAATTACCAATACTGGAGTTAGTACTCCAACCCAATACAACGGAGAAAGAAATGGTGAAATATTTTTTAGAAAAAACAAGTTGTCGATAACTGGACGCAATAATACCAAGATAATGAACCATTTTAAGGTCCAAGATTTTGACTTAAGCCATATTTTCCAATCTTTAAATTTCACTAAAACCAATTATTTGTTCAGCTATTCTGTTGTACGAAAATGATTTAGCCAACTCTACTCTTTTTAATCTATCTTTCTTCTTTTCCTGTAAACTCGCTAAAATGGTATCTTCCGAAAGTTGTTGAAAATAGCTGCCATTTTCGTTATTCAAAATATGAATAATGTTTTGTTGTTTAGGTAAAAGTAAAAATAAACCTGTTGCCAAAGCTTCAAAAATAGAAATAGCTGCACGATTAAATATAGCAACATCGGCTGCATTGTAATATTTTCTGGTTTGCAACGCACTTGAAAAAGGTTTGCAAATGATTCTGCTTTTATATTCTTTTTGAGCAATGTATTGCATTAACGATTTGCCATAAGAATCACGCTGAAAACCTACAATAACATAATGGAGTTTTATACCTTTTTTGTTTATTTCCTCTACCAAATCAACCACTTTTTCCAGACCTTTTTCGGGAGCAACTCGTGTGGCTGTAATTAATAAATTATCTTGTTCAGAAAGTCCTAACTCGTGACGTTGTTGGTTACGTTCCAACTCGTCATAAAAAAAGTTTGTTTCATCAAAACCCAACGTAATTTCACGACTTTTTGTTTTTAAAATAGCTAAATCTTTCGCGGTTACAAATTGAGAAATTACCTCAATGGTAGAGGGCGTGTATGGTAACAATACATCTGAGGCTTTAATAGCCTTATGATAAACGGGTTTTTTAAGTGCATGAAGCACCATAAAATCTTTCCACTTTTTAGAGATACTCCTAGAGATATAGGTTTCCTCGTTATCTCCCATGGTTGTTACCAATTTAAACGTTCTGCTTTTTAGCTGATATAGTGGCTCTGGAAATAATTTACTTGGCCCGGTACAAACTACCAAATCGGGGTTAAACTTTTGTACTTCGGCAACCAAACCTTTTGCTTTTACCATCTGACCCATTGAAAAACTTGGTGTTAGACGAACAATTTCATAAGGTGTATTTTCCGATAATTCACTAATATTTTTAACGTAAAAAGGAATAACATTGGTGGTTATAACTTTTACTTCGTGGTTTAATTTATGAAAAGCATTTGCTAAATGAACTTCGATATAGCCCATGGTTGGAAGAAAATGTCCGCATACAATTGCTATTTTCATTAGGCATTTAAATTAAAAGTGTTGTACCATTTTATAACCGAATAAGCACGCCAAAACTCACTTAAATGTGTGGAATTGGTTAAATCTTTTTCACACAATTGTAATACATAGTTTCTGTTCATCAACGATGGAAGATTACTTTCTTTGAGTTCAGAAGTTAATGTTGTTATCAATTCGTTTTTCCAGTCTTGTTGAGGAGTAACAAATCCTTTTTTATCTTTTCGCCAAACTACTTTGTCGTTAACCTTATCGTTAAGCATTTTTCTTAGCACATATTTTGTCCAACCATTGTATATTTTTTGGTCGGTGGGCAAAGTACGAATAAACTCGACCAAACGATGGTCTAAAAACGGTACTCTCGACTCAATAGAAAAAGCCATGGAGTTTCTGTCTTCATACCTCAACAATTCATACATTCCAAATTTAACACTCAAATTAACGTGCTCGTTAAAGGTTTTTCCTCCTCTTTTTGGAACGATTAAATCCAACTCTTTTATTTTTTCATCTTCTATAAAGTTATAGCTCAATCGTTCTTTTGCTCGTAGTTGTTGCTGAAACCGTTCGGGCAAGTAATAGTAGGCAGCTCGTAAAACTGCATTTTTTATTTGTGGTGTAAAGTTTTTCTTGAGTTGATGGTATTCTTTAAAAAATTGGTTGAATTGGAATTTTTTTAATAATTCAATTAAATGAATGCCTGCAAAATTGTAGTAACCACCCAAAATCTCATCCGCTCCTTGTCCATCCAACAATACTTTTATGTTGTTATTGCCAGCACACTTCATTACTTCCCACTGTGCAAAAATCGACGTTGAACCAACAGGTAAGTCTTGAGCATAAATCAACTTATCCATATCGGCAACCATTGTTTTTGCATCGGGATAGGTATAAATATCGGTAACATTGGTTAAATCGTTTGCAACCAATTTTGCATAATCCGATTCATCGATGGTTTTATTTTGGTATGCTGCGGTAAAGGTTTTTAACGGAACTCCATTTAGTTGTTTGCTTGCACTATAAACTATTGCACTGGAATCTAATCCTCCACTTAAACAAGAACCTATTTCCACATCCGAACGCAAATGCAACCCAATGGAATCGGTAAACAATTCTTCAAATTTTTGAGTATTGGTTTCTATACTATTGGTATTAGCTGGCAATGTATCGTCAATCGAAAAATAGTTGGTTTTGGTAAGTTCGTTGGTATTTAAATTGTATTGATAATTACAACCTGGCTCAACATCTAAAATGTGTTGAAACAAATTTTGATAAGGATTTGCAGTTGTTCCAAAAGCCAAATAGCTTCCTA
The DNA here is from genome assembly GCA_964398455.1 of uncultured Vicingus sp. Taxonomy (GTDB): domain Bacteria; phylum Bacteroidota; class Bacteroidia; order Flavobacteriales_E; family Vicingaceae; genus Vicingus. Next base: position 31,773 of record CAYNMR010000007.1, on the reverse strand, counting down.
AATTAGTATTGGAAATGGATTTATCGACATCCTTTAATTTTAATAAAGCTTTAATTTCGGAAGCAAAGGCAAAATACGTTTGGTTTTTAAAATAATACAACGGTTTTATTCCAAATCGGTCTCGCGAAAGCATTAATGTATTTTCTTGTTTATCGAAAACCACAAAAGCCCACATGCCAACAAAACGATTTACACAAGTTGCCCCCCATGCTGCAAAAGCTGTTAACACCACTTCCGTATCGGAATCTGATTTAAACGAATGTCCTTTTTGTTGCAATTCCTGACGGATTTCTTTAAAATTATACACTTCTCCATTAAAAACAATGGTATATCGTTGGTCGGGAGTTAACAAGGGCTGATGTCCTAATGCTGAGACATCTATAATGGAAAGCCTACGATGAACCAAAGCTAAAGATGGAGTAAAATTTACTTCGGAAAGGTGTTTTAAGGATTTTAATTCTGCGATAGTATCATTTCCGCTACAATTTTCGAAATGCTCGTTATTCGACAACATAAACCCTTCATCGTCTGGTCCACGATGTTTTAAGGTTTGAGACAAAGCAACTACTTCTGCCACCTCAACTCCTTTTAGGTTATATATTCCTGCTATTCCGCACATTTCTTTACCTTTTAAACCTAACAGGTTTAAAAACCTGATAGATTTGAATAAATCGTTGTCAAATACTTTCCAAAACTATCCAATCCGAATCGTTTTTCTATCTGATTATGAATCAATTCTCCATTATAATTACTTCTATTTTCAATCATATTCTCCATGGCTTTTGCAATTTCATCCACACTATCAGGTTCAACTAAAATCCCGTTTTGGTCGTTGATAAATTCTTTAGGAGCGGTTTGATTGGTACAAACCACAGGCAAACCACAACTTAATGCTTCTGCAACCACCAATCCAAAGGTTTCGTGCCTACTTGGAAAAACCAAAAAGCTGCTGTTGTTCAATACTTCGGCTATTTGTGTTTTGGTCAATGTTCCTTTTAAAAACACTTTGTCTGCCAAATTATTTTCTAAAAGGTATTGTTGAATGGCTTGATATTCTTCGCCTTCTCCAACTATTGTTAGGGTATAATCGGGATGTTTATCGCTAATTTTATGAAAAGCTTTTAATGTTCTCCATCCTCCTTTAAATTCATCTAGCCGACTAACAAAAGCAATGTTTTTTGAGTCAGTTGTTTCTGCTAATTTAAAAACATCGGTGTTAACTGGATTGTAAGAAACTTCTACTTTTTCTTTTGAAATACCCAATTTCAATACCTCATTTTTTTGATGTTCGCTCACCACCAAAACCTTTGCTGCCCGATTCAAAACAAATGATGAAATGCGACTTTTCAACCAACTGTTTAATATACTTGAATAAGGTCCTGTATGTTCGGTTACCACAAAAGGAACGTTCAATTTTTTTCCAATTAAATATGCCAATGTTCCGTTTAAGATGGCTCCATGGGCGTGAATAAGAGTTGTATCGGTGTAATTTTTACCCAATTCAACACCTTTGATAAACCATTTGATGTACAAAAAAGGCTTGAGTAACCGACTTACTTCTTTATCTGTAAGGTTAAAGCGTCTGATGTTGAATTGATTTCTAAAAACCTCGTCAGTAATTCCTTTTTTTGTTCCAGTTAAACGGATGTAAAGTGTTTGTACGTTTAACGACTCCACGCTTTTTAGGTAATCTTCAATAAAAACACCTTTCCAGTCGCCTTCAAATTCCGGAAAAAGTTCGGGTAAAACCAACAGGTTGATATGTTTTTGGCTGTTCAATCTTTTTTAAAGAGATAAATATAATCACTTCCGAGCGAAGCATTTTTATTGTGAGCAACATTTCCAAACCATTTTCTGGTCAAGTCATATTTTTTATTGTTCGAAAACAATTTAGAAAACCCAATAAAAGATTGATTGTAACGAAACACTTTTTGAAGTGTAAATCCTGCTTTTTTAAAGCTGTTTTCTACTTGGTTAGCTGGAACTTTGTTGAGTTTGTATTTGTCCTTGCCTAACAGTTGTCGAACCCCTAAATACAATCGTATTAACTTGCTGTAGAAATGACTACTGTTGGTGTTTTGAATTATAATAATTCCACCTTTTTTTACTTTGCTTTGAATAAAAGTTAAGAATTTATCCACATCATCAACATGAGCCAAAATGCCCAAAGAAATGATGATATCAAATGCTTCATCATTAAAATTGGTATCGAAAATATCGCCACAGAAAAAAGAAACATTGTTTATCTTTTCTTGTGCTGCATAACCTTTTGCCAAAGCAATCATGTTTTCAGAAAAATCGACCAAGCTTAATTGGTTAAAGTTTTTTATATTTTTTAGGGAAATCATGCCATTCCCACAAGGCATATCTAGGGCGTTGTTGTAGTAGTTATCACCTATTAATTCGGCAACAATCTCCGTTCTTAATTTGATGTTGTAATCAAAGTGAAAATAGATTTCTGTTTTTTCAAAAAATGTTTTTACTTCCTCTTTCTTCATGTCTATCTTTATAAACCTAAAACTATATAAACCTGTTAGGTTTTGGTAGTTTTCAATCCTTCAAAGATAAAGTTCTTCCTGATTTTTACAATGTTTCAACAAAGCATTTATCAACGATTTGTTTTTGGTACATTTGAGATAGATAATGTGAATAAATGCAATTGCATTTATTCGGATGTTACAAGCAACTTAAACAACAACATGAAAACTCAAAAAACAGCAATAATTTTATTACTGATTGGACTGATTTTAATAATAATAGCACCAATTATAATAACACAAAGCTCGAGTCTGATAAGTTTTGAAAACACCGGACAAATTGGTGATACTATTGGTGGAATTACTGCACCTATATCAGGCTTAATAGGATCTGTTTTAGTTTATTTGGCACTTAAGGCGCAAATAGAAGCAAATGAGATTATTCAAAAACAGATCGCGGATCAAAAAAAAGATGAAAAATACCGTAAACTATATCTTTATGTGTCAGATCAAGTAGAATTTGTTCGCAGAGAAATAAATAATGTTTTATACAATTCAATCAGAACTCAAGGTGAGAAATCAGAAAAAATTGATTTAAGAGGAACATCAGCAATTAATGAGACCTTACTGATTTGTAGTAAAATCAATCAAAATCACTTTGACAAAGACCTTCTGATTGAATTTCCAAATTTGACAAAAATTAGACTGTTGTTAGAAAAATGTGAATCAATAAATAGTTTGATTGAAAGACATGATTTTGAACCAGAGGATAAGGTTTATTTGAAAGATTCGATCAAGTTTGTTTACGAAATGAAGTTGAAACCATATTTATTACTTCATGAGGAAAAAAGAATGTCAAAATCTCCTCCGTGCAAAAATTGTGGAAAAAAGCATGATGGAATTCCTGAGGCTATTTATGAAGTATACGATCGAATAAATACAAATTAAATGCTTGTAACATGCACTAAGCAAAATGGCGCAACAATTACATTCGAGAGAAGCGCCACATTGCCTAGCGCAGAGCCGTTATAACCATAATTTAAATGATGAGATATTTGATGGCAATATTATTAAGTTAAAGAAATTACTCAAGAAACAAACTCATCCTTAACATAATCAAAAACCGTGTATTCACCATTGGAATGGAGGTGGTGCGTTCCTTTTATATTTTGGAAAAAATCGGGGAAAATTTTTTGAATAATTTCTTCCTCGTAAACATCAGGAGTTAATTTCTTGACGTTTGAGATGATGGTAGATTTACCATACATACAAAATCCGTGTTTCTGCGAAATTCTCGTTAACTGATTATTTTTTGTAGGAAGAAAGCCTCCGTTTCTAGCTCCATTTTTAAAAACTACCGGATTTTGATCGTGCGCTTTCCATTCGCCAGTAATGGGATTATCAGAATAATAAATATCAAGTTTATTAAAATTGCTTTTGGTGTCGGCGTTTTTATTGGTAAACAACCACCAACGGTTGTCGTATTCAACAACATTGGTATCAGTGCAAGCCACATTAGAAAGTAAGTCTTTTTGATATTCCCATTTTAGGGGAAAATCAATGCATTTATATAATCTAACGGCATTGGCATGATACGATTCGGGAACCATGTACAATTGATTCTCATGCTTAAAAACAAACGGATAGGAAAGGTGAAAATCTTCTTCCACAACCGTTCCTAAAACTTTATAAGTATTGTCGGTTAGTTCAATGGCTGTAATTACTCCTTTTTTGGTATTGTAGTAATAATCCTCAACAAAAACGACTGTTTTATTATTGAAATTAACTACAAACGGATCGGCAAAAAACCTCGATTTCGGGTTAGTAATTTTAATAGCATCTTGAAATTTTACCGTACCAAATTCTCCTTTATAAAATGCCACCGACCACCGACCAGTTCGATGAAAAATTCGTCTAGTTATTTTTTTAGAAACATTCCCAACCAAGTAAGTCTGATAATTTACCAACTGCCAAAAATTGGGAATTTTAAATAATTTATCAGAAACAGGTATAGCAGTTTCGACATCAAAACTTCCTTGTTTTATTAGTCGCTGAATAACCAATACCATTAACGGATAACTTTCTTTAAACAAATGAAGTTTATTGAGTTCATAAAAAAATAGTGTTGGCACTTCGCCTCGATACACCACTTTTCCGGCATCCAACACCTCGTTTAGAATTTGAATAATAAATCCTGTTGCTGGTTTTTTATAATAAACTTCCCAAAATCCTGGTGGTCCGCCTCTGTTCCATCGATTGTCGCCATGATGAAATGAAATTAATCCGTGCTTTGCTACCGATAAAATTTCTCCTTTAAAAATACCGGGAGTATTTATGCGTATCAGTAAATCGAGATTTAACGCTTTTATCTTTTCTAAATCTTCCTGTTGGTAACGAACCACAAACCCAGATTTGGAATAATGTGCTTTTACGGAAAGTTTATTGGTTATAAAAGCAAGCTCTTTTATGTCAAAGGTTGTAGCATATTTAGCAAAATCCTTTTCTGTTTTCTTTAAGATAAAGCGTTCTGCTTTAGATTGTAATTTGAACAACATCACCGAAATTGTTCGAAGCAACCCGTTTTTCTTTATAAAGTGTAGTGTTTTAGAGCCAGTAGAATTGTTGTGCGTATAGATGCCTTCACTTGAAATGATCGAAAATTCAATATCACCAACTTCATTTAGCTGTTGGATTAATTCGTAATTGAAGTAATCAAGCGTATTGTTACTTACCAATAACCCTATTTTAAATTTTTGTTTGTTATCCATTTCGGGTAATTAGCTCCATTTTTTAACTAATCGTTTCTCATTCCATTTCGATAAACCTAACAAGTTTATCATAACTTCTGCAACACTGCCCATCATTCTTTTTCGTTTGCATTTGCATATTAACCGCTTCATCTCAGCACTGTAAGGTGAATTATGCGATTTCAATATTTCGAATCCTTCCTTATAAGAGTTACAGTTTACATTGCTTGCTCCCCCAATTCTAAATACTGCTAAGGCTTTGGGCAAATAATCAAATTTAAATCCTGCCTTATAAACCCTATAAATAAAATCGTAATCGGAAGAAAGTTTATACACCTCATTGAAGCCTCCAGCAACATCATAAACTCGTTTTTTTACGAAAGTAGCTGGATGGAAAATAGGCATCGTTTTTTCCATTAAAGTTATGTCGGGTTGTATTTCTTTAAAAAAATCTTGTCCGTTTAATGTTCTGAGTTTGGTTAAATCACCATAAACAACATCAGGGTTCGTGGAATTAAATTGATTTACTACTTGCTCAATGGTATCAGGATAATAATAATCATCAGCATTTAAAATGGCTATGATTTCACCTGTTGCTAAGGCTAAACCTTTGTTCATTGCATTATAAATACCACTGTCTTTTTCTGAAACCAACTTTGCTACTTTCGTTTCGTACTTTTTAATTATCACTAATGTTCCATCAGTAGAAGCGCCATCAATAATAATATATTCAATATTAGAATAGGTTTGTGCTAAAACACTTTGTATGGTTTGCTCAATAAATGTTTCGCCATTGTAAACTACTGTAATTATGGAAACGAGAGGATTACTCATTTGTTTCTAAACTTTAATAATCTCAATGGATTTCCTCCATAAATACCATAAGATTCAATACTCGATTTTTTTAATACTAAGGAGTTTGCCCCAATAACTACTCCATTTGGTATGTTGCTTCCTTTCAAAACAACACTGTTAGCTCCTATCCATACATCTTCGCCAATAAATACCGGCTCCGAATCTGATGCTTGTTGAGAAATAAGTTGGTGTTTCGCTGTTTTGTGGTTAGTATCTCTAACACTTACATTTTCGGCAATTAAACAATTTGAACCAATTTCAATTTTGGAATTGGCTGCAATGGTAACATTACGAGTTAAATTAACGTGATTTCCTATTTTAAGAACAGCACCGTTAACAATTTCAAACGTAATGTACTCCCCAATAGTGACGTTATCCCCAAAAACTATATTTTTATTTGGAACAAGTCGAAAGCTAGGATATTTAATGCACTTCAAACCTTTTCCCACCTCACAACCGTGAAGTAATAAATACAATTTAAGCCAACTCCCTTTACACCGATAGATTAGGTTTCTAAAAGCTTGTTCGATATGTACAAAAAATTCTATCATTATGCTTTTTCACGTATTTAGTTAACAAATATAACAGAATTAGCAGGATTCTTTACCAATCTTAATTCTTCAATATTCTATCAGAAATTCTTTTGTGTTAAACAGACGAAGAAAGTAGCGTTCCATGTTTCTTAATTTGGTCTTTAACGGATGCCTGTTTAAATCGCCACCATAAGAGCCAGAAATACCTTTATAAATAGGAGTTTCATTAAATAAGTCGATGGCTTTATTGTCGGCATGTTTTAATTTACTGTAAACAATATGCTCAACAAAAATTCCTTTACTATCGTTTACTTCCTGATAACAATCTTTAAGCGTTTTTTGATAAACATCTACTTTACATCTAAAAAAAGACGTGATTGCGATGTTCTTTTTTTTGTGTCGATCAATGATTATTCCGTTGTTTTTTTGTTGTATTAACTTCACGAAATTCACTGTTAAATATCTTCCTGATACTTTTATAAATTCATCGTAGTTGTTTGCCAATTTAGAAACCATAAAGTCTAAAACCTCAAATTCCTGATATCCCTTTCCTTTTTCTACTTCTGCCGATTTTGGAAATTCTACCAATTGAATTCTTTTTAACTTAAACAAGTTGCTAAAATCTTCATCATTACTAAAATGGTATGATGAATTTTCTACAAAAAAAATGTCGCCAGAAAAATTGTTGGCATAAAATTCCAACACTTTCAAATAGTCGTCTCTCCTATCTTTTGAACTGGTTTGTGCAACAAAATTACTATTAGGTTGAATGGTTGCTGTGATGATAAGACATTGTTTCTTTTGCTCCATCAGTTTTTCTGAGTATTTAATTTTTGCAAAAGTGGCGTTATTATTCCCGACCAACAAAATGTTTCTTTCACACGTTGTTGTGCCTTCAAATAATTGGTTTCTAACATATTTTCATCTGCAGTTACTCGCTCAAGCAATTCTATTAAAGCATTTTCATCATTCGCCTCAATACTTGCTCCTAATTGTAAATCATTGGTAATGTAGTTAAAACTCGACATGCCTTTGTTGCCAATAACATAATTTCCAAAATACATGGCTTCTATAAAAGTAATCCCAAAAGATTCGAAAGGAGAGGTTAGGCAACATATTCTTGAACGGTTATAATATTCATACAATTCCTTTCTGTTTTCAATATTCCCAGTTAAAATAATTCGGTCTTTCAAATGTGGATGTTCTAATACTAATTGCTCCACTTTCGCATCAAAACCATTTGCTACAGCACCAACAAAAATCAATTTCCAAATTGGTAAGGAAGCCTTTGAGAACGCAGTTAAAAGCATCTCGAAATTTTTATCTGTTGCACCAATTCTGCCTACTGATAGAATGATGTCCTCTTTCTCATCAAAAGATTTTATGGTGGGAAAATTTTCATTTAAAAAAACATCATTAACTCCATTTGTTACTAAAATTGCTTTTTGTTGTAGAACAGGATAATGCTCTTTTATCAGTTCTAAAGCTATCGGGTTTTCTACCGAAACAAGAGTAAGTTTTTTTAAAAACCATCCTTCCATGATTTGATGGAATTTCTGAAACAACTCATTTTTAGAGTAAATTGTTTTTTTAGTTAATGCTTCGTTATAAACATCCATTTTCAAATAAACCTTACCTTTTTTATTACAAAGTAGATAATACAATCCGTAATAAACAGACTCTTTGGTTAAATGATATAGGTTTAAGATATCAATATTTTTAGCATTGTTTTTAATGTATTTCAATACTGCTTTTTCTAAAAAAAGCAACCTTCCATTTGGCTGTATAAAATCTAAACTAATGTTTTTTGCTTCGGTTTTCAAGTAGCTATAATCTGTGCTATTTTGATAACAAGCCAATTTAGCACTATAGTTGTTTTGCTGGGCAATACCATTGCCAATTTGCCCAACATCTTTAATTAAGTGGACATTTTGTGCCGTAGGAAATATGGTAACGAAATTATTCAACAAAATAAAACAACAAATTACACCAAATAAACACTAATACATTTGAAAAAACTACTATTTTCGTAGTAAAATTATATAAAATTGACCGAGCTAGAACATAACTACATTGAACTTTTAAAAGAAGTTTTAATCGATAAGGATAATGCTGATAGATTTCAATTGACACCACATTCTCCAGAACGAAGCCATTTTTTTAAAAGACTTGTGGTTAATACTGTAATTAATACACTTGCAAAAAGAAAATTAATTATTACGGGAACCAACAAAGATGGTATTGAACAAAGAGAAAATGGTTTAGGATGGCCTATTAATGGTTATAGTATGATTGGCACCAAACGTTTAAATAATATTCAGTTTTGTATCGAAAGTGTTGTTAAAAATAATGTTGAAGGTGGTTTTATTGAGACTGGTGTTTGGCGAGGAGGAGCTTGTATTTTTGCAAGAGCACTTTTTAATATTTTAGATAAAAATAGGGTTGTTTGGGTTGCCGATTCTTTTGAAGGACTTCCAAAACCAAATCCTGAGTTATACCCAGAAGATAAAGGTGACGATTTATATTCTTTAGAACAACTTCGAATTTCATTGGAACAAGTAAAAAAGAATTTTGAGCGTTTTCATCTTTTAGACGACAAAGTAATCTTTCTAAAAGGTTGGTTTAAAGACACCCTACCTTCTGCTCCAATTGATAAGCTAGCAATAGTAAGATTGGATGGTGATATGTATGAATCAACCATGGATGGTCTGGTTAATTTATATCACAAATTATCACCAGGTGGTTTTTTAATTGTTGATGATTATGGTGTTATTCCTGCCTGTAAAAAGGCTGTTCACGACTTCCGTGCATTAAATGGGATTACCGAAGAAATAATAAATATTGATGATTCTGGTTATTTTTGGCAGAAAAATAAAAATTGAAAAACTATTTCATTCATATTGGAATGCCAAGAACAGGAACTACTTTTCTTCAGAGAAAAGTTTTTCATGCCATTGAAGGATTTAGTTTTTACGGACTACCTTACACCCACTACAACAATGCCTTTCATAAAATGATTTATATGGATGAATCTCTTTATGATAAAGATGAATTCATTAAAGAGATTAACCAACTTAAAGGAGATAATATCATTTTATCTAATGAAAATTTTATTGGACAATCTTTATTTTATCATCATTCTAACAGAAGTAGAATTGCACATCGGTTGCACCAAGCAATGCCCAATGCAACAATTATTCTGTATTTAAGAAACCAAATAGACCTTCTGAAATCTTTATATCTAATAACCATAGGCTGGAAAGAAAATAAAAGTTTAGATCAATTCGTGTGGACAAAGAGAGAAGCGTACACCCTAGAAGACTATCAAAAAGGAATTTTAAACTATGGGGAAAATGATGCGTACTACAATACCTTTGATTCTCACGAACATTTAGATGGTTATATATACAATTCATTGATTAAATTGTATAAAAACCTTTTCCCAAAAGTTGAGATTATTCTTTATGAAGATTTTATTTCTAATCCAGTTAAAGTTCAAAAAAGATTAGAGGAAATTTTTAACGTTAAATTCAATGAAGAAGTAACAGCTTCATTTATAAATAAAGAAGTACTAAATCAATCGTACAATAAACAACAAGCGGTTTGGCTTAGCAAACTTAACAGATGGCACAATGTTGTTGATAATAGCAATTTCAAAGCTAGAGTTTTAATGAAGTTAAAACGTCTTGTTATAAATAATATAAAGTCAGATAAAAAAGTAGAGTTTAGTACAGAGAATTTGAAATTACTAAAGGATTTTTATCAACCTTATAATCAACAATTGGCAAAAGATTTTCCTGAATTAGGGTTAGAAAATTATGCAAAAGAATATTTGTTATAATTACTTATTCCAGATACCAGTGGCTGTGCCATTAATAATTTTCAAATATTGTATAGGTTGAAATATTGCTCTAGGTAAAACACAAATTACAGAGGCAAGAATAACACCTGAACTTCCCATTCCTAAGTTCTTTGCAAAATAAATTGATAAAGGAATATTAATTATACTTACCAAAACAGAATGCCAAAGACTTAACTTAATCTTAGAAATTCCGCTTAAAAAATTAGAAAATACCATGGTACTCGTACTAAGTAAAACCCATATTGCCATAATTGCAGAAAGCAAAAATGGAACAACAACCTTATCGCCTACCCATAAAAAATAAGCATAATCAGAAAAGATAAGCATAACAATTAACCCAATAAAAGCAAACACCCATAATTTAAAGGTTTTAGCAGTGGCTTGCTTTATCCATGCAATATCTTTCTTCACAAAAGCTTCGGTATATGCCGACCACAAAGGAGTTGTTATTATGGTAAAAACCATGGTAACAATACCAAAATATTTGTAAGCAATGTTATAAGGCGTTACATCTTCTGGACCTGTAACTTGTGTAATAATAATGTTGTCGGTCATGAATACAACTAAGGCTGCCCCTTGCATAATAAAAAAACGAACTCCTAAACTGGTTAAATCTCTCAAATGAGAGAAATCGACATATTTTAGTGATGGTTTGTATTTTTTATATGAAGTGTTGTAGAACCAAATTCCGGCAATTAAAGGCACTATTAAATTAATTAAACTAAATGAAGCTCCCAAATACAGTAAAGAGCCATCGGTGGTTTTCATTAGAATCACCACTGCAATTAACGATAACAAACTCCCGAATGTATTAATTACATTGCTCATTGCTGGACGCTGATCAGCAATAAAAACAACATTTATCAATTTAATAATGAATTGGAAACAGAATACTGAAAAAACTATAAATACCAATTTTTCTATCTCTTCAATATCTGTGGTTGTATTTAAAATCTCACTCCAATTTAAAAACTGGTTTAAAATGAAAAAAACAACAAACATTACAACGGAAATAATGGTAATGATAGCATAAGTAGTACTAATGTATGTTCTAGCTAGGTCATTGTTACCCTCAGCTTTTGCGATGGCAAATTTGTTGCGGAGACCATTACCTAAACCAATATCGAAAAAATTAAACCAAGCAATTACCGACATTAAGGTAATCCAAATACCATATTTTGTTGGATTTAAGTAATCAATAGTTAACGGAACTAATAAAAGACTAATAACTAAACTAATTCCTTTTAAAAAGAAAGAAAATAAAATATTTTTTTTTGCTTTTATAGACCGCTCATGACCAGAAAGAAATTTATTGATAAACCTAGTTATCACGATTTTTTATTTTTTCTTTTTAACAAGCCTGTTTTTTGTTCTTCTTCATAATAACCGTAACCATATCCGTACCCATAACCGTATCCATACGAAGAACCTTTAGTATTTACTGCATTAAACAATACGGATGCATTTCTTAATTTTCCTTCTCTATACAGCTCTCCAACATGGGTTAGGTGATCCTTTTTCGTTTCATTCTGACGTACAACAAAGATAATTGAATCTGCATATTTCTCTAAAAGTAGTGCGTCTGTAACGAGTCCGATTGGAGGTGAATCAATAACTATAGTATCGTATTTATCTTTTAATAAAGCTATTAACTCATCCATCTTTGGATTCATAATAAGTTCAGATGGATTGGGTGGTATAGGTCCTGAAGGAATAATATCTAGATTTTCTACAACTGACTTTTGAATAATATCATTAATTCCTTCAACACCAATCAAAAACGAACTTATACCCTTATCATTAGAAATTTTAAAATCTCCGACAATTTTCGGTTTTCTCAAATCCATTCCTAACAATACCGTTTTACTTCCTGATGCAGCAATTATTGAGGAAAGATTCATTGCGGTGTAAGTCTTTCCTTCTGATCCAACTGAAGAGGTAATCAAAATTACTTTTTGTTCTTTACCTGCTGCAAAATACTTTAAGTTAGTTCTAATTGACCTAAATGATTCCGCTATCAATGATTTTGGTTTTTCAGACACAATCAATGAATATCCTTCTTTACTTAATCCAACTACACCTAAAATTGGCATCTTAGTTAACTTCTCAATTGTTTTTTTATCTCTCACCGTGTCATTAAACTGTTCTTTTATAAATATTAATCCTGTAGGTAACAAAAGAGATAATAGAAGAGCTAGCGAATAACTTTTATTTGGCAAAGGTCTTATTGGATATGGGGTTGATCGTGCTTCCTCAATAATTCGATTATCTGAAACCGAAGCCGCTAAGGCTAATGATGTTTCTGCCTCTTTCTGCAATAAATACAGATACAAACTTTCTTTTACTCGATACTCTCTTTCTATACTAACCAACTCTCTTTCTGTTTTTGGGATAGTGCTCAATTCTCTCTCTAATAAACCTAATGTTTTAGTAGATGCTTTTTTAGAAGCAAGCATTCCTTGTTTTATACTACCAATGTTTTGGAGTAATTTCTTTCTTGTGTAGTCAATTTGCTGATTAATTAAATTCATTGCTGGATTTTCTCCCTTCGTCTCACTCCCAATTTTTTGTTTTTTTATTTCCAATTCGGTTATCTGTCCAATTAAATTAATTAACAAAGGATCGTTTATACCCAAAGATGAAGGTGCTATATCAGCTAGACTTTTATTCTCCTGCACATATTCACTTAAATAATCAATAAAACTCAGTTGTAAATTTATATTGGATAAATCATGATCGGTTGATTGTACATTTTGCAATACCATTTGTGATTTTGCACTAACATCTGTTATTCCTTTCTTTACTTTATAGTCTTGTCTGGCTGTTTCAATCTGTTTCAATTCAGCTGAAATTGATTCTAATTGGTTATTGATAAAACTAGCGGTACTACTTGCAATTTTATTTTTTTCAAGAATATCATTTTCGAGATAAACCTTTACCAACATATTCAAAAAATCAATACCTCTTTGTGGTATTTCATCTTCAATACTTAATGTAACTATAGATGAGCTTTTTCCTGGTTGCTCGATGTTAAGTTTTGCTTTGTAAAATTCTACTGTGTTAGTTATATTATTAAACTTAACTCTAAATTGTCTTTTTTCATAGGTTTTATTATTAAAAGATTCTGCATCAAAATGGGCTCTTTTATTTACTGTAAATACTCCAACAGGAAGGTAAATCTTTTCGCCAAATCGATGTGTCTTTTTATAACTATCGTTGGTTTGTTCAATTTGATAATCTAACTCATAAGAGTTTTCATCGAGAATAGTTACGTTGAAAAAGTTATTATATGCAAAGAAATTAAGAGAATCGGCATTAATCACAAATGGTGATTCGGTATATAATTGACTTTTTTTTACATTACCCACAAGATAATAGAGTACATCCAACTCTAAATTTTGGAGTGTTTTTTTTAAAATATTTCTCGATTTTAAAATCTCAACCTCATTTTCAATATTCTTTTTCGCATTATATACCTCTAAATCCTTTAATAATTCTTGAGTTCCAGTGCTCGAACTATTGTCATCTTTTATTAAAATTTTGGTTGAAACATTATAAATAGGTTTAACATACCAATTATAAAAATAAGCACAACTAAACCCAATAATCAATGCTACCAAATAGATATACCAATAGCGCAAATAACTATAAAGAAACTCTTTTAGATTAAAACTATCTTGTTCATCCTCAAAATTATCGAGAAGGTTTTCTTTTTGCATGGGTTAAATTTTCAAAACAAAAATACAAGTTTAAATTATAAATAAGCAGCATAAGTTCACTAACCTGTTTATTTTCAGTCGACCAACAACTGCAAATGATGTTTATTTTAACACAATTATCTCAACTCGAATATTTTGCATAGCTTGCTTCATGTTCTTAGGTTTATCAACAATCATTTTATCCCCTCCATAACCAACGGTTTGTATTTGTGTTTCTTTCACCCCATTCTTCACCAAGTAATCTTTAATTTTTTCTGCCCTCAATTTAGAGAGTTTCTTTGCCGAACCTGTAAAATTCCATTCTTCACCCAAACCCTCATATTCTCTTGAGGTTTTAACAGCTTTATTTCCATTGGTATGACCCTGTATTTCAAACGAATATTGAGAATTTTCGAGCATAAACTTATTTAATTTCAACAATTCTTTTGTCGATTCTTCTTTTAAAGCAAAAGTATTAGGATGAAAATAAATCTTGTGCATTATAATCTTCTCTCCAACTTTAATTGGATTTAATTCAATCTTTATTTGTGAATTATTAACCTCAACTGTATCAGTAAAAGACTCATAACCAAAATGATTAATTGAAATAAACACTCGTTCTTCACTAACATCTTTAATTATAAAACCATCATAAATGTTCGACTTGGTTTTGCTCAATAAAGTCCCAGATAAATTAGAAGTAGAAAGTTCTGCTTCAATCTGCTTCTGAGTACGCTTGTTTACAACTACACCTTTTAATTGGTTAGTTTTTACATTGGTATCATTAAGTTGAAGAGGTGTTTCAACAATCGAATCATTATAAACTTCAACTAGAGTATCTTGCTCAATAATTGTTGCTAGAACTTCTTCAACGCAATCGTTATGAATTGCTTTAATTTTTATTTCTTTATTATCATATCTCAATGTCAGAAGATGACCACACGATATACCATTTAGATGTAGAATAGATAAATAATATACTTCACCCTTCTTTACATTCAGCTCTCCTTTTGTTTTATTCAATAGAGGAACTGCTTTCTTACTTACAATATCATTACATAAATCATTACCTTCATAGTTATAAATTATCATATCATAAACATCCTTGTTATTGATTGATGATATTTCAAAATACAATCTACTATCGGCAATAATTCTCAATTTATACCAATAGGTATATTCATCTTCAGGTTGATAATAAAGTTCATTTGGCATTTTATTTCCAACATTTATTGAAACAGGAAAATCAATTTCCAATGGATTTAAACAATTCGGATAATTCTCTTGAGCCTTTACTGTTAAATTAACAAACAGCAACATTGAAAGAAAAAAGAATATGTGATTTTTGAGTTTCAACTACTAGAAAATATTTTTTATTAAAGTTAGCCGAATTAATTCGTCCTAATTTCTGGCATAACATTAGTTGTTAACCCCATCTTTTTAATATCTCTATTGAGTTTTTACGACTTTTCAAAAAACTCTTCATTAAAATTTACTAAATAGAGTATCTTTTTTGCTCTGGTTACTGCAGTGTACAACCAACGCAGGTATTCCATATTTATCATTTCCTCGGTTAAATAACCTTGTTCAACAAATACAACGTCCCATTGTCCTCCCTGCGATTTATGACAGGTAACAGCATTTGCAAATTTTACTTGTAGAGCTTGATAATAAGGGTTTTTACGAATCAATTCGTTACGTTTCTTTCGGTTGGGTTCATAGCTGTACTCTTCCGAAATAGCATCATACAATTCTCTAAACCGAGCAGAAGGAAGCGATGGAGAATCGGACAAAATGCTTTCTAATAAAATTTTTACCTCCAAATCATTTTCATCAGGATAATCGAGCATGCGAACCGTAACCGTTGCAAATCGAAATCCATATTGCTCCTCCTCTCCCCTAATTTTTAAAATCTCTACAATATCACCATTGGCTATAAAACCTGCTTTTGATGAATCATCAAGCCAAAAATAATTGTTCTTTACCACCATCATAAAATCGCCCGAAGCAATTTCATCTTCCAACCATTTTATTCTCGAACGAATTTGTAGGTTAAACAAATTTGCTCTTTTATTGCTTCGGCAAATTACCATTGCGTTTTCTTCTCCATATTTTCCGTAGGCACTGTTCAGTTCATCTTCGAGTTCCAAACCCGTAATAATTTTTACATCAACCCCCGATTCTTTAACCTGCAACAATGGCAACTGATAGTTTTCTTCTTGAATTTTATTGCGAAGCGAGGTTGCCAATTTTAAAATTCCTGATGTTTTTTTCTGACGAACAACCTCGTTTAACTCAAAAAAAGAAAGATTTAAAAAGTACGATTTGTACATAAAATCTTCATCTAAAGCTGGGCTTAAATCACTACCAACAGGAGGAAGTTGAGCAGTATCGCCAATTAAAATGAGTTTGCAATTTTTTCCAGCAAAAACATAGCTGAGCAAATCGTCCAACAAACTTTTTGTTTCGCCCCAACCTGCATTGGTTAAGCCAGAACCATCTCCAATCATCGATGCTTCGTCAACCAAAAAAAGCGTATTCTCAAATTTATTTTCTTTTAACACAAATCGAGTATAACCATCTCCGCCCGATTTTAATTGATAAATCATTTTATGAATGGTAAAAGCTGGTTTGCCTGAATAATTCGAGAGCACCTTTGCAGCTCTACCTGCTGGGGCAAGCAATACCGAACTAAAATTAAAATCGGGAAGTGTTTTTACCAAGGCTCCAATAATAGAAGTTTTGCCCGTTCCAGCATATCCTTTTAACACAAAAGCACTTTTTGGAGAAGTAGAAAAAGTAAAATCGGTGAGTTCTCCAATAACTTTTTGCTGATTTTTGGTTGGTTTAAAACCAAAATGTGCGAGAAGTGATTGATAAAACAGGTTGTGCATAATGAAAAAACAAAGTCTAAAGTTACCGTTAATTCTAAAAAAGCAACCTATTATGAATTAATATAATTAATCGAACATTAAATTTTAGTTTAGCGTTTTAATAGGATAAAAAAAATTGTAGATTTGTGTACAATTAAAAAAACAAATTAAACTAGACTTATGAAATTAGCAATTCAACTTGTTCTTATTGTAGCTTCAGCCTTTATGGGTTATTTGATTTATGACAGTATTGACAGTAAAATTCAATTAGAAAAAGAAGTTAAAGCACGTAAATTGGTTGTGATTGAAAGATTAGAGCAAATTAAAGAAGCTCAAATCAATTATAAAAAAGTACGTGGCGAATACGCAAAATCGTTTGACCAATTAAGAAACTTCTTAGAAAACGACTCGCTTATTGTAGTAAAAGCAATTGGAGTTGTGCCAGATAGTTTAATTGGACAAGAAGCAAAAGCATTAGCAATGGGTATTATTGTACGTGATTCAAGCAAAATTGCGGTTAGAGAAGAATTATTTAAAGATAACTTCCAACAAGTTGTTGACTCAATGGATATCATTCCTTTTTCGGGAGGTACAAAATTCGGAATCAATGCTGGTGAAGTAGAAAAAGGTAAAGTAAAAGTAAAAGTATTTGAAGTTACTGCTCCTTATACCGAAATTTTTAAAGGCTTAAAAACAGATAACGAAGGTATTGATATGACCCAATCTATGATTCTTGGTTCTATGACTGAGCCTTCTATTAACGGAAACTGGGATTAAATCCAACAAAAAAATGAATTTTAAAGGATATGAAATTCATATCCTTTTTTTTTAAGTAAAAACTAGAAATGGCAAGCCATCAAAAACATACCAGTTTTTTTGATAAATCGTTTTCCGATTCAAAAACATCGGAATATCAATTGTTTTTGCAAATCAGCAAAAGTGGTTTGAGCTATACTATTTTCAATACTCAAACTAGCACATTTATTGGTTTCGAGAGTTTTTTGTTTAACGATATTTATAACGATTACTCCATTTTAAACCCTTTAAACCAAGTTATTGAAGAAACAACTCTACTGAAAAAGTCCTTCAACAAATTTGTGGTTTCGTACGTTAACAATCGTGCTACATTAATTCCTAAGCCGCTATATAAAGCCGACGAATTAAAAAAGTATCACTTATTTAACTTTACTGAACAAGAAGAAGATGTTTACTTATCCGATTATGTTTTAAATCTTTCAGCATACAACATTTATAGTATTCCCGATTTTATTGTAAATGTGTTCAAAAACTTAGACAATGTTACTTTCCGACATTTTTCTACCGCGTTAATTGAGGCATCGTTGCTTCATGCAAAAAAAACAAATGCTCTTTCGTTGATTGATGTTCATGTGTTTCCTCAATCTTTCCAAATCATATCCGTAAAAAATCAAACGCTGGAATTGTACAATTCTTTTAATTATCAAACCAGCGAAGACTTTATTTATTATTTGTTGTTTGTATTAAACCAACTCAACATTAAAAGCAATGAGGCTATTATTCGTCTAACCGGAGAAGTAGACAAAAACTCTGCGATTTATGATATGTTGTATAAATACATTCAAACCATTGATTTCTGCGAAAATCCAAACGAACTCAACTACAGTTATGTTTTTGAACAAACCCAAAAACATTACCATTACGCCTTATTTAATCAATACTTGTGCGAATAATATCAGGAATACATAAAGGGAAAGCTATTCAAGCCCCTAAGAACTTACCTGTAAGACCAACTACTGATTTTGCTAAGGAAGGATTGTTTAATATCATTGAAAACAATTTTGAGATTGATGAATTGGATGTGCTGGATTTATTTGCCGGAACAGGAAATATTACTTACGAATTTGCCTCTCGTGGAGCAAAAACAATAACTTCTGTTGACCAAAATTCGAACTGCTATAATTTCATTAAACGAACCTCAAAAGAGCTTAACCTTTCTGCTGTTCAAGTTTTTAGAGCCGATGTCTTTAAATTTCTGCACAACCATAAAAACCAATACGACTTTATTTTTGCCGACCCACCATACGACCTAAAAAACATCCCAGAAATTGCTCAACTGGTTTTTGAAAACAAGGTGTTAAAAGAAAATGGTTGGTTGGTAATTGAACACGATAAACGTACCGACTTTAGTAAACACCCCAACTTTTTACAACACCGTAAATATGGACATGTAAACTATAGTATTTTTGAAATGGCGGGAAGCTTGAAGTTAGAAGACCGAAGACTGATAACTGATAACTGAAGACTGATAAGAAATGTCGAAAATCTATTCCTATAAAACCATTTGGCAAATCGCATTTCCGATAATTATTAGCGGAATTGCTCAAAATGTGGTAAATGTTACCGACACTGCTTTTTTAGGGCAAGTTAGTAATGCCGCCATGGGAGCCGCAGGAAATGCAGGTATTTTTTATTTCGTTTTAATCATAACAGGCATGGGATTTACAACTGGAGCTCAAATTATAATTGGACGGAGAAACGGAGAAAATAATCCATTAGAAATTGGAAAAATTGTCGATCATGCTTTTTATTTTGTTATTCCTCTTGCTCTTGTTCTTTTTGGATTAGTTCAACTTTTTTCACATCATTTTTTTAATGCCATTGTTCAGTCCGAAAACATTTTAATCTTAGCTAATGATTTTATCAATGTGCGTATTTGGGGTATTTTGTTCGCCTTTTTAAATTTTACGTTTATTGCATTTTTTGTTGGAATTACCAAAACTAGAATATTAAGTTATGTAACCATTGTTATGATGTTGGTTAATGTAATACTCGATTATGTACTTATTTTCGGGCACTTTGGGTTTCCCGAAATGGGCGTAAAAGGAGCTGCTCTAGCATCGGTAATCTCAGAAGGTTGTGCCTTTTTATTTTTTGTTATCTACACCCTTAAAAAAGTTGACCTTAATAAATATGAATTATTTGGTTTTAAACGTTTCGATAGTTCAGTACTCTCACGAATGTTTAATGTGAGTTTTCCCATTATGTTGCAAAACTTTTTGTCGCTCAGTTCATGGTTTATTTTTTTTATGATTATCGAGAAAATGGGTGAAGAAGAATTAGCAATTTCTCATATTGTTCGGAGTATTTATATGGTACTAATGATCCCATTATTTGGATTTAGTAGTGCTACCAATACGTTAGTAAGCAACTTAATTGGCGAAGGTAGAAGCAATGAAATTTTGGCGATGATAAAAAAAATCATTTGGATGAGTTTGGGTTTTACTTTTATATTATCGTTTATCAGTTTTTTTATACCAGAATATTTAACCAGCTTTTATACCAACGATGTAGGATTAATTAGCAGAACCGTAGAAACCCTTCATGTAATTAATTTTACCATGTTTTTCTTTTGCATTTCGTTTATCCTTTTTAATGGAGTAACGGGTACAGGAAACACCAGAACCTCAATGGTAATTGAAGCCACCAACATTGTTATTTATTTGTCTTCAGCCTACTTTATTGCCATCATATTAAAGTCAAGCTTGCCCGTAGTGTGGGCTTCCGAATTTATCTATTTTGGGTTTTTAGGCTTATTTTCATATTTGTATCTTAAATACGGCAACTGGAAAAAGAAAAAGATTTGAGTTTAAAAAGTTTAAACTTATTTTTACAACATGATTCGTTTTGCAAAAATCTTCTTACTTCTTTTAGCGATAACCAGTTCATCAGTGTTAACCGCTCAAACCTACAAGCCTGGAAAATCTGGTGGATTATACCGAACAGGTGATGAAAAACTAGACAAAGGTTGGTTTTTCGGTATTGGTTTAACCTACATGTTGCCTTATTTAAAAGAAAGCGAAACCATCAATTTTACTGATACACTCAATCAAACTTTTACTCAAAATTATACCGCAACACCAACTGGCAAAATTGGTTTGTTTGCCGAAATTGGAAAATTTAAAATAAATAGCAAAAGAATTATCAATTACCACGATTTTGGTTTGTCGTACAAGTGGTTTCGAGGTGGCGAAGATTTTACTTCAACCACACTACTCAATCAAAACCCTTATACTTCATCTTCTGCTCAAGGTGCATATTCCGACCATGCCATTTCACTTCACTACAACATTGGTCATAGCATTGATGTATCGGACAAAACTTTTATTGTAAATGGTTTAGGTTTAAATGCCGATTATTTTATCATCAAAAGCCGTTCAAATGGTGGCAACATTTTAAATCAACCTCACGAATTTGTAACCGATTTTGTTGGAGAAGCTCATTACTTTTTTGGCGTTGGTTTTAAAACAGGAAAACGATTGATGATTATGCCCATGATAGAAACTCCTGTATTTGCTATTTATGAATTCAATCACATCAAATCAACACACGATTATTTTAATACTAGGTCGAGACCAATTATTTTCCGTATTCGATTTATGATTTTGAAAAAAGGTTCAACTTCCTGTCCCGCAGTATTTAACCCAATGGGTATTGACCCAAAAGACCAAAAACAGTAAATTTACACTTGCGTGAGAAAAAAGATAGTCATATTATTTCTTCTTACTTGTTTTACTTCTGTAATAGCTTTCGCTCAACTTTCAGGAACTAAACAAGAGGATGTTGTTGACCAAGACAATGTGTTTTTAGATGGCATAGTTTCCGATTATTACACAGGAGAAAACCTTTCTGGCGTTAGCATTCAAGCTGTTGCTGATGGAAAGTTAGTTGCTTCGGGAACATCCGATGGCAAAGGCTCTTATAAAATGGTGTTGGAATTTGACAAAGAATATAAAATTACCTTTTCAAGAGCAGGTTTAATTAGCAAAACCATTATCATGAATACTTCTGGTGTACCGGAAAGCAAAAAACACAAAGTACCCGACATGGGAGCTGAAATAACGCTTTTTAAACCCAACGAATGTATTAAATCGGAAATGTTGAATGCTCCTGTTGGAAAAGCAATTTATTATGTGGATAGAAACGAAATGGATTGGGACATGAACTATTCCATGGACAAGTTGGCTGCACTCAACAAAATGCTCGACGACTGTGCAAAACAGGTAGAGAAAAAAGAACAAGATTATGTGGCAGCAATGAAAGTGGCAGACCAAGCCTTTGCAAAACAAGATTGGGAAAATGCAAAAGCAGGCTACCAAAAAGCATTAAGTATATACGCCGACAAACCTGAGCCTAAAGACCGCTTAAAACTAATTGAAACAGAGCTAACCAAAAAAGCAGAAGCCGAAAAACAACGAGCAGAAGAAAAAGCAAGAGCCGAAGCCGAAGCAAAAGCGAAAGCAGAAAAAGAAGCTGCTGCCAAAAAAGAAGAACAAGAGCGGTTAGCCAAAGAAAAAGCCGAAGTAACAGCCCTTGCAAAAGCCGAAGCAGAAAAGACTGAACTTGCCAAAGCAGAAGCTGCTGCTAAAAAAGCCGAGCAAGAACGATTGGCTAAAGAACAAAAAGAAGCCGAAGCTAAAGCAGCACAAGAAACCGCACTAAAAGCCCAGCAAGAAAAAGAAGAGGCTATAAAAAAGAAAGAAGAAGAAAAACTAATTGCCCAAAAAGAAGCTGAAAAACAAGCGGCACTTGCGGCACAAGCTAAACTAGAGAAAGAAGCCGCAACCAACAAAAAAGAAGAAGTGGTTGCTAAAAAAGAAGAGGTTGTTGCCACCAACAATGCTAAAAAGGAAGAAAAAGAAAAGCTGTTAGCTCAAAAAGAAGCCGAAAAAAGAGCAGCTGAGGAAGCCAAAGCAAAAGAAGCAAAAGAAGCCGCAGCTAAAAAAGAAGAACTAGAACACTTAGCAAAAGAACAAGCTGCCAACCTTGCTAAAAAAGCAGAAGAGGAACGTGCCGAAAACAAAGTAGTTTTACTCGAAGAAAAAGAAGAAGTAAAAGAACAACTGGCAGTACAAGTAATAGAAGAGAAAAAAGCACCTATAAAAGGCTCCTCAACCATTAAAATAAAAAGCACCAACAAAGGCAGACACCTTTACGAAAAACCAAACAAAACAGGAAACGGTAAAGGGGCTAGACCTATGAAACACATTGTGTTGTAATTTTTTTGTTTACATTTGAATACCTTACACAAGAGCAATTTAAACTTAAAAAATGAAAAACAGATACTTAAATTTGATAATACTCTTTATACTCACTATACAAACTACAAGTTTTAGTTTTGCACAGTGCTCAATTACTAGTATGGTTGCAAGTATAGGAGCTTGTAACACGTCAACTAATTTATTTCAGTTATCTGGAACAGTCTCATTTATCAATAAACCAACCACAGGTTTTTTAATTATTACAGATTGTCAGGGCAATGCAGATACCTTGTATCCTCCATTTACATCCCCTACAAGCTTTTCTTTTCAAGCAAATTCTAGTGGAAATCAAAACTGTACCTTAACAGCTGTTTTTACTGCTGACACCAATTGTATTAAAACACTTAACACTTTAGACTATCCAGGAACTTGTGTTTGTAATGCTGATGTTGGAACATTTAATATTAATCTTTCAGGTCAAAGTACTACAAACTATACTTTATGTTATGGAGATGTAATTGAAATTACTCCAAATGGAGACATGATTCCACCCTATGAAGCATTATACCCTCCACTTTCAAATTCTTATCCAACTGGAGATTACAGACCAGGTATAGGATTTGCTATTTACTCGTGTCCACCTACAATATTTCCACAAGATGATTTCACTTCAGACCCCTGTTTAGCTGGAATTATTAGTGTTAATAATTTTAGAGATAGTAATAGCCTTGGAGAACCAATCATTCCTGCGATGAACAATACTGTTTATATAGTACCTATTACATTTTATGACACATTAGAATTAATTTATAGTTACACCAATGTTGGTTCTAAATGTTATTCTATGGGAAATCCGATTGCTGTTCAATATTTGCCTGAGATAATTGACAGTAATGCACAAGAAAATAATATTGATAGTACCTTTAGTGTTGAAATTTATGGAGGTTTGCCTCAATTAAATGGCTCACTCTTTTTTGCTGACAATTTAATACCATCAACTGCATATTTTGTAAATAATACAACAAATCATGGTGGAATAATTACAATAGGTGGTTTGTTAGATGGTGATGAATATAGTTTTAGTGTTTCTGATAGCACAGGATGTGAAGTTGTTATAATTGGAGGACCCTATATTGGTCTTCCATTTACACCTTGTTCTACTGTTAATTTTACCTCAAACACAAGTTCATGTAACCCCGCAACAAATTTATTTGAATTAACTGGAACTATAGAATACAACGACCCTCCTTCCTCTGGGTATCTTACAATAACTGACTGTAACGGGAATTCAGACACTTTATTTCCTCCTTTTATATCTCCTTCCGTTTTTTCTATTCAACTAAATTCTACAGGAATTCAAAATTGTTCATTAACAGCCGCGTTTTCTGCGGACTCAACTTGTCTTAGTGTTATATATTCAGATTATCCTGATACTTGTTTATGCACTGCTGATGTTGGTACATTTAATTCTACAATAACTGGATTAAGCACTACCAATCATATCTTGTGTTATGGTGATATAATTGAGATTAGTTCAGATGGCAATATGGTTCCATCTTATGAAGCATTAAATCCTCCAATTACAACTATTGACACCTCTTACGCTTATCGACCTGGTATTGGATATCTAGTTTACTCCTGCCCACCAACAATTTTACCTCAAAATGATTATAACGCAGACACCTGTTTTAGCGGTATTACAATTTTTGGGAATTTAATTGACACGAATAATTTAGGTGAGCCAAATTGGGGATTCCCAACCATCAATAATACAGTATATTTTGTTCCTATTACTTTCTACGATACGTTAAGTGAAGTATTCAGTTATACAAATAATGGTTTAAATTGTTATTCCATGGGAAACCCAATTTCTGTACAATATCTATCTGCTATTGTTGCTAGTAATGCACAAGAAAATAATATTGATAGTACATTCTCTGTTACAATAAATGGAGGGTTACCTGAAATAGATAGCTCACTTTATACTGCTGATAATTTATTACCTGCATCAGCTTATTTTATAAATACTAATAAGCAAATAGGAGCAGATATAAAAGTTGGAGGTTTATTAAATAACGATATGTATAGTTTTAGGGTATCTGACAATAATGGTAGTGAATTAATAATAAGTGGTGGTCCATATGTTGGATTACCAGTCGGAATATCAGAAATGATTAACAACTACGATTTTACAGTTTACCCCAACCCTATAAAAGATGAATTTACTGTTGAGTTTACAAATACAAAACAAAATAATCTTACAATAGAAATCTATAGTGTTTTAGGAAAAAAAGTTTTAGAAAAACATATAGAGATATCTTCTTCAAATAGAATTTTTAATCTAAATCTTGAGGATGAAGCTAACGGAGTTTATTTCTTAAAGATAATTTCAGAAAATAACAGTTTAACAAAACAAATACTAAAAAACTAATCCCAGCTATCGCGACTTTAAAAATAAACTAATTCAACACCATTCGATAACCTACACCACGAATATTTACAATTTTTAAATTGGGGTCGGCTTCCAGCTTTTTTCGTAGTTTAGATATAAATACATCGAGTGTTCTACCTAAATAATCTCCTTCATCACCCCACACTACTTGCAAAATGTGTTCACGGTTAACCGTTTCGTTGATGTTAGCGTAAAGCAACTCGAGTAAACTTGCTTCTTTGCTCGAAAGTTCTTCGCTTTTACCTTTACAAATCAGTTTCATTCCTTTTTTATCAAAATGATATTCACCAAGCTGAATCCACTCCGCATGAACAACTAATCTATTTTTCGGTTTTAGCCAATACCAAATAATGGCAATCAGTAAAACGCCAAAAACAATAAAATAAATGGATGAGAAATCGGCACTCACTACTTTCTCTTTTACAGGAATTGGCATGGGTATATTTTCCTCATCCAAAATAGTAAAATAGACGTTATAACAATCTTTAGGCAATGGGCGTGATTTACACGGAACCATCCTACTATCATCTCTTTTGTCACTTATTTCAAAACTGTGAACTACTTCATTGGTTGAACACTTTTCGGTTTCAATAATAAATTTTTTGGAAATCTTTGTTTGTTCAACCACTTTAATAGCAGCCATGGAAAGTATTTCTGGCTCAAAAGAAAGTTCATGTTCAAACTGAATCAAATACCTCCCGTTGTCGTTTTCAATAGGCATGATACGCGAAGTACTATCTCCTAACTGAAGCAAAAACTCATCTCCTATCATTCGCATCACTACCTCAATGTGCTGATTCGGTAAACTAGTTGATGTTTCATTAAACGACATCAACAGCATCACTAAAATAAAGCTCACTAAATAGTTCCTGATTTTTTCTAATCTCATGTTACAAAGCTACTTGATTCTGTGAAGTAAAATGAGATAGCACACATTAAATTACACTGATTTTACATTAATTTACATTCATTAACAAGCCAACTTATAACACATAAGTACTTTTATCAAAAAATAAAAAACTTAAAATGATGAACAAAACATTAATAGTTACTTTCTTAATATTCTTATTTGGATGTACAAATGCTGAAAATCAGCCAACAAAAGAAAACGATAACGTTAACAACAATAAAAAAGAAACTACACACAACTATGGTGGTTGGTATTGCCCCGATAACTTAAATGGATTTCCAGCAGTAGATTTAAAAGATTGGAAAAACGTGCCTGTGGTTATTGGAAGACTACCAACAGAGGCTGAAGCTAGAAATGGCTCGTCGTTGATTCTTGTCGACACGAAAGAATACCCTACTGCCAAAGCAATGAATATGGAATTGCCAAAACTTGCAACATTTTACAACCAATACAGCAAAAAAAATGAAGTAATTATTGTAATACAAGCCATAGAAGTTGAAAGCGATTCAATTGTAGGTTTCCGTTATTTGAACGGAGGCAACGGAAGTGCTCATTTTAGCGAAGTAACATTTATTACTGAAAATGAAGCAGCAAATATTGTTGATGCTCGGTTTGTAAGTTTCGACATTACCATTAATGCTTCTTACGATGAGGTTTGGGAAGTAATGACCAAACCAAAATATACAAGCGAATTACAACCCATTTTTGATAAAGAAAATACCTTAAGTAAAGATTGGAGAACTTCTACAAACTTTAACTTTCATTACGCCAACAATAATGAGCGGACAAGCAAATATGATGATTTGTTGTTTGGAAACCTTTACCTTCAAAATGATTACCTGATAAAGGGTGTTTCTTACGTTGAGAAATTTCTTTTGCTGTATAATGAAGAAACAAATCAAACTACCATAAAAGTTGCGTGTGGACCTTACAACCAAGATTTTGAAACACAACAAGCAATTTTAAACGAATGGACAAAAAAAGTAAAAGAGTTGAGCGAAAAATAATTTTCGAATATTAAATAACTACATCTTGTTTGGCACATTAATACCCAATAAACTCATTCCTGATTTTATTACTTTGCCAACATTTTCGGCTAATTGCAAACGAAACGCTAACTTGTTTTTATCTTCCTCACGTAAAATATCAACGGTTTGGTAAAAATTATTGAACTCTTTAACCAATTCAAAAATGTAATTACACAACACCGCAGGGCTAAAAGCAGTTCCCGCTTCTTTGATAACAACAGGATAATCGTTCAACAATTTAATTAACCCGATTTCTTTATCGTTGGTTTCAACAGCTGCAAACGATTTACTGTAGCCCAACTGTTCTGCTTTTGCCAACAACGACTGAATTCGTGCATACGCATATTGTATAAATGGTCCAGTGTTTCCGTTTAAATCAATCGATTCTTTCGGGTCGAAAACCATTCCTTTTTTCGGATCAACTTTTAACAAAAAGTATTTTAAACCACCTAAACCAATGGTAGAATACAAGTTTTCTCTTTCACCTTCCGACATGCCTTCAATATGTCCACGCTCTTGGGTGGTGCTTTTGGCATCTTGTACAATGCTGTACATCAAATCATCGGCATCAACCACTGTTCCTTCACGCGATTTCATTTTACCTTCAGGCAATTCAATCATACCATAAGAAAGATGGTAACAACCATCAGCCCATGCATAGCCTAATTTTTTAAGTATGGTAAACAACACCTTAAAATGATGATTCTGTTCGTTGCCCACCGTATAAATTAAACCACTTAGGTTTTGGTGTTTTTTATAACGCTCAATCGCTGTTCCAATATCTTGTGTCATGTAAACTGAAGTTCCATCAGCACGAAGCAACAATTTATCATCCATTTTTTCAGCACTCAAATCGCACCAAATAGAGCCATCAGGTTTTTGGTAAAAAACACCTTTTTCTAAGCCTTTTTCCACCACATCTTTCCCTAAAATATAAGTATCCGATTCGTAATACAACTCATCAAAATCAACACCCATGGTTTTGTAAGTAACATCAAAACCTTCGTAAACCCAACCATTCATAGTTTTCCACAATTCAACTACAGCTGTATCGCCTTCTTCCCATTTCAGCAACATGGCTTGTGCTTCTAAGAATATAGGAGCTTCTCTTTCCGCAACTTCTTTATCCTTACCAGAATTTACTAATGTTTCTATTTCTTTTTTGTAGGCTTTATCAAACTCCACATAATATTTGCCGACCAAATGGTCGCCTTTCAAACCAGATGATTGAGGAGTTTCTCCATTACCAAACTTCTGCCAAGCAATCATACTCTTGCAAATGTGTATTCCGCGGTCGTTTATTATTTGAGTTTTAAATACCTCGTGTCCATTTGCTTTTAATATCTCAGCCACCGAATAACCCAAGAAGTTATTTCTTAAGTGTCCTAAATGAAGTGGTTTGTTGGTGTTGGGTGAAGAATATTCAACCATGTAGGTTTTACCAGATGTTGAAGCAAACCCAAACGAAGCATCTGTATTTATTTTTTGGAAAGTTTCTACCCAGTGCTTAGCCGAAATAGAAAGGTTTAAAAACCCTTTCACCACGTTAAAATCTTCTATTTGATTAACGTTCTTTAATAAATATTCACCCAATTCTTGTGCAGTTTGCTCGGGTGATTTTTTTGAAGCTTGTAAAAACGGAAAAACCACCACCGTTAAATCACCTGTAAACTCTTTCTTGGTTTTTTGTGGTTGAGCTAACTTACTTTCTATATTTTGGTTATAAAGTGATTGAATTGCTTCTACCACTTTTTGTGCAATTGTATTTTCCATTTCTATTTTAAATTCACTTTTTCAATTAACTGAGTAACATCGTGTAACACCTCAAAAGCTGTTTCAGCCATCGCGTTACCTTTATTATCCAAACAAGGATTTACCTCTACAATTTCTATACAAGCTACCTTACCTGAGTTAATAACACCTCTTATAATTTGTTTCACTTCATCTTGGTCAAATCCTTTTGAAACAGGAGTTCCCGTTCCTTTCGAAATTAAATCACAATCCATACTATCCACATCAAATGAGATGTAAATTAAATCGGCATTTTTCAGTTTATCTAATGCTTCTGCCAAACAAACTTCCATTCCTCTGTATCGAACCTCTTCAACTTTGTAATTCTTTACTCCATGTTTTGCAATCTTATAATCTTCTGGTTCTTCAGTACTTCTAACTCCGAAATAAACTAAATCATCGTGAAGTATTTTTGGAGAAATTCCTCCAATGTTTTTCATAGCTTCCCAATTCTCAAAAGTGGTAGGAGTAACTTTATTGTCACCACACTCCTTATTATCATCGGCCAACGCAGCAGCCAAAGGCATACCATGTATGTTGCCCGAAGGAGTGGTATAAGGAGAATGCATATCTGCATGAGCATCAATCCAAACCACACCAATTCGTTTATCAGGGTAAGCACATTTTACACCACTTATCGTTCCTAATGCAGAAGAGTGATCGCCAGAAAGCACTAAAGGAAACTTTTCTTCTAACAACGTATCTTTTACATAACCACACAAGTTCTCACAAACTTCACGCACTTTGCCTATACGCAAAGCATAAGGTGTGTTTTGTTTTTCATAAACTGCTTCGTTTGAAGAAGGCACATCAACATACTCATGTTGGTTAAAGAAATCACTACCAGCATTAATTGCAGCTATTTCAATTGCGTCAACACCAAGATCTGAACCTCTAGTTCCAGCACCTATGTCCGACCGATTTTTTATTATTTTTATCTCCTTCATAGTTAATTTAATATAAAATTAAACATCTAAGTCAATTACTTTGTTACTTTTGCATCAATCTAACTCACCTAAATTGTAAAAATGAAAAATAAGTATCAAGATTTAATAGAGCAAACATTTTTCTTCCCTCAAGAAGGGTTCGAAGTTATCGAAAATGAATTGTATTTCCATAAAATTCCGTTGATGGATATTATCAAACAATATGGAACTCCATTAAAACTTTCTTACTTACCAAAAATATCAGAACAAATAAACAAGGCCAAAACCATGTTTAAGGTTGCTATGGCAAAAGTTGACTACGAAGGTACTTATACTTATTGTTATTGCACAAAAAGTTCTCATTTTTCCTTCATTCTTGAAGAAGTATTGAAAAGCGATGCCCACATCGAAACGTCATCTGCCTATGATATTGAGATATTGAAACAACTTTTTGAAGAAAAAAAATTATCAAAAAGCAACTACATCATCAGCAACGGTTTTAAAAGAGAACCTTACTTAGAGGGTATTACCGATTTAATGAAAAGTGGTTTTAATATCGTTCCTATTCTAGATAATAAAAGCGAATTAGATTATTACATTAACAACATAAAAAACACAAGAGATATAAATATTGGAATTAGAATAGCTTCTGAAGAGGAGCCTTCATTCCAGTTTTACACCTCAAGACTTGGTATTCGCCACAGAGATATTAAAGACTTTTACAAAACCAAAATAAAACCAAACAAGAATATTAAGCTAAAAATGCTTCATTTCTTTATCAATACGGGTATCAGAGATACTACCTATTATTGGTCGGAACTATTAAAAGCACTTAGTGTTTATTGCGAACTTAAAGCCATTTGCCCTGAACTAGAAGGGCTAAACATTGGTGGTGGGTTACCATTTAAAAATTCCTTAGGATTTGAGTTTCAATACGAATATATGATTGAAGAAGTAGTTGCTCAAATTAAAGAATTCTGCAACAGCAAAGGAGTTAAAGAACCTAATATTTTTACTGAATTTGGCTCATTTACTGTTGCCGAAAGTGGTGTAAACATCTACTCTATTATTGATGTTAAAGAGCAAAATGATACTGAAATGTGGTACATGATTGATAACTCTTTCATCACCACTCTTCCTGATGCATGGGCAATTAATCAACGATACATATTGTTGGCCATAAACCATTGGAACAAAGAGTTTCAAAGAGCTAACTTAGGCGGAATGACTTGTGATAGTTTGGATTATTACAACTCAGAAGCTCACATCAGTCAAATTTTCTTACCTAAAGTAGAT
Source organism: uncultured Vicingus sp. (assembly GCA_964398455.1). Lineage (GTDB taxonomy): Bacteria > Bacteroidota > Bacteroidia > Flavobacteriales_E > Vicingaceae > Vicingus. Next base: position 308 of record CAYNMR010000007.1, on the reverse strand, counting down.
AACTCTAACGAAGAGCCTTTATATATTGCATTTTTTAATACAGGAGCTTACCAAGAATCGCTTAGTGGATATGGCGGGATTAAACACTGTTTAATTCCATCTCCTAAACATGTGGTGGTAGACAGGGATGAAGAAGGGGAATACACCACTAAACTTTTTAGCAAAGAGCAAAGTGCAAAATCAATGTTGAAAATTTTAGGCTATTAGTCGTAGTATTCCCAATCTTTAACTTCAATTTTTTTGGATTAATCCTTTAATCTTAAAAAGATTAATATATTTGTGCTTTACGCCAAAAAATTGGTTTTGAA
>CAYNMR010000006.1:167016-171936 GCA_964398455.1 uncultured Vicingus sp. | reverse complement strand
GAGGAAGTTATACCTTCCCAGATGGAACAACACAAACCAACATTACAACTCAAGTAATATACAACAGTAATTTAACTACCACATTAGGTTGTGATAGTATTGTGGAAACAACGGTAAATGTTAATCCTTTACCAATAGTTGTTTTGCCATCAGGAGGAATGGTTTGTGAAGGAAGTACCATCAACCTTACTCCATCAACAGGCGGTACTTGGTCTAGTACTGATCCAACTGTTGCTACTATAGATAACTCTGGTTTGGTAACAGGTATTGCTACAGGAACTACTACTGTTGTATTTACTGATGCCATTACTGGTTGCTCTAGCAATACTGTAGATGGACTAATTACCGTTAATCCTATTCCTACCATCAATGTTCCTAATGCAGGAATGGTTTGTGAAGGAAGTACCATCAACCTTACTCCATCAACAGGTGGTACTTGGTCTAGTACTGATCCTACTGTGGCTACTATAGATAACTCTGGTTTGGTAACAGGTGTTTCTGTGGGTTCTGCTAATATGATATATACAGATGTAATTACGGGTTGCTCAAATACAATATCTTCTGGATTAGTTATTGTTGGAGGAGTAACTGCTGCCATAACGGCAACACCAACATCAGGCTTTATGCCTTTAGATGTAGTGTTTGGAAACAACAGCTCTACAGGACCAACAGTAAACTATGCTTGGGTATTTGGTGATGGAACAGCAAACTCTAACCAGTTTGAACCAACACATACTTACACCAACTTAGGTAATTACACCGCAACGCTAATAGTTACTGATGGAGTATGTTTTGATACTGCTACAGTGGTGATAGAGGTGATAGGTCAATCCACCATTTTAATACCAAACGTGTTTACACCAAATGGAGATGGTTCGAATGACGTGTTTACTGTGGAAGGTACTAACCTAGAAAGTGTGGAAGGTGAAATCTTTAACCGTTGGGGTCAAAAAATGTTCGGATGGGATGGCGTTAGAGGCTACTGGGATGGAAGAACACAAAGCGGTTCAGAAGCTCCTGATGGAACATACTTCTACATCATTAAAGCTAAAGGCATGGATGGTGTTGAATACTTCAAAAAAGGTGGGTTTAGTTTGATAAGGTAAAATCTAATCAACTTAACTAAAAAAGGGCAGTGAAATTCACTGCCCTTTTTTAGTTAATAAGTCTGTTTATAAGTTTTCAGCGAGTATTTAAAAATCATTTTATAAAAATAATTCAACAGGTGTTGTAATTGTAAAATATTATTGTAAATTTGCAATCCCTTTTTTAGGAGGGTAATATATTTTAAACAATAGTAAACTATGCCAACAATACAGCAATTAGTAAAAAAAGGAAGAGAAAAGTTAGTTAAAACTAGCAAATCTGCAGCTTTAAATTCTTGCCCTCAAAGAAGAGGGGTTTGTATAAGAGTTTATACAACTACACCTAAAAAACCTAACTCAGCAATGAGAAAAGTAGCAAGGGTAAGATTGACAAATGGAAATGAGGTGAATGCTTATATACCAGGAGAAGGTCATAATTTACAAGAACACTCTATCGTATTGGTTAGAGGTGGTAGAGTGAAAGATTTACCAGGTGTTAAATATCATATTGTAAGAGGTGCTTTAGATACAGCTGGAGTTGATGGTAGAACACAAAGAAGATCAAAATACGGAACAAAACGTCCTAAACAAAAATAATTCTTAATTAGGGATTAAATATTATGAGAAAAGCAAGAGCGAAAAAAAGAGTATTACTTCCAGATCCGAAGTTTAACAATCCTAAAGTTACTCAGTTTGTAAACAATCTGATGCTTGATGGAAAAAAAAGTGTAGCATTTACTGTGTTTTATGATGCAATGGATATTGTTTCTAAAAAAGTAGAAGATGTTAGTTGTGTTGAAGTATGGCAAAAAGCTGTAGATAACATTACACCAGGAGTGGAAGTAAGAAGTAGGAGAATAGGAGGGGCTACTTTCCAAATTCCACAACCAATTAGAGAAGATAGAAGAGTTTCTATGGGTATGAAATGGATGATTTCTTTTTCAAGAAAAAGAAATGAGAAAACTATGGCTCAAAGATTAGCTGGAGAAATTGTTGCTGCATACAAAGAAGAAGGTGCTGCGTTTAAAAAGAAAGAAGATACTCACAGAATGGCAGAAGCTAACAAAGCATTCTCTCATTTCAGATTCTAATAAATATTAGTTATGTCAAAAAGAGATTTAAAATACACAAGAAATATTGGTATAGCGGCACATATTGATGCTGGTAAAACAACCACTACCGAGCGTATTTTGTATTATGGTGGTGTTAGTCATAAAATTGGTGAAGTACATGATGGTGCTGCAACAATGGACTGGATGGCTCAAGAGCAAGAAAGAGGTATAACTATTACTTCTGCAGCAACAAGTTTAACTTGGAAATATAGAGATCAAAATTATCACGTAAATATTATTGATACTCCAGGTCACGTTGACTTTACAGTTGAAGTTAATAGATCATTAAGAGTATTAGATGGATTAGTGTTTTTATTTAGTGCGGTTGATGGTGTAGAACCACAATCTGAAACTAACTGGAGATTAGCTAATAATTATAATGTTCCTAGAATTGGATTTGTTAACAAGATGGATAGATCAGGTGCTGATTTCTTGAATGTTTGTAAACAAGTAAAACAAATGTTAGGAAGTCACGCGTTGCCATTACAAATTCCGATTGGTGCTGAAGAAACTTTTAAAGGAGTAGTTGATTTGATTAACTTTAGAGGGATTGTATGGAATGAGCATGACCAAGGAATGACATTTAATGAAGTTGAAATTCCAGCTGATATCGTTGATGAGGCTAGAATGTATAGAGAACAATTGTTGGAAGCAGTTGCTGAATTCGATGATAAGTTAATGGAAAAATATTTTGAAAATCCTGAATCATTAACTGAGCGAGAAATATTAGACGCATTGAGAGAAGCTACTATTGCAGGAAAAGTTGTTCCAATGATGTGTGGTTCTTCATTTAAAAATAAAGGTGTTCAATCGATGTTGGATATGGTTATGGAAATTTTACCATCTCCATTAGATGTTGAAGCTATTGAGGGAATTAACCCAAAAACTGATGAACCAACTTCACGTCAGCCATCCTATGATGAGCCGTTTGCAGCTTTAGCATTTAAAATTGCAACAGATCCATTTGTTGGTAGATTATGTTTTACAAGAGCATATTCTGGTAACTTACAAGCTGGTTCTTATGTATTGAATACTCGTTCTGGAAATAAAGAAAGAATTTCTAGAATATTCCAAATGCATGCTAACAAACAAAATCAAATTGAAGAATTACATTGTGGAGATATTGCTGCGTTAGTAGGATTTAAAGATATCAAAACTGGAGATACTTTGTGTGATGAGAAACATCCTATCGTATTAGAGTCTATGGATTTTCCAGCACCAGTTATCGGTATTGCAATTGAGCCTAAAACTCAGGCAGATGTTGATAAGATGGGGATGGCTTTAAGTAAACTTACTGAAGAAGATCCAACATTAACTATTCATACTGATGAAGATTCAGGTCAAACGGTATTGAGTGGTATGGGTGAGTTACATCTTGATATTATTATTGATAGATTAAAAAGAGAGTTTAAAGTTGAGATAAACCAAGGAGAACCTCAGGTTGCATACAAAGAAGCTATTGTTGGTTCTGTAACTCATAGAGAGGTTTATAAAAAACAATCTGGTGGTCGTGGTAAATTTGCTGATATTCAAGTAAGAATAGAGCCAGTTGCTGATACTACTAAAGAAGGTTTAGAATTTGTTAACGATATTAAAGGTGGTAATATTCCTAGAGAATTTGTTCCATCAGTTGAGAAAGGATTTAAAGAAGCTATGAAAAATGGTCCATTAGCTGGATACCAAATCGATAGCTTAAAAGTAACTTTATTTGATGGTTCTTACCACGCAGTGGATTCTGATCAATTATCATTCGAATTAGCAGCTAAGATGGCTTTCAGAGAAGCTGTTCCAAAGGCTAGTCCAGTTATTTTGGAGCCAATCATGAAATTAGAAGTGGTTACTCCAGAAGAAAATATGGGTGATATCGTTGGTGATTTGAATAGAAGAAGAGGCCAAGTTGAAGGTATGGATGATAGAGCAGGAGCTAAAGTTATTAAAGCTAAAGTTCCATTATCTGAAATGTTTGGATATGTTACATCTTTAAGAACAATGTCATCTGGTAGAGCAACGTCGTCAATGGAGTTTTCTAACTATGCGGAGTGTCCAAAAAATATCGCAGATGCTGTAATAGCAAAAGCAAAAGGAAAAGTAGTAGCTTAATATATAAAAAGAATGAGCCAAAAAATTAGAATTAAACTTAAATCTTACGATTTTAATTTAGTTGATAGATCAGCTGAGAAGATTGTAAAAACTGTTAAAAGTACAGGAGCTGTAGTTAGTGGTCCAATTCCATTACCTACTCATAAAAGAATTTTTACAGTATTAAGATCTCCACACGTTAACAAAAAAGCAAGAGAGCAATTTCAATTATCTTCTTATAAAAGATTAATTGATATATACAGCTCTACATCAAAAACAGTAGATGCTTTGATGAAACTTGAGTTACCAAGTGGTGTTGATGTTGAAATAAAAGTATAATAATTAAAAATAAATAAAATGCCAGGATTGATAGGGAAAAAATTAGGTATGACTAGCGTTTACAGTGCCGAGGGTAAAAATATACCATGCACAATAATTGAAGCTGGTCCTTGTGTAGTTACACAAGTCAAAAAGGTAGATACCGATGGCTATGAAGCTGTTCAGTTAGCTTATGGAGATAAGAGAGAAAAAAATACTCCAAAAGCAATGCAAGGACACTTTAAAAAAGCAGGTGTAGAACCAAAAAGAAAATTAGTAGAATTTCACGGTTTCGAAGGTAAAAACCTTGGAGATTTAGTTGGAGT
>CAYNMR010000006.1:0-166916 GCA_964398455.1 uncultured Vicingus sp. | reverse complement strand
GATACTCCTCAAACCAAACAATATCTTGATATTCTAAATAATTTACAAGTTTTGAATAAAAAATCGATATTAGTGCTTTCTGAATCAAATAAAAATGTATATTTGTCGTCCCGAAATTTAAAGGGGGCTAAAGTGGTAACAGCTTCGCAAATAAATACTTACGATTTAATGAATGCGAATAGTGTTATTTTAGCAGAAAGTTCAGTTAAAACTTTAGAAACTATTTTAAGTAAATAAGATGAGTGTAATAGTAAAACCTGTTGTTACAGAAAAAATGACAAATCTGACTGAGAAGCTTAATAGATATGGCTTCATAGTAGATTATAAATCGAACAAAATACAGGTAAAAAAAGCTGTTGAAGAAATGTATGGTGTAACTGTTGATTCAGTAAACACGATGAATTATTACGGGAAAGCTAAATCAAGATTTACGAAAGCTGGATTAGTTAGTGGAAGAACTAACAAATTTAAGAAAGCTATCATTACTCTTGCTGAAGGTGATTCAATAGATTTCTACAGCAATATTTAAAATTTTTATTAACCTATACGGGGGCTCCAACCCTCTAAAGATATAAACAAAAATGGCAGTAAGAAAATTAAGACCCATAACTCCTGGGCAAAGACATAAGATTGCAAATACTTTTGATGAAGTTTCTTCATCAAAGCCAGAGAAATCTTTAATTTCTGGTATATCTAAATCTGGTGGTAGAAATAACACTGGTAAAATGACTATGCGCTACATTGGTGGTGGTCACAAACAAAAATACCGTGATATAGATTTTAAAAGAGATAAAGATGGTGTTCCAGGAATCGTTAAATCAATAGAATACGATCCAAACAGAACAGCACGTATTGCTTTAGTATTCTATAAAGATGGTGAAAAAAGATATATTCTAGCTCCAAATGGATTACAAGTTGGTCAAGAAGTAAAATCAGGTTTAGGTGTTGAGCCAGAAGTTGGTAATGCTTTGTTTCTTTCTGAAGTTCCATTAGGAACAGTTATTCATAATATAGAGCTTAGACCAAAACAAGGTGCTAAAATGGCACGAAGTGCTGGTTCTTATGCTCAATTAACTGCAAAAGATGGTAGCTATGTTGTTGTAAAATTACCATCTGGTGAAACTAGATTGATTTTAGCAACATGTAAAGCTACTATTGGTTCTGTTTCAAATGCAGAACACATGTTAGAGCGTTCTGGTAAAGCAGGAAGAAGCAGATGGTTAGGTAGAAGACCAAGAGTAAGAGGTGTTGTAATGAATCCAGTTGATCACCCGATGGGTGGTGGTGAAGGTAGAAATGCCGGTCAACATCCAAGATCTAGAAAAGGTTTACCAGCTAAAGGTTACAAAACAAGATCTAAGAAAAAAAGCTCAAGCAAATATATAATTGAAAGAAGAAAGAAATAATAAGTAAGATATGAGTCGTTCGTTAAAAAAACCACCGTTTATACATTATAAATTACAGCAAAGAGTTGATGAATCTCAACAAACTGGTAAAAAAACTGTAATTAAAACTTGGTCAAGAGCATCAATGATTTCTCCTGACTTTGTAGGCTTAACAATAGCTGTTCATAACGGAAATAAATTTATCCCAGTTTATGTAACTGAAAATATGGTTGGTCATAAATTAGGTGAATTCTCTCCAACAAGAACTTTTAGAGGTCATGGTGGAAATAAAAAAGATAAAGGAAGAAAATAAATAATAGATTATTATGGGTGCTAGAAAAAGAATAAAAGCTGAGCAATCAAAAGAAGCTAAGAAAACATTAAGTTTTGCTAAGCTTAACAATTGCCCTACTTCTCCTAGAAAGATGAGATTAGTTGCTGATATGGTTAGAGGTCAGGAAGTGTTTAAAGCTTTATCAATGTTAAAATTTAGTCCACAAGAAGCATCAAGAAGACTTGAAAAGTTATTAAAGTCTGCAATTGCTAATTGGGAAGCTAAAAACGAAGGACTTAGACCAGAAGAAAACAACTTAGTTGTTAAATCTGTTATGGTTGATAGTGCTAGAATGTTAAAAAGAATTCAACCAGCTCCACAAGGTAGAGCTCATAGAGTTAGAAAAAGATCAAATCACGTTACATTAGTTGTTGACAGTTTAAATTAATAAGATGGGACAAAAAGTTAATCCAATATCAAACAGATTAGGAATTATTAAAGGTTGGGATTCAAATTGGTACGGTGGAAATAAATATGCCGACAAAATTGTTGAAGACTATAAAATTAGAGAATATTTAATGGCTCGTTTACAAAAAGCCAGCATCTCTAAAATTATTATCGAAAGAACCCTTAAAGTAATTACAGTTACTGTAAACACTTCTCGTCCAGGTATTATTATCGGTAAAGGTGGTAAAGAAGTAGATATGTTACGTGAGGAATTGAAAAAAATTACGAAGAAAGACGTACAAATTAACATCTTTGAAATTAAAAGACCAGAATTAGACGCTCAATTAGTTGCTGATAGTATTGCAAAACAAATTGAAGGTAGAATTTCTTTCAGAAGAGCTGCTAAAATGGCAATTGCTTCAACAATGAGAATGGGTGCTGAAGGTATTAAAGTGTTAGTTTCAGGAAGATTAGGTGGTGCTGAGATGGCTCGTTCAGAGGGATATAAAGAAGGAAGAACACCGTTACATACTTTTAGAGCTGATATTGATTATGCTTTAAGTGAAGCTCATACAACATACGGAAGATTAGGTGTTAAAGTATGGATTTGTAAAGGCGAAGTTTACGGAAAAAGAGATTTATCTCCAAACGTAGGTCAAGCAAAACAAAAAACTGCTTCAAATGCTCCAGCAGGAAATAACGATAAGAAATTTAGAGGTGGTGGTGCAAAAAGAAGAAATAACAAATAAGAAAATTAGTAGTATAATTTAAGATATAGCAACATGTTACAACCAAAGAGAACGAAGTTTAGAAAAATGCAGAAAGGGCGTATGAAAGGTAACGCTCAAAGAGGACACGAAATTGCATTTGGATCGTTTGCGATAAAATCGCTAGAAGAATGTTGGATGACTGCTCGTCAGATTGAAGCGGCAAGGATTGCGGTAACAAGATACATGAAAAGAGAAGGTCAAATTTGGATTAGAGTATTTCCAGATAAACCAGTTACAAAAAAGCCAGCCGAAGTAAGGATGGGTAAAGGTAAAGGTTCTCCTGAACTTTGGGTTGCTCCAATTAGACCTGGTAGAATTATTTTTGAAGCAGATGGCGTTCCATTGGAAATTGCAAAAGAAGCATTAAGATTAGCTGCGCAAAAATTACCAGTAAAAACAAAGTTTATTACTAGAAGAGATTATACAGAATAATATATATCATAGATGAAGCAAATAGATATAAAAGACCTTTCAGTTGATGATTTAACTGAAAAGTTACAAGAGCAAAAAAGTATTTTAAACAAGTTTAAGTTAAGTCATGCTGTTTCTCCATTAGAGAATCCATCACAAATTAAATTTGTTAGAAGAACAATTGCTAGAATTAATACAGAACTTAGAAAAAGAGTGCTTCAAGCATAAAAAATACTTAAGATGGAAAATAGAAACTTAAGAAAAGAAAGAGTTGGTTTGGTTGTTAGTAATAAAATGGACAAATCAATTGTTATTTCGGTAGAAAGAAAAGTAAAACATCCTATCTACGGAAAGTTTGTTAAAACTACAGCTAAGTTTATGGCTCATGATGAAAAAAATGACTGTAACATTGGTGATACAGTTAAAATAATGGAAACAAAACCATTGAGCAAAAACAAATGTTGGAGATTAGTTGAAATTATAGAAAGAGCTAAATAATTATGATACAAGTAGAATCAAGATTATCAGTTGCTGATAATAGCGGAGCAAAAGAGGTACTTTGTATAAAAGTATTAGGTGGAACTAGAAGAAGATATGCTTCTGTTGGTGATACCATTGTTGTAAGTGTTAAACATGCAATGCCTTCAGGTAACGTAAAAAAAGGTGCTGTTGCAAAAGCAGTAGTAGTAAGAACAAGAAAAGAAATTAGAAGACCTGACGGATCTTATATAAGATTTGACGATAATGCAGCCGTGCTTTTAAATGCAGCTGGAGAAATGAGAGGTACTCGTATTTTTGGACCAGTAGCAAGAGAATTGCGTGAAAAAGAGTTTATGAAAATTGTTTCACTAGCTCCAGAAGTTCTTTAAAATTGAAATATTTTAGTTATGACTAAATTTAATATAAAAAAAGGAGACACTGTAAAAGTTATTGCAGGAGAATCTAAAGGTGCTGAAGGTACAGTTAAAAAAGTGTACGCTGATAAATTAAGAGCAATTGTTGAAGGTGCTGATATTAAAAAAATATCAAAACACACTAAACCAAATGCAGCTAATCCACAAGGTGGAATTATTCAGCAAGAGGCAACTATCCATATTTCTAACTTAATGATTGTTGATCCAAAATCTGGAAAACCAACAAGAATTGGAAGAAAAGTAGATGAAAAAGGTAAAAAAGTACGTTATTCAAAAAAATCAGGGGAGGTTATAGCATAATGAGTTACGCACCTAGACTAAAAACAAAATATAAAGAAGAGATAGTATCTTCTTTGAAAGATAAGTTTGGCTACAGATCTATAATGCAAGTACCAAAACTTCAAAAAATTTGCCTTAACCAAGGTGTTGGCGAAGCAGTATCTGATAAAAGATTAATAGAGTCAGCATTAGAAGAAATGACTATAATTTCTGGTCAAAAAGCTAACGCTACTTATTCTAAAAAGGATATATCTAACTTTAAGTTAAGAAAAGGTCTTCCAATTGGAGCTAGAGTTACACTTAGAGGAGATAAAATGTATGAGTTCTTAGACAGATTAATTTCAGTTGCTTTACCTCGTACTAGAGATTTTAGAGGAGTTGAGAATAAAGGGTTTGATGGACAAGGTAATTATACACTTGGTATCAAGGAACAAATTATTTTCCCTGAAATTGACATCGATAAAATTAAGAATGTAACAGGTATGGATATTACTTTCGTTACATCAGCAAGAACAAATGACGAAGGTCAAGCATTATTAACTGAATTCGGTTTACCGTTTAAGAAAAAATAAGAGATATGGCTAAAGAATCAATGAAAGCGAGAGAACGCAAAAGAGAAGCTATGGTTGAAAAATTTGCAGAAAAAAGAGCTGCACTTAAGAAAGCTGGCGATTGGGAAGCGTTACAAAAATTACCAAAAAACTCTGCTAAAGTTAGATTGCATAACAGATGTAAATTAACAGGTAGACCAAGAGGTTACATGAGACAATTTGGTATTTCGCGTGTTACTTTTAGAGAAATGGCTTCTTCAGGATTGATACCTGGAATTAGAAAAGCAAGCTGGTAATTAAAATAAATAAAAAAATTAAGAAATACGAATTTATCGTAAATCTAAAATTACAATAACAATGACAGATCCAATAGCAGATTTTTTAACAAGAATCAGAAACGCTGCAAGCGCTAAACATAGAGTGGTTGATATACCTGCATCTAACCTTAAGAAAGAATTAACAAAAATTTTATTCGATAAAGGTTATATATTAAACTACAAATTTGAAGATACAGATGTTCAAGGTAATATTAAGATTGCATTAAAATATCATCCAAAAACTAAGGTGCCTGCAATTACAAGTATTACAAGAGCAAGTAAACCAGGTTTAAGAAAATATGCTGGTGCTGGTGAATTACCACGTGTAATTAATGGTTTAGGTGTAGCAATCGTTTCAACATCTAAGGGTGTTATGACTGATAAAGAAGCTAGAAGAGAGAATGTAGGTGGTGAAGTTCTATGTTACGTTTATTAATTAGTAAGATTTAAGATTATGTCAAGAATAGGAAATGCACCAATTGAAATTCCAAACGGTGTTGAAATAAAAGTTGAGAATGGACTTGTTACAGTTAAGGGTCCTAAAGGAACATTAACTCAAAAGGTAGTTGATTATATTACCGTTGAAGTTGAAGACAAAATTGTAAATGTTAAAAGACAAACTGAGGAAATTCCTCACAAAGCTAAACATGGTCTTTACAGATCTTTAATCAATAATATGGTTGAAGGAGTTTCTAAAGGATACAAAACAGAACAAGAATTAGTTGGTGTTGGTTATAGAGCTAGTAATACTGGTCAGAACTTAGAGTTATCTTTAGGTTTCTCTCACAACATTGTATTCCAAATTCCTACCGAAGTTAAAGTTTCTACGGTAACAGAAAGAGGTAAAAACCCAACAATTATTCTTGAATCTCACGATAAACAGTTAATCGGACACATTGCTGCAAAGATAAGATCGTTAAGAAAACCAGAGCCTTATAAAGGTAAAGGGATTAAATTTGTAGGTGAACAATTAAGAAGAAAAGCAGGAAAATCTGCAGGTAAAAAATAAATCATAATAAAAAGAGTATTATGGCATTAAGTAAAAAAGATAGAAGATTAAGAATCAAAAGAAGAATTAGAAAAGTTGTTGTTGGAACATCTGCACATCCAAGATTAACTGTTTTTAGAAGTAATAATGAGATTTATGCTCAAATTATTAATGATGAAACAGCTACAACATTAGTTTCAGCTTCTTCGATTCAGAAAGATATTAAAGCAGCTAAAGGAACTAAAGTTGAAATAGCAACTTTAGTTGGAAAAGCAATAGCTGAAAAAGCATTAAAAGCTGGTATCGAGAACATCGCCTTTGATAGAAATGGATATTTATATCATGGTAGAGTTAAGGCAATAGCTGATGGCGCTAGAGAAGGTGGATTAAAATTCTAAAAACGTTGTATTAGGAAAAAATTGTTATGACAAATTCAAACACAAAAAGAGTTAGATCAATAGAAACTGAACTTAAAGATAAATTAGTTGCTATTAATAGAGTAACTAAAGTTACAAAAGGTGGTAGAAATTTTAGTTTCTCTGCAATTGTAGTTGTAGGTGATGAAAAAAATGTTGTTGGTCATGGATTAGGAAAAGCTAATGAAGTAACAGAAGCTATTACTAAAGGTATTGAAGCAGCTAAGAAGAACTTAATTAAAGTTCCTGTTCTTAATGGTACAATTCCTCACGAACAAAACGGGAAATTCGGCGGAGCTAGAGTTTTTATTAGACCAGCAGCACATGGTACAGGTGTAATTGCAGGTGGTGCGATGCGTGCTGTATTCGAAAGTGTAGGTATTACAGACGTTTTAGCAAAATCTAAAGGATCTTCAAACCCTCATAACGTTGTTAAAGCTACACTTAACGCTTTAGAACAATTAAGAGATGCTTATACGGTTGCTGACCAAAGAGGTATTGATTTAGACAAAGTATTTAATGGATAATAAGATGGCAAAAGTTAAAGTAACACAAGTTAAAAGCCAAATCAAAAGACCAGCTCGTCAAAAAAAGACGTTAGCTGCTTTAGGCTTAAGAAAAATGAATCAAGTTGTTGAACATGAAGCTACACCTCAAATATTGGGTATGGTTGCTAAAGTTAAACACTTAGTTTCTGTAGAAGAAGTAAAGTAATAATATAACAATAAAAATAAGATGAACTTATCAAATTTAAAACCTGCGGAAGGTTCAACAAAACAGCGTAAGCGAGTAGGACGTGGTCAAGGATCAGGCAGAGGAGGTACTTCAACAAGAGGTCATAAAGGAGCGAAATCTAGATCAGGTTATTCAAGAAAAATTGGATTTGAAGGTGGACAAATGCCACTTCAAAGACGTGTTCCTAAATTCGGGTTTACTAACATAAACAGAAAAGAATTTAAAGGAATAAACTTAGATACTATTCAAATGTTGGCAGAAACTAAAAATGTTAATGCAATAACTATTGAGTTATTACTTGACAATGGTTTATGTTCTAAAAACGATAAAATTAAACTTTTAGGTCGTGGTGAACTAAAAGCAAAATTAGATGTAACTGTTCATGCATTCTCAGCAACTGCAAAAAGTGCAATTGAAGCAAATGGAGGAACAGCTAATACACTTTAATTAAAGAATGAAAAAATTTATAAATACTATAAAAAACATTTGGAGTATTGAAGACTTAAGAGCTCGAATCATTACTACATTAGGATTATTGCTAGTGTACAGATTGGGTTCTTATGTTGTTCTTCCAGGTGTTGATTCTTCTGCATTAGAGGCAGCAAATGCTAATAATGCAAGTGGAGGATTGTTAGATTTGATTAATATCTTCGCAGGTGGTGCTTTTTCTAGAGCATCTATTTTTGCGTTAGGTATTATGCCTTACATTTCTGCATCTATTGTTATTCAGTTATTAGGTATGGCTATTCCATATTTTCAACGATTACAAAAAGAGGGTGAGAGTGGAAGAAGAAAAATCAATCAAATTACCCGTTTTTTAACCATTGTTATAACTGGTTTCCAAGCACCGGGATACATTGCTTCTCAGATTACAAGTAATCCAGGAGTTGTTCCAAGTGCAGGTCCAATGTGGTGGTTTTCAACAGTGTTATTGTTGATTACAGGTACTATGTTTGTAATGTGGATTGGCGAGAGAATTACCGAAAAAGGTATTGGCAATGGTATTTCATTGTTGATTATGATAGGTATCGTTGCAAATTTACCTTCTGCGTTTATATTTGAGATAGCTTCACGTTTTGGTATTGGTGGTGTTGGTGGTCCAATTATTTTATTAATAGAGGTAGCTCTATTATTATTAGTGATTGTTCTTTCTATACTATTAGTTCAAGGAACACGAAGAATTCCAGTACAGTATGCTAAAAGAATAGTTGGTAATAAACAATATGGTGGTGTTAGACAGTACATTCCTTTAAAAGTGAATGCGGCTGGGGTTATGCCTATCATTTTTGCACAAGCAATTATGTTTATACCTTTAACTCTAGCTGGTTTTGGTGAATCTTCAGTTACATCATGGTTTGTAACTACATTTAGTAATCCAGCAGGTTTTGCATATAATTTAACTTTTGCACTTATGATTATTGCGTTTACTTACTTCTATACAGCAGTAACTGTAAATCCTAATCAGATGGCTGATGATATGAAACGTAACGGTGGTTTTGTACCAGGTATTAAACCAGGTAAAAAAACAGCTGAGTTTATTGACAACGTAATGTCAAGAATTACATTGCCTGGTTCTATGTTCTTAGCTTTGGTCGCAATATTACCAGCTTTTGCTATGTTAGGAGGAGTAAATCAATCATTTGCATATTTCTACGGAGGAACTTCATTACTAATTATGGTGGGAGTTATTCTTGATACTTTACAACAAATCGAAAGCCATTTATTAATGCGTCATTATGATGGATTAATGAAAACGGGAAAGATTAAAGGAAGATCAAGTGCTGGAGTAGGAATGGCTGGATAATGGCATGAGTAAGATATATTACAAAACGGAAGAGGAGATAGATTTAATTAGAGAAAGTTCTTTACTTGTTGGTAAAACTTTAGCTGAAGTAGCTAAAAATATAAAACCTGGTGTTACAACACTAGAATTAGACAAAATTGCTGAAGAGTATATTAGAGATAATAATGCAATTCCTGGATTTTTAGGAATGTATGATTTTCCAAATACACTTTGTGCATCGTTAAATTCTGCTGTTGTTCATGGAATACCAAATAATAAACCATTGAAAGATGGTGATATTATTTCGTTGGACTGTGGGGTTTTAAAAAATGGTTTTTATGGAGATGTCGCTTATACCTTTGAAATAGGTGAAGTTTCAGAAGAAATAAAAAAACTACTTCGCGTAACTAAAGAATGTTTGCAAAAAGCTATTGATGTTGCAATTGCAGGTAATCGAATTGGAGATATTGGATATGCTGTTCAACAGCATGCTGAATCAAATGGATTTGGAGTAGTAAGAGAATTAGTTGGACATGGTTTAGGAAGAGAATTGCACGAAGCACCAGAAGTGCCAAATTTTGGTAAACGTGGTAACGGATTAACTTTAAGAGAAGGAATGGTTATAGCGATTGAACCAATGATTAACATGGGTGTTCGTAATGTAATTCAAGATAAAGATGGTTGGACAATAGTTACAAAAGATGGTAAACCATCAGCACATTTTGAGCATGATGTTGCTATTAGAAAGGGAAAGGCAGAAGTTTTATCGAGTCACGAATTTATAGAAGAAGTATTAAATAATAAAAATTAATGGCAAAACAATCATCTATAGAGCAAGATGGGACAATAATCGAAGCATTGTCAAATGCAATGTTTAGAGTAGAATTAGAAAATGGGCATGTTATTACAGCTCATATTTCAGGAAAGATGAGAATGCACTATATTAGAATTTTGCCAGGTGATAAAGTAAAAGTTGAAATGTCTCCCTACGATTTATCAAAAGGAAGAATTTCGTTTAGATACAAATAAATTAATACCCGTTTTTACGGTAAAAAATTAGAAAAGATGAAAGTAAGAGCATCAGTTAAAAAAAGAAGTGCGGACTGTAAAATTGTTCGTAGAAAAGGACGTTTGTACGTTATTAACAAAAAGAACCCTAAGTTTAAACAAAGACAAGGATAAATATAATTAGTTTATTATGGCAAGAATTGCAGGTATAGATTTACCAAAACAAAAACGAGGCGTTATAGGCCTAACATACATTTATGGCATCGGAAGATCTTCAGCAAGTAAGATTTTAGGACAAGCTGGTATTAGTGAAGATAAAAAAGTTCAAGATTGGGATGATGATGATTTGTCAAAAATCAGACAGATTCTTAATGATGAATTTAAAGTTGAAGGTGCTTTAAGATCTGAAGTTCAATTAAACATAAAACGTTTAATGGATATCGGTTGTTATAGAGGTGTTAGACACAGATCTGGTTTACCATTAAGAGGTCAACGTACTAAAAACAATTCTAGAACTAGAAAAGGTAAAAAGAAAACAGTTGCTAACAAGAAAAAAGTAACTAAATAATTTAATATAGAGTCTTTATAACAATGGCAAAAACAAACGTAAAGAAGAAAAAAAAGGTAATTATTGAAGCTTACGGACAAGCTCACATCCATGCCTCTTTTAATAATATTATTGTTAGTTTAACAAACAATAATGGACAAGTTATATCTTGGTCTTCAGCAGGAAAAATGGGCTTTAAAGGTTCCAAAAAGAATACTCCTTATGCTGCTCAGTTAGCGGCTGCTGATTGTGCTAAAGAAGCTTATGAAAACGGTTTAAGAAAAGTTAAAGTTTTTGTAAAGGGTCCAGGAGCAGGAAGGGAGTCTGCAATTAGAACAATTCATAATGCAGGAATTTTGGTAACAGAAATAGTTGACATCACTCCACTACCACACAATGGTTGTCGTCCACCAAAAAGAAGAAGAGTATAGTAATTAATTAATATAAACCGAAAGGAATTTAAGTTATCGAAGGATACTGACCTTAATTCATAATTTTCCTTTCAAAAACAAATTTTAACAATGGCAAGATATAGAGGTCCAAAATCCAAAATTGCAAGAAAGTTCAGAGAACCAATTTTTGGTGCTGACAAAGTTTTGGAAAAAAAGAACTATCCTCCAGGACAACATGGTCCTAGTAAAAGAAGAGGAAAACAATCTGAATATGCAATTCAGTTAGCTGAAAAACAAAAAGCTAAATACACTTATGGTATTTTAGAAAAACAATTTGAAAATTTATTCAATCGTGCTTCTAGAACTAAAGGTATTACAGGTGAAAATTTACTTAAATTCTGCGAATCACGTTTAGATAATGTAGTATTCCGTTTAGGGATTGCTCCAACAAGAAGTGGTGCTAGACAATTAGTTTCTCATAGACATATTACTGTTAACGGTAAATTGGTTAACATTCCATCATACATTGTAAACGAAGGAGATGTTATTGGTGTAAGAGAGAAATCTAAATCTTTAGAAGCAATTACTTCTTCATTGTCATCACATCCAGTTAAATCTGAATGGTTAGATTGGGATAAACAAACAATGACAGGAAGATTTATCAAAACTCCAGAGAGACAACAAATCCCTGAGAACATTAAAGAGCAATTAATTGTAGAGCTTTACTCTAAATAATTTTTTTAACAAAATAAAAACTATGGCCATTTTAGATTTCCAAAAACCAGATAAAGTAATCATGATTAATTCTGACGATTATTTCGGAACTTTTGAGTTTCGTCCGTTAGAACCAGGTTATGGTATAACCATAGGAAATGCTTTAAGAAGAGTATTATTAAACTCTCTTGAGGGATTTGCGGTAACTTCTGTAAAAATCGAAGGAGTAGACCACGAGTTTTCTACTATAAAAGGTGTTGTTGAAGATGTAACACAAATCATCTTAAACTTAAAACAAGTTCGTTTTAAACAACAAATTGAAGATACTGAAAACGAAAAACTTATTGTTTCAATAAGCGGTCAAGATACCTTAACTGCTGGAGACATAGGTAAATTTACTTCAGCTTTCCAAGTATTAAATACTGATCATGTTATTTGTAACATGGAAAAATCAGTTAAATTACAATTAGAATTAACTATTAGCAAAGGTAGAGGTTATGTTCCTTCTGAAGATAACCAAACATCTGAGGCAAGTATTGGTGTAATTGCAATCGACTCTATTCACACTCCAATTAAGAATGTGAAATACAATATCGAGAACTTTAGGGTAGGTCAAAAAACTGACTTTGAAAAGTTAGTTTTTGAAATTACTACAGATGGTTCTATCCATCCAAAAGAAGCTCTTAAAGAAGCTGCTAAGATTTTAATTCACCACTTTATGTTGTTCTCTGATGAGAGAATTACTTTAGATACCGAAGAAAAATCTTCAGTAGAAGAATTTGATGAAGATTCACTTCACATGAGACAGTTATTAAAAACTAAATTGATAGATATGGATTTATCAGTTAGAGCATTAAACTGCTTAAAAGCTGCTGATGTTGATACTTTAGGTGATTTAGTTCAATTTAATAAAAATGACTTATTGAAATTCAGAAACTTCGGTAAAAAATCGTTGACTGAATTAGACGAGTTAGTTGAAAACAAAGGCTTAAACTTCGGAATGAACGTTGCTGCCTATAAATTAGATAAGGAGTAAAGAAATGAGACACGGAAAGAAATTAAACCATTTAGGAAGAAAATCAGGCCACAGAAAAGCGATGCTTTCTAATATGGCATGTTCTCTTATCGAGCATAAAAAAATAAACACTACTGTTGCCAAAGCAAAAGCTTTAAAACTTTATGTTGAGCCTTTAATTACTAAAGCTAAAACTGATTCTACACATTCAAGAAGAGTTGTATTTAGCTACCTAAAAAGTAAAGAAGCTGTAACAGAATTGTTTAGAGATGTTGCGGTTAAAGTTGCTGATAGACCAGGAGGTTATACTAGAATTTTAAAAACTGGTAACAGAATTGGTGATAACGCTGAAATGTGTTTTATTGAGTTAGTTGACTACAACGAAAACATGTTGAAAGATGTTAAGAAAAAAGCTACTTCAACAAGAAGAAGAAAACCTAGTGCTAAAAAAGCAGAAGGAACTGAAGTTAAAGCAGCAGAAGTTGTAGCAACTGAAGAACCAATTGTTGACGCTGCTGAAGAAAACAATAATGAAGCAACTGATTCAAACGAAGAAGAGAAAAAAGATTAATAATTGAAGTTTAATTTTTAGATAATAAGAAAAGGATAAAGTAAATTTGCTTTATCCTTTTTTTTTGCAAACAAGTATCGTTTTTTATGGAAAACAAATCAAACAAAGCTATTTTATTATTACAAGACGGAACCATATTTGAAGGGAAAGCAGCTGGTTTTATTGGAACTACTACTGGTGAAATTTGTTTTAATACTGGAATGACAGGTTATCAAGAAATTTTTACCGATCCGTCTTATTTTGGGCAAATTTTAGTGGCAACAACATCTCATATCGGAAACTATGGGGTTTCAGATAATGAAGTTGAATCTGATCACGTAAATATTGCTGGATTGGTTTGTAAAAAGTTTTCAGAAGTTTATTCACGACCATCAGCAAATTCATCATTACAAGAATATTTTGAGAGAGATAAAATCGTAGGCATTTCTGATGTTGACACTAGAGCTATTGTGCGCCACATTCGTAGCAAGGGAGCAATGAATGCTGTAATTTCATCTGAAATTTTCGATGTAGAGGAATTAAAAAACAGGTTGAGCAAAGTGCCATCAATGGATGGATTAGAATTATCATCAAAAGTTTGCACCAAAGAATCATTTTATTTTGGAAATGAGAACGCGAAACACAAAGTTGCTGTTTACGACTTTGGTGTGAAGAAAAATATATTGAGATGTTTGGCAGATAGAGATTGTTACTTGAAGGTGTTTCCAATGCAAGCAAGTTATGAAGAAATGATGGAGTGGAATCCAGATGGCTTTATGTTGTCTAACGGTCCAGGAGATCCATCTGTAATGCAATTTCAAATTGATAATGTAGCAAAAATAAAAAATTCTGGATTGCCTGTTTTTGGAATTTGCTTAGGGCATCAGATTTTAGCCATTTCGTGTGGTTTAACAACATCGAAAATGCACAATGGACATAGAGGATGTAATCATCCAGTTCTTAACTTAGAAACAGGTAAAGGAGAGGTAACTTCTCAAAACCACGGTTTTGTGGTAAACATGAACGAGGCATTAATCCGAGAAGATATTATTGTAACTCACAAACATTTGAACGACGATACTTTGGCAGGATTGAGATTGAAAGACAGAGCTGTATTTTCTGTTCAATATCATCCAGAGTCATCACCGGGGCCTCATGATTCTAGGTATTTATTTGATAGTTTTGTAGAAAATTTGGTGAAATCGAAAGCGAATGTTTCAGTTTAATTAAACAAACATGGAAAAGACACAGGTTAAATGTTCATTTTGTGGTCGCCCTAAAAGCGAGGTTGATGTAATGATTGCTGGCGTTACGGGTCATATTTGTAATCATTGTGTTACTCAAGCTCAAACCATTGTTAAAGAAGAAGTTTCGGGTAAATCAAATAAAGAAATCTCATCGCAATTACAACTGCTTAAACCTATTGAGATTAAAGCACATCTGGATGAATATGTAATTGGACAAGATGATGCTAAAAAAGTATTGTCGGTTGCTGTTTACAATCATTACAAGCGTTTGACTTATGCCATGAGCAAGAAAAACGATGATGTAGAAATTGATAAATCAAATATTTTATTGGTTGGCGAAACAGGAACGGGAAAAACCCTCTTGGCTAAAACCATTGCTAGATTATTAAATGTTCCGTTTTGTATAGCTGATGCTACTATTTTAACCGAAGCAGGTTATGTTGGAGAAGATGTTGAAAGCATATTAACCCGACTTTTACAAGCTGCCGATTATAATGTTGAAGCAGCACAACGAGGGATTGTTTTTATTGATGAAATTGATAAAATTGCCCGAAAAAGTGATAATCCATCTATTACCAGAGATGTTTCTGGAGAGGGCGTTCAACAGGCATTATTAAAGTTGTTAGAAGGTTCGGCAGTAAATGTTCCGCCGCAAGGGGGTAGAAAACACCCAGAACAAAAGATGATAACCGTAGAAACAAAAAACATCTTGTTTATTTGTGGCGGTGCTTTTGATGGAATTAAAAGAAAAATCGCAAACCGGTTACAAACTCAAGTTATTGGTTACAAATCTACCGAACGCGAAGAGTATGATGAAGAAAACTTGTTGCAATACATATCTCCACAAGATGTAAAAGCATTTGGGTTGATTCCTGAATTAATAGGACGATTACCTGTGCTTTCTTACTTAAATCCGTTGGATAAAGCAACGCTAAGAAGAATTTTAACCGAGCCAAAAAATTCCATTATAAAACAATATGTTCAATTGTTTGAAATGGACAACATCAAACTTTCTTTTGATAAAGAAGTATTGGATTTTATTGTTGAAAAAGCAATGGAATACAAATTAGGAGCAAGAGGTTTACGTTCTATTTGCGAAGCTATTATGCTTGATGCGATGTACGAAATGCCCTCTGATAAAACTAACAAGGAGTTTAAAATCACCTTAGCTTTTGCTGAAGAAAAATTCAAAAAAACCAAACTTTCAAGTTTGAAGGTTGCATAAATAGGTTTCCCTTACTCCAATTCTATAGTTATGGAGACTTCTGTTCCAGCAACTTTTTTCGTATTATCGTAAATCTGATAAGGTCCTTTTACAAAACAACTTCTTGTGGTAATTCGATTAATCAAGTTTATTCTTCCTTTGGTAAGTTCCATACCTTTAGAAACATGCAATTGTTTTTTGTCTTTCTTTTCTTTTAAACTAACATCAATACCAACACCATTGTCGGTAATGGTAATAACAAGTTTGCTAACCTCTTTGGTGATTTTTACGTTAATAGTTCCGTGTTTTTCTGACGGAAGTATTCCGTGCCAAATAGAGTTTTCGATATAGGGCTGTAGCAACATCGAAGGAATTTTAATAGAGTTGTTTCTAATGTTATCCTCGCATTCTATTTTATAGTCAAACTTATCTTGAAAACGCATTTGCTCTAATTTTAGATAAAGTTCGATTCGTTCAATTTCTTCGTCAATATCAACTTCATTTTCGAGCGAACTGTCTAAATTTTTTCTCACCAACTTAGCAAAACTGGTTAAGTATTTATTTGCCGAAATTTTATCTTGTCTGTTAATATAGTATTGAATAGAATTTAAGGAATTAAAGATAAAATGTCGGTTTAAACTCGCATTTAAAGCTTGCTGCTCGAGCGATAACATTTTTGCTTGATCAACAATTAACTGTGTAGCTTGTTCTTTTTTAAGCGCCTTAATACGTAATTCCATAATTAACCAGGTTATTCCTGCCAGAGCAACAAAAACAAGCAGATAGAACCACCATGTAAACCAAAAAGGAGGCTTAATGGTAACCTCAAACTGAAAAGGTTTTGTCCAATTTTCTAAATCTACAGTTGCAATTAATTCAAAGGTATAATCGCCTGATGGGATGTTGGAATAAGTAACAAAATTTGCAGAGGTTATAGGCTGCCAATCTTCATCAAATCCATTTAATTTAAATTTAAATCGAACCTTGTCTGGACTTTTATGGTAGATACCATCAAAGTCGAATGTTAAGTGGTTTTTGTTGTACGGTAAAATCAGGTTTTTAGGTAGATTATTTTCATCAAATTCTTTGGTAAACTTTTCCCAGTTTTGTGGTTCAAAGAACAAACGAATTTCTTTAAGGTTAATCTTGGGTAGATAAACAACCTCAGTTTCTTTTTTTATGGTATGTTTTGTTAGTCCTGTGTTTGTTCCAAACCACAAATTGTTTTTGCTGTCAATATAAGCTGCATTCTGGTTGCATTCCAAACTTTTTAGTCCATCTAAATTGGAATAACGAACAAACGATGATGGCGTAATGTTTTCTTTATCAAGGTTTTTTAAGTGATACAATCCGTTATTTGTTCCAATCCATAAGTCGTTATTTACATCCAACTCTAAAAAATTAATGTTGTTTGAAGGGTAGTCGTTTGCAATGGGAACTGTAATAAATTGGTCGTTTTCAAAATAAGCTAATCCATTTTTTGTTCCAACCCAAATAGTTTTTTTCTGGTCTTTTATTAAACACATCACACTATTATCAGGTAACCCGTTTTCGATGGTGTATTTAGTGTATCGTTGTTTTTCAGGGTTAAACTTAAAAAGTCCTTCGGAAGAGGATAGCCATATGGTAGATTTATCCTCGATATCTATTGAACGGATGTTGGTTGGTAATTGATATGCTGAAGTAAAATTGTATAAGCTATCTTTCTTTAGATACAATACAGATAATCCCTCCTTAGAGCCAATCCAGATGTTTTCATCATTATCTTGAGATAAAGCATAGACTTTATTTGCATTTAAGCCATGTTTAGAATTGTAGGAGATAATTTTTTTTCCGTTATAAACCGAAAACCCCGTAGATGTTCCAAACCAGATGTTGTTTTGTTTATCGACCAAACTACACCAAACGGTATTGTTTCCTAAACCATCTTCCTCGGTAAAATAGGTGTAGGTATTATTTTCTAGTTTACATACGCCATTGCCATAAGAGGAGAACCATAATGCTGCAGTTTTATCTTCGGTAATTGACATGATGGTGTTGCTGATTAAACTATCCGCTTTAGTATAACTTACAAATTTTTCGTTGGTGAATTTAATTAAACCGCCTCCATCAGAACCCATAAAGATATTTCCTTCGGTATCTTCAATAATGCATTTAATGTTGTTGGCAACCAATCCATCTTTGGTAGAAAAATTTTGAAATCGATTGTTGAACATTTTGGTAATTCCTGATTTAGATACAAACCAAAACGAACCATCTTTTTTTGAGATAAAAGACCTGATGTGATTGTTTATTAATCCGTCATTCTCAGCGGTAAATTTTGTTGATGTTTTTTGATTTACTTTCAATACTCCGTCACCAAAAGTGGAGCACCAAATGTTGTTTTTTTTATCAATAAAAACCTGTGAAGCATTAATGTTTTGAACAGTATCTTTAATTTGATTTTTGGCGTTTAAAAGGTAAATACCTTTTTTTGTAGAAAGCCATTTGTTGTTTTGCTTGTCGCAAAAGATGTGTCGCACATAGTTGCTTTCGGTATTTTCTGGCGAAACAGTATAATAAGAAAAAGTCTTGTTACTGTATTTTACAATTCCACCGCCGTCTGTTGATAGCCAAATGGCTCCGTCTTGGTCTTGTGTAATAGATAAAACAAAATAGGAACTCAACTCGGCTTTAAAAGAGTGTGTTTCAAATTTTTTACCATCATAAACCGATACACCACCTAATGAGCCAAACCATATTTTATTGGAGTTATCCATAAAAATGGCGTTTACTTGATTATTTATTAAACCATCTTTAGTAGAATAATTTTTAAAATGTTTTCCATCAAATTTTGAGACTCCGCCCAAAGTTCCAATCCAAATGTACCCTTTATTGTCTTGGCAAAGCGAGTTAATTTGTGATTGAATTAAACCATGTTCAACAGAATAATTTACAAAATTGTATTGCTGAGCAAAAGAGCTTAAAGCAAAAACCAAGAAAAAAATAAATCCAATAATTAACCTCATTACCAATTAAAAAGTACGAATAGCATTAATAAATTCGGTTAATTTTCTTCTCGAAATAGGTATTGCTGTTCCGTTGTCCATAATGGCAATATTACCATCTTGTCGATTAAACTCTTTCAAATGATATTTGGTATTGATGATGTGTGATTTATGTACTCTGAAAAATACCTTTTTGTTTAGCACTTTTTCGTAGCGAGCAATGGTCATGCTACTGATACATTTTTTACCGTCGGCTAAAAATATTTTGGTATAACTCTCATCTGCTTCCAATCGAACTATATCACTTGTTTTAATTATTTCATATCCTGACAAAGTAGGAACGGCAATTGTTCCTGTAGAAGCTTCGAGTTGAAAAAAATCAACCAATTGTTTTATGTCTGGTATTTCGGTTGGTTTCTGCTGTTCTATTTTAATTTTCGAAACAGCTTCTATTAATTCATCAATATCAATTGGTTTTTCGATGTAATCAATAGCGCCCGATTTTAGTGCTTTTAACGCAAACTGATTGTGAGCAGTAATAAAAATTACGGAGAAATCTTTTTCGGGTAACGATTCTAGTAATTCAAATCCGTCTTCGTTGGGCATATTAATGTCGAGAAATAACAGTTGAGGATGATGTGTTGCAATCAATTCTCTGGCCTCGGCTGCAGATTGTGCTTCAGCAACAATAGTAACTTCTGGACAATAATCTTCTAATAACATTCTTAAATTGCTACGAGCGTTTTGCTCATCGTCAATAATGATAGCTGAAATTTCCATGGATGTAAGGTTTAGTTAGTGCTTATTCTTACCTAAATTTAGCAAAAAGGTTTTCGTAACAAACTAAAAACAATCCATTGGTAGTAATGGTTTATTAAACGGTTGTTGCTATTGAGCAAACGGTTTTATGTTTTTACAACGATTTAATTTTTCTTAGAAAATCGGCAACTCTTGCTCTAGCAACGGGTAAACTAATGTTGTTTTTTAGCTTGGCAAAATAACCATCGGAATGTAGGTAATCGGTAAGGTAATTAAGGTTGATGATGTACTTTTTATGTATTCTAAAAAAATGGTCTGGGTTAAGCATATCTTCGTAAACCTTTAGTGTTCGGGTATCAAAAAAATGGGTGCCATCATTAAAATAAATGGTGGTGCAATTTCCTTCTCCTTCAACGTGGCTAATGGTTTTGTCTTCCACCACTTTAATTCCTTTTAAATGCGAAATGGTAATTTTATTGGTAACGGTATGATGAATGTTTTTGGAAAGATTACTAATAGAATCGTGGTAAGTTTGGATGTTGTTTTTGTCGGCAATAAACATTTTTTTATAATGAATAAGCTTTTCCACAGCCAACTTTAAATCCTCAATATCAATGGGTTTTAAAATATAATGGATGGCATTGGCATTGAATGCTTTAATGGCATATTCCTTAAAAGCAGTAACGAACACCACTTGAAAGTTATTTGACTTTACATCATCAAGAAGTTCTAATCCTTCTTCATTACTAGGCATTCTGATGTCCAAAAAAACAGCTTCTGGTTTTTTTTCTTTAATCAATGCTCGGGCTTGTTCTACATTTTCGGCAGTTCCAATTACCTCAATTTCGGGACAAAATTCGTTGAGCAGCATTCGCAAGTTTTCGCGAGCCATCATTTCATCATCAACTATTATTGCCGAAATATTCTCCACTAGCTAAACCATCTTAAAATAAAGAATTTCTTTTTTGGAGCAGGTTGACCACCACTTTTGTATTTCTTTCTATTCGATTTCATTCGTTTTCTGGTGTCTTTACTTTGGATGTTTAGGTGCCGCTCTTTACCTCTCTCTATGGCTTTTTGCTTCGATTTTTCTTTTTCTTCCTCTTGTTTTTTAAGCACTTTCTGTTGTTTATCACTTGCTTTGTTGGGGTTCGATTTACACGATGTAAAACAAACGCTTAAAGCAATTAAACCATATAGAAGATATTTAAGACGATTCATTAGTGAATAGGGTTTTGTTGAGCCGAATTTACTAATTTTACCATGATGAATAAATTAATTGTAGTAATAACTGTCTTTTTTTTATTGGTGTTATCGTGTAAAAAAGACGACGACTCTCAAGTACCATTGGTGTCGGTTAACCTAGCGTTTAATTTAAATAATCCTGAGTTCATCAATTTGCAAATTGATAACGGATGGACTTATGTGTCGGGAGGCTCAAGAGGTATTTTGTTGTACCGAGTTTCAGCAAGCAACTACAAAGCTTTTGACAGACATTGCCCTTACAATCCTTCTAGCAGTTGCGGGTTGGTTTCGGCAGATGTAACCAATTTGGTGGGTATCGACGATTGTTGTGGTTCTCGTTTTTTACTTTCTTCTGGGCAAGTTACTCAAGGTCCAGCTTCTCGTCCTTTAAAAGAATACCGCACTTCTTATGATGGGAGTACGTTGTCTGTTTTTAACTAAATGAGAACGTTTCTTTATATCTTTTTTTTTGTTTTTATCACCTCGTGTGGGTTTAACAACGTGTTTTTGGTACCAACCAAACTCGATAATCAAAACGTTCCGTTTAAGGCTGCATACAATAAAAGTGCAGACACTATTGTGGTTTCCGATAAGGTTAATTTTCAACCACAGTTTATTGCCGCAGAGAATAAGTTGGTCGATTACCCGTACCATATAGAAAGCAGTGTGTTTGAAAGTAAAAGCGGTAATAAACTAAATACTTGGGTGATTGCCAATGATTCGGTTTACAACGGAAAAAACATCATTTTTTTTCATGGAAACGCGGGTAATTTGGTTTCGCAACACAAATTGATGTTGCCTTTTGTAAAAGCTGGATACAAGGTTTTTATGGCTGATTACAGTGGTTTTGGTTTTTCTACAGGAAAAGCTACCCGAAAAAATGTGTTGGTAGATGGAAATTCGGCTGTTGAATATTTTACCAATTTAGATACTACCACTCGCTGGATTATTTACGGGCAATCGTTGGGAGGGCATTTAACTCCTGTGGTGGCTTTAGCTAACCAAGATTTGATTGACGGAATAGTGGTAGAAGGAGCGTTTACTTCGCATCAAGATATTGGAGCAAACACGGCTGGATTTATTGCACGAATACTGATTGCTGAAAAATACAGTGCTAAAAAATCAATTAAACAATTTAAAAAACCGGTATTGATTATACACAGCACCGAAGATAACATTATCCCTTACCGTATGGGAGAGCAATTGTTTGAGGTTGCCAACGAACCCAAGCAGTTTTACCAAATAGATAAATGCCACATTTGTGGACCAATTTATTTTTCGGAAAACATCTTACGAAAAATGGACGTACTTTTTGGGAATTAAAATTATTACTACTTTTTCTTTTTCCTAGCATTGATATTGATGACTTCAACAACTAACGAGAAGAATACTGCAAAATAGATGTAGCCTTTTGGTACATGAATATGAATGGCTTCAACAATAAGCATAAAACCAATTAATATTAAAAACGAGAGAGCTAATATTTGCAGGGTTTCGTGTTTGTTTACAAAATCGCTAATAGCTCCCGCAAACAACATCATTACAAGAATAGAAACAATAACGGCAATTACCATCAAGGTAATTTGGTTGGTTAAACCTACTGCGGTTAAAATAGAGTCGAAGGAGAAAATAATATCTAACAATACAATTTGCAAAATAGCATTGCTGAATGCTTTTGGTTTTTTTATTTCTTTTTCAGGGTCTTCACCTTCCACTTTATGGTGAATTTCTGAGGTGCTTTTTGCAATTAAGAAGAAACCACCAATGGCTAAAATGATGTCTCTCCAGCTCAGATTAAAGTCAAAAAGTGTTAGAACAGGTTCGGTTAATCCAATTAACCACGTAATGCCCATTAACAACAAAATACGAACAATTAATGCCAACGATAAACCTACAAATCGGGCTTTCTTTTGTTCTTCTTTGGGTAGTTTTCCTGCAACTATCGAAATAAAAATAATGTTATCAATACCTAAAACAATTTCTAAAAATGTTAAAGTTAATAGGGCAATCCAAGTGTCGAGATTTAAAAATATTTCCATTCTTTTATTTTAACCGTTTAGTGCAACAACTTCTTTTACTTCTGGCAACATACTTTTTAGTAGGTTTTCAATACCATGTTTTAAGGTAACGGTAGACGAAGGACATCCGCTACAAGAACCTTTTAATATTACTTTAACCACACCATCAACATACGAGTCGAACTCAATAGCTCCGCCATCGTTTTCTACAGCTGGTTTAATATATTCTTCTAATATTTCAATGATTTTATGTTCAAAATCGGTGTATTCTTTTGATGTGCTGGTGTTGTTTATATTCGCTGAGTTTTCAGTATTTTTTTCTGTTTGAATTTCTGCATCAAGAAACTCTTGTTTAATTGCCACAGCTCCTTCTTGGTTCATAAATTCTTTTATAAACTCACGCAATTCCATTACCACTTCTTGCCATTCAATAGCTTCGCTTTTGGTAATGGTAACATAGTTTGCCGAGATAAATACGCCATTTACAAAAGGAAAGTTGAATAGTTTTTCAGCCAAAGGCGAAGGGCAACCAATACGTTGAGTTGCTAAAAACTCATATGATTTTCCATTGGTAACAATCCATCGATTTGAAACGAACTTCATGGTGTTAGGGTTTGGAGTCATTTCAGCATAAAAAGTATATGGCGATTTTGTTTGTTCCATGTTTAATTGTTTTTGTACAAAATTAAGCAACAAATTTGCTTAGAAATAAAAAGGCTATCTTAAAAAAGATAGCCTTTTAAATGTTTGAATTGCATAGGCTAATTACTCAGCTAAAACAATTATGTTATTATTGCTCATTTCAATTACGCCACCTTTAACTTCAAAAGTTTTTTCGGTATTGTTCAACTCGGTTATTTTAATAGTTCCTTGTTTCAACGTTGAAATAATTGGAGCATGATTTTCTAAAATACCAAAAGAACCATCAGAACCAGGTAAGTTAACCATATTAACTTCTCCGGTATAAATCTTTTTCTCAGGTGTTATTATTTCTAAATGCATTTTTTTAGTTTTTCGGTTCGCAGTTTATACTTCAGCTAACATTTTTCTACCTTTCTCAATAGCTTCTTCAATAGAACCTACCAAGTTAAATGCTGCCTCTGGGTATTCATCAACTTTACCATCTAAGATCATGTTAAATCCTTTGATAGTATCTTCAATAGAAACCAATACGCCTTTTAAACCTGTAAATTGCTCAGCAACGTGGAAAGGTTGAGATAAGAAACGTTGTACACGACGTGCTCTGTGAACAACTAATTTATCTTCTTCACTTAACTCGTCCATACCTAAGATGGCAATAATATCTTGTAATTGTTTGTATCGTTGTAAAGTTTCTTTTACTCTTTGAGCAGTATCGTAGTGTTCTCTACCAACGATATCAGCAGTTAAAATTCTTGAAGTAGAATCCAATGGATCAACCGCAGGATAAATACCTAACTCAGCAATTTTACGAGAAAGTACTGTAGTAGCATCTAAGTGAGCAAAAGTAGTAGCGGGAGCAGGGTCAGTTAAGTCATCCGCAGGTACATAAACTGCTTGTACAGATGTAATAGAACCTGATTTTGTAGAAGTAATACGCTCTTGCATAGCACCCATTTCAGAAGCTAATGTTGGTTGGTAACCTACCGCTGATGGCATACGACCTAAAAGTGCCGATACCTCAGAACCTGCTTGTGTAAATCTAAAGATGTTATCGATAAAGAATAAGATGTCTTTTCCTTTTCCGTCACCTTCACCATCTCTAAAGTATTCAGCTAATGTTAAACCAGATAATGCAACTCTAGCTCTCGCACCTGGAGGTTCGTTCATTTGACCAAACACTAATGTTGCCATTGATTCTTCCATACCAGCTTTATCTACTTTAGATAAATCCCATCCGCCTTTTTCCATAGAGTGTTTGAATTCTTCGCCGTATTTAATTACGCCTGATTCAATCATCTCTCTTAATAAATCGTTACCTTCTCTTGTTCTTTCACCAACACCAGCAAACACAGATAAACCAGAGTGTCCTTTAGCGATGTTGTTAATTAATTCCATAATTAATACAGTTTTACCAACACCAGCACCACCAAACAATCCAATTTTACCACCTTTTGAATAAGGCTCAATTAAGTCGATAACTTTAATACCTGTAAATAATACTTCTGTAGAAGTAGATAAGTCTTCAAATCTTGGTGGTTCTCTATGAATAGGTAATCCGCCTGTTTTGTCAACGTCACCAATTCCGTCAATAGCATCACCAACCACGTTAAATAATCTTCCTCTAATTTTTTCGCCAATTGGCATAATAATAGGAGCACCAGTAGAAACAACCTCCATTCCTCTTCTTAAACCATCACTAGCATCCATTGAAATGGTTCTAATAGTGTCTTCTCCAATGTGTTTTTGACATTCAAGAATAACTTTCTGACCGTTATCTTTGGTAATTACTAATGAATCTAAAATGTTTGGAAGCGATTCTCCATTCTCAAAACTTACGTCGATTACTGGTCCGATGATTTGAGTGATTTTTCCGTGTTTAGTTGACATTTTGTATCTATTTTAAGTGTGTTTATGTCTGTTTTTTAATGGCTGCAAAAGTAAAATATTTTATTCAAATAGTAAAGCAATATGAATAATATTATTTTTATGATTTAAAAAAGATTATTATATGGATATTTGCAGCCAATTTCGATGTGTTTTTTTGAAAGATAATCCGATATTTTAATGAATATTTACCGAAACATTAACGAGTTTAAAGCTAAGGGAGATGTTGTGATTACAACAGGAACTTTTGACGGCGTTCATGTTGGCCATCGAAAAATTATTCAACGGGTTACTGAACTAGCAAAAAAAATTAATGGGGAGTCGGTTTTACTCACTTTTTTTCCACATCCACGTATGGTGTTGTATCCTGAGCAAAACGATTTAAGGTTAATTAACACTATTGAAGAACGGGTTGAATTATTGAAAGAAACTGGTATCGATCATCTGATTATTCATCCTTTTACCAAAAAATTTTCGAGAATTACGTCGCTCGATTTTGTTAGAGATATATTGGTAACCAAACTAAACACAAAAAAACTGGTTATTGGATATGATCATCATTTTGGAAAAAATAGAGAAGGCTCTTTTGAGCATTTGAAAGAATACGGACCAGTTTATGGCTTTGATGTGGAGGAAATTTCTGCACAAGAGATTCAGCAAATCAACATCAGTTCAACTAAAATTAGAAATTCGGTATTGATTGGAGAAATAAAAGCGGCTAATCAATTTCTGGGGTATCATTATTTTATTAACGGAACGGTTGTTGAGGGAGAGAAGATAGGTCGGCAAATAGGTTTCCCGACAGCCAATCTAAAAGTAAACGATTGGTATAAATTAATTCCAGGTAATGGAGTTTATGCAGTTAAAGTTGGTTTTGAAGGAGTTACTTATAATGGAATGTTGAATATAGGTACTCGTCCAACAATTAATGGAAACGATGTTACTATTGAAGTGCATCTATTTAATTTTAACCAAGATATTTATACTAAAAACTTGAGAATAGAGTTTGTTGAGAAGATTCGAGAGGAAGAAAAATTTAACCAATTAACCGATTTACAAAGTCAATTAATTCATGATAAAGAAAAAGCCCTTTTTTTACTTTCTTAGTTTGTTGTTGATTTTTACAACATTCTCTAACACAAGATTGCTTGCCCAAGTGGTTAGCTATAGTGTTTTAGATACGTTGCCCGAATTAACTTTAGAACAAGCATTAAAGAAAGATCCATTAACGGTTTATAAGCTAAATTTAAAAAAACAAAAATTGGCTGATTTGCCAGAAACAATAGCTCAATTTAAAAACTTACAAAGTTTAAACATCAGTAAAAATAAATTCACTCATTTTCCAGCTATTATTTTTCAATTTTCTTTTTTGCAACACTTGGATGTTTCTGATAATAAAATTGCATCAATTCCTCCTGAAATAGGTAGTTTAACTCATTTGAAAAGATTTAGTGCCAATGAAACTGAGATTTCATCTTTGCCGCTAGAAATTGGTAAGCTAAAAGAATTGTCGTATTTAGATATTTGGGGAACCAATGTTGCTTCATTTCCAAGTGAAATTGAGCAATTAAAAGAAACACTTAAGGAAATTGATATGCGGGTAATTATGATGAGCAATGCCGAACATCAAAAAATAAAAGAACTTTTGCCTTTAACTAAAATTCATTTTTCAAAATCTTGCAATTGTGGTTTCTAAACAATATCTTTATTTTTGCGTTAAACAACCAATTAGAGCAGTAAACCGTTATTAGACATTAATGATTAAAAATTATAAGCTATATTTCTTTTTTGTGCTTTGCTCGCTAGCTTTAAATAGCTATGCTCAAGATAAATTACTTTTTTTGAATGGAAAAGAAATAAGCGGACAGCTATTGACGGTAAATAATTACGAAATTTCATTCAAAACAGATAAGGGTAAAGAATATTTGGTGGAAAATTTTAGGGTTTTTTCTTACACGCAGAAAGAGCAAGAAATTTTATTATACAAATATGATACACTAGAAGGTAATTTTTTGAGTGAAAGAGACATGAAAATGTTTGTTTTTGGGGAGAGAGATGCACATAAAACCTATCACTCTAATTTTTCTAACGCATTAGGATTGGTTGTTGGAGGTGCTGCTGGTTATTTTATGCACAAAGACCAAGCTTTTATTTACATAGGAATTCCATTAATATATACTTCTGCAACGCTATTGTTTCCAACTAGTGTTAAGCAAAAACGTTTGACTGATTTACAGTATTTAAAAGAAGATGAATACTTGAGAGGTCATGAGCGAATTGCAAGGAGTAAACGAACACAAAATGCACTAAAAAGTAGTGTAATTGGAATGGGAGCAGGGTTCTTAATCAGTTTTTTGGTAAACGGTAATTCTAATTAATTTCATTTTCCATTGAGCGTTTTAATTTACCTCTTAAGAAATGTTGTTTACAGCAATTTATTCGTCTCTTTTTGCATCACCTTACTAGCTCATCAAACTTATCTTTTATTAGAACTTCCTCAAACCAATACTTTTTTTGTATTGGCTTTTATTTTTTGTTCAACATTCTTTACCTATAATTTTCAGCGAATATATAGGCTTAATAGTTTTGAATTGGTTGGAAAATTAATTGGCATTCGGTTAAGTTGGATTATTCGAAATAGAAAGAAATTGTTTTTTGCTTCAATTTTATCGGCTTGTGGCAGCTTGTTTTTTGTTTTACAATTGAGTGTTAAGGTATTTTTTCTGATACTTCCATTGGCTGTTTTTTCTATACTTTATGTTATTCCATTTGTTAATAGGGACGACAAAAAAATAGCCATTCGAGATTTACCTTTTGCCAAAATATTTATTATTTCATTGGTGTGGTCACTGGTGATGGTTGCGTTACCAATTGCCGATGCTGAGGGGATTGGAAAATTGAAAGAGAGCTCATCATTGTTTCTGTTGGCAGAACAATTTCTGTTCATTTTTGCCATTACCTTGCCCTTTGATATTAGGGATTTGAGGTACGATATGGAATCTAACATTAAAACCATCCCTACTTATTTAGGAATAAGAAAGACCATCATTCTTTCGCACATTATTTTGGTGGTATTTTTAGCTTTAAAAGCTATTCAGTTTTATGGTTTTAACCAAATGACTTTAGAGCGATTTGTAGCAACATCTATAACAGTAGTGATTGTAATGATAATCATTGCATTTGCCAACAGACGCCGACCAGAACTTTTCTTCTCTGGTTTAATAGATGGCACCATGTTGTTGATGTATTTCGGAATACTTTATTTAGAGTATTAATTTTCTTTGTGCTCTCGGTTTTTCTTGTACCATTTTATCCCTAGCATTAATAAAATAGAGAAGAGTAATAATCCAACGACACCCCAGAACCAACCAATTTCATTTTTTAGTACTACCAAAAACACAATGGCAAAAAGTAATACAGTAGCTACTTCATTCCATATTCTCAATTTAAACGAAGAATACTTGATTTCATTTTTCTGAAGTTGACTAAATATCCGTTGACAAGCAAAATGGTAAAGGTATAACGCAACTACAAAAGTGAGTTTAATGTGCATCCACGGTTGACTCATGTAAAAGGAAAAATTAGTACTTAACAACCATGTAGCAAAAACTAAGGTTAGAATTGCAGAAGGCCAGGTTATGCCATACCATAATCTTTTACTCATTATTTTGTATTGTTTTTGTAAAATAGCTTTTGCATTATCATCTTCATCTTCGGCTTCAACATGATAAATAAAAAGCCTAACAATGTAAAACAAACCAGCAAACCAAGTAACTATAAAGATGATGTGAAGGGCCTTTAAATAAAAATAATCCATAACAAAAATTAAAAAACTAAAATTACAATAAACTTTCAATTGGTTTTGCTTAATCTGTAATTTTGGAACATGGAAAAAAAGGGAGTTTTATTAGTGAATTTAGGTACGCCTGATAGCCCGTCGGTTAAAGATGTAAGAAAGTACCTAAGAGAGTTTTTAATGGATGGGTATGTAATTGATTTACCTGTTGTTCCACGTTGGATATTGGTAAACTTGATTATCGCTCCATTTAGAGGTCCAAAATCTGCAAAAATTTATCAAGAATTATGGACAGAAAATGGTTCGCCACTATTGTATTATGGTAAAAGATTAGAAACATTGGTGCAAGAAAAAGTTGGCGAAGAGTATTTTGTTCGATTGGCAATGCGTTACCAAAGTCCTTCAATAAAAAGGGTGTTGGAACAATTCAAAAAAAACAACATTACTGATTTGGTTGTTATTCCACTTTACCCACAATTTGCCTCATCTTCTACTTTATCTAGCATTAAAAAAGTTGAGGAAGTATTAAAAGAACTCCATTATTCACCCAAAGTTAAAATGATTAAAAACTTTGTAACTAATAAAAAGTTTATTCAAGCCATTGCCGAAAATGGCAATAAGTATTGGAAAACTGGTGAATACCAAAAAGTATTGTTTAGTTATCATGGCATTCCAGAGCGTCACATCATAAAAGATTGCGATAACGGGTATTGCAAACTTGATGAAAACTGTTGTGCAACTTATAATACAAACAACACACTGTGTTACAGAGCTCAGTGTTATGAAACTTCTCGATTGGTTGCTTCGGCAATGGGATTGCAAGAAAATCAATACGATGTGGCTTTCCAATCGCGTTTAGAAACTCGAGCAAGAGACCCTTGGTTAAAACCATACTCTGATTTGGTTACGGCAGATTATCCTAAACAAGGAGTTAAAAATGTGTTGGCATTTTCGCCATCGTTTATTTCCGATTGTTTAGAAACAACCA
Organism: uncultured Vicingus sp.; assembly: GCA_964398455.1. Classification (GTDB taxonomy): domain Bacteria; phylum Bacteroidota; class Bacteroidia; order Flavobacteriales_E; family Vicingaceae; genus Vicingus. Next base: position 136,650 of record CAYNMR010000006.1, on the reverse strand, counting down.
TCGAAGTAGGTGAAGAATTCAAAGAAATTTTCCATGAAAATGGTGGTGAAAAATGGCAACTGGTTGAGAGTTTAAATGAAAGTCCAATTTGGGTGGAAGCTATTGAAGAATTGATTAAAAACTAATAACTACATTTGATTATTAAAACGAAACAAAATGAAATAGCCACGTGCCAAAGCACACTAATACGAATGAAGATAAACTGGCTAATTCCATATGACCTATATAAAACAATAAAAATTTACATATGAAATACACTCCAATAAAAAGTGAACTGTACATAACGAACAGAAAAAACTTTGTAAAACAGTTGAAGCCAAAGTCGATTGCAGTTTTTAATTCAAACGACCAGATGCCTACTAATGCTGATGGAACAATGCCTTTTCGCCAAAACAATGATTTGTTGTATTTGTCTGGAATCGACCAAGAAGAATCTATTTTGGTAATTTTTCCTGATGCAAACAATCCAAAACACAGAGAAATCCTTTTTGTTAAAGAAACCAGCGATTTAATTGCTATTTGGGAGGGTGCTAAATTGACCAAAGAACAAGCGACAAAACAATCGGGTATTGAAACGGTTTATTGGATAACTCAATTCGAACAAATTTTTCATGGATTAACCACAGAAGCGGAACATATTTACTTGAATCAAAACGAACATTTAAGAGCATCGTCTCCTGTTGAAACTAGAGATGATCGTTTTAGAAAATTGTGTCAGGCAAAATACCCATTGCACGAATACGAAAGGTTAGCTCCAATCATGAGAAAGTTACGGCCAATCAAATCTCCTTTAGAAATAGAAATGTTGCAACAAGCATGTAACATTACAGAGAAAGGCTTTAGAAGACTATTAAAATTTGTTAAGCCAGGCGTTATGGAATATGAAATTGAAGCAGAACTGGCTCACGAATTTTTAATGAATCGTTCAAGGGGTTTTGCCTATGAGCCTATCATTGCTTCGGGGTTTAATGCTTGTGTTTTGCATTATGTAGAAAACAACAAGGAATGTAAAGCTGGAGATGTTATTCTGTTAGATGTTGGTGCAGAGTATGGAAATTATGCTTCTGATCTAACTCGTTGCGTGCCTGTAAGTGGCAAATTTACTCCTCGCCAAAAAGAAGTTTATAATTCAGTTTTACGAGTAATGAGAGCTGCAACAAGTATGTTAGTTCCAGGAACTTTACACGATGAATATCATACTAAAGTTGGTGAAATAATGGAATCGGAATTAATAGGTTTAGGTTTATTAGATAAAAATGAAGTGGCAAAACAAGATCCTAAAAATCCGTTATACAAAAAATATTTTATGCATGGCACGTCGCACCATTTGGGTTTAGATGTTCATGATGTGGAAGAACGAAACAGACCTTTTGAAGCTGGTATGGTGTTAACCGTTGAACCAGGAATTTATATTCGTGAAGAGAATTTGGGAATACGTCTAGAAAATGATGTGTTGATAACCAACAACGGACCAATTGATTTAATGAAGAACATTCCAATTGAAGCAGATGAAATAGAAGCTTTAATGAACGCTTAATGGTATTGATGTTTTGGAAATAGTAAGCGAATATTCAATTAAATTCAAAAACATCAATGTTAGTTTTACCGACAGTGGAAAAGGTAAAGCAGTGGTTTTTTTACATGGATTTTTGGAAGACAAAAGCATTTGGAATGATTTTTCTAATCAACTTTCACTTAAATACCGTGTAATTACTATTGATTTATTAGGGCATGGCAAAACTGAATGTTTAAGCTATGTTCACACCATGGAAGAAATGGCGGAAGCTGTTTATGCAGTGCTCAAACAGTTGAAAATTCGTAAATTTTATTTAGTAGGACATTCGTTGGGTGGCTATGTCAGCCTTGCTTTAGCTGAGGTTTTTCCTGATAATATCAAGGGACTGTGTATGTTTCATTCGTCAGCAAGAGCTGATAGTGAGACAAAACAAAAAGACCGCGACAGAGCTATAAAAGTAGTAAAGCAAAATAAAAACTTGTTTATCAACGAAGCTATTCCAAATCTATTTTATACCAAACATAAGAATTACGAGAATGAGATAAATCAAATAAAACAAATTGCAAACAATACCTCTTTACAGGGTATTGTAGCAGCTTTGGAAGGGATGAAAATTAGAATGGATAGAGAGATTATTTTAAACTTTGCTCCTTATCCAGTTTTGTATATTGTTGGAAAAGAAGACGCTATTTTGCCTTACGAAAGTTTAATTGAACAAGCTGAACTGCCAGAGAAAGGTTCTTATCTGTTACTCGAAGATGTTGGTCATGTTGGTTTTCTAGAGGCAAAAGAAAAAACACTAAAAGCAATTACTTCATTTGTTGCTAAAAATAAATGAATCCCTCAAAATCCATTCTAACTCAAAACATAAAAAACGAAGCCATTCGTTTAGGTTTTAGTTTTTGTGGAGTTTCAAAAGCCGAATTCTTAGTAGAAGAAGCACCTCGTTTGGAAAATTGGTTGAATCAAAACAGACATGGAGAAATGCAATACATGGAGAATTATTTTGATAAACGCCTTAATCCAACCTTGTTGGTAGAAGGTTCTAAATCGGTAATTTCTTTAATGTACAATTACTTCCCCCAACAACAGCAAAGAGAAGATTCTTATAAAATATCGAAATACGCTTATGGCGAAGATTATCATCATGTAATTAAAGAAAAACTGAAAGAGATTGTTCAATTTATTACAACAGAAGTTGGCGAAATAAATGCTCGAATTTTCACCGACTCAGCACCCATTTTAGAGCGAGTTTGGGCAAGAAAAAGCGGGTTAGGTTGGATAGGAAAAAACTCCATGTTAATTAATCCGAAAAAAGGCTCTTTTTTCTTTTTAGCAGAAATTATTTTAGATGTAGAATTGGAGTATGATACTCCTATAAAAGATTATTGCGGCACTTGTAATGCTTGTGTTGAGGCATGTCCTACGGATGCAATTTTACCAAACAAAGTGGTTGATGGTAGTAAATGTATTTCTTATTTTACCATAGAATTAAAAGATGAAATTTTGCCCAGCGAGGTAAAGGGGAAATTTAACGATTGGATGTTTGGTTGCGATATCTGTCAGGATGTTTGCCCATGGAATAGATTTTCTACACCAACCGACGAATTGCTTTTTAGTCCTAATCAAAAACTATTAAACTTTTCTAAAAAGGAATGGACTGAACTAACCGAGGAAATTTTTAATGAATTGTTTAAGAAATCGGCAGTAAAACGTACCAAATTTGAAGGCTTAAAAAGGAATATAAAGTTCTTGGATTAGTTTCCCCAACGGTAACTTTCGTTTTCTAAACCTATTAAATCAATAACTCTATCAACAACTGTTTTAGCTACTTCTTCAATGGTCTGTGGTCGGCTATAGAAACTTGGAGTGGCAGGACAAATAATTCCTCCCGCCTCAGTTATGGTTTTCATGTTGTTGAGGTGAATTAAATTGTATGGCGTTTCTCTAGCTACTAAAATTAATTTTCTTCTTTCTTTAAGCATAACATCTGCTGCTCGTGTAGTTAAATCGTTCGATATTCCACCTGCAATTCTTCCCAATGTTCCCATAGAACAAGGTACAATTACCATAGTGTCAAACTTTGCTGAACCTGATGCGAAGGGTGCGTTAAAGTTGTTTTTGTCGTAAAAATTGAAGTCATAATGTTTATAATCCTCATTACCTAATTCGTGTTCCCAAACTGTTTTTGCATTGTCGCTCATTACTACACCAACTTCAACTACATTGTCACCCTGAGCCTGTCGAAGGGTCGTTAAAAAATCCATCAACAATTTAGCGTAAATACTTCCTGATGCTCCTGTAATGGCTAATACTATTTTTCTTTTGTTGTTCATGGTTTTTTGTTTTTTGTTAGCCCCTCCTTCGGAGGGGTTGGGGAGGCTTATTTGTTGAATTGATAACGAAGTGTAAAATTTAAATCTAAGTTGTACCAACCTCTATTAAACAATTGATTTAAAATACCAATTTGCTGATCGAAGTTCTGAAAGTCTCTGATTGGAAATAACGAATTCTTTGAGCGTAGGTTAAAAATAAAATGGTCGGTAATTTTATAATTTAAACCAAAAAAACCGCCAAAATCATACTTTTTGAAAGGAAAAGGCTGGTCAGTTAAATCACCAAATTCATCACTCATGGTGTAGTTTAAAAATACACTGTAGTACAAGCCAGTTTCAAACATAAATTTTTTGTAATGATAACGTATAGCAAGCGGCATTTCAATATAGTTGAGGTTAAGTTTAAAAGCATCCACATCTCCTTGGCTGGTGTTAGGGTTCTTTTGACTTCCTTTATTGATAAAATACATGTCTAACTGTGTAGAGAATTTCTCAGAGTGTTCAATATTAGTAAAACCACCGACAATAAATCCCAATTTGTTGTAGCCTCCATAACCATCTCCTTCTACCTGTGAGCCACTTAATCCACCAATTAAACCAACTTTAAAAACTTGCCCATAAAACAAGAGGTTTAGAAGTAAAAATGCCGATAAAATGCCCAACTTTTTCATGTGAAGATATCTATTGTTTTAAAGCTGTCATATGGAATACACCATTTTGTTTTTATCACTCTTGGTGCTTTGATAAATGGTTGTTTCGCATATCAAAGTTACATAAAGTAGTTTGCCTAAATTTAGAAATAGGATTTAATAATTACTTTCTATAGATTTTATATAAATTCAAGCTAGTTTTATTAATGGACTCAATTTTAATTGTGTATTTAATCATAAGGATATCAATACCTATATTTTCATTTTCTTTTAAGATTTCAAACCAATTTTCTTTCGAAACATAAGCCCCTTCAAGTTCTGTATTATCGAATATACATTTTTTAAATTCAGTATTGAATAGTTGTGCGGAATTTAGTTTGCTGTTTCTTAAATTAGATTCTAAGAAGATTGTTTCTGTTAAATCAGTATAATAAAAACAAGTATTTGATAAATCTGCTAGCATAAAAAAACTTTCTCTAAGATGTGCTCCCGAAAAATTCCAATTCCTCATGTCTCGATAAAGAGATAGTGACTTGTCTTCTTCCAAAAAACAATTTGACAAGTCAATTTCTGATTCACCTAAAGCAACAAGTCTTTTAATCAATCCTCTTGTTCTGTACATAGCTTCCTCACTCTTCCAAAACCTGTAATCATTAATCTCCTCTTTGTAACGCTCAATTTTTTCTTTTTTATGACTTATGCTCTCATATATAGTTAGAATTATACCAAAAATAATAAGGTCAAAAACAAGCCCATGAGATTCAACTAAAATATCATGAAATGAGAAGTTGTTATCAAATAAATCCAATACTACAATAACTAGAAATCCAGATGATGCAATACCAATGAAGAAATTTGTTTTGTTTTTGATTAGTTTTCTTAAAAAACTCATTTAATCTCCTTTTCTTAAGGTTTATAATTATTAAAATCCTTCTAAAGGAGTGTTTTTTCTTTCTCCAACAGTAGTTTTACTAAAGCAGGCAGCCCCTCACTCGCATTTTGTTTGAGGTGAGTCACATTTTTTCTTTTCCACAACGAAACTTCTTTTGGGTCAATCAGAAATATTTTACAATTCGAACTCACACAGTCAACCAAGTTTGCTGCTGGATAAACATTTAATGAAGTACCGATTACAATTAAAATATCAGCTTTTTCGCACCATTCGGCAGCAACAGCCATATTCGGAACAAACTCGCCAAACCATACCACATCGGGGCGAAGTTGATGTCCGTTTTCACATAAATCTCCAAGATTAAGTTCACTTCCATTAATGGGATAAACTAGGCCAGTTCCTACGCTTCGAGCTTTCAATATTTCGCCATGCAAATGCAATACGTTTTTAGTTCCTGCACGTTCGTGTAAATCGTCAATATTTTGGGTAATAACTTGAACATTAAATTTTTTTTGCAAATCCAAAACAGCAAAATGAGCGGCGTTGGGTTGGGCTTCAATTACTTGTTTTCTACGAAGGTTATAAAAATCTAAAACAAGTTTTGGATTCTCCTGCCAAGCCTCTGGTGTGGCAACCTCTTCAATTTTGTAGTTTTCCCACAAACCGTCGCTATCCCTAAAAGTTTTTAATCCGCTTTCAGCACTAATTCCTGCTCCAGAAAAGATAACAATTTGTTGCATAAACTCATTTTTCGAGAAGCTAAAAATAGGTAAAATTTATTTAAAAAAATAGCTCTTTTCTGTGTCGAGAATATTATTACTTTTACGGGTTCGAGAATTATGTAAAAAAATGGGAAAAACTAGAAAAGAGATTGATGCATTAGAGTATCATGCACAGGGGAAACCTGGTAAAATTGAAGTAGTGCCTACAAAGCCCTACAGTACACAACGCGATTTATCATTAGCATATTCTCCGGGTGTTGCTGTGCCTTGTTTAGAGATAGCAGATAATCCTGAAGATGTTTATAAATATACTGCAAAAGGAAACTTGGTGGCGGTAATCTCAAACGGTACAGCTGTTTTGGGTTTGGGTAATATTGGTGCATTGGCATCAAAACCTGTAATGGAAGGTAAAGGATTGTTGTTTAAAATTTTTGCTGATATTGACGTGTTTGATATTGAGGTTGATGCCTCGGATATTGATTTATTTGTTAGCACCGTTAAGGCAATTGCACCAACATTTGGAGGGATAAATTTAGAAGATATTAAAGCTCCAGAGTGTTTTGAAATAGAAAGAAGATTAAAAGAGGAATTAAACATTCCGTTGATGCACGATGATCAACACGGAACGGCAATTATTTCGTCGGCAGCATTGCTTAATGCAGTTGAATTGGCAGGTAAAAAAATTGAAAACATTAAATTGGTAGTAAGTGGTGCAGGTGCTTCGGCTGTTTCATGTACCAAACTATACAAGCGATTGGGAGTAAAAGCAGAAAATATTGTTATGCTCGACAGTGATGGAGTTATTCGTGCCGATAGAAAAGATTTAGCTCCATCGAAAAAAGAGTTTGCTACAAAAAGAAAGATAAACACATTAACCGAAGCATTGGTTGATGCTGATATGTTTTTAGGGTTATCAAAAGGAAATATTTTAACAAAAAAAATGGTGCAAACCATGGCAAAAAACCCTATCGTTTTTGCCTTAGCGAACCCCGATCCAGAAATAGCATACAAAGATGCAATGGCTGCTCGTAAGGATATTATTATGGCAACAGGTCGTTCTGATTATCCTAATCAGGTGAATAATGTACTAGGGTTTCCTTACATTTTTAGAGGAGCTTTAGATGTTAGAGCAACTTGTATTAACGAAGAAATGAAATTGGCTGCTGTTTATGCCATTGCGGCATTAGCTAAAGAGCCTGTTCCAGAAGAAGTAAATGAGGCGTACTCTGAAAAAAATATTGTTTTTGGTAAAGATTTTATCATTCCAAAACCAATGGATCCAAGATTGATTTCAACTATTGCTCCTGCAGTAGCAAAAGCAGCTATAGATTCGGGTGTTGCACAACATGTAATTAAAGATTGGGAGGAATATCGTCGTCAATTGGCTGGTCGTTTAGGGCTGGATAACAAGCTGCTTAAAAACATTACTCAACGAACCAAACGTAATCCAAAACGAGTGGTGTTTGCTGAGGCTGATAATTACAAAACATTAAAAGCAGCAACTATTGTTAAAGATGAAGGAATTGCTATTCCAATTTTACTAGGAAAAGTAAAAGTGATTGAAGAAATTGCTAAAGAATTTAGTTTAGATATTACAGATTTAACCATTATTGATCCACGTAGTTCTAAAGAAACTGCACGTAAGAACAAGTATGCCCAATTGCTTTTCGAGAAAAGAAAACGAAGAGGAGTTACCATGCTAGAGGCTCGCGACATGGTTCGTAGTAGAAACTACTTTGGGTCTGCAATGGTTGAGGTAGGAGATGCTGATGCTCTAATTTCAGGGTTAACTCGAAATTATAGAAACACTATTCGTCCAGCTTTACAAGTTATTGGAACTGATGATGACGTAAGTAAAATTGCGGGAATGTATATTTTAATGACTAAACAAGGTCCTTTTTTCTTAGCAGACACTACTGTTAATGTTAATCCAAGTGTTCAAGATATTGTAGATATTACAGTGCTTTCAGCAAAAATTATTCAACGATTTAAAGTAAATCCAAGAATCGCATTGTTGTCGTTTTCTAATTTTGGTTCATCTGATGAGGAAGATGCAGTAAAAATGCGTGAAGCAGCTAAAATTTTACACGAACAACATCCAGAAATTGTTGTTGATGGAGAGATTCAAGGAAATTTTGCATTGAACAAAGAATTGAGAGATGAAATTTTCCCTTTCTCAGATTTGGCAAGAAAAAATACCAATACACTAATCTTCCCAAATCTTTCATCAGGAAATATCGCTTATAAATTATTACAAGAAATGGCAGGGTTTGAAACCATAGGACCAATTTTAATGGGAATGAAAAAACCAGTGCATATATTGCAATTGGGTAGTTCAGTTCGTGAAATTGTAAACATGGTAACTATTGCTGTTGCTGATGCTCAAACAAGAAAATAAAATATACCAGAAGTCAAAAGTCAGAAGTTGCAAGTAGCTTCGGTCTTCAGTCTTCGGTCTTCAAACTTTAAAAAATGATTGCTCAAATAAAAGGAAGATTAATTGAAAAAACGCCAACCTATGTTGTTATCGACTGTAATGGTGTTGGTTATCAATTGAATATTTCATTAAATACTTTTTCCAAAATAGGAAATGAAGAAAACTGTTTGCTTTTTGCTCACTATGTAGTTCGTGAAGATGCTCATTTGCTTTATGGCTTTAAAGAAAAAAGTGAGCGTGAATTGTTTCGACAATTGATTTCAGTTTCTGGAGTAGGCTCAAGTACAGCTATTATGATTTTATCGTCACTTTCGCCTGATGAAACAAAAGCGGCGATTGTTTCTGGTAACGTAAATACATTAAAGGGAGTTAAAGGTATTGGTTTAAAAACAGCAGAACGTATTATTATAGATTTGCGTGATAAGGTTGGTAAGTCGGAAGGGAACGAACTTTTTTCTATGGGTTCAAACAATACAATTAAAGAAGAAGCGTTAAGTGCACTTGTTATGTTGGGATTTTCAAAAATGCCAGCTGAAAAGGCATTGACTAAAATTATGACAGAAACTCCAAACTTAACGGTAGAAGAGCTAATTAAAAGAACATTAAAAAGTCTTTAAGTAGCTTAGGTTTGCTTTGAAAACTAGTAAAAAAACATATCATAACATTACGTTGGTTTTAGGGTTGTCCGTAGTGATAACCCTTATCAATTATTTAGCAAACCCTGTTGAATCTAAAGCCATTCCTCATAACAATATTTTAGCTTTTGAAATAGAGGAAACACCATTGGATAGTCCAGAAATTGAATTGCCATTTCCTTTTGATGATGGTGTTGGTAATCCAGGAGAGAGTAATTCGGGTGGACTTTATTTAAGTAATCCTTCCAATGTCAAATCTGGGTTTGAATACGACCCAGCAACCGAGAATTATAATTATTACGAAAAAATAGGGGATAAGTATGTCAAATATCCTACTTACATGGATTTTGAAGAATACATTAATTACGACTCAAAAAAATCGTTACAGAATTATTGGAAAGAAAAAGCTGCAGCTGATGATATAAACCAAACCAAAGGATTCCGTCCTTCATTAACAGTTAAAAGTAAGGCATTTGATAGAATATTTGGCGGAAATACTATTGATATTCGGCCTCAAGGTTCGGCAGAATTATCATTTGGAATAAATCGTTCTACAAGGGATAATCCTGCTTTACCAGAAAATCAGCGAAGTACTACCACATTTAATTTTGATCAAAAAATACAATTAAATGTAGTCGGCAATATTGGAGAAAAATTAAAACTTTCTACCAGCTACAATACTGAAGCAACATTTGATTTTGAAAATCAAATGAAAATTGAATATACTGGTTATGAAGATGAAATTATTCAGAAAATTGAGGCTGGTAATGTTTCCTTGCCATTAAAAGGGTCTTTAATTACAGGTAGTCAAACACTCTTTGGGGTAAAAACAGAATTAAAATTCGGGCGATTAAATGTTACCAGTGTGCTTTCGCAAGAAAGAGGTGAACGAAAGGAAATAAATGTTCAAGGTGGGGCACAAATTCAAACTTTTGAAAAACCAGCATCTGATTATGAAGATAATAAACACTTTTTCTTAGCTCAATATTTTAGAGACAATTACGAAAACTTTTTATCGTCGCCCCCTGTTATAAATTCAAGGGTTAATATTATAAAAGTTGAGGTTTGGACTTCAAACATCAATAATGCAGTAGAAAATACCAAAAACATCATTGGGTTTATGGATTTAGGTGAAGCAACCCAAACTAATATTTATAATGATGTATTGATAACAGATGCAAATCCTTCACCAATAGCTACATTTCCTGTAAATGATGCGAACAATTTGTATGTAAATCTTACAACCAATTATTTAGCTGCTGCCGACATTAGAGGTTTCGTAACTTCTAGTCAGGCTTTAGAGGCAATTGGTTATGAAAATGGAGTGGATTTTGAAAAATATGAGAATGCCCGATTGCTAAATCCTTCAGAATATACCTTAAATCCTCAATTGGGATACATCTCTTTAAATTCAACCATGCAACCAGACCAAATTTTAGCGGTTGCTTTCCAATATACCATTGACGGACAGGTTTTTCAAGTGGGTGAATTTTCAACTGATGGGGTTGCGGGTCAAGATGCTCTTTATACTAAATTACTTCGAGCTACTATTTTAAATACCGATTTACCTACATGGGATTTGATGATGAAAAACGTTTATGCTCTTGGTGCATTTAATGTTGCTCAAAATGATTTCTTCTTCAATATTGATTATTTAAATCCTGCAACAGGGGTTCAAATTCCATTTATTCCAGAAGATGGATTAAGTAATCAGCCAATTATTGGTTTAATGAATTTAGATAGATTAAATAATCAGAATCAGGCTAGTCCTGATGGAGTTTTTGATTTTATTAATGGTATAACGATTAATGCAAATACTGGGAGGGTTTATTTTCCAGTTCTTGAGCCCTTTGGTTCTCATCTTAGAAGTAAATTTACTGATCCAACACTTGCTAATAAATATGCTTTTGATTCATTGTATAGCACAACTCAAATCTTGGCAAAGCAAGATGCAAATAAAAACAGGTTTACGTTAAAAGGTAAATATTCATCATCATCGAGTGCAGATATTGCTTTAAATGCACTTAATATTCCTCAGGGTTCTGTAGTTGTAACTGCTGGAGGTGCCACATTAACCGAAAATGTGGATTATACCGTTGATTACAATTTAGGTAGAGTTCGAATTATTAACGATGGAATTTTGCAATCTGGAACGCCCATCAAAATTTCGTTAGAAAGCCAGTCGTTGTTTAATATCCAAACTAAAACCCTTATGGGAACAAGGTTGGATTATCGAATTAGTGATAAATTTAACATAGGAAGTACCATTATAAAATTATCAGAACGACCATTAACCCCAAAAATTAATATTGGGGATGAGCCTATTAATAATACCATTTATGGGTTCGATATTACATACTCAACAGATGCTCCTTTTTTAACTCGATGGGCTGATAAATTACCTATTTATAGTACAAAAGAAAAATCTACCTTAACTTTTGAAGGAGAGTTTGCTCATCTTTTACCTGGTAATCCATCTGCAATTAGTAAGTCTGGAACGGCTTATTTAGACGATTTTGAAGGTAGCCAATCTACAATTGATTTATCTACATTTACCATGTGGAGTTTAGCTAGTACACCACAAGGTCAACCCGATTTATTTCCTGAGGGTGATGGAGCTTTATCTAACACCTTGGCTTATGGATTTAATCGGTCTAAACTGGCTTGGTACGTTATCGACCCACTTTTTTGGAGAAACGATTCTAGAACGCCAGGACATATAGCTAGTAATGCAAACATGCAATCTAACCATTACATGAGGGAAGTATTGCAAACGGAGGTTTTTCCAAACAAAAGTTTAACCAATGGTATCATAACCAATATGCCAATTTTAGATTTGGCATTTTATCCTTCAGAAAGAGGTCCTTATAATTTTGATAATGGAACTTTTCCTGGCGCTGGTATTGCTCCAAATGGAACATTAAACAATCCTACCACTCGTTGGGGAGGTATTATGAGAAGAATCGAAACAACCGATTTTGAGTCTTCGAATGTCGAATTTATTCAGTTCTGGGTAATGGATCCTTTTAATGATGAGGATGGGAATCCTGCTCATGGAGGTGGTCAACTTTATTTTAACTTGGGTAATATTTCAGAAGATATTTTGAAAGATTCTCGTAAAAGTTTTGAAAATGGTTTGCCAATTAGTCCTATAGATTATTCTACTGGAGCGAATGTCAATTTAGTTGATACAACAATTTGGGGTCGAGTACCTCGGGTTCAAGCATTAGTTAATGCATTTGATAATACGCCAAGTACTAGACCATTCCAAGATATTGGTTATGATGGTTTAAATGATAATGATGAATCGGCTTTTTTTGGAGGTGCTTTTGGAGCTGATCCTTCTGCGGATAATTATCATCATTACAGAGGTTCTGATTATGATGCGGCACAATTAGATATCTTAAATAGATATAAACTCTTTAATGGTCCAGAGGGTAACTCTCCAACATCAGATCAATATACAGAAGCATATTCAACTTCGGCAACAACTCGTCCAAATGTAGAGGATATTAACTTAAACAATAACCTTGATTTTAAAGAAAGTTATTTTCAATACATGGTTAATTTGAGTCCAGGACAAGTTAATCCAAATAATGTTGGTAATAATTACATCACGAATGTATTGGAAACTAGTGTAAGAACTCCCAATGGACAAACTAGAACCATTCGTTGGTATCAGTTTAAAATCCCAATTAGAGAACCAGAACAAATAGTTGGTAACATTTCAGACTTTAAGTCCATACGTTTTATGCGTATGTTTTTGAAAGGTTTTAATGAGCCTGTTGTATTAAGGTTTGCCCAATTGCAATTGGTTAGAGGTGAGTGGAGAAAATACGATGGTAGTTTATTAAGCCTTGGCGATTTTATTGGAACTGATGATAATACCACTTCGTTTATTATATCAGCTGTAAATATTGAGGAAAATAGTAGTAAAACTCCTGTGAACTATGTTATACCTCCTGGAATTTTAAGGGAAATAAACCCAAATCCAACATCAAATAATACTGGTTTGAATCAGCTAAATGAACAAGCTTTGTCGTTAAATGTTTGTGGATTAAAAGATGGTGACGCTAGGGCTGGATTTAAAATTATGGATATTGATATCCGTCGATACAAAAAAATAAAGATGTTTATTCATGCTGAGCAAAACAATCCTACTTATCCATTAAACGATGGTGATTTGACTGTGTTTATTAGAATGGGAACTGATTTTAATGATAACTATTATGAGTATGAAGTTCCTCTTAAAGTTACACCAGCAGGTTTCTATAATAAGGATATTGAGAGTGATCAATACATTGTATGGCCAGAAGCTAATAATATTGATTTAACCTTTTCGAAATTAACCGATTTAAAATTAAAACGAAATCAATTGCTATCTGATCCTCAAAGTGGAGTAAGTATTATAAAAGCTTATGAAGATGATGATGGGAATAACAAAATAAAAGTTAAAGGAAATCCAAATTTAGCTGAGGTAAGAGTATTTATGATTGGTGTGCGAAACAACAAGCAATCAGCACTTCGCCCAGGTGATGATGGTTTGGAAAAGTGTGCTGAGATTTGGGTAAACGAACTTCGAATGACTGACTTTGATAACGAAGGTGGGTGGGCTGCGCAGGCACGTATGACTGCACAGATTGCTGATTTAGGTAATATTACACTTGCTGGAAATTACTCCACACCTGGCTTTGGAAGTGTTCAGCAAAAATTAAATGAACGACAAATTGAAACACGTAAAAGCTACGATTTATCTACAGGGGTTGAGCTGGGTAAATTTATTCCTGAAAAAATAGGAATTAGTGTCCCAATGTATTTTAGCCAAACGGAAGGAAAAATTACCCCAAAATATAATCCTTTAGACCCTGATATTGAATTAAATGAATTACTAAATAATGAAGATTTTTCTCAAGAATATCGAGATTCGGTAGGTTTTAGAACTGAAGAATACATGAAGCGAAAGAGCATCAATTTTACCAATGTTAGAAAGTTGAGACCAAAGGGGCAAACAAAGGCTCATTTTTATGATATTTCCAACCTATCCTTCAGTTTTGGTTATTCAAAAATGTACATGAGAAATGCCGATACACAATTTGATACTAAGAAAAACTACAAAGGAGGAATTGCTTATGCATTTAGTAATAATCCTAAGAATTATACTCCATTCAGTGATGCTGCTTTTGCAAAGAAAAAAGCTTTTACTTTGATTAAAGATTTCAACTTTTATATAGCACCAAAACAACTTAGTTTCCAAACGGATGTGGATAGAATGTATTCTGAAAGAAGAGCTAGAAATAATACTGGGTTTGATTTTGAGATGCCAACATATTATCAAAAGTATTTCTATTGGAACAGAATCTATGCTCTGAAATTCGATTTAACTAAGGCTCTAAGGTTTGATTTTAATGCAACCAATAAGGCTTCTATTAATGAACCATTAACCGCAAATGGACGTGTAAACAAAGATTTTACAGACGAATATCAGCAATGGAAAGATACTGTTTACCAGAGTTTTAGAGAGTTTGGTATAAATACGCAATACCATCACGCATTTAATTTTAATTACGATGTGCCTATTACTAAATTACCTTATCTAGATTTTATTACTCTTACTGCTGGTTATGCAGGAGATTATGATTGGCAGAGAGCACCTATTGGAGCAGATACATTAGGACATACCATACAAAACTCTAATACCATTTCATTTAATGGACAAATGAATTTAGGGAAGTTCTACAATCAGTTTAAATACTTGAAAGATGTAGAGAAACGTTCAACAGAAAGACAACAACGTAGAGCATTAGATAGAAAAAAACCAGACAAGACAAAAACTCAAGCAGAAAATGCTAAAATAAAAGGTTGGGCTTCAGGTATTCCTCCCGCTGATCTGGCTTTTGAAACTAAAAAATTCAAAGATTCTGATACATCAAAAGTTGAGATGTGGAGAAAAGAATTGCCATTTAAGCCACTTGACCATGTTGTTCTTTTATTAATGAGTCCTAAAAATATTTCAGGAACCTATTCAAGATCAAGAGGAACATTGTTGCCTGGGTATTTCCAAGAAACTTCTATTTTAGGATTTAACCCCAATTTCTCTGCGCCTGGATTTAATTTTGTTGCTGGTATTCAGGAAGATGATTTTGCTCTTCGCGCTGCCGATAATGAGTGGCTTGTTCCAAATGCAGCGTTGTTGTACACTTATAATACAACATATAAGGAAGAATATAATTTACGAGCAACAGTTAATCCGCTTAAAAATTTGCGAATTCAATTAACCATGAATCGTAATTATGCTACTAACATGGCTCAGCAATTTTTCTGGAACGACTCTTTGTTAAATGATAATGGTACAATGGGAGCGTATGATTTCCCTAGAGCAATTGAAACAGGTAATTTTAGCATGTCTTACATGTCTATTTTCACTTCTTTTAGCGGGGATGAAGAGGGAAGTTGGAATTCGGAGGTTTTCACTAATTTCTTAGCAAATCGAGAAATCGTTTCTAAAAGAAGAGGGGCTAATAATCCAAGTTCTACAGGGTTTATTGGTAATTATAGTGATGGTTACAATGGAACTGCTCAAGATGTTTTAATACCAACTTTCTTAGCAGCATATTCAGGCACTGATGCAAACAATGTTTCGCTAAAAAATTTCGATTCGTATATTCCAATACCAAACTGGAGAATAACTTACGATGGGTTAGAAAAAGTTCCACTATTAAATAGAGGATTCAAAAAAATTAGTTTAAATCATGCTTATCGTTCAACATTTAATGTAAGTTCTTTTACAACCAACTTATTCTATATTCCTGAAGGTGCGGCAAGAGATGTTAATAATAATTTTGTTTCGCCAATACAAATATCTTCAGTTTCAATATCAGAACAATTCGGGCCGTTATTAGGTGTAGATATTACCTTGCAAAACAATATGCTTGTAAAAGTGGAGTATAAAAAAGATAGAAATGCTTCGTTAAGTATGGCAAATAGTCAGATTACAGAAGTGAAAGGTAACGAGTGGAGTATTGGTTCTGGATATACGTTTCGACAAGTAAGAGTTCCTTTTATTAAAAGAAGAATTCAAAGTGATATCGATACACGAATAGATTTTTCGTTAAGAAACAACAATACCATCATCAGAAGAATTGTAGAAGGGGTAAATCAATTAACCAGTGGGCAACGTATTTTCTCAGTTAAATTTACTGCCGATTATAAAATAAGTCAGAAACTTAATTTTAGATTATTCTACGACTATATTGCAACAACCCCATTAATATCAACAACCTTCCCAACATCTAATACCAACGCAGGTTTTGCTTTAAGATTTATACTGTCTCAATAATGGTTAATAATTTGTCGAGTGTTGCACTTGATAAATTCTAAATAATAAATACTTTTACTCTCAATTATCAATTATCAATTATCAATTATCAAATTAAGATGAACATTCCATCAGAATTAAAGTACACAAAAGACCACGAGTGGGTTAAAGTTGAAGGCGATACAGCTATTATAGGAATTACCGATTTTGCTCAAGGAGAATTAGGCGATATCGTTTATGTAGAAGTAGAAACAGAAGGAGACTCGCTTAACAAAGAAGCAACCTTTGGAACTGTTGAAGCTGTAAAAACCGTTTCAGATTTATTTATGCCTATTTCAGGAGAAGTTGTTGAGTTTAACAAAGCATTAGAAGCTAATCCTGAATCTGTAAATAACGACCCTTATGGAAAAGGTTGGATGATAAAAGTTAAAATGTCGAATGCTGCCGAAGTAAACGAATTACTAAGTGCAGATCAATACAAAGCTTTAATAGGATAGTGAAAAGAGAGCAGTTTGAAGACCAAAATCCGAAATTTGAAAAATGGAGTGTTTCGGTCTTCAAACCTTTTATTCCTTCCTTAGTTTGGTTGATTGCAATAACCATCTTAAGTGGATATCCTGGTAATAAAATTCCTGAAGCACCCTTTTTTAATTTCGATAAATTGGTGCATGTAGGAATCTATTTTGTGTTATCAATTGCCATTTGCTTTGCTTTTTTTAATGAAAAAAAACAACCCAAACAACAACCTAAAATTAAGATTTGGATAATTTTTTTCGGAATTTTTTATGGCGGATTTATGGAAATACTCCAGCATTACATCTTTATAAACAGAAGTGGTAGTTGGTACGATTTTTTTGCCAATGCCATTGGAGTTATATTAGGTGTGCTTTTTTATCCGTTTATTGTAAAATTGCTACCGTTTAAAAGATGAATGTATAAAAAAGAATTGCGAAAAGAAAAAAATACTAATTTTAGACACTGAAAAAAGATTATTTATGGAACCAAAAAAGAACCCAAAAGCAGATTTAGAGAAATTAAGAGGCACGTTTATGGCAGCTGGTCTTTTAGTTTCAATGGTAGTTACTTATGTAATCATAAACTTAAAATTTTATGAAGTTTCTGCTAGCGAATTAGGTCAGTTAGTTGTTGAACAAGTAGAAGAAGAAATAATTCCTGTAACTCAACAAAATACACCACCACCACCACCACCACCACCACCAGCTGCCCCCGAAATAATTCAAGTGGTAGATAATGAAGTGGAAGTTGCTGAGGTTGAAATGGTTGATACAGAGGCTGATGCAACAACTGTTGTTGAAGAATTTGCTGTAGTAGAAGAAGTGGTTGAAGAAGAAATTTTTACCATTGTAGAAACAATGCCTGAATTTCCAGGAGGAGGTCAAGAAGCTTTGTTTAAATTTTTACAAAGTGAAATGAAATATCCACAAGTTGCAAAAGAAAATGGTATTCAAGGTACTGTTTTCGTAAACTTTGTAGTGGGTCAAGACGGAAAAATCAGAGATGTAAAAGTATTAAGAGGCGTAAACAAAATGCTTGATGACGAAGCTGTTCGAGTGGTGAAAGCAATGCCTTCATGGAAGCCAGGAAAACAAAGAGGTAAGCCAGTATCGGTATCTTACAACTTGCCAATTAAGTTTACACTTAGATAAAAAAATAAATCATCGATTTTAAAAAAGCACTACACTAAAAGCGTAGTGCTTTTTTTGTTTTTTAATTTTTTTGTTGCGTTTATAAATTTTAATTTATATTTGTTTTTTATTAAATAAACAGATGAAAGCATTAAAATATTTATCAATAGTTTTTGTATTAGCATTATTTACGGCATGTGGAGGTTCCTCAGAAGATGAAGTTGTTGAAGATAAACCAGTAGAATTAAAAGGTTATGAAGAGTTAAACTTGAATCCTTGGGGTTTCGAAATGGCAATAATGGTTCCTAATGCAGAAGAAAATGGAGAACCACAAGTTACATTAACAGAAAGAGGTGCTTTAGAGATTGTTGTTGGTCAAACATTTGGCTTGGAAATTATGTTTGGAGAAGGAGATATAGAATTACTTAAAATGGATTTAAAAGAGGATTTAGTGTTTTCTTCAGAAATAGTAAAAGAAGAAGAAAATGCGATAATATACAAACAAGACATTCCAGATTCTGGTATTAAAACGCAGCATCATTTCTTTTACAAAGCCCAATTAGGAGCTAATATTTACGAAGTTAGAGATTTAATTGATGGAAGTTATGGCTCTGCCATGATTGAAAGTATGCTTAATGCTGCAAAAACACTTAGAGAAGTAAAAGCGGCTAAAGTTGCTGCTTAATATATAAAATCATTCCGTGTAGGTTCGGAATTCCTTATGTTAATAAGAATTTTAATTCCTCTTTTATTATTTTTTGTTTCTTGTCAAACAAAAAACGAAGAAGTGTATTTGTCAAAATCTTCTATGGCAGCTATTATTGCTGAGGTAGAGTTGGTTCAGGCGGTATATAAACTTCAGCAATTAAATTCTCCTATAGATGTTATTTCTATAACCGACGAAATTTATAAAAGAAACAACACTACTAAAGAAGATTTTAATCGCAGCATGAAGTTTTATGCTCAATCACCAAAAGATATTGATGAGATTTATAATGAGGTAATAGCTACTTTAGTTAGGAAACAGTTACAATCATAAAAGTAAACAAAATTTACTTTTTAAGGTATTCCAATATCCTGTAAAATAAGATAAATCCGCTTTTTTTTCGATGAGCAATAAAAAATTATTGTTAAATAAGCAACTATTTTCTTTAATTTACGTCTAAATTTAAAAAATAACGTAACTTTACTTAAGTATTAACCACTTATACTTAAGTGAGTTGACTATAAAGTGAACATCCTACAGGATTTACCCTGAACCACTTTATTTTTTGAAAAGAACTTTTAAGGAATAGATTGAACATAAAAACTTTTTAACATGAGAAAAAAATTACTCTACGTTGCTATTTTGCCAATTGCATTATTTGTATCGCAACAAACTATTGCCCAAAACATCGGTATTAATGCCACAGGTGCTGCTCCTGCAGCTAGTGCTGGTTTAGATGTTAATTTTACTAATAAGGGAGTATTATTTCCAAGGGTTAATTTAGTTAATACTACAGATGTAGTAACCATTGCAACTCCAGCTACTGGATTAATGGTTTACAATACAAATGCAACAATGCCCTGTGGGGTTGGTTATTATTATAACTCAGGAACACCTGCAGCACCTGTATGGACTTGCTTTACAAAACAACAACAAGTAATTCAGTTGTATGGAACAGCTGCAAGAACAAATGTTACCTCAACAACTCATACGATTCAACCAGGACTATCAACAACTATAGTGGTACCAGTAGGTGCAACTGTTCAAGTTACTGTTATGGGTGATATTGGAACCAGAAACACAACGACTAATACGGGTCGTTATGCTATTGTTGATGCGGTAATCTATTTAAATGGTGCCTTTTTACCTCAAGGTGGTTGGAATAGACATGAAACACTTAATAGTAGTGCTACTCCTCAAAATGCCTTTGGTGTAATTCCAATATCTGCTACTTTTACTTTAACAGCTGGTACATATACAATAGATATTAGAACAGCTCGTTTTGGAGGAACAACTAGTGTTGATATTGGTGGAAATTGTATTACGGATACCAATTGTGGTCAGTTTACTGTTTTTGTTAATTATTTATAAATCTTAAATGTTATCTACTATGAAATATATAATCTCAATAGCCCTAATGTTAGGTTTTTCTGTTAATAGTGTACTACTAGCACAAGATATAACAGCTAAATCATCTCAAAAAAGTGTTTTTTTAACTACCACTACTACTCAAATGGATGAGGTACAACTAAATTCGACTACTAAAAAAACAAAAAATGCCTCTAATAACGAATATATTGAACACCCTATATATCCAAAAGAAAATAATAAAGTAATGAATAATAATGATAGTAGTTTGATAAATGGAAGTACCACCCTCAAAAATGAGAAAGGGAAAAATGAGGTAATTAATAAACCTAAGAATAAAATAAATTGATTCAGTAAAGATTTGTTAAATAATGAGTTTAACTTTTTAGTAAGAAACACACATGAAACCAATTAAACATATTTTACCAGTTATTTTGTGTGCATTGGCACTCTTCCCTAATAGGGGAGCTGGAGGGGGCTTGTTTGCCCAATCTCGTATGGTTATCAACAACAATGCCTATTTGGTAATAGACAATGCTGCTTATTTAGTAATAGATAACTCCAATGCAAATGCTTTGGCAGTTGCTGGAACAGGAGGTAGAATAAAATCGGAAGCAGAAAACAATAGAGTACGTTGGAACATTGGAACAACAACAGGAACTTATACTGTACCTTTTTCTGACGATGCTGCTGAAGGTGGAACAAAAATACCTTATACGTTAACCATTGGTACAGCTGGAGTTGGAGCAGGTTATATCGATTTTTCGAGTTATGATGGACCAACGTGGGATAACTCAACCTATATGCCTAGCATGGTAACACACATGGGACAACTTTATGCTCCAAATGATATTAATCACTCAGAAAAAGCTATTGATAGGTTTTGGGTTATAAATGCTCAAGGTTACACAACAAAACCTATTCCTTCGAGCATGATTTTTACTTATATAGATAATGAACACACTCCTGTAGGTAATAGTTTGCCCGAAGCTAACCTAGGAGCACAACGGTTTAATAATGGAGCAAGCCTTTGGGGTGATATGCTGCCAATAGGGGTTGTAAATACTGGTGCTAATACTGTAACTACACCCGCTATTACTGTAGCTAATTTTTTTGCAGCTTGGACATTGTCTGATGTAACAGATCCTCTACCTGTAACACTTTCTTCATTTACGGCTACTTGTAAAGAGAAAAACATTGAGCTAGAATGGGTTACTCAAACTGAACTAAATAATGATTATTTTGTTTTAGAAAAAAGCTACGATGGTTTTGTGTTTTTTGAAGTTGCTCAAATTAAAGGAAATGGAAACAGTAACATATCCATTAATTATAAGATAAATGTGGAGGCAGAAAACAAAACAATATATTTTAGGCTAAAACAAGTTGACTTTGATGGAACAATAAATTATCATAACATAATTAGTTCAAATTGTACTAATTCAAGTTTTGAGGTAACTATGCCATTGTTAACTGAAAATCAGCTTAGTTTTATGATTAATTCCGAATTGGATGAGAATTTTCAAGTTTATTTATACGATTATAGAGGACGTTTAATAACTGATAAAAGTGAATCCTTACAAAAAGGATTAAATACCGTTAGAATAAACAATTTGAATTTGAGTTCTGGAATTTACATGCTATCTATTGTTGGTCAAAATAACGTCTATTCCACAAAACTGTTGAGAAGATAAAAAATTACTCAAATCCATAAGAGCTAAAGGTGTAGGTAATGTCTACACCTTCGCTGTTTTCAAATAAACCAGAAGTATTATTAAATTCTTTTTTTATGTCTATGATTTGTTTGTAAACCAACCCAATATTTGCAGCATATTTTTCTTTATATAATTGCCGTTGAATTAAAATTTCATTTTCATCATCAAATTGAGTAACTGTTGTAACAGAATCGAATGGAACAGCACCAATCGTTTCTGGTTGATGAATTGAAGTGTATTCATAATCCCAAGCAGCCAAAGTATTCATCGAATTTCCATTCCAAACTTTGTTTTGTTTTATGGGGAAAGTTAATTTAACAAATCGAATATTGTCTTCTACTTTTTGAAAATTGGAGGTGTTTATTGTTGCATTCCAAACAACTTGATGAACCCAGTCGGGGCTTATTGCAGTATCTTTTTTGAAACGAACAATTCTATAAGCTTCATTTCCTGATGCGTCTGTATATTTCGATTCAATCCATTCTTTTAATTGAAATTGATGGGTTTCGATAATATTAAACGGAACATTATAAAATGTAGAATCTACATTGTAAATAATGTATTTGCCTACAGTTAATCCAGCATAGTTGTAGCCAGGTTTTGGCTTTTTAATTTCTTTCTCTTCTTTTTTACAGGAGAAAAACAAACCAATTACTACAAAAATTGATATGATTTTTAGGTGATTCACGAAATAAAGTTACTAATAATTAGTTTCCACCATCAATAAACCCACCGCCAATTAAATCATTCCCTTCGTAAAAAACGGCTGATTGACCAGGAGCAACTCCTTGTACATGCTCAAAAAAAACTATTTTTAATCGTCCATCAGGAAGTGTAGATATTAAACTGTTTGCACCTTTGTCTTTGTATCTTATTTTGGAAATAACTTCCATTTCACCTTCAATTTTAGCGTATTTAGATAAATTAGGTTTTTTAACAAAAACTTCTTTGCAATTTAAGTCTTCTTTAGTGCCAAGCACCACTTCATTTTTTTGAGCATCAATTTTAATCACAAAACGAGGGTCGCCAAAAGCCAGTTCTAGTCCTTTTCGTTGCCCAATGGTATAGAAAGGATACCCTTGATGCTTTCCTAAAATATTTCCAGCGGTATCAACAAAATTTCCTCCTTTCACTCTTTCTTCTAGCCCTTCTACTTTTCGTTTTAAAAATCCTCTATAATCGTTATCAGGTACAAAGCAAATTTCAAAACTTTCTGATTTTTTTGATAGTTCTTGATATCCTCTATCAAAAGCCATTTTTCGTATTTCGTGTTTTTCAAATCCACCCAAAGGAAACAATGTTCTTGATAAACTTTCTTGTGTTAATCCCCACAAAACGTACGATTGGTCTTTGCTTTCGTCTTTTCCTTTTGAAATAATATAGCGTCCATTTTCGTTTCTAACTTGTGCATAATGTCCAGTTGCTATGTATTTACAACCTAATTGGTCGGCACGACGAAGAAGGGCGTCCCATTTAATGTGAGTGTTGCAAAGAACACAAGGGTTAGGAGTTCTGCCAGCAAGATATTCTTCAACAAAATTATCGATGATATAATCTCCAAATTCTTCTCGGATATCTAAAATGATGTGATGGAAACCCATGTTTACAGCTAAAGCACGAGCATCATTGATGTCGTCTAAACTACAACAGCCTGTTGTTTTTCTTGCTCCTCCAGAAGTAGAGTAATCCCATGTTTTCATGGTAATTCCAATTACTTCATATCCTTGGTCGTGAAGAAGCATTGCAGCAACAGAACTATCTATCCCGCCACTCATAGCCACTAATACTTTTTCTTTTTTGTTCACTTGATTATTTTTTTATCGAGGAGGTAATAAATCTTCAAATTCTAGTTGATCTTGATTTTCTTTTAGTTCATCCTCTTCTTTAATTAAATTAGGTTCTCCTTGCAGATTACCATTAAGATAAATTTCTTTTTTTGTTATTTCTCCTTTTTCATCAAAAAACATCCAAGCACCGTGTCGAACATCATGATAAAAATTTCCTTCAATCATTTTTTTTCCGCCTCTATCATAATAATAGGTTTTTCCTTCTAAACTTCCTTGTATATATGTCGATTTCATTCTGATTTTTCCATCCTCATAATATTGAATCCATTCACCATCTTCAAAATCATTTACAAATTCCTTTTCTTCTGCTACTTTTCCATCTTGAAAGAAATTAGTGACTTTTCCCTGTTTTTTTCCATTCACATATAGTTCCTCAGAGATTTTGAATTCGGCTAAACTGTAATAAGTCCAGATGCTATCTTTTTGCTGATTTTTATAATTTCCTCTTGCTTTTAGTTTTCCTTCTTCATAAAAAGCAATAGTTCTAGCAATATCTCCATCATAATTCATTACAACACTAGGTTTACCGTTTTCGTAGTAATAGTTAAAAGTACCATACGGTTTATCGTCTTTAAATTGACCTTTGTAGCGAATATTCCCATTGGGATGAGTTTTCATCCATTCTCCTTGTTTTTTACCTTTTGCGTCAGTTTTGTTAATGTCCTGACTATACGATAGTGTCGTAAAGATGAGAAAAAGTATGCTTAGGATTGTTTTCATAAGTTGGTAGCAAAGTTAATAATAAACTGTTCGAGATAATCAAATATTGTTCCGTTTAGATTTTTTGATATAGCTCTGTAAACTTATCTACCATATTATCCCATGAATACTTGCGTTTTTCTTGTTCAATACCATTTATAAATTCATTCTCTCGATTGTTTTTATAAAAATCTTCAATGGCGTTTGCAACATCTTCAGAATCGGGCTGAGTAACATATCCCACAATATTGTTTGGAACCATTTCTTTTAATCCTCCAACATCTGTAACTAACATGGGTTTATTAAAATGATAGGCTATTTGTGTTACGCCACTTTGTGTAGCGTGTTTATAAGGTTGTACAACAAAATCGGATGCACAAAAATAATTAGCAACTTCGTTGTTTGGTATAAATGACTTAGTGATTAACACTTTATTTTCTAGATTATTCTGCTTTATTAAATCAAGGTATTCTGTTTCGTCATCGTAGAATTCTCCAGCAATTATCAAATTGAGATTAAGGGCTTTTAATTGTGGAGTGTTTAGTGCATTTAATAGAATATCCAACCCTTTGTATTTTCTTATTATTCCAAAGAACAACAAATACTTCTCAGTTTCTTTCAAATTCAAAACTCTTCTAGCTTCTTCTTTAGAAATGCGTTCTCCAAAGTTGTCGTATAGTGGGTGAGGAGTTAGTAATGTTGGTTTAGATGTGAAATTGATCAAGTCTTTCATAACATTTTCGGACATGGTAATAAATCCATCCATTCTCTTTGTAAAGAATTTACTTAATAAACGGTCGCCAATTCTTTTTTCGTGAGGAATAATATTGTGAATTAGGCCGATAGTTTTTGTTGTTTTATTTTTCCTAAGGATGGACGAAATTATGCCAAAACAAGGAGCCATAAAAGGCATCCAATAGCTAAAAATGACTAAATCGGGTTGTTTTTTTTTAAGCAGAAATCCAACTTTAATCCAATTGATCGGATTAATAGAATTGATTTTTTTATTTATCGTTGTTCCTTTTGGAGCAGGGTCGTCTGAAAACTGTGTTTTTCCTGGAAATAAGAAACTAGGATACTGAAGCGTATATGTTATAATCTCAATCTGATGATTTCTTTCCTGAAAAGCTTTCGCTAAACGTTCATTAAACATGGCAATTCCTCCACGATAGGGGTGAGCAGGGCCAATAATAACTATGTTCATGAGGTCTGTCTTTTAGATTTTCTTCTCAATATGATAAGTATTTCGGTGAGCAGAACTTCTCGAAATCAATTCACCCAAAAATCCAGAAACAAATAATAAGGAACCTAAAATCATACTAGTAAGAGCCAAATAAAACTCTGCTCTATCAGCAATTAATCTAGCTGAAGTATCAATAAATAATTTATTTATACCAAGCCACAAAGAAATTAAGAAGCCAATAAAAAACATAATGGTGCCTAATGTTCCAAAAAGGTGCATTGGTCGTTTTCCGAATTTGGCAATAAAAGTAATAGAAAGTAAATCCAAAAATCCATTAATAAATCGCTCTAGACCAAATTTAGTAACACCATATTTTCTTTCTCGGTGTTGAACTATTTTCTCGGTGATTTTAGAAAAACCTGCCCATTTTGCTAAAACAGGAATGTATCGATGCATTTCGCCATACACTTCTATTGTTTTTATCACCTCTTTTTTATAGGCTTTTAATCCACAGTTAAAGTCGTGTAAATTATTTATTCCGGACATTTTTCTAGTTGCCCAATTAAATAATTTGGTAGGTATAGTTTTAGAAATAGGGTCGTATCTTTTCTTTTTCCAGCCCGAAACTAAGTCGTAACCCTCATTTACAATCATGTTGTACATTTCTGGTAATTCATCAGGGCTATCTTGCAAATCGGCATCCATAGTAAAAACCACATTGCCTTTTGCTGCTTCAAAACCTACGTTTAAACCAGCCGATTTACCATAATTTCTTCTAAATTTAATTCCTTTTATGTTGGAATTTTCATTAGAAAGCTGTTCAATAATTTTCCATGAAGAATCTGTGCTTCCATCATCAATAAAAAGAACTTCGTAAGTAAACTTATTTTCAAGCATCACTTTAGCTATCCAATCACTTAGTTCTTTTAACGATTCTTCCTCATTAAACAATGGAATTACAATTGATATTTCAGGAAATTCGCTCATTTACTTTTCAAAAATAGGTTTGTTTTTTATCAATTTTTAATTATTTTTTTAATATTATGTATTGATGCTACTACGTGGTCTAAAAATACTTGCTAAAATTAATGAAACTATAGTTCCTCCCATTAATTTGTAGATAAAATCCCAAAAAGCAAGAGTTGAGTGTGTTAAGTTTTGTAATTCTAGAATTAACTGATTGTACATCTGTTCAGAAAGCATCGCTTTCATTTGCTCTGCATTTTGGATTAATTCCTCTTTATAAATTTCTATTGCATTGGTTTGTATAAATAAAGATATAACCACTGTTAGTATATTGTAAAATA
Organism: uncultured Vicingus sp.; assembly: GCA_964398455.1. Classification (GTDB taxonomy): domain Bacteria; phylum Bacteroidota; class Bacteroidia; order Flavobacteriales_E; family Vicingaceae; genus Vicingus. Next base: position 109,679 of record CAYNMR010000006.1, on the reverse strand, counting down.
ATGCTTGATAAAAAATAGTAATAAAGCTGATTCGGAATAAAGCTGAGAACTTAAACGAATCATCATCACTGTAATAAATAAATGTCTTTAAACTAAAATATGCTGAAATACCCGGAATCCATGAACCCATCCAACTTGCACTACCCCATGGACTATTTCCTGAAAACAATAAAAGATAAAAAAATACTACACCAATTAATGCTCCGTAGAAGCCATATTTTAAAGATGTATTGTATTTGCTCATGAGTTTATAAAATTCGGAACAAAAATAGTAAAAGATTAAATTTTCATGGCTTTATTAGTGGAATTACAAAGATAATTCTAATTTTGTGGTGGGCAAGTCTTATACGACCAGCTCCTGCTGAACTTCCCCAGGTCGGGAACGAAGCAAGGATAGGCGGTTGAGCGGTGCGATGTGAGTAGCTTGCCCACTTTTTTTCATCAAGTTGAACCTAAACTAAATTGTTATGAAGCAACTTTCAACCCTTATCATTTTATTTTTTATTACCCTATCATTATCTGCTCAAGAATCAACTTCAGCTATTGTTAAAAAATGGAAATTGGTTGAGGTAGAAGAGTTTGGTGAAAAATATGCATTGACTGATGCTCAAAAAAATGATTTTATTGAATTTACTGCTGATAATAAATACAAAGGATTAATCAATGGATTGGCTATTGAAGGTTCATGGGTTGATAAAGTAGGAAAATACATTATTACTCCAAGTAAAGATAAATCAGTTTTTAAAACAAACTGGATTAGAGTAATAAGTGTTGATTCTGGTAAACTACTTTTAAATTATCAGTCAACAGACCTAATTCAAACCAAACTTGGCTATTCTGCTGAGTAGTTTTTGCTGTTCATATTTCATCATATCTTTTTTTGACTAACATTAAAAGCGTGTTTATTTTTGTGTAAACTAAAATAAATAACACGATGAAATTTTTTATTGACACAGCCAATTTAGATCAAATAAGAGAAGCTCAAGATTTAGGAGTATTAGATGGTGTAACAACCAATCCTTCATTAATGGCAAAAGAGGGAATTAGCGGATACGATAATGTAATGGCTCATTATAAAACCATCTGTGATATTGTTGATGGGGATGTTAGTGCTGAAGTTATTGCAACCGACTACGAAGGAATGATAAAAGAAGGAGAGAATTTAGCTGCTTTACATCCTCAGATTGTAGTAAAAATTCCGATGACTAAAGAGGGTATAAAAGCTATAAAATATTTTTCCAACAAAGGAATTAGAACCAATTGTACGTTAATTTTTACAGGTGGTCAGGCTTTATTAGCTGCAAAGGCAGGAGCAACCTATGTTTCACCATTTGTTGGTCGATTGGATGATATTTCAACTAATGGAATGAATTTAATTGCAGAGATTCGTTTGATTTTTGATAACTATGGGTTTGAAACTCAAATTTTGGCAGCTTCTGTTCGTCATACGATGCACATTATGCAATGTGCACATTTGGGTTCGGATGTAATGACCGGACCTTTAAGTGCAATTTTAGGATTGTTAAAACATCCTTTAACTGATAGTGGTTTGGCTCAATTTCTTGCTGACCATGCAAAAGCAAACAAATAGAAATGTTAGTAGAGATACACCCAAATAACCCTGATAAACGAAAAATTGATCAAGTAATCGCTATACTTCGAAAAGGAGGTATAATTATTTATCCTACTGATACGGTGTATAGCATGGCTTGTGATTTGTTGAATAGAAGAGCTGTTGAGAAGATGGCTCAACTAAAGGGAATTAAAGTGGAAAAAATAAATTTCTCATTAATTTGTTACGATTTAAGGAACATTTCTGATTATACCATGCAATTTAGTAATGCTACTTATAAATTGCTGAATAGAGCATTACCGGGTCCTTATACTTTTATTCTAAATGCAAACACAAGTGTTCCTAAAATCTTTAAATCGAATAAAAAGACCATTGGAATAAGAATTCCAGATAATAATATTGCTCGAGAGTTGGTAAAGGAGTTGGGTAACCCATTATTATCTACATCAGTGCACGATGACGATGAGATTTTGGAATATATTACTGATCCAGAATTGATTCACGAAAAGTATGAAAACAAAGTTGATGTTGTGATTGACGGAGGCTTTGGACATAATCATGCGTCTACTGTAATTGATTGTACACAAGATGAGCCAGAAGTAATTCGGGAAGGGATAGGTTCTTTGGCTGTTTTGTAAAATTTTGATTTTCATGAGTTTAGTCATCTTTTATTTTAAAAAAATAAATTACCTTTGGTCTAAACTTAAAAACTTAAACCATGAAAAAAACTTTACTTTCTTTACTTTCTTTACTAACTGTAAGTTCAGCGTATTCTCAATATGAAGGGTTTGAAAACTGGACGCAAAATAGTGTTCTTCTATTAGACGATTATCAAACCAGTTTAAACGAGGGAGGAGCTTTTCTAGGTAATACAATTCAGTCAACAGATGCTTATTCAGGCACATATTCTCTTAGACTTGAAACAGTATTGGCTCCTTTAGGTGATACGGCATTTGGTTATATGGTTAGTGGAGATCCTGATGCATTTACTCCTGGTCAGCCTACTGGCTTGAATAATGTGGATAGTATTATTGGCTATTACAAATATGATGTGATGCCTGGTGATTCTATTACCTTTTTGCCAGTTACTTTTTTTACTGGAACACCAACAGGTCCAGCAAGTGGAGAGCCATTTTATATAACAGGAACTCAGGCTACTTGGAAAAGGTTTGCGTTTTATATTGGGGCACCAATAACAGATTCGCTACTTTTTGCAGTAGCAACAGGTGATCCATTAAACGATTTTAATGGTATTCCGGGCACTTGGATTCAAATAGATGATATTCAGCTAAAATCTTCTACTGGAGTTACTCAAAATATTCTGAACAATAGTTTTGAAAATTGGACACCACTTGTTTGGGATGAACTTGATGGATGGAAAACTTCAAATCAATGGTATATTGGAGAGCCTATATTGCCGGTTGTAAAAACTACAGATGCTTATAATGGGAACTACGCGGTAGAGTTGAATACTTTTCTTGATTCTAGAGGAGATACAGCATGGGCTGCAATTACGAATGGTGAATTTGGTCAGAACCAAATGGAAGGAGGGGTACCTTTTTCTGGAAATCCTACTGGTATAGAATTTTATTATAAATATTTCCCCTCAGGAATAGATACTGCGTACTTTAACATTGAGTTTAAGAAAACTGGATTTGGCTCTCAGTGGGGAGGTACATGGGTAGCTGATCCGGCTTCGTCTTATACACTTAAATCTAACTCACTACCTTTTCTAAATTCACCTGATTCTGTTTTAATAACAGTAAATTCAGGTAGAAGTCCGGGTACTCAATTAATTGTAGACGACTTGAATTTTATATTTCCAGTTGGGGTTAGTGAGTTTGTTGATGTAGAAAAAATTGTAGCGTATCCAAATCCTGTAAAAGAAGTCTTAAATATTAGATTCAATTTAAAGGCGGATAAAAATATTAAAATTAGGTTGGTTGATATTTTAGGAAAAGAATTGACTTCTCTTGATTTTGGAAATCTATCGATAGGAATTTATAATCAAACATTTAATGTTTCAAGTTATAGTTCTGGGGTATATTTTATTGAATTTATAATTGATGGAGAAAAGAAAATAGAAAGATTTGTTGTTGAATAATTCACCACAAATAATAAAAAAAGCCTGTAATAAATATTACAGGCTTTTTTTATTATTCAAAACAGTTTATTGTCCCCAAACATGACTGTTTTTATGTTTTCTATTACCAATACTTCCAGATGAGTGAACTTTCTTTCCTCCATTTCTAGTTTGGTAACCAGGTTTTTTTGAACAAGATTGAATAGTTGTAGCAAAAGAGAAAAGACTAACAACAAAAAGAAAAGCTAACGTTTTGGCATAAATCGACTTCTTCATAATTCAGTATCTAAATTTAAGGTTAAAGGTAAGCATATTTGGAAAATATCACAATAATGTTAATTAAATTTTCAAATCGTTAATACGCCCCACTTCTTTTACGAACAAACCATTCTAAAGTTAGTAATGTTAATAATAAAAAGAAAATCCATTTTAGATGTATCCATTCTTTCACGTCATGTTCCTCATAAAGTATAGCCGAGATATTTTCATTTTCTTTAATTGAAGTTAGAATATCATCCAAGTTGGTTGGAAAAACCATTTTGCCTCCAAATTTGTGAGCCAAGTTCTGAAGCATTTGAGCATTAGCGGTTAAACTATTTGCCTCTAAAACCAATGGTAATACTTGAAATTTTCCATTTTGTGTATATTTTTTTTCTCCAAGGATAGTTGTGGCATTATATTCATAAAAGCCTGGAGTTAAAATTCCTGCATTTAAAAAGTATGCTTTTGAAGTTTTATTAAAAACAAAATTAAATTTTTTATTTTCGTTATTGGTCAAGGTAATTTTAACTTCTGAATCGTTAACTAACTCATAACTGTCATTGTATAATTCTGCATTTATTACAATTTCTTCGTTTTCTAAAAAGATATTGTTGTGAATAATTCTAAACTTACTTTTATCGTCTTTAATAGCTAAAAATTGTACTGTTTTATTAATCAATTCATTTGTAGCATCTTGGTTTTTATTCATTAAAAATTCTTGCATTCGCCATTTCCATATCCCTTCACCAAATAGAACAGCATTTTTTTTATTGTTTATTTGCGTAAATACAAGTAGTGGATTTTCAGTTACGATAGCACCAATTTTCTGATTAAGAAGTTGGTAAGCATTTGATTTTAGTTGATAGTTTCCAAAAAAACCTAAAAGTGGAGGAAAATTTTGGATGGTTTTATATGTTGTTTCAGATAATGTAAACAAAAGGAATTGCTCATTTACTTTTGGTAGAATTTCATTGAAATTTCCTTTTGAGTCAACAACTTCAATTCCTAGATTTAGTTTGTTAAAGTCTTGTTCAGTTGTTTGGCTTCCAATAATATACCATGCTGAAATTGCAGAGCTGTTAATTTGATTAATGATAGGATTGTTTTGTGGTACTTGATGAACAATAACTAAACTGTAAGGGGCAATAATACCATCAAAAGCTGAAATGTATTTTGTAGTAACCTTGTAATTTTCGTTGCTTTCAATACTTTGTTTTAGGGTTTTTAAATCGGGATGTGGAGCATTGGCAAGTATTAAAATATTTTGTCGTCCATCCAATACCTCTACATAAATATCTTTTCGATTGTTGGTTGTGCTAATTTCATTTTTTACACTAGAAAACTCAACTTTATAGTGTTGTGTGCCAATATTTTTGGCTTCTAGAAGTATAGTTTCTGAAATAGAAAATGTGTTGGAATTAATGGTATATTCTTTTGAGAAAACAATAGCATTGTTGTGAGTGATGTTAAGTTTGGTTTTCTGTCCTTCGGCTTTATTTACAATGGCAAAAAGTTCCAATGGAAATTGATTTTTTAGGAAAGTAATTTTGTTGTGATTTACTTCTTTTAAGATTAAATCTCGTTGAACAACGGTATCGCCCAGAGTTACTGTATAAACTGTGTATGGGGCTAAACTAGCTTGATATAGGGGATTATTTCCTTCGTTGTATATTCCATCGCTTGCTAAAATTACAGCGCCAACATTTTGGTTGTAAAATTTAGATTCGATTTGTTCAAATACAGCAGAAATATTGGTGATTTTTTCAGAGAAATCTATTGAGGTTTTTTCGTCGAGATTTTCACCAAAAGTAAATTCCCTAACATCGAAGGTGGATGATAGGTTGGAAACCAATTCATTTACTTTGGTTTGGTAGGTTGTTTTATAAAATAGAGAATCCTTGTTCATTAAAATGGAACTGGAGTTGTCTTGAGCAAAAATGATGATAGGTTTCTCTGTTTTATTAAACACAGTCTTCATGAAAGGAGAAAGTAGCAGAAAAGCTAGGATTGAAACTAAAACAAATCGAGAAAAGAACATCAATTGTTTAACAGACCTTTTAGTGTCATCAAACCTCGCATCTTTTCTGTATAAAATAAAAGCATAACCAAAACCAAGGAGTAAACATAATGGTAAAAACAAAATGGATTGTTCTGTAGCTATGTTGATAGATAAAATCAAATTGGTTTTATTATAAATTGCACATTAAAAGTAGTGAACTCATTTTTGGTAGAGCACTTCAGTTATTTCGTTGTTTTGGTTAAATAAAAACAACATACTTAAAGTTTTTGTATTTTTCTTCTCGCTTTTTTCAACTAAACTTTGGTCTTCATAAGTTTCGGTATATTCAACTAAATTAATTAGCAAAATATTGTTAGAGAAATTAGATACAAATAGCACCATTTTTGAATCCTTATCAGTTGAATAACGGCTAAAACCATTTTGTTCTAAGACAGTTGTATTTAGTAATTCTTGTTGAATAACTGTTCCATTTGCTTTTAATAAGGAATCTAAAGTTGGTTTTTCTAGTTTTTCGATTTTTAGAAATGGATTAATATCTAATGGTAAAATGTAAGGTGCTATTCTAAATTTAAATACATCTTTATTTAAATCAACATAATGATCAATAAACTTTGCTCGTTCCTTTTTAGAATCTCTAAAATAATCTTTAGTAGCTTTTCTGAAGAAATAATTTTGAGCTAAATACTTAAATGTGTTGATGTATTTTATATCAATAGCTAGAATTACAGTTGAGTCAGAAGAAACAGCAGATGAATCTGTTGGTGTTGTTACAAAAATGGTGTCTGCAAATGTTTTATAGTTTTCTTCAAAAATAGCTGAACCACTTTTCTTTTTTCCATTCCAATAAAATGCTTTATGTTTTTGATTATTGAGGTCTTTTTTTACCCAATTTCTATGTTTTACTCCATTACTATATCTACCATAAGTTTTTAAACTTTTGTAAGCCCAATATCCATCTTTAATTCCATAATTATAAACTCCTTTGGTATTTATAACCCCATCTTCGTCATACAAAGTCCATTCACCTTGTAATTTGCCATTTCCATAAATTGCTTTTATTCTCAGTTTTCCTGATGGGTAATAAACTCTAGTAATTCCGTTTTGTATACCGTTCGAATAATTTTTTTCAATCGCAACAACAGATGTGTCGTTTGCAAAAACAGCTTTTTTTAGCTGAAAATAGTCGCCAACTGTTTCTTTATAAATTACTTGATAGGTAATAAAAGAGGTGTCTACTTGAATTGTTTCGGTAACAACCTCCTGGCCTTTAATAATAAAAGGTAGTAAGAAGAATATAAACAGTTGTAGTTTTTTCAATGTTTTAACCAAATTGTTGAATAAATTCTAATACTTTGCTCACCATGTTTTTTGAGCCCATAATTACAGGAACTCTTTGATGTAATGAAGTTGGTTGTATGTCTAATATCCGTTGATTTCCAGTGGTTGCAATTCCTCCAGCTTGTTCAACAATAAAAGCCATTGGATTACATTCATACAACAAACGTAATTTTCCGTTTGGCGAACCCGCTGTTGCAGGATAACAGAATACGCCACCTTTTATTAGGTTTCTATGTACATCGGCAACCATTGAAGCAATATAACGACAAGAATAAGGTCTTCCAGTTGGTTTGTCTTCTTCTTTTACCCAATCGCAATATTTTTGTAAGCCTTTTGAGTAGGTGTTGTAATTTCCTTCATTAAATGAATATAATCGACCATCATCAGGCATTTTCATGTCGGGGTGAGAAAGACAATAAACCCCAATTGAAGGGTCTAATGTGAATCCGTTTACTCCTTTTCCTGTAGAATACACCAGCATGGTAGAAGGACCATAAACAACATATCCAGCAGCAATTTGCTCACTTCCTTTTTGTAAAAAATCTTCTAATTGAGCAGGACCATCGGTTGTTACTCTTCTATAAATGGAGAAAATAGTACCTATTGAAACATTCACGTCAATGTTTGATGAACCATCTAGTGGGTCAAACGTAACTACATATTTTCCATGTTTTGATGGTTCATTTTCAAATGCTAAATAATCTTCGTTTTCTTCAGAAGCTATTGCACAAACTTGTCCGCCATATTTAAAAGCATTAATGAATTGGTTGTCAGCATAAACATCTAGTTTTTGTTGGTCTTCACCTTGAATATTTTCTGTTCCTGCTGCACCTAAAATGTTTAATAAACCTGCTTTACGAACTTCTCTGTTAATGATTTTTGAAGCAATACCTATGTCGTTCAATAATCGTGTTAAATCGCCTGAAGCATAAGCAAATTCATGCTGTTTGTCTAGAATAAATTCGTTTAAAGTTTTAATGTTCATCATAACTAAAAAATAAGATTACAAAGTAATGAATTTTAATGCGAAAGTTTAAAGCTTTCAAAATTAATGTTTGAACCTAACTTTATTACTTTTGTAGCTATGAATATTCTGTTGAGAAAAGCTACGATAGATGATTTGTCTTCGGTTATAGACTTAATAAAAGAGTTAGCAGCTTATGAAAAAGCAGCTCATGAAGTTAAAATTACCTTAGATGAGCTACAAAAAGATGGATTTGGAGAACATCCTTTGTATTGGATTATTTTAGCTGAGGTTGATGCTCAAATTGTTGGAATGTCTTTTTATTACATACGTTATTCCACATGGACTGGTAGAAATTTGTATTTAGAGGATATTGTTGTAAAAGAACAATATAGAAGATTTGGTATAGGCAAGATGCTTTTTGAGGAAACCATAAAAGCAGCAAAAGAAATGAAAGTGCGACAAATGATTTGGCAAGTGTTGGATTGGAACGAACCGGCATTAAATTTTTATAAGAAATTTAATGCTGAACTTGATTCGGAATGGATAAATGGAAAATTGAGGTTTGAAATAAATAAGTAATTTGAAATGAAAGTATTTAAGTTTGGTGGAGCATCAGTTAAGAATGCAGAAGCAGTAAAAAATGTCCGCAATGTTATTAACCTTTTTAATGACGATTTAACTGTTGTAATTTCTGCAATGGATAAAACCACTAATGCTTTAGAAAAAGTGGTTGATTCTTACATGAATGCTGATGGAAAGTGTTTTGAATACTTACAAGAAGTAAAAGATTTTCACTACAAAATTATGGACGAGCTTTTTGCTGATAGGAAACACCCAGTTTTTGAAGAAATTCATAACACTTTTGTGGAAATAGAATGGGAAATTGAAGATGCTCCAACCAGAGAATACGACTATGTTTACGACCAAATAGTTTCTGTTGGAGAAATTATTTCAACCAAAATAGTAAGTGCTTATCTAAATCATGTTGGAGTTAGTAACAATTGGGTTGATGTTAGAAATATTATTCAAACCGATAATACTCATCGTGATGCTCGTGTGGATTGGGAGTTGACCGAGAAATTAGCACAAGAGAGACTGACCGATTCTTTTAATCAAAACAAAAGAAACATTATCATTACTCAAGGCTTTATTGGTTCGAGTTCCGAAAATTTTACCACTACTTTGGGTAGAGAAGGTTCTGATTTTACCGCGGGCATACTAGCTTTTTGCTTAAATGCAGAGAGTGTTACCATTTGGAAGGATGTCCCTGGCATGTTAAATGCCGATCCCAAATTATTTAGCGATACCCAAAAACTAAATAACATTTCGTATCGTGAAGCTATCGAGTTGGCATATTATGGCGCTTCGGTTATTCATCCGAAAACAATAAAACCTTTACAAAATAAAAACATTCCGTTGTATGTAAAATCATTTGTTAATCCAAACGAACCTGGAACTTTAATAAATGAGAATACTTCTGAAGATTCACTTATTCCAAGTTATATTTTTAAGAAAAATTTGGTGTTGATTTCCATTTCAGTTCGCGATTATTCGTTTATCATGGAAGACCATTTGAGTCATATTTTTGGATTGTTTTCAAAGTTTGGTGTCCGAATTCATTTAATGCAAAATTCTGCCATCAGTTTTTCGGTTTGTGTAGATAACAATCAGCAAAAATTAACCAAATTAATAGAAGCACTAAATTCGAAATACTTGGTTAAATTTAACAACAATGTTGAGTTGCTCACTATCCGTCATTACGATGATGAAACCATTGCTAAAACGACATTGAACAAAGAAATATTACTAATACAAAAAAGTCGAAATTCGGTTAGAATGGTGATGAAGTAACTGGTTTAGAAATTAAAAACGTAGATTCACTCCAATCACAAAATTTCTTCCTGGAGCAACAATTCCTGAACTATATGTTCGGTATCGAATATCAGTAATGTTTTCTATTCCTGCACTTGCAGATAAATAAGTAGAAAATTGGTACATCGATTTAAAATTGATGGTGTGCCAACTTGGCGACCAAGGTTTTCCATCTCTATCAATAGCATAAATTTCGGGTTTTTGTTGTTCTTCAAGAGGGAGGTCTTCAAATTTCTTTTCACCACTATAAATTAAATAAATCTGCAAAGTTGTTTTCTTTGATTTGTATGTTATTTTGGAATTTCCAAACCAAGGCGGAGCGTGTCGGGACGGGCTAATTGTTCCATCATCCACTTCTTCTTCACCAATTTGATAATTGAAGTCGGAAGAAATACTAAATTCCTTAGTAAATTTAATTTCAATACCCGATTGAATACCATAAACTTTTGCTAATGCCCCATTTTGTATAGCTTGGACCTTGCTCATGGTTCCGTCGTACATTATGCTGTCAGCACCATTAAGGGTAAAATCTCGTTTTACCATGGCATCTTGCAGAATGGTATAATAAACTGAAAAATCTATCTTAACCACATCAGCAAAAATTTTAGTAATATTTACATCGGCATTGTAAGCATATTCAGCTTTAAGTGTAGGGTTGGGAATTACTACAAATCCTGGGCTAGAATCAAACACTTTTCCAATATCATCAACATTTGGTGAACGAAAAGCGGTGGCAAAATTAGTGCTCAATACCCATTTTTCTGTTGGACGAAAAACCGTTCCGATACTTCCTGTTAAAGCTCCATTGTTAACATTTGCTGAGGTAAATGGAAATGGATAAAACGTGGTGTCGAACGCTGCATTTAATATAAATTGATTGTATCGTATGCCAGATTGTAATAGCCATTTTTCGGAAAACTTATGTTGGTTGGAAAGATAAATTGCATAAGAACTCCAATCGGATTTTGGATAACGAGTTGCCCCATGTTTACTTTCGCCAGTAAAGATGTTTTCATCAATTCCTAATGAAGTTACATCGTTCCAAATAATTTCAGCACCATAAAAAAGTTTATTTTTTTCGTGTAATAATTTGGTGAAATCTAGGTTGGATGAGTAAGCATCTACTTTCTCAATTCGTACTTCTCGATTCGATTTATTGATGTCTCTGCTTAATCTACTTTCTTCAAAATATTGTTGAGCAAGTTTAATATTCATTTCATCAAAAAATAGGTTTGAGTCAGTATATGAGATACCCAAATTATTCATCATCCATTTTTGTGGCCCGTAACTCCATTCGCCATACCTTGGTTGTCCATTTTTGTAACGAATATGTCTGTCGTATCTCGAATATTCAGATGTTTCGGAATAATGAAATCCATATTGTATATCCCAGTTGCCGTTTGGTTTGTATCGCAACTTTTGCATGGTGTTTAGTTGTTTGTAGCCCGAAGGATTTTGTAATTGTTGATTTACATTTGTTATAACTACATCTTTATTGTCGATTCTCTCTACATAAAACGGTCGAAGATATTCTTTTGGGCCGAAACTTCCCATAAGCAAATCACCATAATCATTAAAGCTCCAGCTCGTTATTACAGCAACTTTTTTCCAACCAAGATTTATATCAAGATGTCCTGTTTTTTCATTGTTTGCAGATGAATATCGAGTAGCAGTATTTCCTGAAATAAATGAAGTGGAGCTGTCTTTTAATGTTGGTGTAAGGGTTTGAAAGCTCATTACCCCGCCAATGGCGTCGCTACCATAAATTACTGAGCCTGGTCCAAAAAATATTTCGGTGTGTTCTGTCGAAAAAGGGTCGAGCGAAATTACATTTTGAATATTTCCACCTCTAAAAATGGCAGTATTCATTCTAACACCATCAATCGTATAAAGCAATCGATTAGTGGAAAATCCTCTAATCATAGGACTTCCTCCTCCTTGTTGGCTTTTTTGAATAAATATTTTTCCAGAAACATTCAGTAAATCGGCTGCAGTTTGAGGGTTTTGAAGTTTTACTTCTTTTGGAGAAATGGTGCTAATTTTTGCAGGTATTTCAGCTGACGACTGATTCCAGCGAGTAGCAGAAATGACCATTTCGTCTAAAGAGATATTTAGTGGAGTTAAAAGGAGTATAAAGCCATTTTCTTTAAGCTCTGAATAACTTTTATTCTCAGTTTTATAACCTAATATTCGTATCTCTATTCTATCAGCATTTTCAAAGCTTGATAAATTAGCTTGTCCCTTTGCATCTGTTATTACAAAAGCTTTAGGAGTTTCACTCGTAAGTGTAACTAGTTCAATGGGTTTGTTATTTTGGTTTTTAATGGTAATTGTTTGAGCATTGCTCATACAATATATCCCAAGAAATAACCATGTAATGAAAAATTCTCTCATAACATAAATAGTTTATAAGTTAAATAAATTCTACTGGAAACGGTAGATTAAATAAAAACAGATTAAACTATCTCTGGGGGAGGGGTTGGAATACTCTCTATTTCGTATAGTAGAGAGAAAATTTGTGTTGAATAAATAAGAGAAGATTCGTTGATTAGATTGTCGAGTTTAAATATAGAGGGTTGATTACAATATAGCGATTTTATAAAAAGAGTAAATTGTTTTTGTTGATTTTGGTTTTGAGGATTATTACCAAGTGCAATTGCAACTAATTCTCGTAATTGTTTGTTTAGCTTTGTCTCTGCTCGATCCAGCCAACATAAATAAGAGGTGGAGTCTCCAACGGTTTCTTGCTCAACGATGTCGAACATTTGTCCATTGTATTCAAACTCTTTTGAATGTTTCCAATCTAGTTTGGTGGTGATTTCTGTTTGGGTAAATTTTAGAAGAATTAATTCACTTTTATCCATCCCTGCAATCATTTGCTTTTTGATTTCCTTTTTTACTAACTTTTTCTTATGGGTTAACCAATAGTAAGAAGTTACGAATGGTGCAACAAGGCAAATAAGTAGTAAAATTCTATAGGTGTTTTGTTTCAAATCCAACAAAAATGTTAAGCGAAGATAGGTAAACAAATTAATTTTAACAAGTTTATGCTAACTTTCGATCAATCCATTCGATATAATTAATGTCCGAAATAATAATAGACTTACTTCTTGTAGATAGTAATTCGTTTTTCTTTCTTGTTAAAAATTCAATCCATTCTTTTTTATTTAGGGATAAAGAAGTATTGTTAAAGATGGCTAAGAAAATTTCATCAGGTTTTCTAAGCATCTTACTTGTTTTTAAGAATGATAAAGTTGATTTTGCTAAATAGGGCAATAAGTCGAAATTGTGCAACTCATAATGCGTTAAAATATTTAGAACATAAGTCGAAGATCTGAGGTCAAGACGTAAATCTCTATTGGTTATTCCAAGAATTTTATTAATCCATTTTAGAGCTTTATGAAACTCTTGGGTATGATAATAAGCTAATGCAGCTTGATAATTAAGAAGGAAACGATGTTCCATATTAATGAGGTCATTTACATTCTCATATTTTACAACGGTTTCCTCAACAAATCGAACAGCACTGTTATAATCTTTAATTTCAGAATAATATCCAAGCTCAAATAAACATAGTGAAGAAAATACATTCGCCCTCTCATGGGGCATCTTAAAATCATAAGTTTTTAGTTTGTGTAGATAATTTTTGAAGTTTTCATAATCATGTGTAATTAATTGTTGTGTTAACATATTGTGCAATGCTGCTATGTAATGAATAGGGTTTTCCTCTATAAGATGAGGGTTGGTTTCCAAGAAGTTTAATAATTTTTTTCTGTAATCGTCTGATTTTTTTAAATCACCCACAATCTTATAAAGCACACTATTTAAAACATAGTGGTTATATTTTGCCTCATTTGATTGTGCCGAAGATATGTCTTTTAATAGAGGATTATTTAGAAGTGAATAGTAAGCTTTTTTCTCACTTTCGTCCCGAATTACATCCGATTGTTTGGTGAGCAATTGAGCAGTACTTATTAATTCTTTATATTCTAGAATATTTAGGTATTTTCCAATATGTTCTTTGCTGTCGTATTCAAATGTGGTTTTATAATTTTTGTTAAGTTTTAACAGTGCATTATGGATTCTATTTTGCCAATAGTTAAGTTCTTCTAAAACAAAAAAATGTTCATATTTCTGGGCAATTTTCTTTGTTTTTAGTATGGTTTTTTCAGCAAGTTTATATTGTCCTTTCCAGAATAAAATTTCCACTTCAATTAATAAATTCTTACATTCTATACTTGCTTTTAATCCTGCGTGGTATTGCCTTAGTTGCTTAAGAATAAAATTTTGTAAGTAGTTTTTTGCTACACTAAATTGTTTGATAAATTCTTCGTCTTTAAATTTTTCAAGGAGCTCTTTTTCGTTATATTCTTTTTGTTCGGCTATAGCATCCATTAAGGTCAAATAAACTTTATCTCCTTTATGCATTTGAGCATTAAGTTTAATTAACCTTTTTTCGGATTTTGTTAATGACTGAATTAATTCAAATAATGAATGATGTTTTTTCATTTTTTTATAGATCTAAAATATATTTGTTCTTAGATGATGGGATTTTATGTGTTAATGACTATTTTCATTACGTATAGGTTGCACATCAAGTATTTTGATTTTATTCTATACCTAAAGTGTAATTGAATTTTAATTAAAATTGTTAAATATTAAACAAGTTTAGGTGAAATTTCATTTTTTTTATTTATCTTAAAATAGTTAAAAGCCTAAATTTAGTGAAAAAATATATGGTTTAATGTCTAAAATTATAATTTCTTATTATTTTATGTTAATTAATTGTATTATAATTGTTTATTGATTTTGATGAGAAGTGAATCTTCATTATTTATGGATGAATTTGATTGTTAAACACGATATGACAAAAGATTAGATACCTAATTATTAAAAAAGAAATGATTTAACATTAAATTCATACATGTTATTTTTGATAGTAAACCCTAAATAAATAGTCAGAACAATGAGATGGATTAATTTTTTAGTAATAGTATTTCTAGTAGTATTCTCACTAGATAATTATGCACAACAAACGAATTGGAATAAAGGTTTCGGAGATGATTACGCCTTTGTTAAGAATGTTGGCCAGTATGATGGAAGAAATTGGCAAAGTGCAAATAAAGTGGAATTTGCAGTTAAGCAAGGAGGTTGGTATACTTTCTTCTCAAAAACAGGAATTACTTACCGAGTTGATAAGTTGGATAGAAATCCAAACAGACAAAAAACAGATCACCATATCCCAAAAAGAATTCACTTGAGTGAGTTAGTAGATGTATTTTTTGTTGGGGCAAACAGTAATGTTCAAATAATTGCTGATGAAAAGACTGATTTTTATTACTCGTACGCAATTAAAGACCCAGCTACGAAAAATGTTATCAATAAAAACAATGTTGATGGATATAAGAAAATAACCTACAAAAACCTCTATAACAAGATTGATGTGGAATATACGATTCACCCGCAAGGTGGTATAAAGTACAACATCATATTGCATCCTGGAGCAGATCCATCTCAAATTAAAATGCAATACAAAACTTCTCATACCAATTACAAAAATGAAAATGTTGTAGTTGCATTAAATCAACAAGGACAATTAGAATTAAATGGTTCTTTGGTTAAAATTATCGAACA
Organism: uncultured Vicingus sp.; assembly: GCA_964398455.1. GTDB lineage: Bacteria > Bacteroidota > Bacteroidia > Flavobacteriales_E > Vicingaceae > Vicingus. Next base: position 93,931 of record CAYNMR010000006.1, on the reverse strand, counting down.
CAAACCTCAAACTTTTTATGCCTCAACTAATTTAGTTATTGCATCAAATTATCAATTTGCAAACAACACATTAACATTTAACATAGGTAATTATGATAACACTAAAAAAGTAGTTATTGACCCTTGGGTGGTTTCACCATCATTTAATGCGGGTGATTTTACACGTGAGGTAGAAACTGATGGATCTGGAAATATTTATGTTATTGGTGGTGAAATACCAATGGAATTGAGAAAATATAACGCAGCTGGTACTTTGCAATGGACATATGCTACTCCATGGGACACCGTGGGGGGCGATTGGTTGGGTACATTGGCTACAGATAACGCTGGTAATAGTTTTATTACACAAGGAACTGCTGCAGAAATTGAGCGAGTGAATAATGCTGGAGCAATGGTTTGGCACGCAAATAATTCAAGTTTAAATGGTGTGGAATATTGGTCAATTACATTTAATTGTGACAAAACGAAATTGATTGTCGGAGGCACAAAATTATCTGGCTTAATACCTCCATTGACTGCTTCAGCTACAATTTTTGATATTAATATTAATTCTGGAGCAGTTTTGGCAGAGGCTGTTGTCAATACAAATTCTGTTTCTGGAATTGGGGATTTTCCTATCGAAGTACGTTCTATTTCATCATCAAAAAATGCCAAGTATTTATACTTAACCCATACCCAAGTTGGGGCAATAAATCAAGACATTGGGTCTTGTGGTAGTTCTACCGATCCTTCTTTTAGTGCGAGTAATACAGCAACTTTGGCGTACAAATGTGAAAATTTCTTGTCTTCCTCTCAAAATGGAGGAGGTTTAAAAGCGATTGTTGCTAATGATAACTTTTTTTATACCCATAAAGGAAATCAAATTTTACAGTGGAATGTAAATACAGGTGCATTAATTAATACTGTTACTTTACCAGGTGGGGCATCAGGAACGGCTCTGGGAAATCTAGTTGTTTACTGTAGTGGATTAGCGGTTGATAACGCAGGTAATGTATATGCAGGTTCAATGGATAGGGTAGTGAAATTTGATCAGAATTTAAATGTTTTAGCTCAGGCAAACACAACCGGTGGTTTTACAGTTTATGATGTTAGTGTTAACAATAACGGAGAGGTTATTGCTGTTGGTGCAATTCAAGATAATAGTGTTGCAACTGGAAGAGGGGGTAGAATAGAGTCTCTAAACATGACTGCGGCAGCACAATACTCGCTGGTTTGTTGTGATGCTAATTTTTGCGAAATAGACCCATTGTGTCCAACAGATCCTTCGGTAACATTTGCACCAAATACTCCTGGAGGGACTTGGAGTTCTTCACCTGCTACCGCAGGATTAAACGCTTCAACAGGAGTATTTAATCCATCAGTAGCTGGTCCTGGAACATATACCATTACGTATTCTTTGGCATGCGGTAATCATTCTATTGAAGTCATTGTGAGTTCTTGTGCTACCCTCGAAGCTTGTAGAGAAACAAATGGAGACTTAACTGTGTCTGGGGGTGCAGGGCCTTACACTTGGGCTAATTGGACAACAACAACCGTTACTCCAGCTAATCAAACGGACTGTACTACTTGTGGTGGAACTTGGAATCCTGGTTTTCCACCAATAGTGCCAGCATCTTGTTCTGTTGCATCTTGTTCAGTTCCAGCTTATGTAGATTTTGCTACTGGCGTGACTGTAACTCCTCCTGGTGGAGCAACTCAAATACAAATTACTGATGGTGTTGGAAATATTTTAGAAATCACAAATATTCCTGCACTACCAGCTTGTTCTGCAACTTGTGATGCTACTATTACCGCTGCTGGTCCGTTTTGTGTAAATGCTGCCGCTGTAAATTTAACTGCTGCTGAAACAGGTGGAACTTGGAGTGGGACAGGAATTACAAATGCATCTACAGGAACATTTAATCCTGCAACAGCTGGTGCTGGCAGCCATACCATTACTTACACTTTAGGTTGTGGCGATGTTGATACAGAAACAATTGTTGTTAATGCTTTAGATAATGCAGCATTTAGTTATTCTTCTGGTAGTTTTTGTTTGTCAGACCCTAGTCCAACACCAACAATAACAGGATTAGCAGGAGGTACGTTTACTATCAATAATAGTGGGGTAATAAATTCAAGTACAGGAGTTGTTAATATTGCTAGTTCAGGAGTTGGTTCTTATACCGTAACTTATACCACAACTGGAACTTGCCCAAATTCAGCAACATTTAATATTACCATTACTTCTAGTACAGATGCTACCATTACACAAGCTGGTCCATTCTGTCAGAATGCTGCTGCTGTAAATTTATCAGCAATAAGTCCAGGAGGAACATGGACAGGTACAGGAATTACAAATGGTACTTTAGGTATATTTAATCCTACAACTGCAGGGGTTGGTAGTCATGTAATAACTTATACTATAACAGGATCATGTGGAGCTGTTGATACAATGACTATTGTGGTCAATGCTTCTGATGATGCTTCGTTTACCTATCCTTCAGGTAGTTATTGCTTGTCGGATCCAAATCCTACGCCAAATATAACAGGTACAGCAGGAGGTACTTTTACTATCAATAATAGTGGTGTAATAAATGCAAGTACAGGAGTTGTTAATCTTTCTGGTTCAGGATTAGGTTCATATATGGTGACTTATACTACTACTGGTTCATGTCCAGATACTAATACATTTAACATAACAATAACTAATACTACAGATGCTACTATAACACAAGCTGGGCCGTTCTGTCAGAATGCTGCTGCTGTAAATTTATCGGCAGTAAGTCCAGGAGGAACATGGACAGGAACAGGAATTACAAATGGCACTTTAGGTACATTTAATCCTGCAACAGCTGGAGTAGGGAATCATGTAATAACTTATACTATCTCAGGATCATGTGGTGATGTAGATACCATGACGATTACTGTTAATGCAACCGATAATCCTGCATTTAGTTATGCTTCAAATTCGTTCTGTTTAACAGATCCAAATCCAACACCAACAATAACAGGACTAACAGGAGGAACTTTTACTATAAATAATGGTGGAGTTATTAATGCGAGTACAGGTGTAATAAATATAGCATCTTCTGGAGCGGGTTCTTTTACTGTAACCTATACAACGAATGGATCTTGTCCAAACTCACAAACATTTAACGTAGCTATTAATAGTTGTACAAGTCCATTACCTGTTGCAAACTTTTCTGCATCTCAAACTAATGTTTGTATTGGGGATTGTATTAGTTTTACTGATATGAGTTCAAGTTCAGCCGGAGGAATTACCACTTGGGCATGGACTTTTACAGGTGCAACTCCTGCATCATCACCATCACAAAATCCAACTAACATTTGTTACAATACTGCAGGAACATATCAAGTTATATTAACAGTAACTGATGCAAATGGTTCTGATACAGAGACTAAAGTTGGTTATATTACGGTTACCACTTGTAATCCTCCAATTGTTGGATTTAGCGTTTCTGACTCAACTATTTGTGCAGGAACATGTATAACATTCACTAATTCAAGTACAGGAGCTACATCATGGCAATGGACTTTTGAGAATGGAACACCATCATCATCAACCAATCAAAATCCAGGTTCGGTATGTTTTAACGCTCCAGGAACTCAAGAAGTAAAATTAGTGGTGTCGAATGCTTTTGGTTCAGATTCAGTTATTCATAACGTGATTGTTCATCAACCTCAACAAGTTTTTATTGGTAACGATACCATTATTCAATTAGGTGAATCGGTAGGTCTAAATGCAACAGGAGTTACAAATGGCGTTTATACATGGTCTCCACCAACTGATTTATCTTGTACGGTATGTCCAAGTCCTATAGCTACACCAGAAGAAACCATAACATATACGGTAATTACATCTGATACCAATGGTTGTGTGACCTCAGATAACATCACCATTATTGTAGAATTTGAGAATGTGATTTTTGTTCCAAACATTTTCTCTCCAAATGGCGATGGGGTAAATGATATGTTATTTGTTAGAGGAAAAGGCGTAGCTGAATTAAAGTTCTTTGTTTATGACAGATGGGGTGAGAAAGTTTTTGAAACTACTCGTTTAGATGTAGGTTGGGATGGAACATTTAGAGGTAAAGAAATGAATAAGGCTGTATTTGTTTATTATCTTGAGGCTACGTTTATTGATGGTAAACAGGTTACACAAAAAGGTGATATTACATTGATTAAATAATTTTATAACATGATGAAAAAAGTAATATATACACTCATTTTTATTTCAAGCATAAAATTAAGTGCTCAGGATATACATTTTACCATGTATGATGCAATGCCAGTAACAACAAACCCAGCAACGGCTGGTGTTTTTAATGGCGATTACAGGGGCGTATTAAACTATAGAAGCCAGTGGGGAAGCATTGGTAATCCTTACAAAACTTATGCAGTGATGTTAGATGGAGGGTTGTTTAAAAATAAATGGAAAAATGGCTATTTAGGTTTGGGTTTAGGAGCCTACAGGGATGTGGCAGGAGAGACCAAGTTTGGAACAACAAAGATAAATCTGGCATTATCAAGTGTTTTGTATTTAGATGACAAAAACTCGGCATCAGTTGGTTTTATGGGTTCTTGGGCTCAGAATTCAATAGATGGAGGAAATTTAAGGTGGGATAACCAATTTGATGGACAACAGTTTGATGCAGCTACACCATCACTAGAAAGTTTTCAATTTGAAAACACTTCGTATTTTGATTTTTCTGCAGGAGCTTTATGGGCTTATGGCGAAAGCACTAAAACATTAAGCTCTTTTGATAACTTTACGATGCAAGCTGGTATTGCTTTTTATCATGTAACCAGACCGAGTCGTCAAATTGAGTTTGGAGATATAGATAGGTTGTATTCAAGATGGGCTTTACATGCGGAATCTTTGATAGGTTTGTTTAACTCTAAATGGGCAATTAAACCAAAAATGTTTGTTTATTTCCAAGGTCCGGCAAGAGAAATTACAGGAGGTTTGTTAGCAAGATACATTCTTAAAGAAGAATCTAAATATACAGGGATTTTTAAAGAAATGGCTATTTCATTCGGAACGTATTATAGAGTTGGTGATGCTTTTGCCCCTTCTGTTGAGTTCGAAACTTCAGGATTAGCTATTGGAGTCGCATATGATATGAATGTTTCTGACCTATCAGCAGCAACAGGAGGCAGTGGGGGTCCAGAAGTTTTTATAAAATATGCGTTCAGTCCATTTAGTTATGGAAAAGGTACGAAATCAAACGCGAGATTTAATTAAATTTCTGAATTCCTTTTGGTGGCAGTGTAACAAAAAACACAAAATAAATATCTTTTTACCATCATCCAAGACTCTTATTTGTCTTCTATGTAACTATATTTTATTATTTTAGCAAATAATTTACAAAATAACCTATGAAAAAATTATCCTTAATTATTGTAGCTTTAGTTATAAGTGTTTTAACTATAAAAGCACAAACTACAACAGCATTTCGTAAAAATTACAATCAAGCATTGTTTGATTTACCAGGGAATATTGTGGAAGGATTAACAGCTAATACCTACGTTATGGCTGGAACCAACCTTACTTTTTTACCTATTTATGGTACAGTTACTCAACTTAATGACACAGGGGGTATTAACTGGTCGTTTCGTTATTCTGATGCTTCTATTGGGTTTCAGCTAAATGATATTAAGAAAGATGCAGCAAATAATCAATATATAACTTGTGGTGGTAGCGAATCGAATGCTGCTGTATTTATGGTTTTAGATGCTGCAGGTAATGTAGTTAACTCTAAACGTTTTAGTATTAATGAGGCTAATGGAGCTTGGTTTAATAGAGTGATAAAAGCATCAGATGGAGGATATGTAGCTGTGGGTTATGTTACAGGTTATGACCCAGATGGAGCTGGTCCAGAAATAGATTTTAACCCAATAAATTATACGGATGCTAATGGAGATCCACAAACAGAGGTTATAGGCTCTCCATTAATTGTGAAATTAGATGCAAGTGGGAATCATGTTTGGCATAAAGTTTTTAGATACTATATTGGAGCGAACACTCCAGGAAATAGAATTTATAATGATGCAAGTTTTGTTGATGTTGTTGAAGTTAGCGATGGTTATGTGGCAGTTGGTAGTTATGATGTAAACAATCATTTATCAGCAACAAATAGTGATGGAGATGATGCGACTCCAACTGATGCAATTATTTTGAAAACTACAACAGCTGGTGTTATTACTTATCACAAACAAGTAGATAATCCAGATTCATCACCGACTCAAAATAGTCAATATTTTGGTGCGGTTAATACCACAAGTGCTGGGGCAATTATTGTAGGAGGGTCAGATAACGGTAAAGAATTAGTTCAAAAGTATGTAGGTGCTGGTGGTTTTTCACAAACTTTCAGCCGCTTGTTTACATACCCAGGATTATCTAGTGTAGTTGATGTTTCCCAAATTTATGAAGTAAACGCTGGTACTGATATTGCTACCATGTCTATGTATATTCAGCCTTTAGGGTTTACTTTTTCAAATGCCATACATCGATTCAATTCAACAGCAACAACTACTACTGCAGACTCTGCAAAACGATATGATTTTAATTTAATTTCAATTCTTCCAAGAGGGAGTAAAACATCTGATAATGGTTACATTGCTATGTCGATGACTGCAGGGGGTGCAGATTATGATTATCATGTAATCAAAACAGATCCATTTGGGCAAACTCCTTTAACAGGTTGTCCAGCTACAACATTTGTACCAACAGCTTCTGCTGGTCCAACTACTGCTTCTGACCCATCATTTAATGCTTGGTCTGGCACTCCAGGTTCTAATGTGCTTACAATCAGTAGAATTGCTATAACACCAACTCCATCTTATGTTTGTACTAAAACTACGTGTGTAGCACCTTTAGAAGCAACAACAGTAACTGCAACTCCATCTACAATATGTTCTGGACAATCTACTTCAATAACTGCAAGTGGTCCAAGTTCAGGGGTGTCATATCAAGTTTGGGATGCTCCAACAGGTGGAAATAATTTGGGAACAACTCCGCTATCGGTATCCCCAACCATCACTACAACATATTATATTCAAACAGTCAGTAACTCCGATGGTTCGTGCGTGAGTGCTACTAGAGTATCGGTAACAGTGACGGTAAATTCTGCAACCACCCCAACCTTTGCAGCAGTATCGCCAATATGTAGTGGAGGTTCGTTATCAGCATTGCCAACCACTTCAACCAATGGAATAAACGGAACATGGAGCCCAGCATTAAACAACACAGCAACAACAACCTATACCTTTACCCCAACGGCAGGTCAGTGTGCTACAACCACAACGTTAGAAATAGTAGTAAATTCAAATGTTACTCCAACATTTGCTGCGGTATCACCAATATGTAGTGGAGGTTCGTTATCTGCATTACCAACAACTTCAACCAATGGAATAAACGGAACATGGAGTCCAGCATTAAACAATACAGCAACAACAACCTATACCTTTACTCCAACGGCAGGACAATGTGCTACAACAACTACATTAGAAATTACAGTAAATACAAATGTTACTCCAACTTTTGTAGCAGTATCGCCAATATGTAGTGGAGGTTCATTATCTGCATTGCCAACCACTTCAACCAATGGAATAAATGGAACATGGAGTCCAGCATTAAACAACACAGCAACAACAACCTATACCTTTACTCCAACGGCAGGACAATGTGCTACAACAACTACATTAGAAATAGTAGTAGACACGAATGTTGTACCAACCTTTGCAGCCGTAGCGCCGATATGTACGGGAGATGCTTTGTCACCTTTGCCAACCACTTCGACCAATGGAATAAACGGAACATGGAGCCCAGCTTTGGATAATACTACGACAACAACTTATACCTTTACTCCAACGGTGGGACAATGTGCTACAACAACTACATTAGAGATAATTGTAGATACGAATGTTGTACCAACCTTTGCAGCCGTAGCACCGATATGTAGTGGAGGTTCATTATCTGCATTACCAACCACTTCAACAAATGGGGTGTCGGGAACATGGAGTCCAGCACTAGATAATACCACGACAACAACTTATACCTTTACCCCAACGGCAGGACAATGTGCTACAACAACTACATTAGAGATAATAGTAGACACGAACGTTATACCAACCTTTGCAGTTGTAGCACCAATATGTACAGGAGATGCTTTATCACCTTTACCAACAACTTCAACCAATGGAATAACAGGAACATGGAGTCCAGCATTGGATAATACTACTACCACGACTTATACCTTTACACCAACGGCAGGACAATGTGCTACAACTACAACCTTAGAGATTGCGGTAAATTCAACTCCAGCTACGCCAACCTTTGCAGCAGTAGCACCAATATGTACAGGAGATGCTTTATCACCTCTACCAAACACTTCAACCAATGGAATAAACGGAACATGGAGTCCAGCACTAGATAATACTACTACCACGACTTATACTTTTACCCCAACGGCAGGACAATGTGCTACAACTACAACTTTAGAGATTGCGGTAAATTCAACTCCAGCTACGCCAACCTTTGCTGCGGTAGCTCCAATATGTACTGGAGACGCTTTATCACCTTTGCCAACAACCTCGACCAATGGAATAAACGGAACATGGAGTCCAGCATTGGATAATACTACTACCACGACTTATACCTTTACACCAACGGCAGGACAATGTGCTACAACTACAACCTTAGAGATTGCGGTAAATTCAACTCCAGCTACGCCAACCTTTGCAGCAGTAGCACCAATATGTACAGGAGATGCTTTATCACCTCTACCAAACACTTCAACCAATGGAATAAACGGAACATGGAGTCCAGCACTAGATAATACTACTACCACGACTTATACTTTTACCCCAACAACAGGGCAATGTGCTACCACTACAACGTTAGAAATTACGGTAAATTCAAATATTACTCCAACATTTAATGCGGTTACTCCGATATGTAGTGGAGATGCTTTATCTCCTTTGCCAACAACTTCAACCAATGGAATATCGGGAACATGGTCGCCAGCACTAGATAATACCACCACAACAACTTATACCTTTACTCCAACAGCTGGATTAGGATGTTTTACAACGGCTCAAATAACAATAACCGTAAATCCATTACCAACAGTTGTTGTATCTGGTAATAATAATCTTTGTGAAGGTGAGACAACAACTTTAACAGCAAGCGGTGCATCAGGTTATGAATGGAGTACAACAGAAACCACAACTTCAATAACTGCTACACCAGCTTTAACAACTATATATTCGGTTATCGGAACAGACTTATTGGGTTGTGAAAATACTACTCAGTACACAGTTACAGTATCACCACCACCAGTTGCTCTTATAACAGGTAGTCCAAGTATATGTTTTGGAGAATTTATAACATTAACGGCTAGTGGTGGTTCAACGTACACGTGGAGTACAGGAGAAACATCTACTAGTATTACCGATAGTCCTAATGATACGATAACCTATTGGGTGTTGGCACATATTGGTTCTTGTACTGATTCTACTTCGTTTATAGTAAATGTTACTCCAAACCCGAATGTAACAATTAATCCAAATACAGATATAACTATAATTCAAGGCGATTCAATTGAGCTAACAGCAAGTGGAGGAACTGTATACACATGGTCGCCAACTGAAGAGCTAAGTTGTTCTGTGTGTCCAACCACTATTGCTTCACCTAAAGAAACTACAAAATATTGCGTGAGTACTATTCAGAATGGTTGTGTTGACACCACTTGTGTAACAGTAAATGTTGGTATTATTTGTGGAGAGCTATTTGTTCCTTCGGCTTTCTCGCCAAATGGAGATGGGGTAAACGATTGTCTTTCTGTATATAATAACTGTATTGAGAAAATGGACTTTAAAATATTCTCTCGCTGGGGAGAAGTTGTTTTCCAATCAATAGATGTTAACGATTGTTGGGATGGTTCATATAAAGGAACAGACTTAAATACTGCAGTCTTTGTGTATAAATTAGACGCTACTCTATTAAATGGAGAGGAAGTGAAATTGAAAGGAAACGTATCATTAATTAAATAAAACTAGAAAACGGAATGAGAGTATTAATAATACTAATAATATTAATCTTTAATTGTTTAGGTGTTTTTGGTCAGTCTAATGTAGAGTTTTCAAAGGCTAACTTTAAGTCGGATGCAAAAGGTTTGAAAGAAGCACAGAAGAACATTCAGTTAGGTGATGCAAATTACTTTAGGTTTTTTTATTCTAAAGCTTTAGACTCGTATTTATCGGCTCATAAATTTAATCCTAATAATGCGGAATTGAATGCAAAAATTGGTCATTGCCATTTAAAATCTTCTGATCGTTCTGAAGCATTAACCTATCTTCAAAAAGCTTTCAAATTAGATGGTAAAATGGATGGTTATTTTGTGTTTTTACTTGGGAATGCTTATCATTTAAATAATGAGTTTGATGAAGCAATGAAATATTATAAAATTGCTAAAACCAATGGAAGTAAAATAGAACCTAGTCTGAGCAGCCTAGCAGATAAGAAAATTGCTGAATGTACTTCTGGTAAGAAATTAATTAAATTGCCTGTGAATGTTAAAATAGAAGGATTGGATGCTGCTATAAATACCGAGAACGAAGAGTATGTTCCTGTTATTACAGCTGATGAATCTGAGATATTTTTTACCTCTCGAAGACCTATTACTATTGGAGGTGGAACGGATCCTAATATTGGTGATTTTTACGAAGACATTTATTATTCTAAAAAAGAAAAAGGTAATTGGACAAATGCTGTGAATCTTGGAAATCCAGTTAATAGCGAGTTTCATGATGCTACGGTTGGACTATCCTTAGATGGACAAAAATTGTTTTTATATCGCGATAATAAGAAAGGTGATGGAAATATTTATGTTTCGGAAAAGAAAGGAGATAAATGGAGTGATCCAGTAGAGTTGCCGGAACCAATAAATTCGAAATATCAAGAAACTTCTGCTTGTTACTCTTTTGATGGAAATACTATTTATTTTGTGAGCGACAGACCAGATGGAAAGGGAGGAAAAGATATTTATAAGGCTACAAAAGATGATAAAGGTGTTTGGGGAAATGCAGAAAATTTAGGCATATCCATAAATACTCCTGATGATGAAGATGCAGTTTTTCTTCACCCAGATGGAAAAACCTTGTATTTTAGTTCTAAAGCACATGGAAGTATGGGTGGTTTTGATGTATATAAAAGCATCTATGAGAAAGGAAAGTGGAGTAAACCACAAAACCTTGGGTTTCCCGTAAATACATCCGATGATGATGTTTGTTTTGTAATTACAGCTAGCGGTGATTATGGTTATTATACTTCAATCAGACCAGATGGGAAAGGTAAAAGAGATATTTATAAAGTAACCTTCTTAGATGAATTGAATAAACCGAAATTAACTCTGTTAAAAGGAGCTATTACCGATAAGAAAACAGGTCAACCTATACAAGCAACCATTGAAATTTTTGACAATGATAACAATAAATTGATTGGTGTTTTTGAATCAAATAGCACTACTGGTAAGTACATGGTTTCTCTTCCTGCTGGTGTTAATTATGGAATTAGCGTAAAATCACCAGGATATTTATTTTATTCAGAGAATTTTGTAATTGATAAAGATGCTGCTTTTAAAGAAGTAGTTAAAGACATTGGTTTAGACAAACTAGAAGTAGGTAAAAAAGTGGTATTAAAGAACATTTTCTATGATTACAATAAGGCGACTTTAAGAACCTCGTCAAATAACGAATTAGGTAAAGTAGTTGAATTATTAAATAGTAATCCGAAAATTAAAATAGAAATTTCTGCTCATACCGATTCTAGAGGTGGAGATGCATATAACGAGAAGTTGTCGCAAGAAAGAGCTCAATCATGTATGGATTTTTTAACATCCAAAGGGATTGATAAATCAAGATTGATAGCAAAAGGATATGGTAAAAAACAATTACTAATTTCTGATAAGGAAATAGAGAAATTGGCTACAGAAGAACTTAAAGAAGAAGCTCATCAGCAAAATAGAAGAACTGAATTTAAAATATTAGAAAACTAATTCCGAAAAATTAACCCGATATGAAACGAATTTTATTAATAGTCTTGATTGTCAATGTTCAATTGATAGTTAACAATTGCCAAGCACAAGACATACATTTTTCTCAAACCTATTTTACGCCTTTAGAATTAAATCCAGCTAATGCAGGTGCTGAGTTCGACTTGCGTGCAGGACTAAATTACAGAACCCAATGGGGAAGTGTAACAGAACCATTTGTAACCATGATGGCTGGTTATGATATGAATTTCAAGAGTTCCAAACCAAAGGTGGGTTATTTTGCAGGAGGTATAAACGTATTTAACGATAAAGCTGGAGATTCAAAAATGAATCAAACTCAAGCAAATCTAGCGGTTGCATACCATTTGTATTTGAATGATAAAAACACATTAGGAGCAGGTATTCAAGGAGGTTATTTCCAACGAGCTATTAACATGTCTAGTTTAACATGGGGTTCGCAATACGATGGACAAAAATATGACTCACAAATTGCATCAGGAGAAAGTGTTGATGTAACTTCAGTAAAAGCTATCGATTTTTCATCTGGTTTAACTTGGACTTATCGAAAAGGAGAACGTTACATGAGTGGTAACGACCAAGTGTTGTTGATTGGAGGATTATCTCTTCAACACATCAATAATCCTAAAACGGAATACAACAATATTAAAGACGATCCATTGTACTATCGTTGGATTGGTCATTTTCACGGTATAATTGGTGTTCCAAATTCACCATTGTCGTTTATGCCAGCTGTTGTTTATCTTCATCAAGGTAGTTTAAGCGAGGTGTTGGTCGGAGCTAACTTTGCTTATAAATTTAAAGAAGCATCGAAATATACGGGTAACATGAAGGGTGGAGCAATTGGTGTAGGTGGTCAATATAGATTGAAAGATTCATTTATCATTACCTCATTTGTAGAATTAGCGAATTATACCATTGGTGTTAGTTATGATTTAAATACCTCTGATTTAAGTAGTGCATCAAATAATTTTGGAGCTTTTGAGGTCGCTTTACGCTATGTTTATCCTAGTCCATTTGGAGGAAGCAAGAGCTCTGCAAGATTTAGATAGACGTTTAATTTTATCGAATAAAAAAATAACACCATCTAACTATTTGGTAATAAGATAAAATTCCTATCTTTGCCGTCCTTTTAAAAAAAGTAATAATTAATTAAATAAATTGGAAATGACAAGACGTTATGAAACTGTTTTCATTTTAACTCCCGTTTTATCTGCAGATCAGGTAAAGGAAGCAGTTGTAAAATTTAAACAAACCCTTAAAGATGGTGGTGCGAAACTACTACATGAAGAAGATTGGGGGCTAAGAAAATTAGCTTACCCTATTCAAAAAAAATCAACTGGTTTTTACCATTTGTTTGAGTACGAAGCTGAAGGTGAATTTATCGCAACTTTAGAAGTAGGCTTGAAAAGAGACGAGAAAATTATGCGTTTCTTAACAGTGTCTATGGATAAACATGCAATTGCATTTGCAGAATCGAGACAAAACAGAAAAGCGGCAAAAGCTTAAGTTTAACTTTTAAAAATCTAAAATCATGTCAGAAAATAGTTCAGAAGTAAGATATCTTACCCCGCCAAACATTGAATTACAAAAAGAAAAATATTGTAGATTCAAAAAAAATAAAATTAAATACATCGATTACAAAGACGAGAAATTTTTACTTGCATTTGTAAACGAGCAAGGTAAATTGTTGCCTAGAAGAATTACAGGAACTTCTTTAAAATATCAAAGAAAAGTTGGTCAAGCAATAAAAAGAGCAAGACACATTGCTTTAATGCCTTACGTGGCAGATATGTTAAAATAATTTAAGGAGGTATTAAACTATGAAAATTATATTAAAAGATAACATCGAGAACCTAGGGTTTAAAGATGAAATAGTAACTGTTAAAGACGGTTATGGTAGAAATTTCTTAATTCCAAGAGGATTAGCAGCTATCGCTACAAAATCTTCGTTAAGAGTTCATGAAGAGAACTTGAAACAAAGAGCTGTAAAAGATAAAAAAGTGAAAGACGAAGCTGTTAAAACGGCTGAAGGATTAAAAGCGGCTAAAATTGTAGTTGGTGCAAAAGCAGGCGAAAATGGTAAAATTTTCGGTTCTGTTAACACTATTCAATTAGCTGAAGCTATTGAAAAATTAGGTTTTACAATAGATAAAAAATACATCAAAATTAAAGGTGAAGCTATCAAAGCATTAGGTTCTTACGATGCTGAGGTTAGATTACACAAAGATGTAGAAGCTACATTTAAATTTGATGTAGTAGAAGACAAATAATTTTTTTTGCCACTTACAAATATTTTTGTATCTTTGTGGCTCAGAAAATAAAGATGTTGATAAAAAGAGGGGACGGAAGTCCCCTCTTTTTATGATAAAAAAATGATAACAACAACACAAATATTAGAGTTGATAGATGAGAAGCTACAGGAGAAAAAATTCTTTGTAGTTCATCTTGACGTGAAGCCAGGAAACAATATTCAATTAGAGATTGATGGACCTGAGGGATTTACTATTAAAGATTGTGTGGATTTTAGTCGTCAAATAGAACACAATTTAGATAGAGAGGCAGAAGATTTTGAATTACATGTTTCTTCACCAGGCTTAGATAAGCCATTTAGAGTAATTGAACAATACCAAAAATACAAAGGAAAAGAGGTGAGAGTTGTTCAGAATAATGGAGAAGTAGTTGAAGGTGTTTTAGAAGTTGTGAATGAAAATGAAATTCAGATCACCTATTCATTCAAACAAAAAATTGAAGGAAAGAAGAAAAAAGAAACAATAGTAAAAGAAGAAATAATACCGTTTACAAACATAAAAGAAACAACAATAATTATATCGTTTAAATAAATTTTATATGGAAAGTTTAAGCTTAATAGACTCGTTTCAGGAATTTAAAGAATTCAAAGATATCGACAGAGCTACCCTTATGAGTATTTTAGAAAGTGTTTTTAGAAGCACAATTAAAAGAAGATTTGGTGATGATTCAAATTTCGACTTTATCGTGAATGTGGATAAAGGTGATTTGGAAATCTGGAGAAACCGTGAAATTGTTCCCGATGGAGAAGTAGAAGATGAGAATAAAGAAATAGCTTATTCTGATGCAGTAAAAATCGAACCAGATTTTGAAATCGGTGAAGAAGTTTCTGAACCTGTAAAAATGGAAGATTTTGGTAGAAGAGCAGTTTTGTCGCTTCGTCAAAATTTAATGTCTAAAGTTCTTGAATTAGAAAAAGACAACATTTACAAACAATACAAAGATAGAGTTGGTGAATTGATTACTGGCGAGGTTTATCAAGTTTGGAAAAGAGAAATTCTTATTCTTGATGATGAGAACAATGAATTGATTTTACCTAAAAATGAGCAAATCAATAGCGATAGATTTAAAAAAGGCGATACAGTTAGAGCAGTTGTTGTTCGTGTTGAAATGAAAAACAACAAGCCGTTGATTATTTTATCTAGAACATCACCATTGTTCTTAGAAAGATTATTTGAATTAGAAGTTCCTGAAATTTATGATGGATTAATTACCATTAAGAATATTGTTAGAGAACCAGGCGAAAGAGCAAAAGTTGCGGTTGAATCTTACGATGATAGAATCGACCCAGTTGGAGCTTGTGTTGGTATGAAAGGAGCAAGGATACATGGTATTGTAAGAGAGTTAAGAAACGAAAACATTGATGTGATTAACTATACAAGCAACATTGAATTATACATTCAACGAGCATTGAGCCCTGCAAAAATTACTGCTATTAAGTTAGATAGAGAAAAAAACAGAGCGGAAGTATTTTTAAAACCAGATCAAGTTTCTTTAGCTATTGGTAAAGGCGGATACAACATTAAACTAGCTGGTAAATTAGTTGGTTTTGAAATTGATGTTTACAGAGATATGGAAGATGATGCAGATGATGTTGCATTAGATGAATTCTCAGACGAAATAGAAAGCTGGGTAATTGCAGAATTAAAATCTGTAGGTTGTGATTCAGCAAAAAGTGTTTTAGATTTATCAGTTGAAGAATTAGTAAAAAGAACCGATTTAGAAATCGAAACTGTAGAAGATGTGATGAGCATTTTACGTGCAGAGTTCGAAAATTAATAACATCTCTTTAGTCAGAAGGAAACTTCTGACTAAAGTTTTTTAAGGAGAAACATCTCCACAATAAAATATCATTGATATTTAAAAAAAAGAGTACAAATATGTCTGAAGGAGAAGTAAAAAGATTAAGTAAAGTAGCTAGAGAGTTTAACGTAGGTATTGGTACCTTGGTAGATTTTCTTTCTTCTAAAGGAGTTAAGGTTGAGAATAATCCAAACTCTAAAATTGATGGAAATGCCTATCAAATGTTGCTTGGAGAATTTCAATCAGAAAAAAGTGTAAAAGAAGAATCAAAATTAGTTTCTATTGGTACACAAAAAGAAACCATAACACTTCCAGGTCACAGCGTTAAGAAAGAAGAAAAAGAAGAATCAAAACCAGTTGAAGAAATTCCTGTTGTGGTTCCAAAACAAGAAGAAGAAATTAAAGTTGTTGGAAAAATTGATTTAGCTGCTTTAAATTTAAAAACTCGTCCCGACAAAAAAGCAAAAACAAAAGAAGAAGTTGTAGCAGAAGAAACTCCAATAGAAGAAGTTCCTGTAGCACCTAAACAAGAAGAAAAAGTTGAGCCAAAATCAAATCAACCACAAGAAATTGAAACGGTTTATGAAAAAATAGCTTCTCCAAAAGTATTAGGTAAAATTGAATTGCCTGTTGAGAAAAAGTTTGAGAAAAAACCTTATCAACCACCACAAACACCTGGAAATACTAATAATCAAAATCAGGCGAATAACGACCCAAACAAAGGAAAACGTAAAAGAATTACGCGTAAAGTTGATGTTGATGCCAATAAAAAAGGACCATTTAAACCAAACCAAAATACAAAACCTGGTGGTGATGGAAGAGTAGAGAGAAAGGCTGAGTTGACTGAGCAACAAATACAGGATCAAATTAAAGAAACACTTGCTAAACTTACAGGTAGTGGAGGAAAGAGTAAGGCTTCAAAATATAGAAGAGAGAAACGTCAGGCTGTAAGTGAACAAAGTATTATAGATGCAGAAATACAAGCAGAAGAAAAGAAAACATTAAAAGTAACAGAGTTTGTTACTGTTAGTGAGATTGCTAAAATGATGAATGTAGGAGTAACCGACATTATTGGAGCTTGTATGAGTTTAGGTATGTTTGTTTCTATCAATCAGCGTTTAGATGCAGAAACATTAACCATTATTGCTGAAGAGTATGGTTTTAAATTGGAATTTGTTTCGGCAACAGAAGAAAGCGAAGTATTGTTGGATGTAAAAGATACAGAAGATCAATTATTAGAGCGTTCTCCAATTGTAACAGTAATGGGTCACGTTGACCACGGTAAAACATCGCTGCTCGATTACATTCGTAAAGCAAACGTAATTGCTGGTGAAGCAGGAGGTATTACTCAGCACATTGGAGCATATTCAGTAGAATTAAAAAATGGAAAGAAAGTTACGTTCTTAGATACGCCAGGTCACGAGGCATTTACAGCCATGCGTGCTAGGGGTGCTCAAGTAACCGACGTTGTAATTGTTGTAATTGCTGCTGATGATAGTGTAATGCCTCAAACAAAAGAGGCTATTAACCACGCTCAAGCTGCTGGAGTTCCAATTATTTTTGCTATTAACAAAATAGATAAACCAGGAGCTAATCCTGATAAAGTTCGTGAAGAGTTATCTCAAATGAACATACTAGTAGAAGAATGGGGTGGTAAATACCAATCTCAAGAGATTTCTGCAAAATTAGGTAAGGGTGTGGAAGAATTGCTTGAAAAAGTAATTTTAGAGGCAGAGATG
This sequence comes from uncultured Vicingus sp., assembly GCA_964398455.1. Taxonomy (GTDB): domain Bacteria; phylum Bacteroidota; class Bacteroidia; order Flavobacteriales_E; family Vicingaceae; genus Vicingus. The sequence continues at coordinate 76,005 of CAYNMR010000006.1, read as the reverse complement.
TTAGATTTAAAAGCTAATCCAAACAGAAATGGTGTGGGTACAGTAATCGAATCTGAATTAGATAAAGGTAGAGGTTTTGTTTCTACGGTTTTAGTACAAACAGGAACAATGAAAGTTGGCGATGCTCTTTTAGCTGGTTGTTATAGTGGTAAAATCAAAGCCATGTTCAACGAAAGAGGTCAGAACGTAAAAATAGCTGGGCCATCAACTCCAGTTTCTATATTAGGTTTAAATGGTGCTCCAAATGCTGGAGATAAGTTCCATGTAATGGATGACGAAAGAGAAGCTCGTTCAATTGCAGAAAGACGTTTACAATTACAACGTGAACAAGGTGTTCGTACACATAAACACATTACGTTGGATGAGATTGGAAGACGATTGGCTATTGGCGACTTTAAAGAATTGAACATCATCATCAAAGGTGACGTGGATGGTTCTATTGAGGCACTTTCTGATTCGTTACAAAAATTATCTACCGACCAAATTCAAGTTAATGTAATTCATAAATCGGTGGGTCAAATTAGTGAGTCTGATATTATGCTTGCAGCAGCTTCTGAGGCAATTATTATTGGTTTCCAAGTTCGTCCATCAGTTAATGCACGTAGACTTGCAGAAAGTGAGCAAATCGACATTAGATTGTACTCAATTATCTATGATGCTATCAACGAATTGAAAGATGCGATGGAAGGTATGTTAGCACCGAAATTTGAAGAGAAAATTGTTGCTACCGTTGAAATTAGAGAAGTATTCAAAATTTCTAAAGTTGGAACTATTGCAGGTTGTATGGTGTTAGATGGTAAAATTGATCGTAAAAATAAAATTCGTTTGATTAGAGAAGGTATTGTTGTTTACACAGGAGAATTAGGCTCATTAAAACGTTTTAAAGACGACGTAAAAGAAGTTGCTAAAGGTTATGAGTGTGGTTTAAATATTGCAAACTACAACGACATTAAAGAAAACGATATTGTTGAAGCTTACGAAATGGTTGAAGTAAAACAAAAATTAAAATAAACCATTTTAAATAAAAAACAAGAAAGCCCGTTAATTACGGGCTTTCTTGTTTTTTTATAATTTTTGAAATTCAAAAGTTGGATTTCCTTTTATACCAGAGTTATTATAAAAATCTATAAAATGAAGCTTGTAATAAAACCCGTTTTGGTCTTGAATTATATAGTTTTTATTTGGAAAAACTATATATGATGAAGTAGTAAAACTATATTCTTTCCAATCATAACCAATAATATTGATATTAGAACTCAATAGCTGAGTTAGAGCAAAATCATAATTGATAGAATTAAAACCAATAATTGAATCTATTTTTGCCGTTGTTTTATACCTATTTAATAAGCACCCTGTAACTAAATAAGGAGTACTAAGTTCCTCTAAATATTGTGTGAAAACAATATCCCAATCTATTTTTGGTGGTTCAACCATTACAGTTGAAGATGTAGAGAAAGAGAGGAATGTAAAATTATAGTTGACATCTTTAGGTACCTGTAAAGTAGTTTCTCCACTACCATTAAGCTGCGAAAAACGTATAGTATAAGAATAATCATCTACACTCTCGAACACAATTTTTCTAAAACCTTGATGAGAACCCAATTCATTATATCCTCTATCAATAAGATAAACCTGATTAGGAATTAGTCTCCAATCTCCAATAGCGGTTTGCTCCATGTTTCCTGTTGGGGAATCAAAATCCTTAATTGCACTAAAACCAGTAGTATCGTTAACTAAACTAAAATCAGTTTGGTTTGTTTTTGCGGCATACATCGCTTTTGATGAATTTAATATAATTCGGTAACCATCTGATGAGGTTTCAAAGCCTAAATCCCAAATGGTTTTCAAATTCTCACCAACAACTGTATTATTTTTTAGATTAAAATATACCTGCCATTTATAATTGCTCCCCATGTTTACTGTGTTTGTAATAACATTACCCGGGTCGTGTTTAGGTACGGGAAGTTCCTCTTTTACACAAGAAGATAGAATCATCACAGAACTTAAGAATAAGATTAATAGTTTCATTTATTGCTTTGTTATGTTAATGTCTAATTTTATAAAATAAGTTCTTCCTGTACCTACCGCTACTGTATTTCCTCCTGAAGAATGAGCTCCTCCCGAAGATACCCCAGAAACACTAACTACATTAAATAGGTTCTTACTTCCTAATGTTAGATTAAATCTTTTTTTGTAAAAATGTTTAGTTAAAGAGATGTCGGCGGTGTGATAATCTTCAATTTTAGAAAGATAGGCTTCACCTGAACTATTTAGTACATATATGGGAAGTTCACCTGTGTATTTATAAAAGATACCACATGTAATGTTTGGTCTTTTCCATTCATAAAACAGATTGGTTTTAGCTTCGGGTGAATAGGTAAATTTATCGGTGTTAGATTGAATAGCCAATTCATTATATCTACCAATGTAAGCACCACCAAGGGCAACTTTTAAATGTTCCCAAGCAAATTCGGTTTGTATTTGAACACCAAGAGTTTGGTACTCATCAATATTAAGGTAGCTGTATTCAGTTCCGAAGTTTTGAGCTAGAGAAATCATGTTTTGAATATGATTATAGAAATAGGTGTTTTCAGTTTTCCAAAGAATTTTTCCAAGTTTTGTTTGATGTGAAATAGAGAAATTTAAGTTGTCAGAATGTTCTGCTTTTAGATTTTCATTACCAACCACATGATGGTTGATATCGATAAAATAGAAATAAAGTTCTTTTAACGAAGGAGCCCTAAAACCTCTTGCATAAGAAAAACGAATAGCACTAGAATTAGTGAGCTGGTAACGAATATTTACAGAAGGAACAACAGGGCTTTTATAAGCAGTATTGTAGATAACTCTAACCCCTGGACGCAAAACCAATTTTGAAAACGGTTTATATTCAGCAGATGAAAATAGGGCATAATCACCAATTTGTTGCTCCTTTTCTTTTATTCTAATTCCGAAACCTGATTCGACATTAACATCATACCCAACCTCATAATTAATTTTTGCCGAATCTTTTGTGGTGCTAATGCTTCCTCTTGTAGTTAAAACTCCAAATTTTGTGGTGTCTTGGTCACTACTGTTTTCTGTTAGATTTTCTTTTAAAGTAGTTAAGTCTTTAAAGTAAGTATTTTTAGTTCTTTTATAATGATTATAGGCTACAAGAACATTTAAGTAAAAAGTTTTGTTTAATGCTCCCGTTAGATTTAACGAATTGTTTATTCGGTCGGTGGTGTAATAATCGTCAAATGAGGTTTCGTAATAAGGTAAACGCGGTAATCCTCTATTGGTAATTTGTTCGTGAAACAAATCTCCAGTATAGCCTAATTTTAAGTTTTTAATAAAATAGGAGTAATGAATTGTTCCAAAAAGTTGTTCTTTGGCTTTCCAATCCATATATCTTGTAGAATCAGCTAGATGAGTTTTTTCAACATGAAAAGGGTTGTCAGTTGTTCTCCAGCCGTCAAAGAAGTTTCTCCCACCCGATATCGCCAGCGTATGTTTATTTTTTTGAATGCCAATTCTTCCTGAAAAGTTGTGGTGACCAACACTTTCATAATAATTATTAGAAGATATGGTAACGGATTCTTTTTGAGTTTTTTTGGTAATGATATTAATTGTACCGGCTAAAGCATCGGTACCATAATTTACAGATAAGGGACCTTCAACTATTTCAATTCGTTCAACATTATTCATGTTTATTTGAGAAATATCAATATTTCCATTTAATCGCCCAGTAACAGGAATGCCGTCAACCAAAATTTTTACATTTTGACCTGAAATACCCTGTAAATTCATACTGCTCCCTAAAATATTGTCTTGAGAAATTCTAACATTCATTTCATTAGTTAACACATCACGAAGATTTTGTGCCCCCATCGTTTCAATTTTTTTACTGTCGATTATTTTAATTCTATGAACAGCTTTCTCAGGACTATTTGGTGCATACTGAGCAGTAATAACAACCTCATTTAATGCAATTTTTTCAGGAGTTAAATAATAGATTTTATTTTTTTGGAGATTCTCAAAACCTAAGGTATCAGTAATTTTCTTAAAGCCCACAAAAGAAATGGATACCATTCCTCTTTTAGTCTTTTTTAATGATGCTGGAATTTCAATTTTACCATTTAAATCAGATAAAACTAAGATATCTTGTTTGTTTTCAGTGTCTTTAAAGATTGCATGTGCAGAAGGTATAGGCAAATTGTCATCACTCGAAAGAACGGTAATGGTTTGTGCATCTAATAATGATCCAAACAAAAAACAACAGATACAGTATGTGTAAGTAATATTTTTCACTTGATGTTTTGCTTGTATAACAAGTTGTAAACTACCAACATATTAGCTGCCGTATTTAGCATCTCTGTGAGCATCTCTAGTTCGCTTAAGCTTAATGCCATCCTTGTATTTGCAGAATAAACAGAAAGATAGATTCTTTTTTCGGTTACATTGTTTGTGTGTTTATTGCCTTTGAGAACATTTCTCGTCTGCAAAATAAAATCGAAAAAATCTTCCTCGGAGAAACTTACTAACGATGTTCCAAAACCAATTTGAATATGATTACAATCAAGACATAATACAACATGTCCATTACTATTCTCGGTTAAAATTTTATAATTACACATGGTTTTTAAATTAATGCTTGGATGATTATAGCAACAATTGGTGGTAAGAACCCAGCAGCTATAAGCCATTTTCCTCTACCAGTTATTCCATATTTACCTCTTACTATAAAGAGTCCTGTTATATTAATAACGATTAGAAAAAAAGCAAAAACATCTGAAGCCCATTTCCAACCTTTTAAACTGTTTCGGTGCAAAACATTAACTTGATAGAACAATGGGCGTTTTTGAACGTTTTCATAGATAGCCTTTTGTTCAGTAAAGTAAACATGTAGAGAAGAATTATCGTAATATATTTTTACTTGGTCTGGCGTAGGAAAGTCATATACTTTATATGATTCCTGCCCCACCAATTTATTAAATACTTTTATCTCTTTATCAGATATTTCTCCAATGTTATATTTTTTGTCAATTTTAATGTTTTCCTTAGTTAAGATAAAGTCTGCATTCCAATCGTCGACATGGTTTAAAGCAATTCCTGAAATACAATAAACCAGTATCAACGATGAAAAAAAATATCCTAAATCTCTATGCCATTCCGCATTTAGCCGTCTTAATTTCTTAGTCGTAAATTCCATTCCCTTTAAACTTAACTTACTTCTTTTGTGCCTTTTTTACATATTCATCAGTAATTTCAATTACCCAATTTTCAACATTTTTATCAGGTAATATAGCATCAGGTTTATAGATTACTTTCTCGATATGGTTTTCTACTTTTTGAATGCCACCACCAATAATTTGAATTTGAAACATTTCATCATGGGCTACTAAAACAGGAACCACAAGGGCAACTTCTTTGGTTTCTAAAACCTTGTTAATAGCTTTTGTTGTTTCTTCTGGATTGTAATGAGCGATGTGTCCGCACCAACCGTAAGAATGTGCACTAATGCCCGTTTTCTCTTTTACATACTCAGCTACGTTATCAAATAATTGTCCCCATTCTTTGTCATAACTCTCATCTCCATATCCAATTAAAACCAATCCTTCATTTTCTGAGTTTTTTGAAAGAGCCTGAACTCGTCGTAAGATATTTTTTTCTAGAATATCATTAAAATCGAGAAGTGGTGTAATGTAAGTTTTAGCTTTTGGAGTGTATCGTTCAATTTTCTCAATTTTCAACATTTCCATCGAATGTGGGTCTTCTTTTTGTCCGATAATGGTTGGTATGTCTTCAAACGAGTGAGGACTTACCGTTAAAAATATTGGAACTAAAATAACATCAGTAAAACCATCTTTGTCAAACTCTTTTAAACGAGTAGCAATAGAAGGCTCATTATATTCCATAAAGGCAGTTTTAATACCTTTTATATCTCCTTTTTTTAGAATTTCGTTGGTTACTTCTTTTTCTAAATCTAGTAAAGCATTTCGCCACGTTTCTGAACGCGAACCGTGATTAACTAGTAAGAGACCAATTTTCTGTTCTTCTTTTGAAGTTTCATCAGCTGAATTTGAACTACATGACTGGATAGAAAATATTGCAGACAATACAACAACAGTCATAATTAATTTGTGTGTAAATTTTAATACGATTTTTTTCATAATTCCCTAGTTTTTGTTTAGAATTCCCTAGCCCTCCGAAGAGGACATAGGGAATTTGATCTTGATTTTTTTATTGAATAATTAATTTTTGAGTTGAGGTATTGTTTCCAGAAGTTATTGCAAGAATATAAATGCCTTTTGAAATGGTTGACACGTCAATAAATTCTTGATTTAAATCACCCTGATTTATAATGTTTTTGGTTAAAATTATTTTGCCAGTTACATCAATCAGTTTAATCTTGGTGCTTACTTCTTTTGTATGGTAGGTAACTTGAATTGAGGTAGTGGCTGGGTTTGGGTAAACATTCAAGATAAGGTTGTTCTTCTCGTTGTCATCAATGCCAACAGTGGTAACATTTTCTTTTGAAAAAATGTAATTACCTGTAGAGCTTCCTCCAAAACCTGTAAAAATTAATTTCCAGATATTATCATCTCTATCTTTTACAAAATATACTGTCGAATCAGAAAATTCCCATTGAAAGGTTCCCATATTAAACGATTTCCAGTCGTATCCAACCGTATTGATATTTGTAGAAAATGTTTGTGATTGCCAATCGTTGTAGCTTGAAGGGTCAACAACTGGTTGTACTTTTACCGATTCAATATCTTTGTTGTGTAAAACTCCTGTAACTAGGTATGCTGATGGAATAAATTCGATGTATTGAGTAAAGGTAATGTCCCAGTTTAATGATGCCGGTTCTCTGTCAATTAATTGATTGTTTAGTAAACTGAAATAAATAAAGTTTTTAGTATTGTAAGTAGATTTTGTGATGGATTGAGATACGTCTAATACATTATCTAGTGAAGCAAATTTAAAGTTGTAATCGCCTCCAGCTAAACTTTCAATAATTATTTTTCGATAAATATTTCCTGGTAATTTAATTACAAATACTCTGTTTCCTTCAACAGTGTGTGTTATCATATTGTAAGCTCCCCATCCTAAGTCAAAAGGATCTGATAGGTTGGCAGCTTGGTTAAAAGCTCCTATTTCCCAAGCTTCATTACTGTTGTATAATTCAGACCACGTAGACAATCCTGTAGTATCTAATGTAGTAAAATCAGTTGCTACTGCTGTAGGGTGTACCCATAATTCAACCCCTGTTGAGCTATTGATGTGGATGGAACTTCCTTGGTTGGATGTTTCAAAAGCAATATCCCAATTGTTTTTTGGAGACGAGCCTTGTTCGTCGTTTGCTAAGCTATACCATTGTTGGTTAGCATATCCTGCACCAACTGAAACGGTGTCAATAATTTGTTGTGCACCGACACTAATTACAGCAAAGACGCTTAAAAATAGTAAATTTAATTTTTTCATAACGTGTTTAATTTTGGTTTATTAAGTTCTTATTTTTATTTAGACTAAATCTAAATAACAAAACAAAACTAAATTTGTTTGAAAAACTGTGCAATACCACTTTTATGGTATCGAATTATAAATAACTGTTTTTCAGTCATTTAAATTATTATTAAGGATGTAAAATACCTTTTTTGTGGTATGGAAAAATTAATTTTTAGGATATTGATTTTAAATAAACGGAACGATGAAAAATATAAAACCTCGATTTTATTCGAGGTTTTATATAGCTTAAGCCCAATTACAAGGGCAATCTTTGCAGAATTTGCCTTTTTTTCGTTTAAATTTTTCGCAACAATCTTTCTTCTTTTTTTTCTTTTTTAGTTCCAAACTGTTACTTGGAACTATTTTGGTAGAAGGGAAGATGTAGGTAATTTTTGAATTCATGCCACAAACTTACTATTTAGAATGATTCTAAACAATACCTTAAATGTGGTATTTTTAAATCCCTTTCATGTAGAAAGGAATTTTCTTTCCATCACCTTCAATCCATGCATTGATGTTGTTGCCCTCTTTAATGTACACAATCTTTTTTGGGAAATCGTGGTCGGGGTTTTCAAAAACCAACTCGTTCGGATTTTTAGAAGTCAATTTAAACTCAATGGCTTTGCCATCGTTTTGGTTCGAAACGGCTGGGCAATAAAACAGTTCTCCGTCTATTTGTTTTATTTCTATGGTTTCCAACAACATGGTGTCGCCATTTTCGGTGTAGTAACTTTTTCCCGAAAGTAACTCATCGTTGGTTTTCGACCAGCTTTCGTAAATCAACATGTTTTCTTGTGCTGAGCTTCTTGTACCAATTATCCATTCCAAGTCGGTTATAGTTACTGTTGGTTTTGGTGTGCAAAAGCACAGCGTTAATGTAAGTAAGGTGTAGGTAATTAATTTCATATTAGTTGTATTAATGTTGTGCGGTTTCTACCTAATAAATTCTTTAATTTAACTTTATTGGAATCAAATATAATAAAAAACTCCCCTTAAAAGGAGAGTTTTTAAAGTTTAACCTATCAAAATTAAACGAAACTAAAACTTAAACGTTAAGCCCACCAAGAAGTTGGTTCCTGCCTGTGGGTAATAAAAGTTTTCGGTAATTAAGTTTTCATAAATGTAGCTATACGTATAACCGTTGCTGCTGTATAAGCTGTTTAGCATGTTGTTTACTAACAAGTTAAACGAAATTTCTCGCATTTTTTTAGGGTAAATACTGTAGCTCAATCGTCCGTCAACGGTTTGGTAAGCATCAATGGCTCGTTTGCTGTTGCTGGTATTGTCTAAATATTGTTTACCTACGTATTTGGTTTGCAACATCAAACTCAATGCTTTTACTGGCATGTAAACAATGTTTCCAGCTGCAATTACATTTGGCGAAAATGCAATGTCGGTGTTTCTGTACTTGTTTTCCACCACATCAAAATCGGTGGTGTAGTCGTAAAGTACTTCGGTAAATTGGTCAATTTTGTTTTGCGAAAGCGTGGTGTTAAATCCTAAAACCACTTTTTTACTAATTAAAAAGTTAGCAGAAAGCTCCACACCTGTTCGGTAACTCTTGTCTACATTTGTTCTGATGGAGGAACCTACATCGTTTAACTCACCAGTAAGTATCAACTGGTTTTTGTAATCCATGTAGTAAAAATTTGTTTGAACAATCACTTTTTTCCATTTCAGATCCACTCCTGCTTCGTAATCAAGCATGGTTTCGTGTTTTGGTTGTTTGTCTGAAGGGTTATCGATAAAATCGCCACGAACAGGCTCACGGTTTCCAACGCTAAGCGATGCATAAAACCTTGTTTTTTCGTTCATCTGGTAGCTCAATCCACCTTTCGGGTTAAAGAAAACAAAATTGGTATCCACACTTAATATTCTCAAGTCGTTGTCTTTTCCTTGGGTAGAGTATTCAACCGTTCTAACTTGTAAATCGGCAAACAAAGTCAGTTTTTCAGCTACCAAATAATCGGCTTTTAAGTAGGTGTTAAAATCCTTTTTGTTGGCATCGTTATCGTAATATCGATAACCTTTACCTGTATTGTTTGCAAAACGCATCCAAATCAGTTCACCAAAATGTCTTCCATCATAATTGTTGTATCCGCCACCCAAAACCAACGAAAGCTTAGAATTGTTGTAAGCCAAATTGTAAGTTGCACCATAAAAATGGTTATCGAGCCAACGACGACGAATTAAATCGGTGCTTGTTATGGTGTCTGAACCTACAACCAAATCTTTCAAACCGTAATTGGCAAAAGCATCATCTTTTCGAAATTGTTCGTAATAACCTCTTCCATAGGTGTAATGCAATGCTGCATTTGCAGATAATTTACTTGAAAATTGATGGGTTAATAGCAATTGGGCGTGGTCTTGCCCGTAGTTATCCACTTCGTTTTGATATTGGTAGAAATTGTATGTTCTGCCCGAATTTAGCAAGTTGTAGGTTTGTACAGAATCCAACCCGTTGTTCATGGCGTGTGTTTCCATGTCTTCTTTGTTGCCAGTAATTCTACTTTCTGGTGTTCCCCACCACGATTGGTAAGTCACTTCTTTTCCAGCAAAGTAAACCAGTTTGATGGAGCTTTTTTCAGTAAAATACCCGCCCGACAAATAATAACTCCTTAGGTCGGAAGTGGCTCGATCAATGTATCCATCAGATTTGATATAAGAAGCTCGTGCGTCAAAAGCCCAATGGTTGTTGATTAAACCTGTTCCGAACTTTGCTGTATATTTTTGAGTGTTGAATGAGCCGTAAGAAGTTGCTACTTCGCCATAAGCTTTTTCTTTAAGTGTGGTGGTTTGTAAGTTTACTGTTCCGCCAAAGGCTCCAGCACCGTTGGTAGATGAACCAACACCCCGTTGAATTTGAATGTTTTCGGTACTCGAAGCAAAATCGGGCATGTTTACCCAAAATGTTCCTTGTGATTCAGCATCATTTATCGGAATGCCGTTTACCGTAACATTTATTCGTGTGGCATCAGAACCTCGCAAACGAAAACCTGTGTAACCAACTCCTGCACCCGCATCACTGGTAGAAACTACCGAAACTTCGTTTTGCAACAAAAATGGAATATCTTGCCCCAAGTTGTTTTTTTCAATGTCTTGATACGAGATGTTGCTGTGGGCAATGGGCGAATTATCTTTTACTCGAGTAGCCGAAACAACCAGTTCGTCGAGTGTTTGTTTGCTTTCTTTTAGCACGACTTTGTATTCGCGGTTTTCGGTTAAATTGTCAACACTAATTTGGTGCGATTGATAGCCAATAAAACTAACTTCGAGTTGGTAACTCCCTGTGGTAAGGTTATTTAACCTAAAATTACCGTTATTGTCGGATGAAGTTCCTTTGTAGGTGTTTAAAATACGCACCGTTGCTCCAATAATAGGGTTAGACAGTGAGTCTTGAATTGTTCCGTAAACGGAATACTGAGCGATACAATTTGCCGTTGCAAAAATTGTCGCTGCCAAAAAAATAATTTTTTTCATATAATTTTTTTTGACAAACGCCAGGGGCTAAACATTTGTGTGTTTAACTTGTTAATTGTTTTTTTATCCTACCTACGCCAGCATTATCTGGATCAGGTTTATTTTTCTAACAATTTAGAAAAAATGGGTATAATCTCAGCCTGAAAAGTAAGGCACCCCAATGAGATGAGACAAAATTAGAACTTAAATTAAGTTATCTACTATTTCTATGCACTTTTTTAAACGAGTATTTAAATCTCCGCTGATGATGTGGTAGTTAAACTTGTTTTGGTGCATAATTTCAATGTATTGATTAAAAATCCGTTGGCGGTCTTCTAAATTGGGGTGTTCTCTTAGTGGGTCGGGTTGCCAAGGAATATCAATGTCGCACAAGAAAAATATTTTATCGGATGATTGTTTAATTTCTTCTTCAATCCAATCAATTTGTTGGTGGTATTTTTCGTTTATCCATACTTTGAAAACAGTTAGGTCGGTATCTAAAAAAAGTGGATAGCTATCTTTTTGTGCAATTTCTTTTTCTAACTGAATTTTTGCCATTTTAATTACATCATCAAGAGTGTAAGAGGAGCTTAAGTTTTCTATATATTCACGAGCATATTCCTTTACCCAAGAGGTATGATAATGTTTAGCCAACAACTCAGTAAGTGTTGATTTTCCTGTGGATTCAGGACCTGTTATAACAAATCGATTAGTCAATTTTTTTCACTTTTAATTTCTTCCACTCAAAATAACCGTAGATAACAATAATGGTGTAGGCAAACATGAGTAGAGCATAAATTTCTAAACCTCTACTGTAATATAGATAAACAGAAACACCATCTATTGCAATCCAATAAAACCAATTCTCTATCCATTTTTTAGCCATTAAATAAGTAGCAATAAAACTAAATACAGTTGTAAACGAGTCGATTAATGGTTTCTGAGCATCTTTAAAAAAGTGGATTAATACATAAAATAGTAGAAACGAAAATACTGTTCCTATAGAGATTAATTTAACATGCGTCATTATTTTTCGTTGGTAAACCTCTTCTATTACTTCTTGTTTTTTCCACATTATCCAACCATAAATACCTGCAAAAACATAAAAAACGGAGAGTAGTGCTTCTGCATACAGTTTAGCATAAACGATAAATAGATAGATACTTAACAAAGAACCTATAATTCCAAAAATCCAACACGAGATTTTGTTTTTAGCCATTAATACGGTGTAGAGTACACCAAAAATTACAGCTACAACTTCAAGTAATAAAGGAAAGTTATTAGATATCCAATTCACCATTCAGTACTTTCATTACAAAAATCATTTTGCCGTACTTTTCAAAAGAGGTTTTAATCTCTTGTTGTAAAATACTCATCACTTCGTCAAATTCTCCAACAAGATGTGTGCTGGTTGCATTGGTTTTAATTTTTATGTTTTTATTCAGGTTTAATCTGTCAATAAAATCCTTTATTGGAGGGATGTAATCGGCATTCAAAGGATAATTACTTATTTCAATAGTAGTTCTCATGTTTATTTTTTTTTTTTTGTCAAAAATAGGAATAAAAAAATCCCACTCATTGCTGAATGGGATTTGAAACAGTTTTTAATACTGTATTATGCCAATTGTGCTTTTTCTACTTCAGCTAAAATGGAGTTTAACGTAGTACTTGGACACATTGCTTTAGTTGCTTTATTGAAGTCTGGATGATAATAACCACCAATATCAACAGGTTTACCTTGTGCATTGTTTAACTCATTTACAATGGCAGTTTCGTTTTCTGCTAATGCTTTTGCCGTAGCTTTAAACCTTGAAGCAAGTTCAGTATCTTTTGTTTGTTTAGCTAAAGCCTCAGCCCAATACATAGCTAAGTAGAAATGACTACCTCTGTTGTCTAATTCGCCAGCGTCTCTTTTTGGAGATTTGTCTGTTTCTAAGAATTTTCCTGTGGCTTCATCTAATGTGTCGGCTAAAACTTTTGCTTTTTCATTTTTTGTTACCTCACTTAAGTGTTCGAATGAAACTGCTAAAGCTAAAAATTCACCTAGAGAATCCCAACGTAAGTGACCTTCTTTTAAGAATTGTTCAACGTGTTTCGGAGCAGAACCTCCAGCACCAGTTTCAAATAATCCACCACCGTTCATCAACGGTACTATTGAAAGCATTTTGGCACTTGTTCCTACTTCTAAAATAGGGAATAAATCAGTTAAGTAATCACGTAGTACGTTACCAGTTACCGAAATAGTGTCTTTGCCCTCACGAATACGAGTCAAGGTATATTTCATTGCATCTACTGGTGATAAAATTTGAATGTCTAAACCTATAGCGTCGTGGTTTGGTAAATATTTTTTTACTTTTTCAATTATTTTAGCATCGTGAGCTCTATTGCTATCTAACCAAAAAATAGCTGGAGTTTGAGAAGCTCTAGCTCTGTTTACCGTCAATTTAACCCAATCTTGAATAGGAGCGTCTTTCGTTTGGCACATTCTAAAAATATCACCCTCACTAACTGGTTGCTCCATCAAAGTTTTGCCTGATTCGTCAATTACTTTAACAGTTCCTGCTTTAGATAAGATAAACGTTTTGTCGTGCGAACCATATTCTTCAGCTGCTTGAGCCATTAAACCAACATTTGGAACACTTCCCATAGTGGTTGGGTTAAACGCACCTTTTTGTTTACAATCGTCAATAATGGTTTGATATAAATCAGCATAACTCGTGTCTGGAATCACAAATTTAGTATCCTTTGATTTTCCATCTGGTCCCCACATTTTTCCTGAAGAACGAATATAAGCCGGCATTGATGCATCAATAATTACATCGTTTGGCATGTGTAAGTTGGTAATCCCTTTGTCAGAATCAACCATTGCAATAGCTGGTCGTTTTGCATAACAAGCATTAATATCAGCTTCAATTGCTGTTTTCTCTGCTGCGGGTAGTTGATTGATTTTTGTATATAAATCGGTTAAACCATTGGTTGGGTTAATACCTAATTTTTCAAATGTTGCAGCATATTTTTCAAATACATCGCTGTAAAAAACTGAAACAAAATGTCCGAAAATAACTGGGTCAGAAACTTTCATCATGGTTGCTTTTAAATGAACAGAAAACAACACGTCTTTTTGTTTAGCATCTTCAATTTGTTCAGCAATAAAAGTTCTCAATGCTTTTGCACTCATTACAGATGAGTCGATAATTTCACCAGCTTTCAAAGCCGTTTTTTCTTTTAAAACAGTTGTTTGACCTGAGTTATCAACCAGTTCAATTCTTACGTTTGTTGCATTTACTACTTCTACCGATTTTTCGCTGTGGTAAAAATCACCATTGCTCATGTGTGAAACATGCGATTTTGATTCGCTGCTCCAAGCACCCATGCTGTGAGGATGTTGTTTTGCATAATTTTTTACTGCTTTAGGAGCTCTTCTGTCAGAGTTTCCTTCTCTAAGTACTGGATTTACAGCACTTCCTTTTATTTTATCGTATTTTGACTTAGCCTCTTTTTCTTTGTCGGTTTGTGGTGTATCAACATAATCTGGTATTGCGTAACCTTGCGATTGTAGTTCTTTAATTGCATCTTTTAATTGTGGGATAGAAGCACTAATGTTTGGTAATTTTATAATGTTAGCTTCTGGTTTGGTAGCTAATTCGCCTAACATGGCTAAATCATCAGAAATACGTTGATTTTCGGTTAAATATTCAGGGAAACTAGCAATTATTCTTCCTGCTAATGAGATGTCTTTAGTTATCACTTCAACTCCTGCACATGCAGAAAATGCGTTTACAATTGGAAGGAATGAATACGTTGCTAATGCAGGTGCTTCATCTGTTTGCGTGTAGATAATTTTAGATTTTTGTGTCATGTTGTATTAATTTTTTTGAAGAAATTATTATTGATGTTTCGGATAGATTTATCTTGAACAAAATCTACTGCGAAGCTAATCATAATATGTGCTATTTTCAAGGGAAAAATGAACAAAATTTATGTGTATTTTTGTGAAACCATTGGGAGTGAAAAATTTCACACTAAATTGTTTGAATATTAAAATAAAAATTACGTATTTTGCACTCCTTAAAATTTAAAGAGTAAAGAAATGTCAAAAGTTTGTCAAATAACAGGAAAGAGTGTAATTACAGGAAATAATGTTTCTCACTCTAAAAGAAGAACAAAAAGAAAATTCTATCCAAATTTATTTGTGAAGAAATTTTATGTTCCAGAAGAAGATGCATGGATTACTTTGAAAGTATCTGCTGCAGGTATTAGAAATATTGATAAAAGAGGAATCTCTGCTTGCTTAAAGGATGCAAAAGAGAAAGGCTTTTTAGCATAAGAATAAACAATAATTTTTTTATTGGTATAAACGTTGTTACTTTAGTAGCAACGTTTTTTTATTTTCAAAAAATGATGAAATTTTTATTGACAACCTTTTTATTCGTGTGCTTTTTAAATCCATTTTTTTCTCAGGAAAATGCGGTACTGATTTCTAGTCAACCAACAGAAGTTAAGTACAATGAATATGACACCGATTTACTTCCAGTATCTTTTTTTGAAAACAACAGAAATCAACTGAGGAAGTTAATGCCTAAAAATTCGGTAGTAGTATTGTTTGCTAACCCTATTCGAAATCGTTCAAATGATGTTGATTTTCAATATCATCAGGATCCTAACTTCTTTTATTTAACTGGATTAAGAGAATCAAATGCAGTGCTTTTTATCTTTAAAGAAGTTCAGCAGTATGGTAATGATGTTCATACCGATGAAATTTTGTTTGTACAAAAAAGTAATTCGTTAGATGAAGTATGGACAGGAAAGCGATTGGGAGTAGAGGGCGCTGAGAAATTACTTGGATTGAAAAAAGCAATCGCATCAGATGATTTTTCGACAATAGATTTAGAATTAGAATCTTTTGATAAGGTTATTGTTGGGAAAATTCCAGAGGACGTTACAAATAATTTTGCTAAAGATGACTTGTATAATTTAATTCAATTGTTTCATCAAAAAACAAAGAAATGTGAATCGAAATTTGATAAGAATATGGTTGACAATCAGTTTATGCCAAAATTGAGACAGATAAAACAACCCGAAGAGATGGAACTGATTAAAAAAGCAATTGATATTACATGTGATGCTCAAATTGAATTGATGAAATCGTTAACACCACAGCTGAAAGAATATCAAACCCAAGCTATTGTGGAGTACGTATTTAAAAATAATGGTGCTGAATATCCTGGTTTTCCTACCATTATGGGTTCTGGTGAAAATGCTTGTGTGTTGCATTATACTTCTAATAGAAAACCATTTCAGCAAAATGATTTATTGGTTTCGGATATTGGTGCCGAATATCATGGTTATACAGCCGATGTAACTCGCACATTACCTGTAAATGGTATATTTTCGGAAGAGCAAAGAATTATTTATAATATTGTTTTGGAAGCTCAAAATGCAGGAATTAAATTGTGTAAGAAAGGAAGTAAGTTTTGGGATCCACACGATGCAGCAACACAAGTTATTACGAATCATTTATTGAAGTTAGGAATCATTAGTAAAGCTTATGAGGTAAAAGAGTATTTTATGCATGGTACTTCCCATTATTTAGGGCTTGATGTCCATGATGCTGGTTTGTTTGGTGCTTTTGAAGCTGGAAATGTAATAACTGTTGAACCAGGCATCTATATTCCTGCTGGTTCAAATTGCGACCCAAAATGGTGGAATATTGGAGTTAGAATAGAAGATGATATTTTAATTACAGATGGAGAGCCAATAAACCTTTCAGCAAAAGCCCCACGAACAATTGATGAAATTGAACAGTTGATGATTCAAAAGGGAAATTTTGAAGAATAGTTAAAAATTGTTTTAACATTTTTTAAAATAATTAGTGAAACAAATTTCCAGACTCTAGCGTTCAAGTACTATAATTAACCTCCTAAAAATTTTATTATGGACTCGACTGCTATGAAAAAACCAATTATGGTTGAAAAAGAAATGATATCAAGCCTTACTTTTCCAAAAGAAGAAGTTTTGAAAGATGCCGATAAGCAGAAGGACTTAAAAGCTGCTTTAGACAAAGCAATGAAACTTGGTAATGCGTATAAGGGTAAAGTAAAAATTGTTTTTGAAGATAGTGAAGATGTAAAAGCGGTAGAAACTACTATCTGGGGAATCACCGATAAAAATATTTTATTGAAACAAACTACTATAATTCCAATACGAAGAGTGTTAGAGATAAAATTCTAGAAGTAGGATTGTAATAGTGAAACTGATTTAGAACTCCGACTTTCGGGGTTCTTTTGTTTTTTAGTTAATTTGGTCGCATGGATAACACAAAATCTTCAGCAGAATTTTATTATTTCTTGTTTTCAGGATTGTTTATCGCATTGTTGGTTTCTTGTAATCTAATCTTTCAGAAATTTTTTATTTGGAACCCTCTTGGTCTTTTTAAATTTGAGATATCTGTTGGTTTAATCCCTTATCCATTAACATTTTTGGTAACGGATATCATCTCTGAGATTTACGGAAAAAGAAGGGCTAATCAGGTAGTAAAAGTAGGGTTGATTGCTTCGTTGGTAGTAATGTTGGTGGTCATGATTTCTTCTTTAGTGCCTGCAACCACTTGGTCGCCAGTTGCTGATGCAGAGTTTAATAAAGTGTTTGGGTTAACAGGTGTAGCTGTTGCAGCATCTATGTTTGCCTATTTGTTTGCTCAATTTATTGATATTCATGTTTTCCATTACCTTAAAAAACTAACCAATGGAAAACACCTTTGGATAAGAAACAATTTCTCCACCATCACTTCACAATTTGTTGATACTGTTGCGGTGTTATTGCTGTTATGTTCGTTTGGTGCTATAAAATGGGAACTTTTCGGAACGCTTTTGCTTAGCGGATTTTTATTTAAAGTGATTATTGCATTGTGCGATACACCATTTTTTTATTTAGCGGTTTATTTGCTGAAAAAGAAATTTAAATTGAATGATTGCCAGGAAGTAGAATTTTAACGACTATTAACATAATATTCACAGTATCCGATTTTCAGAAACCTTAACTTTACCATCACAAATTGATAAAGCATGAATTTTAAATCCTTTTTTCGCTCGATAATCATACTCTTTATTGTTTTAGTCTCAGCACTAAGAAGTAATGCTCAAGTTTATGACCCAGTTTCATGGAGCTTTGAAACTAAAATGATTAATGAAACGGAAGCTGAATTAATAGTTAAGGCAACTATTCAAAAAGGTTGGCATTTATATGCATTAGAAATGCCAGAAGCAGCGGGTCCTGTGAATACAGTTTTTAATTTCAGTTCATCTGATGATTATGAGTTTATTGGTAAAATAACAGAAAGTAAGTATAAAACAGAATATGACCCTAATTTAGCTACAGATTTGAATTACCATGAAAGAGAAGCCATATTTATTCAGAAAATAAAAATTAAAAATACTTCTCCATTTAAGATTAATGGATATATTGATTTTATTGTATGTGATGATGAAAGATGTTTGCCTCCAGATCAGATTGAATTTGATTTCTCTGTTAATGGAGAAGTTGTTTCAGTTGATAAAAGCGATGAAAACTCAAATTCAGATTTATCTTCAATTATTCCAAATCTACCGAATGTAAATTTAGATGCTCCATTGAGCGATTGTGGTGAGGAAAAAGAAGAGGTGAGTGGTAGTTGGATGGTGTTTGTTTTTGGTTTTTTTGGTGGCTTGTTAGCCTTGTTAACCCCATGTGTTTTTCCAATGATTCCGCTTACAGTGAGTTTTTTTACCAAAGGAGGGAAGGATGGTAAAAAAGGAGTAGGAAGAGCTGTTTTGTATGGTTTTTTCATCTTTTTAATTTATGCTGTATTAAGTGTTCCTTTTCACTTTAATACCGATCCAGAAGTACTGAACGAAATTGCTACCAGCGTTTGGTTAAATGTTATTTTCTTCGCGGTGTTTCTGATTTTTGCCATCTCATTTTTTGGATTCTTTGAGATTACCTTACCTAGTAAGTTAACCAACAAAGCCGATTCAGCTTCCGAGGTTGGAGGAGTAATAGGCATCTTTTTTATGGCGTTGACACTAGCTTTGGTGTCATTTTCATGTACTGGTCCAATTTTAGGGACGGTGTTAGGAAATTCTTTAAAGAATGGTCCTTGGCCAATTACGGCTGCAATGAGTGGTTTTGGTGTGGCTTTAGGTTTGCCTTTTGCTTTGTTTGCTGCCTTTCCTAGTGTAATGAAAAAAATGCCGCAATCAGGTGGTTGGTTAAATTCCATTAAAGTGGTGTTAGGTTTTATTGAGTTGGCTCTTGCTCTTAAATTTTTATCGAATGCCGATTTGGTAGAGCAATGGGGTTTGGTTCAACGAGAAACCTTTTTCTTAATATGGACTGTTCTTGGGGTGGGTTTAGTGCTTTATTTGGCAGGAGTTTTAAAATTTCCGCACGATTCACCAATAGTTAAATTCTCTCGATTCAGAATTGTTTTTACAACTTTGGTAGCGGTGTTTACCATTTACATTTCTACAGGTATATTTAAATCTTCTCCTTGGAATCACAATTTACTAAGCGGATTTCCTCCTCCAGCATTTTACAGTTGGTATGATAATGAAACTTTCCATGCTGAGTTTACCGATTTTGATTTAGCCTTAGCCGAATCTCAAAAAACAGGTAAACCATTGTTGATTGATTTTACTGGTTGGGCATGTGTAAACTGCCGTAAAATGGAAGAAAGTGTTTGGACGGTTGAGTCAATAAAACAAAAATTAGCAAACGATTTTATTTTGGTTTCACTTTATGTAGATGATAAAGTAGCTTTATCTGAAAATCAACAAGGAATTTTTGAATTCGACGCCAACGGAACAATTAAAAAGAAAAAAATTAAAACCATTGGAAATAAGTGGGCAACTTTTCAAACTCACGTTTTTAACAACAACTCTCAACCGTATTATGTTATGCTATCACCAAATGGTGAATTGCTAGCAAACCCAATTGGTTATATGGATGATGCTGTTGAATACGAAAAATACCTTGATTGTGGTTTAACTACTTTTGAGAAGAATAAACCTACAAATGAAACGCCTACTTTTAAGGTGAATATTAATCCTTAAGAATAGAAAATGCAAACTTCTCCAATAGACAGGTGGGTTATCAATCCCATTCAAAAATTTATTAATAATAGTACAACAAGTGGTATCGTTCTTTTTTCATCTGCATTTTTAGCTATTTTAATATCTAATTCTCCTTGGTCTGAAGACTATCATCATTTGTGGGAACTAGATTTCTCAATTGGATTTAACGGACATTTTATTACTAAGAATCTTCATCATTGGATTAATGACGGACTAATGGCTATTTTCTTTTTTGTGGTGGGGTTAGAACTAAAAAGAGAAATAATTGGAGGAGAATTAAAGAATCCGAAAAATGCTATACTTCCTATTGCTGCTGCTATTGGAGGAATGTTGTCACCAGCCCTTATTTACTTATTTTTTAATTCATCAGGAGCTACTTCTGATGGTTGGGGAATTCCAATGGCAACTGATATTGCTTTTGCGTTGGGAGTGCTTTATTTATTGGGTGATAAGGTGCCATTATCGTTAAAAGTTTTTTTAACAGCTTTGGCTATTGTTGATGATATAGGAGCGGTTTTAGTTATTGCCTTTTTTTATACTTCAGATATAAATTTCATCAGTTTAGCAACTGGAGGTGTTTTTATGTTGATTCTTATTTTCTCTAATATGCTTGGGGTAAGAAATACAGTTTATTACGCCATTATTGGTATCGGCGGATTATGGTTGGCTTTTCTGATGTCTGGAGTTCATGCAACTATTGCTGCTGTTTTGGCTGCTATGACCATTCCTGCTGATGTAAAAGTTTCTGAGAAAATTTATACCGAAAAGCTACAGCAACTCATAGCGAAATTTCAAAAAGCAAAACCAAACAATAACCCTACGGTAACTAATATTCAACTTCACATTATTGAAGATATCAGGATATATTCCAAAAGGGCATTGACACCACTTCAGCGATTAGAACACTCCATGCATCCTTTTGTGGCTTTTGTGGTAATGCCTATTTTTGCTTTTAGCAATGCTGGAGTAGTTTTGTCTGGAGATATGTTTGCACAGCTAAATACTTCTGTTTTTTATGGAGTATTTCTTGGACTTATATTAGGGAAAGTATTGGGTGTTTTTGGTTTAGTTTACTTGCTGGTTAAGTTAAGGTGGGTTAGTTTACCTGACGGAATGAATAATACTCATTTGTTGGGAGTAGGTTTTTTAGCTTCTGTTGGGTTTACCATGTCGTTATTTATTGGTGGTTTAGCCTTTGTTGATAAAGAATATATTGCTCAAGCTAAAATGGGGGTTTTATTTGCGTCTATTGTAGCTAGTTTTATTGGGTATTTTATTATAAAGTATGCCAGTAGGAATACAGATGACACCTTACATGATTCTACCCTTTAAATACAAAGATATGTTCCAAAGTAACATTAAAGCTCCAATAAAAGCAGCAACTCTCCCAATGTAGTCACCGTGTTTGGTATAGAAAGTAACTTCTTCGTTGAGGTTTATTTTACCACTAATAACATCTTGCTCCCACCAGTTGGTAGCCTGTAAGATATCTCCTCTTTGGTTAATAAAGCATGAAATACCAGTATTCGCACTTCTTGCGATACTCCTTCTGGTTTCTATTGCTCTGAGTCTTCCGTAAGCTAAATGTTGTTTGTAGCCAGGGGTGTCTTCCCACCACCCATCGTTGGTAATGATGAAAATTACGTTAGCACCTTTCTTTACATAGTCGGTAACATATTCTCCATAAATAGATTCATAGCAAATTACGGGCGCAACTTTGGTTTTTTCATTATCAAAAATTTTAGCTTCTTTTTCTACACCAAGGCTACCCATGGTTCCGCCAAGGTTAATCGCATATTTTTCGAATGGAGCAAGAATACTTGCAAAGGGTAGTTTTTCTACACCCAAAACCAATTTCGATTTGTGATAAATTTTTATTTCATCAGCATCACCAATTTGTAATCCTGTGTTGAAAGCATCATACCAACCTCCAGTTTGCTCATCAGGGCGAGCAGTTTTAGTAGGTTTTTCATTGCTTTTTGGGTAATCGATATAGGTGTTTGCTCCAATAACCAATTTGGTAGTTGGAAATTCATTTAATAATCTTTTTGCCTCAATCACTCCATAATTTTCTTCCAAAGCATCTTCGGTACAACCTCTTGGTATGGCAGTTTCTGGAGCTACAATAAAATCAGTAGTTTGCGTAGTTTTTTGTTTGGCTAACGATAAAATTCTATCTACTTGTTGAGCTTCGGTCATCCCTCCAAATTTATCTTTATAAGGGTCAATGTTTGGTTGAACCACTACTACTTCAATTGGATTTTCTGTTTCAGAATAGTTGCTAAACAGCTGAATGGAAACTAAAGTTGGGATAAGAAGAATTAGCACAATCGTTACCAACAGCTTTTTATGAAGTAGCAATTTTTCTTTTAAAATAAACACCTTGTTGAAGAGGTTGAATACTAAAATATTCACCACCAAAACCCAAAGGCTTCCGCCTAATGCTCCAGTATATTCGTACCATTGAATCAACCAAGTGTAGTTGGCAAAGGTGTTTCCAAAAGTTGACCACGGATGCGATAAATCCCAATTGTAGTGCAACCATTCAAAACCCAACCATAAAACAACTAACGAGATAAATCCTTTACTTGTACCAAGTCTTTTTTTGATGTGGTGAAACCAAAGAAAAATGGTTGACATAAATAGCGAGTTCAATACTTCCGCCATAACCATCCCTGCTTCAGATGCGTACCAAATCCACCAAGTAGAAAACGTGTTGAATACCAAAAAGGCAAGGTAGGCATGGCCAAAAACAGCCAAAGACGACCTTTTTTCTTTGCTTAATTGATGTTCTACAAAAAGTAATGGAACGAATGAAATGAAAAGTAAAGGAGCTAAACCTCCTGTTTCTGGCCAAGAAACACCCATCATTAAGCCACTTAAAATGGCTAAACCGAGAAGTTTTAGTTTTTGCATGGTTTCCTTCTTTCTTTTTCCTTTAAAATTAAAGATAATTCTCTACCAGTTTGTCCTGCAATTGAAGTGTTTTCTTCTGCTCTTCTAATCAAGTATGGGATTACATCTTTAACGGGGCCGTAAGGAACATATTTTGCAACATTGTATGAAGCATCAGCTAAATTCATGCTAATGTGATCGCTCATGCCTAGCAATTGAGCAAAATAAATACGTTGGTCGTTAATTTCAATTTGGTGTTCTTTCATTAATTGAATCAAGTGTTGAGAACTTTCTTCATTGTGCGTGCCACAGCAAAAGGCTATTCTATTGATGTTTTCAACGCAAAATTTTAGAGCAGCATTAAAATCATTGTCAGTACTCTTTTTAGTAGGTTGCATAGGGTCTTTGTATCCTTTTTCGGCAGCTCTTTCACGTTCTTTTTCTATGTAAGCACCTCTAACTAATTTCATTCCAATATAAAAACCTTCTTTTTCGGCAATTGTTTTTAATTGGCTTAAATATGCTAGCCTGTCCCAACGATACATTTGAGCAGTATTGTAAACAATTGCTTTTTGTTTGTTGTATTTACGCATCATATCTAATGCAAGCTCATCAATGGTATTTTGAATCCAAGTTTCTTCAGCATCAATAAAAACAGGAATTTCTGCCTCAGCAGCAGTCCCACACATTTTATCCACTCGAGCTATAACACGCTCAAATTCTTCTTTTTCAGCGGAAGTCAGTTCTCTTTTATCGTTCATTTTTTCTAGCAAAGCAAAACGGGCAAATCCAGTTACTTTAAAAACAGAGAAAGGAATCAATTTTGTTGTTTTTGCTTTTTTTATGGTAGCAATGGTTTCAATTACATTGGCATCAAAATCAGCTTCACTTTCTTTGCCCTCAACCGAGTAATCTAAAATGGTTTTCACGTTGTTTTTACCTAAATCATTAATGGTAACATCACATTCGTTGATGGTTTCCCCGCCACAAAATTGTTTGTAAATGGTTGCTTTTATAATGGGAATAGGAAAATGAAGTGGAAGCAACACTTTTAATACAGCAGGTCCAATTTTAATCAACCAAGTCCAGCTAATAATTTTAAACAACCAATAGCTTCGGTTTAAATCGCTTTCGTTTTTTCCTTTAAAAGCAACTGCTGTGTTACTAAAATTCACCATAAATGTAACTTGAAAATAATATGCGAAAGTACCCGATTTTTTTGTTTCCCTTGTTTTAAAAGTGCTATTTTTACCAATAATTTTTCATTAAAAATGGCACACCAAATCAAAACATTTAAAACTGTTAATTCCGAAGTATATGTAGGAAACGATGTTTTTGTGTTGTTGAATGAATACTTGTTTTCTTACGAGAAATCTAAGATATTTTTGTTGGTTGATGAGAACTCATTAAATTTTTGTGCTACTCAATTGATTTCTCAAGTTAAACAGTTGGAAAAAGCTGAAATTATTGAAATTGAAAGTGGGGAAGAAAATAAAACCATTGACATCTGCTATCAAATATGGAAAACCTTAGCCGATTATCATGCTGATAGAAGTGCTTTGCTGATAAATTTGGGCGGTGGAGTAATTACTGATATGGGTGGATTTATTGCTTCAACATATAAAAGAGGAATTGATTTTATAAATATTCCAACCACGCTGTTGGCTCAAATTGATGCTTCGGTGGGAGGGAAAGTAGGTGTTGATTTAGATGGGTTGAAAAATATGGTTGGAGTGTTTAATGAACCCAATGCTGTATTTATTTGTCCTGATTTCTTAAAAACGTTGGATAAACGACAAATGCTTTCTGGCTATGCTGAAGCATTAAAGCATGGGTTGATAAAAAATGCAACCTATTGGGAAGAATTAAAAAAAGGAATGTTGTCGGATGCCGCTTTTTGGATGAAAATGATAGTGTCTTCAGTGGAGATTAAAAATAACATTGTGTTAAACGACCCGAAAGAAAATGGAGAGCGTAAGCTGCTTAACTTCGGACACACCATTGGTCATGCTGTAGAAACTTTTTATCTTGCAGGTGATGAATTGCCGTTGCTCCACGGTGAAGCTGTTGCTGTTGGAATGATTTGTGAATCATATATTTCTAACCAAATCAATGGATTAACTGACGATGAATTGAATGAAATTACGAGTGCCATTACTGCGTTTTATAAACTCCCGACTATAGAAACTAAAAGTTATATCGATTTGATTGAGTTAATGAAAAACGATAAGAAAAATAAAAAATCGAGTTTGAATTTTACTTTATTGAAATCAATAGGTTCTGCAAGCATTAACCACGAGGTGGATAACAACACCATCGTTTCAGCTTTAGATTTCTACAATTCCGTTATTAAAAACAATTAAGAGAGTTGTTAGTTGTAAAATTACTACTAGTGATAGGTAGTATTTGCAGGTGGTAAGCTGATAATCCTACTAATTAATTGTCTTTCTTTTTGAGTTTAGTACATTCTTTGCAACTATATTTTATGGCAAAATATTTTCGAGTACCCTTTATCACACATCCCATACATTGTATAGATCTTGCATTTATGTAATTTTCTTTTAATCCATTTGGGCAAAGTCTTCCATAACGAGTAGTAACAAAACTTTTGTTCATTCTAAGTCTATGAATATCACAAATGTTTTCGGACTTCTTTGTAGCATTATAGACAACACATGATTGTAATGAAAATATAGAAATCAATAAAAAATATTTTGAATAACTGAGCATACTACTTCCCAATCCTTTCCATTAAATCCACCAATCGATTGGAGTAGCCCGCTTCGTTGTCGTACCAACCTACAATTTTTACCATGTTGCCGTTGGTTACGGTAAGCAACGAGTCAAAAATACACGAGTGTGAGTTACCAACAATGTCAATAGAAACAATAGGCTCGTCGGTGTATTCCAAAATACCTTTAAGGTTGGTTTCGGCGGCTTTTTTAAAGGCAGCATTTATCATTTCTGCATTCAATGGTTTGTTGGTAAATGCAGTAATATCAATCAAAGAACCATCAGGTATAGGCACTCTAAAAGCCGAGCCTTCTATTCGCCCAATAATTTTCGGAAAAATTTTTGTAATCGCTTGTGCTGCTCCTGTGCTAGTGGGTACTATAGAAACTGCTCCTGCTCTTGCTCTACGTAAATCTTTGTGTGGAGCATCGTGCAGTTTTTGGTCGTTGGTGTAAGAATGTACGGTAGAAATAAACGCATTTTCGATGTCGCCAATTTCGTTTAACACTTTAATTAAAGGTGCTGCTGCATTGGTGGTGCAAGATGCGTTAGAAATAATAAGGTCTTCGTTGGTAAGTATATCGTCGTTTACACCAAGCACGATGGTTTTTACATCATCGCCTTTTGCAGGTGCCGAAATAATTACCTTTTTTGCCCCAGCCGTAAGGTGCTTTTGGGCTAATTCTTTGGTTAAGAACAAACCAGTTGATTCAATTACAAAATCAATGTTTAAGGTTTTCCAAGGTAAATTAGCAGGGTCTTTTTCTTGATAAATTTTAATTTCTTTTCCGTTAATGATAATGGCTTGCGGATTGTGTCCAATTTCGGCATTAAACTTACCGTGTACCGAATCGTATTTTATTAAATGAGCAAGTGTTTTGGTGTCGGCTAAGTCGTTAATGGCAACTAATTCTATTCCAGGATGGCTTTGTAATGCACGAGTTACAAATCGTCCTATTCTTCCAAATCCGTTTATTGCTACTCTTATCATGGCTGTATAATTTTTATCAAAGTTAGAAAATAGTTGGGTTGTGCTATTTTTTTAAGTTGGCTTATTTCAAAAAAAAAGACCCTCAAAAAAATGAAGGTCTTTTTAAATTATCTTGATAAGCAACAATTATAATGCAGCAACGTGTTTCGTTAAGCTAGATTTTAAGTTTGCAGCTTTGTTTTTGTGAATGATGTTTTTCTTAGCTAATTTATCCAACATTGAAGAAACTTTTGGTAACATAGCTGCAGCAGCTTTTTTGTCGTTAGAATTTCTTAAATCTCTAACAGCGTTACGAGTTGTTTTATGTTGGTATTTGTTACGTAAAGTTTTCGCAACAGTTTGTCTTATTCTTTTGATTGACGACTTGTGATTAGCCATAATATTTAAATCTTAAATTATACTTAATTTTTTAAGGACTGCAAATGTATGAATTTTTTACAATATCAAAACATTTTCAATTTATTTTTTGAAATAAAAAACCATCAGTTGTTTTGCTGATGGTTTTTTAATTTTTCGCAGCCCGTAGGGGAATCGAACCCCTGTTTCCAGGATGAAAACCTGGCGTCCTAACCCCTAGACGAACGGGCCAAAATGTATTCCTATAATTTTTTAGGAGTGCAAATGTAAATTTTTTTCTTATCCCTACAAATAAATTTGAAAAAAATTATTCGAAATTATCGTTATCTGACTGAAATTTAAAGCCTAAACGTTTTCCGGTTTTTATTTTCATTGCATTGGTTACTTCTATAATGTCCATCACACTAACCTCGTTCATGCTGTTGTAAGGTGGGGTAAGTAAATCAAAATCAAGTGAATAAAGTATGGTTGATTCAATTAATGAGCGTATTTTTCGGTTGTCGATGGTTTCGTTGATAAAATCGTTGTACAGAATACCCAATCGTTTTTTGCCTTCAACAAAATAATGTAGTTCGTTGTTTACAAAACAACGAGCAACTAAGTAGCCAACATCGTTTACTCTATTGTATTTAAAGGAGTCGGCTAAGAAATTATATACGTTTATCATGCCGCAATAGGCTCTCAACTCGTTTTCTTTTACATAAGAACTTTGCCAGATGTTGTGACTTTTTGGAAAATCGAACACATTGGTGTGCATAAAAAACACCAAAATATCGCCACCAAATTTAATGTGAAACTCAAAATCGCCTTTTAGTTGGTATTCGAGAATCACGTTATTGTCGATTTCACACATTTCTACTTTTAACTCTTCGACCAATTTTTCGGCTTCCACCTTAAAATCGTTGAATACATCAATGGTTTTTCTGAAAACACTTTGTTTTAAACAAGCTTTTTCTTTTAAAACATCAATAATTAGTTGTTTCGATGGTTTTTCTGACATAAGTTCGGTTTAGTAAGCTCTTGCAAAGGCAACACGCTGAGAAGATGGTTTGCCTGTTAAAACACATTTTCCATCTTCTTTTTTGTTGTCCAAAGGAATGCAACGTATGGTAGCTTTGGTTAGTTCTTTTATTTTATCTTCGGTTTCAGGTGTTCCGTCCCAGTGAGCCATAACAAAACCTCCTTTATCTAATAATTGTTGGAATTCTTCCCAACTATCAGCTTTATTGGTGCTTTCTGCTCTAAAATCAATTGCTTTTTGGAACAGGTTGTTTTGTATGTTTTCTAACAAGTGTTCAATTTTATTAGCAATATCTTGTTGCTGTAATACTTCTTTTTCTTTAGTATCTCTTCGAGCAACTTCAACTGTGCCGTTTTCAATATCTCGTGGTCCAATTGCAATTCGAACAGGAACGCCTTTAAATTCATACTCAGCAAATTTGAATCCTGGTTTTTGAGTATCTCTGTCGTCGTATTTCACGGAAATTCCTTTTGCTTCTAATTCTTTTTTAATTCTGTTGGCATGAATGGAAATGTCGGCTAGTTGTTCTTCGCCTTTGTAGATTGGAACAATTACCACCTGTATTGGAGCTAATTTTGGAGGTAAAACCAAACCTTCGTCATCAGAGTGAGTCATAATTAACGCTCCCATTAAACGGGTTGAAACTCCCCAAGAAGTTGCCCACACATATTCTTGATTTCCCTCTTTTGTAGCAAATTTTACATCAAAGGCTTTGGCAAAATTTTGCCCTAAAAAGTGCGATGTGCCTGCTTGAAGAGCTTTTCCGTCTTGCATTAACGCTTCAATGCAATAGGTTTCTAAAGCACCTGCAAAACGCTCGTTTGGAGTTTTCACTCCTTTTATTACGGGGATAGCCATAAAATTCTGCACAAAATCAGAATAAACATTCAACATTTTTTCAGATTCCTCAATTGCTTCTTCTTTTGTTGCGTGCGCGGTGTGCCCTTCTTGCCAAAGAAATTCAGCAGTTCTTAAAAACAAACGGGTCCTCATTTCCCAACGAACCACATTTGCCCATTGGTTGATTAATAATGGTAAATCGCGGTATGATTGAATCCAGCCTCGGTAAGTGTTCCATATAATGGTTTCAGAGGTTGGTCTTACAATTAATTCTTCCTCTAATTTTGCATCAGGATCAACAATGACACCGCTGCCATCTTCAGCATTTTTTAAACGATAGTGAGTTACAACAGCACATTCTTTAGCAAAACCTTCGATGTGAGAAGCCTCTTTGCTCAAGTATGATTTTGGTATGAAAAGCGGGAAATAAGCATTAACATGTCCTGTTTCTTTAAACATTTTATCTAATTGTGCTTGAATTTTTTCCCAAATGGCGTAACCGTATGGTTTAATAACCATGCATCCTCTAACAGCTGAATGTTCTGCTAAATCTGCACGTTCAACCAATTCGTTGTACCATTTTGAGTAATCCTCTTTTCGTGTTGTAAAATCTTTTGCCATCTGTTTTGGGTATAGTTTTTGGTAATCAAAAATGATTAATTTTAGGAGGGTAAAATTAAGCGATTTTTACCTTTTAAATAACACGATATGAAAACAATTCCGATTTATTTGTTACTCTTGATTTTCTTAGGAAATTTTAATACAGTTTCAGCTCAAGATGAATTTTACTCAACTCCCAAAACCGCTGAAATAAAAGTTGTGTCAAGAGATACTATTAATCTTGATAATTATACAACGGAACAAGATTGTAATGAAGCTGTTTATAAGACGGAAAGTAATGCTGCTGTTGAAGTTGAGGCTGAAGAAGATAATGAACGATTAAGACAAAAGAGAAATTTAAGAGCAGAGATTGTGGCTGAAATAGTGGTAGATGCATTTATCAATGCAGTGTTTATTATTGCTGCTTTTTGGCAATAAATTATGGCATGGTATTTGTCTTTTTAAAAACATGAAGTTATTTTAACACTTCATTAACAAATGTCCAAGTAAAATATAGGAGGATTTATTATGAAAACTTTACTTAAAATAATGGCTACTGTAGCAACAATAATTGTTGTAGCCAATGTAAATGCTCAAGATGATTTTTATCCCTCAAAAAATAAAAAATCAAAAGAAGTAAGTGTTCAACCTGTTGAAGAAAAAATTAATGATAGTGAGTATTCAACAGCCACAGATTATTATTACGACCAAAAAGAGGTTGAACGTCAAAATCAATATAACCAAGAAATGGGTATAACTGATAGTACTACCTATTATGAAGATGAAAATGGTAATACCAGAATCACCAATAATTATTATAATGGTGATAATTACGATTACAATAATGAATACTATGATTATGAGTATTCTTCAAGAATAAGAAGGTTTCATAGACCTTATGGTGGTTATGGTTATTATGATAATTGTTATACTAACTATTATTGGTACGACTATAATCCATACAACTACGGAGTAAGTGTTTATACAAGCTATGGTTGGTGGTATCCACGTCCTTGGGGTTGGAATGTAGGTTGGTCGTGGGGCGGTTGGTATACTAGCTGGGGATGGAATACTATGGGTTGGGGCTGGAACAGACCTTATGGTTGGTACGGCAGCTCTTATTGGGCAGGATACAATCATGGATATAACGATGGGTTTTATGCTGGAAATTATTATAACAGCTATGATAGAAATAGTTATTACTATGGTCATAGAGGAAATACATCGTCTGGATATTCAGGTTATGGAAAGGGAACAAGATCAGGTGGATCTTCGGTTGCAGGAATAAACAGTATTCCAAGAACTGCGGCTCCAAAAACTTTTGGCGAAAAATATGAAACAGCAGTTAGAAATAATGCTTTAAATACAAATGGAAGTATTGGTACTAGTGCACCTCGACCAAAGAATAATATGAATACAGTTGGAGGCGTTAAAGAATCAACGATTATGGGTACACAACCAAGAAACAATACGAATGGAAATGTTGGAACTTCAATACCTAGACCAGCTGGACCTAATAATCCAGTTTATCCAAGAACTACATCAGATCCTAGTATTGCTAATCCTAAGCCGAGAACTCCTCAGCCAACAAATCCAAGTGTTGTAAATCCTAAGCCTAGAACTACTGGTCCGAGTACTGTTCCGTCAAACCCACCTACCTATTCTAATCCAAGAACACCACAGGGTGGAGGAGGTGGAGTAACTCCAAAGCCTAGAACATATAATCAGCCATCAACGCAACCGTCATACAACAAACCTAGTCAACCTACTTATAGTAAACCTAGTAACTCTTATAGCCGACCTTCAGGTAGTGGTTATAATAGAGGTGGCGGATCTGCTCCATCTGGTGGCGGTGGTGGCGGAAGAAGACCTAGATAAACAGAGGAGTTAATATACTTTTAACCAAATACCAAAGTCATGAGAAAGTTTATAATACCAATAATAGGTCTCTTGTTTTGTTCGCAATATTTAACTGCACAAAATGAATTTGATGCCCTTCGATATTCGAATCTCGAATTTTATGGAGATGCTAGATTTAATGCCATGGGAGGTTCTTTCGGAGCGCTAGGAGCAAACATGTCTTCTTTAAGTATCAATCCTGCTGGTATTGGGGTGTACCAAAGTTCTGATATGTCTTTTACGCCAGCTTTTCATTACAACTATACTGACACAAAATTGGATGGAAATAGTTTGACAGATGGTAAACTAAATTTTCACTTTTCTAATATTGGTATTGTGGGTAATTTTTCGGGGTCGGGAGATTGGCAAAGTGTTAGTTTTGGTATGGGTTATAATAGAACATCAAACTTTAATACAAGTATTTCTGCAAAAGGTAAAACAGATAAAACCATGCTTAATACTTATGTTAATGAGTTGAATGCTAATGGAGGAACTTTTGATGGAGATATTGAATCGCTTTATCCATTTAGTGCAAATTTGGCTTATCAAAATTATTTGGTAAATCCAACTTTAGCCGATTCGTTGCAGTACGACAATGTTTTTCAGAATTCAAAAAATATAACACAAACAACCAATTATGAAACTAGAGGAGGTAGTGGAGAAGTGTTTTTTACTTTTGGAGGAAATTACAACGATAAATTATATTTAGGAGCAACAATGGGTATTCCTACTGTTCGTTATATTTATGATAGAAATTATACAGAAACTTCGGATGCAAACGATACACTAACCGATTTTAAATCTTTTACCATAAACGATTATGTTAAAACTACGGGTGCAGGTGTAAATTTTAAATTGGGAATGATTTATAAAGTCACTGATTGGGTAAGAATTGGAATGGCATTTCACACACCAACGGTTTATGGGTTAACAGATAGTTATCAAACCACCATGAAGTCTGAGATGAAAAACGGGGCTACTTACGATGCATCTTCTCCTTATGGAAATTATAGCTATTTATTAACTACACCTTATCGTTTTATTAGCAGTATTGCATTTGTGGTTGGCGAATATGGCGTTATTAATGCTGATTATGAATTGGTTGATTATGCCATGGCTCGTTTAAAACACGATAATAGCCAAGGCTTTGATGGTTATGATTTTTTAACTGAAAACCAAAACATTAGAAATAATTTTCAGATGACACAAAACGTTAGGGTTGGTACTGAATGGAGATTAGATCCTTTTAGAATTCGTGCAGGTTATCGTTTTCAAGGAGATCCAATAAAAAATTCGTTTGTGGCTAGTCAAAATGCTTCTATTTATTCTTTGGGTTTTGGTATTAAACAGGAAGATTATTATTTTGATATGGCTTACGCCTTAAGAATGTACAATAGTCAAACAGTAATTGTTACTGAAAATGATGATTTTGCAACTACAGAACTAAGAGATCATTACATTACCTTTACTCTTGGATTTAGGTTTTAAATAATCCAATAAGAGCTAATCCTAATAAAATAAGGGATATGATGTAAATAACCAATCTAAGAGGGCGATATGGAACGGTTGGTTTACGGTATTTTGCTGTAACCAAATAGTTTAATTGTTGAACCTTTTTTACGTCTGCATTTTTTACTCCAAAAAAATAAGTTGTTTTTTCAGGAGTTTCATCTATATCTGATTCATACCAAATTTGGGTTTCTTTCAAAAGAGTTTCAAAATATTCTGCTCTATCTTGGTTAAAGAAATGAAAGATAGTATAAGCTTTTCTTGTAGGATGCTCGTTATAGTTGGTAATATTAAACATTGGATTATTTAATTCTAATTTGTTTGCCAACTCTTAATGTTGATTTCTTACTCATGTCATTTAAATCACACAATTCCTTCACACTTATTCCATATCTGGTTGCGATTTTGTGCATATAATCACCTCTTTCAATGGTATGATATTCAACTCCCACAGGTATTGCAAGATAATTATGTTTCTTCTTTTTCAATTCTATAGCATCGCTTATTAACTTATTCTCTTTAAATGAGATTACGTGTTTAGGATTTATTGGTTTGCCTTTAAAACGAAGTTCATAATGTAGATGGCTACCAGTTGAACGCCCAGAGCTTCCTCCTAAACCTATTATCTGACCAGCTTCTACAATATCTCCTGGTTTAACTTTTATGCGGTGTAGGTGAGCATATAAGGTTTCTAATCCATTGTAATGCCTTACCACCACAACTCTTCCATAACCTGGGTGTTTTAGTGCAATACGAACCATACCATCAAAAGATGAAACTACTGGATCCCATACTTGTAAATCTAAATCTATTCCATTGTGGTTTTTACCTTCTCGATAACCAAAATGTGATGTAATTATGGTATTTGATAATGGCATGTTAAAATTACAAAGGTTGGATTCATCAATTAAAGTAAGTAATACATTGGTATCGTTTTCAGTTATAGAATCTTCATAAGGATAAATGTTCTCTGTGTCCCAGTTTTCATAAACGGAGTTAGATGGAATAGGAGTGTTTTCATAAAAATTAGTTAAAGAAACATAGAAGTCATGTTCGAGATGTCTGTTTTCAACATATTCGTTTATTTCTTTTAATAACGATTTTGATACTAATTTCTGATCCAAAAGAGAATCAATCATTGAAATAATTTCATCTCCAGTTAATGAAGATAGATTGTCATATAAAGGGTTGTTTGGTGTTATTACCAAGGCACTTACGGTGTCTTTTTTTATAGGTTCTTCATTGGTTGTAGTACATAAAACATTGCCAATAGAAGCAACTAAAAAAGTGGCTATTAGTAGTATTTTTAATACTAAATTGTTCATAATTTTTTTGAAAAAGGAAGCCAATTTAGTCAAAAATACTTTAAACACAAAAAAATAATTAAACAGGAAGGAATATTGTTTTGGAAAAATCGCTTAAAACATTACTTTTATAACCGATATCACTTTATTAAAGTTTATGAATATTTTTAAGCGAATATTAGTTGTTGTTTTTGCATTCTTACTTCTTCTGATGCTTTTTTCTTTTTTCTTGCCTTCTTCTTTAAAAGTGGAAAGAAAAATTTCGATAGACGCATCTTCAGAATTGGTTTTTAAACAAATTGATGAATTGAAAAATTGGAAGAATTGGACTGTTTGGGCTAAAAAAGATTCAACAATTTATACTCATTTATCTTCTTATTCAAAAGTTTCTTCGGGGGTTGGAGCAACCTTTAAGTGGCAGAGCGATAATGATGAGGTTGGCGAAGGAAATATGAAAATAACTAAATCACAACCTAATGAATTGGTTGAATTGGAGTTGAATTTTGGAGAAGGTGAGGCATTGAGTTATTGGTATTTCCAAGAAAAAGATAATCTTGTTGAGGTAACGTGGGGAATTAATTTAAATTTTGGATTTAATCCATTTGCAAAATGGTTTGGTTTGTTTGCTGAGGATTATCTTGTTCCTGATATTGAACAAGGTTTGGATAACTTGAGAAAACTTTGTGAAAACCTACCTAAAATAAGCAGTGGTTTAGCTACTCAACAAATTATAGAACAACCACAATGGTTTTTGGCTATTCGAGAAAAAATTAATGGTGCTGAAGCAGAAAATATACATTCAAAATTATTTAATGAGGTGAATGAGTATCTAATCAAGAATTCGATTCCATCTGATTTACCACCAATTGTAATTTATCATTTTTGGACTGATACGTTGGTTGATATTGAAGCTGGCTTGTTGATTAAAGATTCTGTTTTTGTTGAAGATAATCGTATCAAGCTTAATAAAATTAACTCTGGTAAAGTTGTT
Source organism: uncultured Vicingus sp. (assembly GCA_964398455.1). Classification (GTDB taxonomy): domain Bacteria; phylum Bacteroidota; class Bacteroidia; order Flavobacteriales_E; family Vicingaceae; genus Vicingus. The sequence continues at coordinate 40,802 of CAYNMR010000006.1, read as the reverse complement.
ACTGCTACACATTATGGAGGCTATGATAGAATTCCTGAAACCTATTTCAGTATTAATGAATGGATGCGACGAAATGAGGTTGAAGTAGTTGGTCCACCTTGGGAAATTTATGTTGTAGATCCATCACTAGAACAGAATCCAATGAAATGGATTACTGAAATATATTTCCCAATAAAAAATAATTAAACTAATTTTGAAACATGATAAAACTTACTAAAACACTTCTAATACTCGGCTTATTTATCTTTTTTATTCCAAGTATCAAAGCTCAGGAACCAATTAATGTAGTGGGAAAACTTAAAAGTTTAACAAAAAAAGGCGATTACGCCATTTTAGAGATTAGGTTAAATAACGAAGATGAGTTTAGAACCACAGATGGGAGTAGTTCCAGTTTGGCTAGATTGTCTTTATTTACGGGAAATAATGAGGGTGCAGAACTTTTAACAAAAGGTTTTGAAGGGATGAATTCCATTGTTTCTATACTTAATGATTTAAAATCAAATGGATTTCAGTTAATTAATGTCTATACTATAAAAGGTGAATCATTGATTATTACTCACTATGTTATTGAACGAAAAAAATAACATTCATAGGAATGCAACCTTAATGTAAAGATAACAGTCAATTAATATGTAGTAAAAGATTACTTTTATCTCATTATTAAATTGAATCATGAAATTCTTACTAAAAAGCTTACTACTTATAGTAGTAGTATTAACTAGCCAAGTCTCAAAATCTCAGATACTTATTAACGAATATTCGTGCGCGAATGCTACAAGTGGTGGTGACCCTGATTTTTTTGGTGAGTTAGAAGATTGGGTTGAATTATATAATCCAACAGGTTCTTCTGTTAATTTAAATGGTTATTACCTTAGCGATAAAGCAAGTAATCCTACTAAATTTCAAATTCCAGGAAATATAAATATTCCTGCTGGAGGTTATGTTATGGTTTATGCATCTGGTAGAGCTCAAATTGCAGGAGGGCAGATACATACCAATTTTAAACTTACCCAAACAGTACACGAAAAGATACTTTTGTCTAGTCCTGGTGGTGTTTTAATAGATATTGTAACAATCGACAACCATCAATTATTACATTCCAGAGGAAGAGTCACAAATGGAGCTGGAACTTGGGGTGTTTTTACAACTCCAACGCCAAATGGTGCAAATACAGGGAGTCTTTCGAATTATGCAAGTACACCCATATTTAATGTTGCTCCTGGTTTTTACAATTCTACACAATCAGTTTCTATAACATCTCCAGATGCTGGGGTAACAATCCGTTATACAACAGATGGAACTGAACCAACGGCTACTTCTGTTGCATATTCTGGGCCAATTAGTGTTTCAACTACACAGGTTATTAGGGCTCGTGCTTTTAGTTCTAGCCCAAGTGTTCCTCCAAGTTTTATTGAAACCAATACTTACTTTATAAATGATAATCATACAGTTCCGGTTATATCAATTTCTGGTGATGAACTTTTAACTTTATTAAATGGAACCCAAATAGAGCCCATGGGAGCCTTGGAGTTTTTTGATAGAGCAGGTATCATGCAAACAGAGGTGACAGGAGATTTTAATAAACATGGAAATGATTCTTGGGCTTACGATCAAAGAGGATTAGATTTTATTTCGAGAGACCAACATGGTTACAATCACTCGTTAACTCATCAGTTATATCCTCATAAAACTAGAGATGAATTTCAGCGAATTATTCTAAAACCAGGGGCAAGTGATAATTATCCTTTCGAAAACGGAGGTGCTCATATTCGTGACCCATACGTTCAAACTTTATCTCAGCTAGGAGATTTAAAGTTAGATGAAAGAACTTATGATGCTTGTGTATTATATGTAAATGGGCAGTATTGGGGCGTTTATGAAACTCGTGAAAAAGTGGATGATAACGATTTTACATCTTATTACTACGATCAGGATGAAGTTTATTCAAATAGCCCTGAATACATTCAGTATTTAAAAACTTGGGGTGGTACATGGGAAGAATATGGTGCTCCAAATGCTCAAAATGATTGGGATAATCTGGTGAGTTTTATTACAACCAATAATATGGCTATTCCAGCAAATTTCAACTATGTAGATAGTGTTTACAATTGGGAAAGCCTAATTGATTATTTCTGTTTAAACTCATATATCGTTAATCAAGATTGGTTGAATTGGAATACATCTTGGTGGAGAGGGCTTAATCCAACAGGAGATAAGAAAAAATGGCGTTATACCTTATGGGATATGGATGCTACTTTCGGGCATTATACCAATTACACAGGTATACCAGATGATTCACCAAATGCAGACCCATGTAATGTGGAAAATTTACCTGATCCCGGAGGAGAAGGGCATACCGAAATAATGGTAGCATTAATGAACAATCCTACTTTTGAGCAATATTACATATCTAGGTATATTGATTTAGGGAATACCGTGTTTAGTTGTGATAATATGATTCCACTTTTAGATAGTTTAATAGGAATGATAACTCCAGAAATGCCTCGTCAGATTGCCAGATGGGGAGGTTCAATGACTCAATGGCAAAACAATGTTTTAGCATTAAGAAATTTTATATTGGCTAGATGTGTTGCTATTGATGATGGATTGGTTGATTGTTATAATCTATCAGGACCTTATCCAGTTAAATTTAATGTTTTCCCAGCTAATGCAGGAGAGATTGTAATCAATTCAACTACACCTCCTAATTATGTTTTCTCAGGAGACTACTTTGGAGGCATAGATATTTTACTAAATGCAAATCCGAATACAGGTTATGCTTTTAGCCATTGGGAAATTTTTAATCACCCTTTAGATTCTGCTTTATCCAATGATAAGAATTCATTAAGAATTAATCAACCAGATAGTATTATTGCTCATTTTATTGTTGATGATTCTACAAGACTTGCATTTAATGTTTTTCCTGCTGCTTCAGGTAATATTTCTATTGATGGATTTACTCCTGGCTCTTATGTTTATTCGGATTATTTTACAACAACAAGTACCATTGATTTAATTGCAACACCGCAACCGGGTTATATCTTTGATCATTGGGAATCATTAACTACCGCTTTTGTGCCAGATGAGTTTAATGATACGGTTCAAATCACAGCTAATTTAGCTGATAGTATCGTTGCACATTTTGTTGTTTTTCAAACGTTTGATGTGAAGTTTAATGTAACTCCTATAGGCGGAGGAAATATTTCAATAGATGGGGTTACTCCTGCAACTTACGTTCATACTCAAAATTATTCTACAAATAGTGTAATTAATTTAATTGCAACGCCTCTACCAGGATTTGTTTTCGATCATTGGGAGTCATTATCTGCAACATTCACACCTGATGTATTCAACGATACTGTTCAAGTTACAGTGAATATGGCTGATAGCATTGTAGCACATTTTGTGCTTATACAAACTTTTGATTTAATATTCAATGTTAACCCTGCTGTTGGTGGAAATATCTCAATAGATGGATTTACACCTGCAACATATAGTTACTCTCAAAACTATACAATTAATGATGTAATTAATCTTGTGGCTACCCCTCAATCAGGTTATATTTTCGATCGTTGGGAATCTTCAATTTTAGGATTCACTCCATCAAATCTTTCATCTACCGTAAGTATTATGGCAACTGCATCAGATAGTATAATTGCACACTTTTTATATCTAGATACTTTTGATATTACTTACAATGTAATGCCAATAGGTGCTGGAGATATAGAAATAAACACACTTATACCTTTTACTTATCCTCATACTGAGAGTTATGTGACCAACACGCTTGTTACTTTAAAACAATTTGAATTGTTGCCAGAAACTTATGTTTTTGATCATTGGGAGTCATTAAATCATTCACTCTCTCCTTCGGTAAGTTCCTCTTTAGTTAATTTTAATGTGTTATCAGATGATACGATAACAGCTGTGTATATTGATGTTCCTTTACCACCTACAAAAGGAGCTCAATTACCTTCTGCTTTTTCGCCAAACGGAGATGGAAACAACGATATTTTGTTTGTTTATGGAGGTCAGATTACGAAATTATCATTAAGTATTTTTGACCGTTGGGGTGAGTTGGTTTTTGAAACCTCTAGCCAAGATATTGGTTGGGACGGAACGTACAAAGGAAAAGAAGCAAGTTCGGGTGTTTATGTGTATAAGTTGGAGGTTAGATATGCTGATAAAGAAAAGGAAACCAAATCAGGTAATATAACATTGATTAGATAATGGTGAGATTCATAACATATACATTTTTGATAGGATTGATTTCCATTTCAAGTACAGTTTCTGCTCAAGATGTTCATTTTTCTCAATTTGTACAAACACCACAATTAATAAATCCAGGTGCGGCAGGTTCTTTTATAGGTTCGGTTAGAGGAATTTTAAACTATAAAAACCAATGGAGTGCATTTGGCTCTCCTTATACTACTTATGCAGCTTCTTTTGATTTACCTGTTGCAAAAGGTAATGGAAAGAGAGCTTATTTAGGTTTGGGTGGTAATTTTTATAAAGATGAAGCTGGTGATGCAAAATTTGGCAACTTTTTAGGAGGAGTTTCTATTGCAGGAATTCTTCCAATTTCCGATTATCATAGTTTCTCTGTAGGTATTCATGTTGGATTAGGTCAGTATTCTGCTCAATTATCTAGCCTAACTTGGGGCAATCAGTTTGATGGAGAGAAGTTTGATACAAAAATTAATTCCAATGAGGTTACTACTTTAAATTCAAAAATGTATCCAGATGTTGGTGCAGGATTCTATTACGAATATAAAAATGCTTCAAGTTTCTTTTTAGGGAGTGAATTAAAAAGTTTTAATATTGGCATTGCTGCATATCATATTAATCAGCCTAAACAAGAGTTTTTAGGAGTTACTGAAGACGCATTGAAAATGAAAATTATTGGACAATTTTCAGGAACTTTTGATGTTTCTAATTCCAAAGTTGCTTTTGTTCCATCAATGTTTTACGCTCAACAACTAAAATATCAGGAAATTACAGCAGGAATGTTGCTTAAAATACGGTTCGGAGAAGAAACAAAATATACAGGTTTTTTCAAACAATCAGCCTTTTACTTTGGAGCACATTATAGAGTCAAAGATGCAATAATACCACAAGTATATTTTGAGTTTACAGATTATATGATAGGCTTGTCATATGATTACAATAATTCTGAGTTGTCTTCTGCAACTCGAGGTAACGGTGGTTTTGAAATATCACTTAAGTATGTAAATAAGCCAAAAGCACTCCAGAGAAGTTCTTTTTAGTAGTTTTGTAGCGTGTCGAAAATAGCATTATTCATATTCAAAATTTTTGGTTGGAAAGTAATTGGTGAGCTTCCTGATTTTAAAAAATTTGTAATTATAGGTGCTCCACATACTAGTAATTGGGATTTTTTTATTGGCAGATTGTATTTCTTTATTTACAAAATCCCTGTACAATTTTTCATCAAAAAAGAGTGGTTTTTCTTCCCAATGAATTTGTTGTTAAAATCTCTTGGAGCGATACCTGTAAATAGAAGTAAAAACTCTAGATTAACCGAAGAAATTGTAAAATCATTTAGGGAACGCGAAGAGTTAGTAATGTTGGTTACACCAGAGGGAACACGAAAGTATAATCCTGAGTGGAAAAAAGGATTTTATTACATTGCTTTAAATGCAAAAGTGCCTATTGTTTTGGGATATGTAGATTATTCTACAAAAACCGCTGGAATTGGTCCGTATTTGTATCCATCAGGAAATATTGATGAGGACATGAAATTTATTTTAGATTTCTATCGAACTAAAAAAGGTCGTTTTCCAGAACAAGGAGTTAGATAAAAAGAAAGCCCAAAATTAATTTTGGGCTTTCTTTTTTTAGTTTGTTCTGTACTTATATTTGAAAGTAGCAAGCTCTTCGTTTGCTTTAACAATCTTGCTTTTCAAGTTGTTTTTATAAGCAACTGTTTTTTGATAAATCGCTTCATCGCCAGTTCCAATCATTTGTGTAGCTAATATTGCAGCATTTAAAGCCCCATCAACTGCAACAGTAGCAACAGGAATTCCTGGAGGCATTTGAACAATAGCTAACAATGCATCTAATCCATCTAAACTTGCATTAATCGGTACTCCAATTACTGGAAGTGGAGTTAATGAAGAAATTACGCCAGGTAAATGAGCTGCCATACCAGCTGCCGCAATAATTACTTTTACGCCATTTTGTTTGGCATTTTTAGCAAATTTTTCTACTTCATCAGGAGTCCTGTGTGCAGATAAAGCATTTACTTCAAACGGAATTTCCATTTCATCAAAAAAATCAGCAGCTTTTTGCATCACTTTCCAATCACTTGTGCTTCCCATTATAATACTTACCAGTGGCTTCATATGTAGTTTTTATTTTTAGTTTGCCCAAAATTACCGATAAAGCGTAGTATTTTCTAATTCAAAACTTAAAATAACTACATTTGCACTCCAATTTTTTTTATGCAAACTATAAAAATAAAAGATTTATCATTCAAGCCTTTTTTAGCAGAAGATGAGTTGCAAGGTTTAATCAGAAACGTTGCTCAACAAATAAATAACGACTATAAAGGCAAAACACCTTTGTTTATTGGCGTTTTAAATGGCTCTTTTATGTTTATGGGAGATTTAATGAAATCAATTGATTTAGAGTGTTTGGTTTCATTTGTTAAATTAGCTTCATACGAAGGAACAGCAAGTACAGGGGCAGTTAACCAATTAATTGGGTTAAACGAAAGTCTTGAGGGACAAGATGTGATTATTGTTGAAGATATTGTAGATACAGGGAATACATTGGAAAAATTGCATCAGATTATTCAAGAAAAAAATCCTAAAAGCGTTAAAATAGCTACGTTGTTATTTAAACCAGAGCCTTATAAAAAAGATTTTAAAATAGATTATGTGGCTAAAGAAATTCCTAATGCTTTTGTAGTTGGATATGGCTTAGATTATGATGGTTTAGGTAGAAATCTACCTTCGATATATGTTTTAAATCAATAAAATAATAAAGTAATGTTGAACATTGTATTATTCGGACCTCCAGGAGCAGGGAAAGGTACTCAAGCAGAAAAATTGATTGCAAAATATCAGTTGTGTCATCTTTCAACAGGCGATATTTTTAGAGCCAACATTAAAGGTGAAACTGAATTAGGAAAATTGGCTAAAAGCTATATGGATAAAGGTGAATTGGTTCCAGATCAAGTAACCATTTCCATGTTGGAAGCAGAGGTAGATAAAAATCCATCAGCAAAAGGATTTATTTTTGATGGATTTCCAAGAACTACACCACAAGCAAAGGCGTTGGAAGCTTTCTTATCTTCAAAAGGAACAAGCATTTCAGTAATGTTGGCCTTAGATGTTAAAGAAGAAGAATTGATTAAACGACTACTATTAAGAGGTGCTGATAGCGGAAGAGCTGATGATAAAGATGAAAGCATTATTGCTAATAGAATAAAGGTATATAACGAACAGACTGCAGTAGTTGCTGATTTTTATGCTGCTGAAGGAAAATTCGAAAAAATAAATGGAATAGGAGATATCGAGCAAATTTTTACCAGATTGTGTGAAGCGATCGAAAAACACTCCAAAGTAACCAGTAACTAGAGACGAGAGAAAAAATCATGGCAAGCACAAACTTTATCGATTATGTAAAAATACATTGCCGTTCTGGTAAAGGGGGAGCTGGTTCTCGCCATTTTCGCCGTGAAAAATATGAGGCTAAAGGTGGTCCTGATGGTGGTGATGGCGGTAGAGGAGGGCATATTATACTTAGGGGTGATAAAAATTTGTGGACACTGCTTCACTTAAAATACAAGCGACACATTAAAGCTGGGCATGGCGAAGCTGGCGGAGAATCTAGAAGTACAGGTGCAGAAGGTGAAGATACTTATGTTGACGTACCATTAGGAACTATAGCAAAAGATCCAGAAACAGGAGAAATTTTGTTTGAGATTACGGAACATGGAGAAGAACATATTTTAATTGCTGGTGGTAGAGGTGGAAAAGGTAACGACCATTTTAAATCATCTACAAATCAAGCTCCGATGTATGCACAACCAGGTGGTGATAGTGAAGAGGGTTGGAGAGTTTTAGAATTAAAAGTATTAGCCGATGTTGGTTTAGTAGGTTTCCCAAATGCTGGTAAGTCAACTTTGTTGTCTGTATTATCTGCTGCAAAACCAGAGATTGCTGATTATCCTTTTACTACCATTGTTCCTAACTTAGGAATGGTTCCTTATCGCGATTATCGTTCGTTTGTGATGGCAGATATTCCTGGAATTATAGAAGGAGCTCATGAAGGTAGAGGTTTAGGAATTCGTTTTTTACGACATATTGAACGTAATTCAGTATTGCTTTTTGTTATTGCTGCCGATAGTGATGATATCAATAAAGAATACAAAACACTGTTGAATGAAATCACTCAATTTAATCCTGAATTATTGGATAAAAATAGAATTTTAGCTATCTCAAAATCAGATTTATTGGATGATGAGCTGAAAGCAGAAATTGAAAAAGACTTGCCAAAAATTCCCTATTTATTCATTTCTTCGGTAGCCGAACAAGGTTTGATGGAGCTAAAAGACATGATTTGGGAGAAAATTAACGGTTAGTTTTCTCTATACTTCGTAAACCCTAACTTTTTTTGCTTTTAACTTGGTGTTGTTTACCAATGAAATCACTTGTTCAATTTTGGCTGATTCAACAGCAACAAAAACACAATCGGTTTTTATTTCAATAATGCCTAATTCGTCGTTGGTCAATTTACCTTGTTTAAGTAAAAATCCAGCCACATCACCTTTCGATATTTTATCTTTTCTTCCTCCAGAAATAAACAATGTTTTCCATTTTGATTGCTCTGGAAGAGCTGCCTGATGCAAATGTTCAATCTCTTGATTTGGAATAAAATCGGGTAAGGATTCGTTTTTCCATTTCAAGATATAGGCAGTTCCATCACTTTTCATACGTGCTGTTCTACCATTGCGGTGTGTAAATTCTTGGCTTCTGTTTGGTAATTGATAGTGCAAAATAAATTTTATTTCAGGAACATCAATACCTCTTGCCGCAAGGTCGGTAGCAATTAAAAGCTGGTGAGTTCCGTTTCTAAACTTTATCAATGCTCGTTCTCTATCCATTTGTTCCATTCCTCCATAAAAGCAACCATGGCTAATACCACTTTCGGTTAAGTAATCGCTAACCCGTTGAATAGTGTCTTTAAAGTTGCAGAAGATAATTCCTGGTTGATTTCCAATGTGGCAAAGTGTCTCAACCAATGTTTCTAGTTTGTCTTTATTTGGAGAAAGTATGGTTTTAAGTTGAAGTTGAGAACCTCCTTCGTTGGTATAGTCAATATAAACGGGATTTTTTAATCCTACAAAAGAAGGTATTTCAATTTGGTTGGTTGCTGAGGTTAAAACACGCTTTTTTACATTTCTAAGTGTAGCTATAATTTCAAACATCTCGTCCTTAAAACCGATCTCTAATGATTTATCAAACTCATCCAATACCAATGTTTGAATAAATTCTGTAGCAAAAGAATCCCTTCTCATTCGGTCGGCTATTCTTCCAGGTGTTCCAATCAATATGGCAGGACGATGTTTAAGGTCTATTTTATCTTTAGAGCCAGCTCTTCCGCCGTAAATGGCATTGGTTTTATAACCACTCCCCATTTCTCTTACTACTTGTTCAATTTGCAAGGCTAATTCTCTTGATGGAACTAAAATCAACACTTGAATTTCTTTACACGATGGGTCAAGTGTTTCAATGATTGGAAGTAAAAAAGCCAATGTTTTTCCTGTTCCTGTTGGAGAAAGTAACACCACATCAGTGTTAGATTGAATTACCTCTAATGCTTCCTCTTGCATCGGATTGAGCTGCTCAATCTTTAGCTTTTCTAGTATGTTTTGTTGATTTTTAATGGGTTGTAACATGTTGGCGAAGTTACAGAAATAAGCAGCTGATGGTGCTTTTTATTATCAATGACAATTTGTTGTTCTTCGGGTATCGATAATTGAAATAATTTTCCACTCGTTGTTGAATTTTACCAACTGAAAAGAATTTACTCCACAGTGGATAAAACGGTCGTCGACATAAAATTCATAAGTTGTCCATGCATGTGCCAAATTGCCGTCAATTTGTATGTTAGTTTGTGTAATTTTTTCGTTCCAAATACCATCGTGTGGCGTACCAACTGCTTTAACAAATTCGCTTATCTGCTCTTCATGTAACTTGGTTTCACCTGTTTTATTAGTAAACACAGTTTGTAAAGTCGCTTCTGTGTGAAAAACATTTTTTACCAAATTACTATCGCTGCTTCTCATTCCATCAAACAATTGAGTGATGACTTGGTTAATAGCTAACGTATCGTTCTGAGCCATTAACCCAAGTTTGCTGAATATCAGAAGCGATATTATTAAAATAAGTTTCATCGAATTTTTATTAAATTATTAAGGATTGTTTTAACACTAAATTTACTCACCTTTAATAATTCGTAAATTATCTAATTGCTTCACCAAATCTTCATATTCTTCTTTGGTTATTTGATTTGATCGATACATCCACAAGAAATTAGATTTTTGAATTTCTGTCGGCACATACTCATCAATTTTTAGATTTTTTTGTCTAAAATGAGTTTTCTTTGCATCTTGTATTAAGTTTATAAAATTATCTACTGTTTCTTCATCTTCTTTCGAGTAAAAGAAACTAAGGTTTTGTCTCCCTTCAAGAAATTTAATTGATTCCTTTTTAAAAATTTTTGCACCCCAAAAACTTATACTACCTATTATGCCAAATAGTATAGCACTCAAGGTTGGTTTTGTTATCTGGTTATTCATTAAAATGAAAAGAAGCAATGAGATATTTAGTATTACAGATGAGAAGAGAATAATTTCATTTCTATTAGGTTTTTTGTTGTTTATGATTTCATTGAATTCAATGTCATTAAAAGGAATCTTGTATTTAAGATAATTACCCTCGTTTTTGTATTCAAATAATACTCCGTCTTCAAGAATTTCAAAATAACGAAAATCGCTACCTTTTTTCTGTGTTAATCTTTTATCTTCAATTATTGATTTCATGAAATAAGATGTATAGATTCTATTGCTCCAAAGCGAAATCAATATAAGTGTAAAGGTCGCTGGGGTTGTTGTTTACAAATTCTGTTGAGCGTTCATGTCCTAGTCGAACAATTACCAATTTCTTATCGGGTATCACAATAGTGTATTGCCCTTTAATACCTCTAAAGAAGAAAATATCAAGGTCTTTGTAGTAAGTCGACCAAATTTGGTAGCCGTAATAATCAACTAAATTACCGTTAGCATCTTTTAAATAATAGGCTGGACAAGTACTCTCCATGATGTAATCTTCGGAGATTATACGTTGGTCGTTCCACAAGCCATTATTGAGGTAAAGCTGTCCGATTTTAGCAAAATCGCGAGCATTGGAGTAAAAACAGCAATAGGCTTTTTCTTTTCCTTCTTTCTTGTCGAGATTCCACAATGCTGGGTTAACCGCACCAATAGGTTTCCAAACTTTTTCGCTCATGTATTCCGAAATAGTTTGTCCAGTAACTTTTTGTAAAATGAAAGATAGAATAATGGTGTTTCCACCCAAGTAGCGAAAGGTTTCTCCAGGTGTTTCCGTAACAGTGTAATTTTCGTTTAATTTTTCGATGTCTTTACCATAATATGCTTTTGCCATGTGTCCGAACGGATTGCCATAACTTTCGTCGAAATTTATTCCCGAGCTCATGGTTAGCAGATGTTTAATGGTCAACTCAGGATGGTTGGCATATTGAGGTAAATAATTCATCACAGGGTCGTCAATGCTATTGATTTTTCCTTCGTCCAACGCAATTCCAATCAACATACCAATATAACTTTTTGCCATCGAAAATGAGTTGGTTAACGAATTTTCGCTGTATTCATCCCAATATTCTTCATAAATCAAAGAGTCGTTTTTTGCAACTAAAAAAGCAGCTGGTTTAAGTTTTGCAATTTCGGCATGTAATATTTCGTTCTTTTTTTTGTTGTAGTCTTTGCTAATGTTCCAAGGTTGAGGAGTTCCAACTTCAACAGTTCTATTTTCAAAAATATCATATTCATCAATACTTGGACCTGTTTTTCCGACCAAATAGGTAGTGGCAATTGCCTTAAACAAGTGTTTGTTTCCAGTTAAGAAAATAATGGAAGAGGCTGCGGCAACAAAAATAAGGAAGCCAACAAATATTCTTTTTAAGATTTTCATGTGGTTTGGTTTTGGTCTGTATATTAAACGATTAGGATTGAATTAACGTTGCATCGAATAATATGCAAAAGTGTTTTTTTAATTTTTCTTTCACCTCGTTTACGTCAACTTCTCGGTTAAGTTCTTTTTGTAATGAAGTAACTTGTTTGTCGGTTATTCCGCAAGGCACAATATTGTTAAAGTAATCTAAATTGGCATTGATGTTAAACGCAAAGCCATGCATGGTTACCCAACGGCTGCAACGAACACCCATAGCACAAATTTTTCTAGCTTTTAGTGGATTGTCGGCATCAAGCCAAACTCCTGTATAACCTTCATATCTTCCTGCCGAAATACCATACTCGGCTAAAGTTAAAATAATCATTTCTTCCAAAAAACGGAGGTATTTGTGGATGTCGGTAAAGAAAAAATCTAAATCTAAAATGGGATAGCCAACAATTTGACCAGGTCCGTGATAGGTAATGTCGCCACCACGATTGATTTTGTAATAAGTTGCTCCCTTTTGTTTGAGCATGGCTTCCGATAAAAGCAGGTGTGCTTCATCGCCACTTTTGCCCAGTGTGTAAACGTGAGGGTGTTCGCAAAAAAGTAAATGGTTTTTTGTTGGAATTACTGTTTTTTCGGCACGTCGGTTTTCAATTTTAGCATCAACATTGGTTTTAAAGAGTTCTTCTTGGTAATCCCAAGCTTCTTTGTAGTCGATTAATCCTAAATCCTGAAAAATTACCTCTGGCATTATATTTTCGACAGCTCGTTTTTAAGATTGGTAATTACATCAACTTCGGTAATATCCACCCCTTTCTTGTCACCTAAGAAGAAGGATATCCAATCACCAAAGTGGATTAAATACAGTGATTGTTCTAATCTAGTGGCACCTTTTGAATAAATCTCGATAAGTGTTGGAGTGTATTTTTCAATTACAGTTTTGTTTATTTCCATACGTTTTTGAGTGCGGAAATAATCATCAGCATTTCTAAAAATGATAACAGCTAAATCTTCATTTTTCTCAGTCCAACCAACTAATTCGTTGTGGTTCATTTCTGGTATAACATGGTGCCAGCAAAGCATTTTTGAATTTTCATTAATTTGCTGACGGAAACGTATGCTCACTCCTTCAAACCAAGCATCAGAATAAATAACAGGTATTTTTTTGTATAGTTTTTCTGCGATTTTTTTTGCTTCGGTAATAATATTTTGTTCATCAGCATTGATGTTGGCTATACTTGAGGCAAATTGATTAAAATAATTTACGCTTGTTACTTTATAATGATTTAGGAAAGCAAAAAGTGTAGGAAAAGCTAATCCAAATGCTGCTCTTGGTGGATGACCGCTTGGAATGGTGATTAAATTATAACCTTTAGCTTTAGCAATTTCTTCTAATTTTCCGCCAGATGTCACGCAAGCAATTTCAGCACCTTGAGCTTCAGCAGAAGCTAACATTTCCAATGTTTCTTCAGTATTTCCAGAATAAGAACTGCAAATAACTAGTGTGTTTTTGTTTACAAAAGCAGGAATTTTATAATCCTTATTGATAACAATTGGAGTTTTTGCATCGTTGGCAACAATTTGAGAAACTACAGTTCCTCCAATACCAGAACCACCTAGTCCGCAAATTAAAACCGACTGAATTTCTTTATTGCTAGGTTTAAGGCTGGTATTGTTACAAATCTCTATAGATTTGGCTAAATGGCTTGTAAAATCTTCAATTAATCCTTTCATTCTTTGTTAGTCATTTAAAGTCAGAAGGTAAAAGTAATAAAAAGTAGTATTATAGTCAATTGGTTTATATCACTATATTTGCTTAAACAATGAAAGTAACGGTTAAAATATTGATTATTCGATTTAGCTCTATTGGCGATATTGTACTTACAACGCCTGTTATGAGGTGTTTGAATCAACAATTGGAAGGGGAAATAGAACTTCATTATTTAACAAAAAATCAATACCAAAGTATTTTAACATCAAACCCGAATGTTGCGAAAGTTTATGGAATTGATAAATCGACTAATGAAGTTGTTGAGCAATTAAAAAACGAGCAATACGACTACATTATCGATTTGCATAAAAATTTGCGTTCAAAGCGAGTGACCAAAAAACTGAAAGCACTTTCTTTTACATTCGATAAGCTGAACTACCAAAAGTGGTTGATGACTACTTTTAAAATAAATAAACTACCCGTTTTGCATATTGTTGAACGTTATTTGAAAGCGGTAAGTGTTTTAGGTGTTGAAAATGATGGATTGGGTTTGGAATATTATATACCTGAATTGGATGTTGTCGATTTTAAAAGTTTACCCGAAACACACCAAAATGGTTATGTTAGTTTTGCTATTGGAGCACAGCATAATACCAAACGACTTCCTGTTGAAAAGATGATAAAAATTATTACTGAACTAAACCTACCTACTGTGTTGTTGGGTGGAAAAGAAGATGTCGCCGATGCCGAACTGATTAAAAAATCAGTAGGAGATTTGGTTTACATTGCTTGTGGAAAATATAATTTAAATCAGTCGGCTTCATTGGTTCAGCAAAGCAACGTGTTGTTAACACATGATACTGGTTTAATGCACATTGGAGCAGCATTAGGTGTTTCTGTAGTTTCAGTTTGGGGAAATACCATCCCTGAATTTGGAATGTATCCGTATTACCCTAAGAATCCTGAAAAGTTTGTGATTATTGAAAATAAAGAATTGAATTGCAGACCTTGTTCAAAAATTGGTTACGATAAATGCCCCAAAAAGCATTTTAAATGTATGTTAGAACTGAGTGATCGTAAAATTGTGAAAGAAGTTAATTCATTTTTTGCAAACCACTAACCACTATAACCAATTGTTCCTTAGACTTTCTTCAACCAACACTTCTTTAGGAATGTCGTGTTTTCCATCAAAAGAGATGATGTTACAATTTACTCCCGATTCCTTAATTTGTTTTTTAAGAATAGTTATACGTTCTTCGGTCAAAAACTCATCTTGTGTTCCGTAAATTAGTGTGGTATTGGTTTCGTTAGATATGATGTTGAAATCCATATCATCGGGGAAGACACTTGCCCAAAGGATTAGGTTGGTGCAAGGTAGCTTTTTTGAAGCAAACCATCGGCAGGCGGTTGCTCCGCCTTGTGAAAATCCAACAATATTTATTTTGGTGTAGTTCGAATGGTTTTCTTTTAAAACAGATTCAAGAAGTAGGTTTAGGTAGTTGTTGTAATCCTCAATTTCTTCTAAGCGTTGATGTTTGGTCATCCAGCTGGCACCAACCCTTCCGTAAAATCCATTGAGATAAAATCTCGAAAGTGCTTCAGGAGCAATTACACAAGTTTCGTTGTTTACTATTGGTTCAAATTTCTTGATGAAGAATTCAGCCAAATAACCATACCCATGCAAAACAAACCAAATAGTTTTGGCGGTTTTTATATCGCCTAAAACGTAATAATTGGCAGTTTTTGGAACAGAAATGTTATGCTTTGTGCTCATGTTTTTCGATGGCTGTAGGATCGTATTTTATCATTAATGCAATCCATATCGACCTAGATACTTTAAAAACATAAGGTAGTGTTAACAATAATACCAGAAAATCTAATATTAGAAACAGCTCTATTGAAAAGATGTCGAAAACATACATTGCTGTGAAAACGGCTACAATTAAAGCAATGGTAAGTGCATAACTCACGTACATTGCTCCGTAATAAAAACCAGTTTCTATTTCAAAATCCTGCCCACATTTTGTGCATTTTTTTGGCATATCAAAAAAACCTTTATACTGATAAGTTTTTTTATTGCAAAATAAGTCTCCTTGTCTGCATTTTGGGCATTTTAACTGGAGAACACTGTAAATGGCGTTGGGCATTTTATAAGTATTGAATTAAAGTACAAAGTTAGAAAAATCATCGTGGTTAAACCATTTTAAATCAACTAACTTTTCGCTAATTTCGCGGCATGGTAGGAATTAATGAGTTAACAGTAAATTTTGGCGAGAGGTATCTTTTTAATAAAATATCTTTTTTAATTAATAAGCAAGACAGAATTGGTTTGGTTGGTAAAAATGGTGCGGGCAAATCGTCATTATTGAAAATTATTGCAGGCGAAAACCAGCCTGATGAAGGAAATGTTTCTACTCCTGCCGATTTTACTATTGGTTATTTGCCTCAAGATATGGATTTTGGGCATGGAAAAACGGTGTTGGATGAAACCAAGTCGGTATTTAAGGAAGTAAATTTAATTAATGCTAAAATCGACGATATTAATCATCAATTGGAAACCAGAACGGATTACGAGACCGATGATTACATGGAATTGTTGAATCATTTAAACGATTACAATGAGCGATTATCTTTGATTGGAGGATTTACCGTTGAAGCGGATGTAGAAACTATTTTAAAAGGGTTAGGTTTTACCCCGAAAGATTTTGTTCGCCAAACCGATGAGTTTAGCGGTGGATGGAGAATGCGTATTGAGTTAGCCAAAATTTTATTGACTAAATCAGATTTATTGTTGCTCGATGAGCCAACCAATCACTTGGATATTGAATCGATTCAATGGTTAGAAGATTTCTTAAAAGTATATCCTGGAGCAGTGGTATTAATCTCTCACGATAAAGCTTTCTTAGATCATGTTACAACAAGAACAATTGAAATTTCATTAGGTAAGATATACGATTACAAAACCTATTATTCGAAATATTTAGAGCAACGAAAAGAACGTAGGGAGCAGCAAATGGCGGCATTTACTAATCAGCAAAAACAGATTGCTGATACCGAAAAGTTTATTGAACGATTTAGGTCGAAAGCATCGAAAGCGGTGCAGGTACAAAGTAGGGTTAAGCAATTGGATAAAATTGACCGAATAGAGATTGATGAAGAAGATACAGCATCGATGCGTTTTTATTTTCCTCCTGCACCAAGGTCGGGAAAAGTAGTTGTTGAAGCAAATGGAGTAGGAAAATCTTATGGTGATAAAAAGGTGTTTGACGATGCCAATTTTTTTATCGAAACGGGTAAAAAAATTGCCTTTGTAGGTAAAAATGGCGAAGGTAAAACCACCATGACCAAAATTATTGTTGGTGAGTTAGAACACGAAGGAGAATTGAAAATAGGCCACAATGTGAATTTAGCCTATTTTGCCCAAAATCAAGCAGAAGAGCTAGATAAAGAACTGACTGTTTTCGAAACAGTTGATAAGGCTGCTCATGGAGAAATTCGTAAGCAAGTACGAAATTTATTGGGTGCTTTTATGTTTGGTGGTGAAGAAGCTGACAAGAAAATTAAGGTGCTTTCGGGTGGAGAAAGAGCTAGGGTGGCATTGTGTAAATTGATGTTAGAACCTATAAATTTATTGGTGCTCGATGAGCCAACCAATCACTTGGATATTCGCTCAAAGGAAGTGTTAAAAAATGCATTACAACGATACGATGGAACACTAATTGTAATTTCTCACGATAGGGATTTTTTAGATGGTTTAGTTGAAGAGATGTACGAATTTAAAGATGGTCAAGTAAAACAATTCTTAGGAGGTGTTTATGATTTCTTGAAATCGAAAAAAGTAGATAGTATTAGAGAGTTCGAACAAAAAGAAAAAGTTGTTGTTAAGGTGGAGAAATCGGTTTCCGATAATAAGTTAACCTTTGAAGAGAAAAAACAGTTAGAGAAAGACTTGAAACGTGTTCAAAATAAGATCAACAACTTAGAGAAAGAAGTAGAGCGTTTAGAAAGTAATATTGAAGAGCTAAACATCAAGTTGATGAACACCAGTACCTATTCTGATGATTTGTTAGTGCAATACAACCAAGCAAAAGTAGCTTTAGAAAAAGCCATGAACGATTGGGAAGAACATCAATTGTTGGAAGAAGAATTGAAAGGGAAGTTGGCTTAATTAATGCGTCTTAGTCATCGACTCAGGTGTAGCAATTATAAAATGAGCAGTGCTTTCGTTTTCTTTTTCTAATTCGTCTATTTTTTTCTGTTCCACACAATTTATGGTAAGTATTTTTAAATCAGGGTTGGCTTGTTTTAAATACCACATAATTCCTTCAAAATTATTAGAGTGATATGCTCCATTGAAGTGAATGAAGGTTCTTCCTTTCGTCCAATTTTTTAAAATAAAATGAGCCATGGTAGCATCTTTTAGAGCCTGTGATTTTGGTAAATTATCACCACCATGACCTCCAGCCATTTTTTTCATTTCAACATATCCAGGCAATTTCTCATCGTAAATAAATGGAATGGGAACCATAAATTTCTTAGCCTCATCGGTTAAGCTGTTAAAAGCTTTAAAGCCTTCTTTATATACCATGTTGGCATACCTACGTGGAACATTGGTGGCAATAAACGAAAGTTGATTTGCTACAGCAAAGTCTAATAAAGGGAGATAGTCGGTTTCATTGTTTGGCCAAACTTTCGCTTCCTTTTTAAAAATGTCGTAGTTGTAGTGTCCACCTAAATATTCGTTAATGATGAGTTGGTTGTCTGCCTCAAACATTTCTGCACCTAAAGCAATATTTTCGTTTACTTGTTCAAAAATATCTTTGGTTAATTCGTATTGCAACCAGTGTATAATTGGGTTGTTGTGCAATTCGCCAAACAAAATAATATCCGCTTCTTCGGCTTTCTTTAAAATTTTTTTGTAGCTCGATTTTTTTCCTAAATCGTCAAAAACTTGATAAGCTTCTTTGTCGTCGGGGCAAAAAGAAAATAAAAATACCGCTGAAAGCAGTACCAAAAATTTTGTAAAGTTCATTGTGTATTAGGTTGTTAGTTGCAATGCAAATGTAATGCAAGATAACTAAACAAAGCAAAATTATTTTTGGAGGATTTATGAACAATTTGGAACAAACTATTTTCTTGTATACTCATGAACAAACTTACAAAGCTGTTTCACATTTTCAACAGGAGTGCCTGGTAAAATACCGTGTCCTAAATTAAAAATGTGCCCTGGTTTTCCTTTCACCGAATCTAGTAATTTTTTTGTTTTTGCTTCAATTATACTCCAATCAGCAAATAATGCCGTTGGGTCTAAGTTTCCTTGAACTGCTACTTCGTAATTTAAGTCTTTCCATACTTTTGCTAAATCTGTTTTCCAGTCAATGGCAATAACATCGGGTTTAGCCTTATGTAAACTTGGTATTAAATGCGAAGAATTTACACCCATAGAAATTATTGGAGTGGTTGGATGTTTTTCACGAATAATGTGAATCATTTTCTCAACGTGAGCATAAACGTATTCGTTATAATCGTCGATGTCTAAAGCACCAACCCAACTATCAAATATTTGAACCACCATAGCTCCACTTTCAATCTGAAAGTTGAGGTAGTTTGCCATTACAGTTGCTAATTTATCCATTAACAAATGCCAAGCCTTTGGTTCGTTGTACATAAAGGCTTTCATGTTTTCGTAATTTTTCGAAGGACCGCCTTCAATCATGTAGCTTGCTAAAGTAAAAGGAGCACCAACAAAACCAATACAAGGCACGTTTAATTCACCTTTTAGAATTGTTAGGGCTTTTCCAGTGTACCACATTTCTGTTGCTGGGTCTACTACTTTTAGTTTTTCAACATCAGCAACTGTTCTTATAGGATTGTGAATTAAAGGTCCATAACCTTTCTTGTATTCAAAACTAATACCCATTGGTCCCAGTGGAATTAAGATGTCGGAAAAAATAATTGCCGAATCTAACTCAAACTGATTGATAGGCAAAAGTGTAACTTCTGCACTAACCTCAGGAATGGTGCTGATTTCAATAATACTGTATTTCTCCTTTATTTTCATGTACTCTTTTTGGTAGCGACCAGCTTGTCGGGCTAA
The DNA here is from genome assembly GCA_964398455.1 of uncultured Vicingus sp. Taxonomy (GTDB): domain Bacteria; phylum Bacteroidota; class Bacteroidia; order Flavobacteriales_E; family Vicingaceae; genus Vicingus. Next base: position 20,770 of record CAYNMR010000006.1, on the reverse strand, counting down.
CCAAAGTGGAGTATAAGGCGTTTCTTCTCTTCTACAGGCTTTTAAAAAATTATCGTTGAAAGTTGTCATGTTTACTTTTTTTTATTTTGCTAGTTTCATAGCAGCATTAATACCTTTTATTAGATGTTCCATGTCTTCATCAGAAATAACACTTGATAAAAACCATGCTTCAAATTGACTTGGTGGAATGTAAATTCCGTTTTCTATTAAGCCCCAGAAAAACTTAGTGAATTGAGCCGTATTACATTCTTGAGCTTCAGTAAAATTGGTAATAGTTTTTTTGCTGAAAAATGGATTAATCATAGAGCCAAATCGGTTTACAGTTAAATCAATTCCATTTACTGCGGCTGCATCAAGCATGGCTTTTTCTAATCTTTCGGCTTGTTGGTTAAATTTCTCGTAAGGGTTTTGTGCTTTTAATTCGGTTAAAGTAGAAATTCCAGCAGCCATTGCAACAGGGTTACCTGATAATGTTCCTGCTTGGTACATGCTTCCGAGCGGAGAAACATGGTTCATGATTTCTTCTCTTGCTCCGTAAGCTCCAACAGGAAAACCACCGCCAATTACTTTTCCTAAACAAGTAATATCTGCTTGTATACCTAATAAGTCTTGAGCTCCACCAAATTTAGAACGGAATCCCGTCATTACTTCATCAATCACCAATAATATTCCTGCATCTTTAGTGATTTGTCTAAGCTCTTTGATAAAGGAATCGGTAGGAACTACAACACCCATGTTTCCTGCAACAGGTTCAATAAAAACTGCTGCAATATCGTTGTGTTTTGCGATGTGTGCTTTTACGCTTTCAATGTTGTTGTATTCAGCAATCAACGTATCTTTTACTGCACTATCTGGAACTCCAGCACTTCCTGGTAAGCTATAGGTTACTAATCCTGAACCTGCTGCAACAAGCAGCGCATCGCTGTGTCCGTGGTAGCATCCAGCAAATTTGATGATTTTATTTTTTTTTGTAAAAGCTCTTGCCAAACGAATGGCACTTAAAATGGCTTCTGTTCCTGAATTTACAAAACGCACTTTATCCATTCCTGGAAAAGCAGCACAAACCATTTCGGCTAAAATTATCTCATTTTCGGTGCTTGCACCAAAACTAAATCCTTGATTAACTTGTTTAGTTACAGCATCAATAACGTGTTGATTTCCATGTCCAAGAATCATTGGACCATACGAAAGCACCAAGTCGATGTATTCGTTTCCATCAACATCATAAATTTTTGAGCCTTTGGCATTTTTGATAAACAAAGGATTTCCACCTACCGACTTAAATGCTCTAACGGGTGAATTAACCGAGCCAACTAAGTGTTTGAGTCCTTTGTTGTATAGTTCTTGTGATTTTGTGTTGTTCATTTTATCTCTTATTCTTAATGTCTATTGTCTTAATATTCTGGCAGCCTCTTTTGCAAAGTAGGTAATAATAATATCAGCTCCTGCTCTTTTAATAGAAAGTAAGGTTTCCATCATTACTCTAGTTTCGTCAATCCATCCATTTTTACCTGCGGCTTTTATCATAGCATATTCGCCACTCACATTGTAAGCCGCAATGGGTAAATCAAAGTTGTTTTTTAAATCTCGTATAATATCGAGGTATGATAATGCAGGTTTGACCATTAAAATAGCTGCACCTTCATCAGCATCTGCTTGAGCTTCTTTAATGGCTTCGTTGCGGTTTGCCGAATCCATTTGATAGGTTCTTCTGTCACCAAAACTTGGTGTAGAATCGGCAGCATCTCTAAACGGACCATAATATGCAGAAGCATATTTTACCGAATATCCCATAATGGGAATGTGATGAAATCCATTTTTGTCTAATTCATCCCTAATTTCACGAACGGCAAAATCCATCATGCCTGATGGAGCAACCATATCAACACCTGCTTTGGCTTGAGCCAATACTTGTTTCCGTAGGTTTTTAAGTGTTAATTCATTGTCCACATCATGGTTGCACAACACTCCGCAGTGCCCGTGATTGGTGTATTCACAAAAACAAACATCGGCAATGACTTGAAGGGTTGGATAATTTTTTTTGATGTAACGTATAGCTTGTTGAATGATACCATTTTCATTCCAGCTTTCAGAACCTTCCTCATCTTTGTGTAAAGGAATTCCGAAAAGAATAACCGATTTTATTCCTAAAGCTACCACCTCGTTTAACTCATCGTTAATTTGGTCTAACGAGTAGCGAAAAATACCGGGCATAGAAGCAATTTCTTTTTTTATGTTGTTACCTTCTTCAATAAACAAAGGGTAAATAAAATCAGAAACACTCAAGTGAGTTTCACGAAACTGAGCTCTAATCTCTTCGGTTTTTCGATTTTCTCGTAAGCCTTTTTCCATGGTAAAATTTTGCTTGCAAATATAGGTTTGTAAAATGAGGTAAAACACGAAAAAAATCAGTTTTTCGGATGAATATTTTTAACATGCGTACTTTTGATGTGTGGAAATAACTTATTACCTTATTCTATTCGATGGCGAATGTAATTTTTGTAACTTTTGGGTGCGTCTTATTCTCAAAAGAGATAAGAAAGGTTTGTTTAAGTTTGCGAAGTTAAACTCGGAGGTAGGGGGCAACATTAAACAACAATTTCAACTTTCAGAACGTATCGATTCTATTGTTTTATTTAAAAATAATCAGGTTTACATTAAATCTGCTGCTGCTTTAGAAATAGCCAAAAACTTGTCGGGGCTATGGTTTATGTTTGGTGTTTTTAAAATTATACCAACCTTTATTAGCGATGCGGTTTACGATTTTGTAGCTAAAAATCGTTACCGATGGTTTGGTAAATCGGTTTGTGAATTGCCTCAAAATTTGGAGGATAAAAACAAATTCCTTTAAAATAATTACTTTTGCTTTAGTGTACGCCATTATCGATATCGAAACTTCAGGAGGAAACCATAAAAATGGTAAAATCACTGAAATAGCCATTTACAAACACGATGGTAAAAAGATTGTTGATGAGTTTGTTACCTTAGTTAATCCCGAGATGAAGATTGATTGGTATGTAAAAAAACTCACTGGAATTAATGATGAAATGGTATCTACAGCTCCTAAATTTTTTGAAGTAGCAAAACGAATTGTAAACATTACCAGAGGTTGTATTTTTATTGCTCACAATGTAGATTTCGATTACGATTTTATTCGTGCCGAATTTCGTTCGTTGGGGTTTGATTATAAACGCACCAAGTTATGCACCGTTAAGTTGAGTAGGGCTTTGTTGCCAGGAAAGACCTCCTACAGTTTGGGTAAATTATGTGAAGAACTTGGAATTGTGGTAGAAGACCGACACCGAGCTTCTGGCGATGCTTTGGCTACCGTTAAATTGTTTGAGTTGCTGTTGCAAGCGGATAAAGCTCAAAAATTGATACCGCGACCTATGGTTGATGAAAATCAGACGAAGTTGTTTTAGTTTAACTCCAATTTATTTTGGTTTACAATTCCGTAAACTTTACCCAATAGTTTTTTACCAACTAGTGGTGTGTTTTTTGATTTCGATACTATATCAGTTGTTTCAAGTGTTGTTGGTGTTGTTGGGCTAAACAAAGTAAGGTTTGCTGGTTCGCCTACTTCTAGCTTTGGAACATCCAATTTTAAAATGTTTCGTGGGTTGGTGGTAATGGTAGCAACAAGCTCAGCTAAGGTAATTTTCCCGTTTAGGGCAGTGTTCATGGCAGCAAAAGAAGTCTGTAAGTTGATGATGCCAAATTTTGCGTGGTCAAATTCACACTGTTTGTTTTCAATATCTTGTGGTGTATGGTCGGAACAAACCGCATCAATTACGCCTTCTTTTATTCCTTTTATTAAAGCTTTAATGTCTTCTTTGGTACGCAAAGGAGGCAACACTTTTAGATTGCTGTCGAAAGTTTCCAATTCGGTTTCATCTAAAAGCAAGTGGTAAGAATTGGTGTCGGCAGTAACTTTTAGCCCTTTTGCTTTGGCTTCTTTAATCAGTTGTACCGATTTTTTTGTGGTAATGTTGGTTAAGTGTATACTAGCGTTACAGTATTCTGCCAAAAACAAATCACGGATAACCATTAATTCCTCAGCTATTGCGGGAATTCCTTTTAATCCCAAACGAGTGCTGGTAATGCCTTCGTTTATTTGTCCGTTATTAAACAGGTGTTTGTCGTTCGGAAAATCCATTACCAACCCATTAAAACTTTGGTTGTACAACATGGCTCTGGTTAACAAACCAGGGTTGTTTACCGATTTTTTATTGTCAGTAAAGGCAACTGCTCCAGCCGAGTGCATATCGTACATTTCCGCCATTTCGTTTCCTTCACATTTAACCGATAAAGCTCCTGCAGGGTAAGCGGTTACAATGTTGTTTTTTGTTTTGTTGATGATGTATTCAATCCCTCCTTTTGTGTCAGTGGTAGGATTGGTGCTTGGCATTACTAAAACTCCTGTAAAACCTCCTTTGGCAGCAGCTTTTAATCCGCTGTTTAAATCTTCTTTATATTCAAAACCAGGGTCGCAAAAATTTGCTCTTAAATCGAACCAACCTATAGAAACGTGTAAATCTTTTGCTTTAATTTCTTGCACTTTTTCAGTGTTTTTTATCGAAGCAGCTATTTTTTTAATGATTCCTTTTTCTATCAATATATCAACTGTTTTACCATTAAATGGAGAGCTTGAGTTGATGATTGTTGCCGATTTAATTAGTGCGTTCATATTACTTAAAGAGTTTTATTAGAGCAATTTCAATGGCCAAAAATAGCAAGGCTAAAATAATACATATTTTCCAATATTTTTTGCCGTTTTGTAGGTCGTTTATTGCCGATTTTATAGAAGTGTTTTCTGAGCCAATTACTGCCATATTTAGTTGATTACTTATGGCAAGGTCGTTTATTTCTTCAATAGCATAATCGGTTAAGTCCGATTCTAATCGACTGTAGTTGTATGCTAAGCCTAGTTTTGTTGTTGCAGATTGTAAATTGTAATTGCCAGCCTTCGAAATTCCATTCGTTACAAAAACAGAGGTGTTTTCTAATTCGTTTTTTGTTTTTGGAATAAGCTCAAAATCGGTTGTTGTTATTCTTAAAGAACCTTCGTTTTCTATGTGGTTCAGTGTTAAAGCTTCGTTGCTTCCAATGGTGTAAAAAACCGGGTAGTTTAGTTGGCTTAATAATGCCATATTGTACAAAGTTGGAACCAATAAAGCGTGTTTAGTAAAGTTTCCTGCACTTTCATCAAAACTAATGCAAGATAAATAAACCGTTCCTTTCTTAATTTTGTATTCTGTTAAAACAGCTTCATTGTTTTTTAGTAACAGCAAGTTATTTCGGTAGTTTGTTGCTCCTGCTGATAGTTTGTAATGTGCAGTAACAGTTGGTAAATTGATATTGGCTTCTGGTTTTCCTTCAAATACCGAAGCGTATAGTGGATGAGTATAATTTACTTCACTTACTTTCAAGCTAGTAGTATCAAGTGAAGTGAAGTGATTTGTTTGCAATAGCGATAAAAAAGTTTGGTAGCTAGCAAAATCAATTTCTTTTGCAGGAATAACAACCAATGAACCTCCATTCTCAATAAAATTTTTGATGCTAGACGCAAGCCCTGATGAGATGTTGGTTAAACCGTTTAGCACAACCAAATTACTTCGTTTTATTGCAGAATAATCCAATTGTTCGGCTGCATAGCTACTAAACTTGAATAAACTGTCGGTCGAAAAAATGGCTTTAACACTTGGTAATGCTTCTTTTTCAGTTATCTCCAATACATTAATAGTTGAAGCAATTAAATAGGAGAAATAAAAAGCGTCATCCATCGTTACTGGTGCGTCCGACAATTCGATTTTTCCAGCCTGTATGCCTTTGGTGTGGTTCTGATAATTTAGTGTTACTATTGTTTTATCGTTTGCTTTTACAGAAAAACTTGCAGGGGCAATTAATTTGTCGTTGATGTATAATTTTAACGGAATGTTTTCCAAGTCTTGGGTAGAATGGTTTTTAATTCTAACTTGTAGTTTTTCTTGCTGCAAGTAAAGATGTGTTGGGTTTTCGAACCAACAACTGTCGACATATAAGTTGGTTTTTTCGCTAGTTTGTGTTGGTAAAAAGTAGGTTTGAATGGTGGAGTCTGCAACAATGTTGGCTACATCACTTGTGCTTTTTTGTAAGTCGGAAAGGACTACAATGGTTTTGTTTGTTTTGTCGTTAGTAGTATTGTTTAGCGATTCGGCTATTCTCGAAAACACCGTAGAGAGCAATCTGCTTTCAGGTGTTATTTCTAGTTCTTCAATTTTATCGATAGCTTCTTCGGCTGTAAGCAAACGCTGACTTCCCGCAGCAAATTTATTGTCGCAAACTACAAATTTATCGGTTTTGGCGTATGATTTTACTAGTTCAACAGCTTTGGTTTTTGCTTCGCTTAGTAATGAGCCATTTTCACCAACACTTTCCATACTAAAAGAGTTGTCGATGTAAATGCCCACCACATTATTTACGTTGGTGGTAGAATTAGCTGAAGGAATAAAAGGTTGAGCAAAAGCCAATACCAAAAATGTGATGGCTAAAATTCGGGAACATAAAATAAGCAGGTGCTTGAGTTTCGATTTGGATTGACTTTCCTTTTTTACTTCTCGCAAAAAGCTAACATTAGAAAAATAGATTTTCTTAAATTTCCTAAAATTAAATAAATGAATGATGATTGGTATCGCTATAGCGAAAAGAGCAAATAAGAATTCTGGATACGCAAATTTCATTAAAGACCAAAAGTACGAAAAGATTAATTGTAAATTTACAATTCAAACTACTAGATGAAAAAAGCATTATTATTAAGTTTCTTCATTGTGTGTGGAGTTGCCTCTCGAATTTTTGGACAATCTTTTCATGTAAATCACTTATTCAATCCAGGTGTTACTGTTGGGGTGGATTATCCAATGTCTTCGTCAGTAAACGATTCCACTAATTTTCAGTTGGTAAAATATAAAGCACAATTTGTAAAACCTTTAAGAACCAAATTTGGAGTTGCCTTAAAAGATTTCGACCTAAAAAAAGTCGATGCAAAAGCCAGTCAGCTGTTTGTTGCAGCAAAATTTAGTATTGCAAAACCATCATTAACCAATCATTCGTTTGAAGATATTTATAAAGGAGAGTTAGAATTTACAGCAATTACAGCCAGTATCAGAAATGGAATTTGGGTTTATTCGGCTAATATCTTTGCCGAAGAAAGTGCAACTTCTTTAAAAAAGTATTTAACCCCTAATTTTAGAGGATACATTGCTTATATCAACATCAAGAACTTAAAGTTTATTTATTTTTATGGAGCAGCAGTAGTTCTTAATCAAGGTCGGTTTTTGCCTTTGCCCATGGCAGGTTTTAGAGCAAAACTTAATAAGAACTTTAAAGCTGAAGTTATTTTTCCTGTTCATATAAAGTTGAATCAAGAATTAAATAAAACCTTAAATATTGATTTGGCGGGCTATTTTAGTGGAATTAATACAGTTAGTAGGGAGGGTTCGTTTTATCAAAACAACGATAATACACTTAATTTTAGAGAGCTAAAAACTTACCTTGCTTTAAACGTAAAATTGGCAAAACATTATAAACTGAAAGCAGAGGTAGGTTATGCTTTTTTTCGATCTATACATGGAATCAGCAACGATTATCAACAAAAAGTTAATCCAGGTGCTTATTTTAGCTTGTCGCTCAACTATAATTTTGGAAATTCTATTTTCGGAAATTTCATTGATAGAGATGAATAATCAATCACATTTATTACTTTTAAGGCGTTAATTTATTAAACTAGTGAAATGAACAAAATTTTAATAGCCAACAGAGGAGAAATTGCATTACGAATTATGCGAACTTGTAGAGAAATGGGAATAAAAACAGTTGCCATTTTTTCTGAAGCCGATAGAAATGCACCTTTTGTGAGGTATGCTGATGAAGCTGTTTGTGTAGGGCCACCTCCATCGAGCCAATCGTATTTACAAGTAGATAAAATTATACAGATTTGTAAGGACTTAAAAGTAGATGGTTTGCATCCTGGGTATGGGTTTTTGTCGGAGAATGCAACAGCAACAAGAAAAATTACTGAAGCAGGAATCAATTTTATTGGACCTTCGCCTGAAGCTATGGAATTGATGGGTAGTAAGTTGGCAGCAAAAGCTGCTGTTAAAAAATACAATATTCCGATGGTTCCAGGAACAGATGAAGCCATTGATGATATTAATGCAGCAAAACAAGTTGCGTTAGAAATAGGTTTCCCTATTTTAATAAAAGCTTCTGCTGGCGGTGGTGGTAAAGGAATGCGTGTGGTGGAGAATGCTGCTGAATTTGAAGAGCAAATGAATAGAGCAGTGAGTGAGGCTCAGTCTTCGTTTGGCGATGGTTCAGTTTTTATAGAAAAATATGTAGGTTCGCCACGCCATATCGAGATTCAAGTAATGGCTGACAAGCACGGAAACATTGTGTATTTGTTCGAAAGAGAATGTTCTATTCAGCGTCGTCACCAAAAGGTAATTGAAGAAGCTCCTTCGGCTGTGTTAACTCCTGAAATACGTAAAGCAATGGGCGAATGTGCTGTAAATGTTGCTCGTGCTTGTAATTATGTAGGTGCTGGAACAGTTGAGTTTTTGTTGGAAAACAACAAAGATTTCTACTTTTTGGAAATGAATACTCGTTTGCAAGTGGAGCATCCAGTTACCGAAATGATTACCGGAAAAGACTTGGTGAAAGAGCAAATTAATGTGGCTCGTGGTGAGAAATTGAGTTTCACACAAGACGAATTAAAAATATTAGGTCATTCGTTTGAAGTACGTGTATATGCCGAAGATCCAACCAATAATTTTTTACCAGATATAGGTCGATTAAATACCTACCAACGACCAGAAGGTATGGGGATTCGAGTGGATGATGGTTTCGAGGAAGGCATGGATATTCCAATTTACTACGACCCGATGATTTCTAAATTAATTACACACGGAAAAGATAGGGAGGAAGCAAGAAACAGAATGTTAAGAGCTATTGCCGATTATAAAATTAGCGGAGTAGAAACCACTTTGCCGTTTTGCAAATTTGCTTTGGAACACGAAGCATTTGTTAGCGGAAACTTTGACACCCATTTTGTGGGTAAATATTTTACGCCAGAAGTGTTGACAGAGAAAGATGATGAGTTGCAAGAAGTAGCTGCATTGTTTGCTGCAAAAATGCATTTAGAAAGTGCTAAAACTGCTGTACCAACAACTGAGGCTGTTGTTTCAAAATCAAAATGGAAATTAAATAGACTATAAGCCCATAACATCATGAGCAATATAAAATTCAACATAGAAAACGGAGTAGGTATAATTACCTTAAACCGACCAGATAAGTTTAACAGTTTTGTTCGTCAGATGGCATTTGATTTACAAGCTCGTTTGGATGAATGTGAGAAAAACAGCGAAGTAAGAGCAATTTATTTAACTGCCGAAGGAAAAGCATTTTGTGCAGGTCAGGATTTAGCAGAAGCCATTGACCCAAACCAAACCGAGCTAACCAAAATTGTGGAGGAACATTACAATCCTATTATTGAACGATTAAGAAAAATTGAAAAACCGATTGTTTGTGCAGTTAATGGCGTTGCTGCTGGTGCTGGTGCGAACATTGCACTAGCTTGTGATATTACTTTAGCAGCAAAATCGGCTAGTTTTATACAAGCGTTTAGTAAAATTGGATTAATACCTGATAGTGGTGGAACGTATTATTTACCTCGGTTGGTTGGAATGCAAAAAGCTGCTGCGTTGATGTTTTTAGGTGATAAAGTAATGGCAGAAGATGCTGAAAAAATGGGTATGATTTATAAAGCGGTGGCTGATGAAAACTTACAAGAAGAAGCCATGAAAATTGCTCAAACCTTAGCCAAAATGCCTACCAAAGGAATTGGATTAACCAAACGATTGTTAAACGAATCGTTCAACAATACGTTAACCCAACAACTAAATTTAGAAGGTGATTTGCAAACCATTGCAGGTTCAACCTATGATTACAACGAGGGCGTAAATGCCTTTTTAGAAAAAAGACCAGCTAATTTTAAAGGAGAATAAGAGCCTCCCCTAACCCCTCCGAAGGAGGGATATTCAATTTTCTAAGTGATTATAGATGGAGATATTAACTTGAATTTGCTTCATGAAAAAACTAAAACTATTTAAAATATTACCCATCATTATTTTTGTTCTAAGTTTGAACAATCCTATTCTTTGTCAGTCAACAATAATTGATACTATATCAATTAGTTGCCCTTTAAGAACTAACCATTTTATTCCGTCTTCTTATATCAAAATTTATGGAAGTAACCCAGATGTGGAACTGGAATTACAAAATTCTTCAGAATACAAAGATTCTTTATTATCAACAACCATTTGTGATTCTATCATCGGAAATAAATACGGTTTAAATTATTATTTGAAAGTATATGACTCAAATGATGTTCTTCGTCATGAAGGTCTATATTTTGGTTATAAACCATCGGGGAAAGTTATTTCTTATTACAAAAATGGAAAACCAGCTGAAATAAAAGAATATAGGGTTAAATTAGTTGATGGAAGCATTAATTCTGTTGAGGTGGGAACTTGGATAAAATATCGAATTTCAGGTAAAATTGAAGAAACTATTGAAAAATAAATTATACAAACAATGAATACAACAATCAACAACCAACAACCAACCAACCTCAAAATAGGAGTACTAGGAGCAGGTTCAATGGGCTCTGGAATTGTACAAATTGCTGCAACACAAAAACACCAAACAGTGTTGGTCGATTTAAATGAAGAAGCATTAAATAAAGCTGCAGCCAATTTGAAAAATATTTTGGCAAGAATGGTGGAGAAAGATAAAATTGACCAAGCTACGGCAGATGTAATTATGGGAAGAATCACATTCTCTAAAAATATTGCTGATTTTAAGGAGTGCGACATGGTTATCGAAGCCATTATAGAAAATTTGGAGGTAAAAAAGAAGGTTTTTGCTGAAATGGAAAGTGTTGTTTCTCACGATTGTATTTTAGCGAGTAATACTTCTTCGTTATCTATTGCTTCTATTGCGTCGGCGTGCAAAAAAGCCGAACGAGTAATTGGAATTCACTTTTTTAATCCAGCACCTTTAATGCCATTGGTAGAAATTATTCCTGCGGTGCAAACTTCGGAAGCAACTACCACCACTTCGAGAGCATTAATTGACAGTTGGAAAAAAGTAACAGTTTTAGCTAAAGATACCCCTGGTTTTATTGTAAACCGTGTGGCTCGTCCGTTTTATGGCGAAGCACTAAAAATATACGAAGAAGGAGTTGCCGATTTTGCAACCGTAGATTGGGCAATGACCGAAATTGGTGGTTTTAAAATGGGGCCATTTACCCTGATGGATTACATCGGTAACGACATTAACTATACGGTAACCGAAACCGTTTTTTCGGCTTTTTATTACGACCCACGCTACAAACCATCTTTTACGCAAAAACGCCATGCAGAGGCAGGTTGGTTTGGACGAAAAACTGGTAGAGGTTATTACAACTATGCCGAAGGAGTGGAACAACCACTACCAAAAAAAGACGAAAAACTCGGTAAAGAAATTTGCGATAGAATTTTGGTGATGTTGATGAATGAAGCCATTGATGCCTTGTTTTTAAACATTGCCAGCAGAGAGGATATCGATTTAGCCATGACCAAAGGAGTAAATTATCCGAAAGGTTTATTGGTTTGGGCTGATGAAATGGGTTTAGCAAACGTGTTGGCAAAACTCGAACACCTTTTTGCAGAATATGGCGAAGACCGCTACCGACCAAGTGTGTTGTTGAGAAGAATGGTTAGAGAAAATAAAACATTCTTTTAATGACAGCAATTGTAGATAAAATGATGGAAACTGACGCTTTTAGTCAGTGGTTGGGTATAAAAATTTTGGCATCAGCAAAAGGCTCTTGCAAATTGCAAATGCAAGTACGACCAGAAATGTGCAACGGTTTTGGAATTATACACGGCGGCATTACTTTTTCGTTAGCCGATAGTGCATTGGCTTTTGCTTCTAATGCTCATGGTAGGTTAAGTGTGGCATTAGAATGTTCCATTTCATACCCCAATGCGGTAAATGTTGGCGATGTGTTAACTGCCGAAGCAACCGAAGTAAGTTTAACCAATAAAATAGGCATTTACAACATACCCGTTACCAACCAAAAAGGCGACATCGTAGGTGTTTTTAAAGGTTCGGTGTATCGAACAAGTAAGGAGTGGTAATTTAATTCTTACCAAGTAAGTTGGTTTTTATGTTTGGAAATTTAAAGGTTTATAAATAGCAATGAAACTACGTTCAGGGTATCTTTTCAATATGGCACTTCCTCTATTTTTTATTGAATGGTGGTTTGTATGGATTGCATTTATTTTTATCATAATTATAGAAACTTATATTGTCCATTTGTTTTTGAAGAAAGGATTAGTTAGAACATTTAAACTACTTTTCTTAGCAAATTTATTAACTACCATTATTGGTTATTTATCTCAAGGTATAGTAAGAGTTATCTTTTCGGTTTTATTTTTCGTTTTATCTATTCGATTTAAGGTGTTAGAAGATGTTATTATGCATCCTGTTATTCAAGGAGTATTTGCAGGTGTTGTTCCTGAAAAGGGAGGTGGTAAAACTGAGTTTACGCTTGATGTTATCATAGCAATTTCAACAAGTATATTAATTACTTTTTTAATATCGTTAATTGTCGAGAGAAGAATCCTTATTTCTAAATTGGGAATGGAATTTGAAAAGAAGTTGATTTCAAAAGCAATTATTATTGCAAATATAATTTCTTATGTCTTACTGTCAATATGGATATTCTATGGGTATTCAATTTTAAGTTTTTAACCCTAGAAATTCATTGGATTAATTTATAAAAACAAAATCCCCGCAATTGCGAGGATTTCTATTGAAACCTGTTTAGTTAGTGCAAAGTTTCATTTTTATGTGGGCTACTAAATTAAGCACGTAGGTTTTGGTAAACAATACTTCAATGGTGTTAAATCGTGGAATCCCAATTCTAACAACTAAAACACAAAACTCTCAATGGTGTTTCTCAAATTGTAATTACTTGCCATTACTTCGCCGTAAGCACCAGCGGTTCTTATGGCAATAATGTCGCCACGTTTGGTTGTAGGAAACAACAATGCTTTAGCAAAACAATCCGACGATTCACAAATTGGTCCAACCACATCGTAGCGTTCCTGCTCGGTTGAGGTGGTGGTTAAGTTCTCTATTTTGTGGGTAGCTTGGTATAAAGCAGGACGTAACAAATCGGTCATGCCCGCATCTACAATAGCAAAATTGGTGTTTACGCCTTTTTTAACATAAAGTACTTTGGTAATTAAATTTCCGCATTGAGCAACTATAGAACGGCCTAATTCAAAATGCAATTGCTGTTGAGGTCGTAATGCCAAAAACTGTTGAAATTGTTCAAAATAATCCTTAAAATCAGGAATTAAATTGTTGTCAGGGTTTTCGTAATCAACACCCAAACCACCGCCAACGTTAATATGTTCAACAATAATGTGGTGTTGGTAAAACCATTCTTGTATTTCGTTGATGCGTAAACAAAGGCTTCTAAAAATTTCTAGGTCGGTAATTTGCGAACCAATATGAAAATGCAAGCCAATCAGTTTAAGGTTGCCAAGTTTTTTAATAGCAGGAATAACTTCTGCCATTTCCCACATGTTTATTCCAAATTTGTTTTCTTCTAAACCAGTGGTAATGTAGTGGTGCGTTTTAGCATTAATGTTTGGGTTGATACGAAGAGCAATGTTGGCTACTTTGTTTTTCTTCTCCGCAAGTTCATTAATTACTTCCATTTCGGGTAACGATTCGCAGTTGAAACAAAAAATATCGTTGTCCAACGCAAAATTGATTTCATCTTCGGTTTTTCCAACGCCTGCAAAAACAATGTTTTCATTACCAAAACCTGTTTCTAACGCTTTTTTCACTTCGTTTCCACTCACACAATCGGCACCTAGTTGGTGTTTTTTTATGGTTGCCAAAACAGCGTCATTTACATTTGCTTTTAAAGCATAGTGTACATGATAGCCGTATCGGTTCGATTCTGTGGTAAGTAAATCGAGTGTTTGCTCTAAAATCTCCAAATTGTAATGATAAAAAGGAGTTTTTAGTTTTTTGTATTGTTCGATATGTTGAGGTGTAATCATTTAAAAAGTTTGTTGTTTAACGAAACCAATGCTTCTTTTTTGTCGGACGTGTTTACCAACAAAGATACGTTATGTAAACTTCCTCCGTAAGAAATCATTCGAATAGGAATGTGTTGCAAGGCATCAAAAATTTGCAGGGCATAACCTTTGCTTTCGGCAATAAAATCGCCAACCACACAAACAATGGTAAGGTTGGTATCTACTTCAACCGATCCATATTTTTTGAGTTCGTTAATAATTTCATTCAAATATTTTGTTTCATCAATAGTTACCGAAACGGCTACTTCCGAAGTGGTAATCATGTCGATAGGTGTTTTGTAAGCTTCAAAAATTTCGAATACTTTACGTAAGAAACCATACGCCAACAACATTCGTCCCGATTTAATTTTTATGGCGGTAATGTTGTCTTTTGCAGCAATGGCTTTAATTCCGCTTCCGCTCGATTGTGTTCCAATAAGCGTTCCTGGAGCTTCGGGCTGCATGGTGTTTTTTAGTCGAACAGGAATGTTGCTCATTTTTGCTGGCAACACGCTTGATGGATGTAATATTTTTGCACCAAAGTAAGCTAACTCAGCAGCTTCGTCAAACGAAAGTTGAGCAATGGGGTGAGTTTTATCTACAATTCGAGGGTCGTTGTTGTGCATGCCATCAATATCGGTCCAAATTTGAATTTCGCTAGCATTTACTGCTGCACCAACCAATGAAGCGGTGTAATCGCTACCACCTCGTTTTAAATTATCGATTTCTCCAAAAGAGTTTCGGCAAATGTAACCTTGCGTGATAAACAAGTTGCAGTTTTGGTGTGGTTCAAGTTCTCGAGCAATGTTTTCTTTAATAAAAATAGCATCAGGTTCCTCGTCTTCGTTAATTCGCATAAAATTTAATGCTGGAAGCAATACCGATTTCACACCAATTTCATTCAAATAAAAGTTAAAAAGTGCAGTTGACAGCAATTCGCCCTGAGCCAATATAGCACGTTCTTCAAACATGGTAAATTGGTCTTTGGTAAACGCTCTAATATAACTAAAGTGTGAGTCGATTAAATCGTTTGCTTGTTGTTTATATTCAGCAGTAGAAAATAATTCAGCAATGGTTTGTTTGTATTTGTTTTCAAGGTTTAGGATGGTTTCTAAAGCTCCTTCGTTGTTTTTATTGTATAAATAGTTGGCAATTTCTACCAAAGTATTGGTTGTGCCCGACATGGCAGATAGTACCACAATTTTCGGTGTGTCGTTCACCACTAAAGTTGTTAATGCTTTAATTCGCTCTGCCGAACCTACTGATGTTCCTCCAAATTTTACTACTAACATAATGTACTTTTTATTATTTTTTTGCAAATGTAATAAAGCAATTTTAAATATTTAAAATAATGTTAAAAATATAACAAAATATTTTTTAAGTCTTGCAATTGTAAGGTTTTAACTCTTACCATTTTCAAGAATGAAGCATAAATGTGGAGTTAAAAGTTAAAATATGTTAGAAACACTAAACTTTAACTAGTAAACGTTCAACTCCAAACTAAAAAGTGTTATTTTTGACCCTCGTAAAGAAAAACAGATGTTAGCACTTATCAATAAGGAAATACGTAGCTTTTTAGGGTCGTTAATAGGCTACATTGTTATCATCGTTTTTTTAACCACACTAGGATTATTTTTGTGGGTTTTTCCGGGTGATACCAATGTGTTGGATTCAGGTTATTCAAGTATTGGGGCGTTGTTTTATATAGCTCCTTGGGTATTTATGTTTCTAATTCCAGCCATCACCATGCGATTGTTTTCGGAAGAAAGCAGAACAGGAACCATTGAATTGTTATTAACCAAACCACTTACCGATTTTCAGATTGTTTTAGCCAAATACATTGCTGGATTTTTGTTGGTGTTGTTTTCCTTGCTTCCAACGTTAGTTTATTTTTATTCTGTTTATCAATTAGGTGCACCTGTTGGTAATATTGATATGGGCGGAACATGGGGTTCCTATTTTGGATTGTTGTTTTTAGGTAGTGTTTTTGTGGCAATAGGGTTGTTTTCAAGTGCTATTTCCAATAATCAAATCATCTCGTTTATTATTGGAGTTTTTCTTTGTTTCTTCACTTATGTTGGTTTTGAGTCTATCAGTTCGCTAAAACTATTTGGTGCAATTGATGATGTTATTATCAATTTGGGAATAAATGCACATTA
Organism: uncultured Vicingus sp.; assembly: GCA_964398455.1. Taxonomy (GTDB): domain Bacteria; phylum Bacteroidota; class Bacteroidia; order Flavobacteriales_E; family Vicingaceae; genus Vicingus. The sequence continues at coordinate 4,431 of CAYNMR010000006.1, read as the reverse complement.
CTTATCCATGAGTAGAGGAGTGATTGATACCAGAGACGTCATTTACTTTTTTGGTGTAATATCTTTGTTTTTATTGTTTACTAAAACGGTGTTGGGGAGTAGAAAATGGTAGGTAAAAACATCAATAAGAAAAAAGATTTAACCACCTTAATTATTGGGGTGGTTATTGTTGTTTTGGTTAATTATATTGGTTCTTTTGCTTTCGAGCGGTTTGATTTAACTGCTGAAAAAAGATATACCATTTCCGATAACAGTAAAGAATTAGCATCCAACTTAGAAGATATTGTTTTTGTAAGAGTGTATTTAGAAGGCGAATTTCCAGCTGGTTTTAAGCGTTTGCGTGACGAAACTCGTGAAATGTTAAACGAATTTAGGGCTTATTCAAACGGAAATATTGAGTATGAATTCATTAACCCATCAGAAAGCCCTGATGAAAAAATAAGAGAAGATATTTACAAGCAATTGTACAAAGATGGTTTGCGTCCAACCGACTTAAATGTAAAAGAAGAAGATGGTTCAACCAATAAAATTATATGGCCAGGAGCTATTTTCTCCTATCGAGGAAAAGACGTTCCTGTTCAATTGCTAAAGAGCCAAATGGGTGTTGCAGCAGATGTGATGTTAAACAACTCTGTTGAAGCTCTAGAATACGAAGTAGCAAATGCCATTCGTAATTTAATTGTAGCTAACAAACCTAAAATAGCTTTAATTGAAGGGCATGGCGAGTTGGATAAAGTAGAAACAGCATCTTTGGCAACCTTGTTGGCTGAGTTTTATTTGGTAGATAGAATTGCATTAAACGAAGAGCTTCATAGTTTAACGGAGCGAGTAATGATTGATAGCTTAAAAGCATTTAAGGTAAAACCTAGATACGATGCAATTATTATTGCTAAGCCAACCCAGCCATTTTCTGAAAAAGATAAGTTTGTTATCGACCAATATGTAATGTATGGCGGAAAAGTAGTCTGGTTAATCGACCCTGTTTTTGCAAGTATGGATAGCCTCCAAAATGCGGATGTTACCATGGCAATAGCACAAAATTTAAATCTCGACGACCAATTGTTTACCTATGGAGTTCGGTTAAATACCAACTTGATTTTAGATATGCAATCGGCACCAATTCCAGTGGTTACAGGTAGGGTAGGCAATCAACCAAAAACTCAATTATTTCCTTGGTTTTTCTTTCCGTTGTTAACACAAGCAAATTCACACCCTATTGTAAATAATTTAAATGCGGTAAAAGGTGAATTTGTAAGTACCATTGATACCATTGCTCGACCAAACATTCATAAAACAGGTTTGTTAAAATCGTCGATTTATACTAAAGTAAGTAATACACCAACCCGTGTAAGTTTGGGAATGTTGAGAATTGAGCCCGACCAATCGCAATTTACTGCTGGACATCAAGTTGCTGCCGTATTGTTGGAAGGAAAATTTGAATCGGTTTTTAAAAACAGAATAACAACCGAGATACAAAACAGCAACGAAATTAATTTCAAAGAAGTAAGCGATGATAACAAAATGGTTATTGTTGCTGATGGCGATATTGCAAAAAATTATGTAAACGTAAAAACCGACCAATATTATCAATTGGGTTATGATAGGTTTACCAATCAACAATTTGGTAACGATGATTTTATGCTCAATGTAGTAAATTATTTGTGTGATGATACTGGTTTAATGGGTGTTCGATCTAAAAAACTAACCATCCGATTGATGGATAAAAATGTGTTGAAGAAAGAAAAGTTTAAGTGGCAATTAATCAATACAGTATTCCCTATTGGATTAATTCTTTTGTTTGGAGTAGCTCATTATTACGATAGAAAGAAAAAATACACGAAGTAATTAAATGTATAATTTAAGATGAAGAACAATAAACTAGCTTTAATTCTACTTGTAATTTTAATAGCAATAGCAGCTTATTTTTTTATTTCTAAAAGCAACAGTACCTTGTCTGGGGAGCTGAAAGATTTTGCTATTGAAGATACTGCCAGTATTGATAAAATTTTTATAGCAGATGCCAAAGGCGAAAAAGTTACCTTAACTCGTGGAGAACATTATTGGATGGTTGATGGAGATAGAAAAGCACGACCAGAAAGCATGGAAGTATTGATGACAACTTTTTATCGAGTTGCAGTAAAATCACCAGTAGCAAAAGCTGCTCACAACAATATTGTAAGAGATATGGCAACCAACTCTACCAAGATAGAAATCTATCAAGGAGGAGATAAACCATCAAAGGTTTATTATGTTGGAGGAACAACTCAAGACAATTTAGGTACTTATATGCTTTTAGAAAATGATGGAGTTAAATCATCAGTGCCATTTATTATGCATATTCCAGGATTTTATGGATATTTAACTACCCGTTTTTATGCAAATCCATTACAGTGGAGAGATGCCGCTATTTTTAGGTATCAACCTGAAGAAATAAAATCATTAGAGGTAACCTATTTTGAAAAACCTGAAGAGTCGTTTAAAATACAAAATAGCATGAATCAATACGCTCTATACGATGGATCGAATCAACCTATACAGAATTTTGACACTAACCGAGTGGTTCAATATCTTGGCTTATACGATAATGTGTATTATGAGATGGTTGTTTTAGACGAACTTAAACAAGAACAAAAAGATTCTATCATAAAGTTAAATCCATTTTTTAAGATGGAGTTACAAGATGTTTTTGGAAAATCTAACAAAATAGTTGCTTACCACATGAGAAACTATAAAAATGTGTTAGATGATAATGGAGAGCCATATCCTTATGATTTAGATAGAATGTATGGTTACTTAAATAATGAAGTATTGGTGTACATTCAATTTCATACCTTTGATAAGGTAACTCTTCCTAAACAAGTGTTTTTAAAAGCAATATAGCTTCTTATAGTTATTTATCTATGCTTTTAGTTTTTTTTATGATTTGTTAAATTATTAACAAACTAACTCTTTTTATTTCTTTTTATAAACATAGGCAGCCTTTTTATTAATGGCTCGTCTATCAATTTGTTAAGCTAGAAAAAAATGCTTAGCTTTATTCGTAAAATAATAATTGGTTTGTTATGAGAAAATTACTACAAAAATTATTGGTTCTTGCCTTATTGGTTAGCTCAATGAATGTGTTTGCACAAAGTAATGTAGATGTTAACAAAGTTTATCAGGTAAAAGACTTACTAGATGAAAAGGTGTTGAATGTAGAAATAAAAGAACATTTTGTTAGAGAGATTAGGAAAACTGGTTTAGTTAAAGAAATTGACAATCATGATTTTGAACATTTTGTTTTGGATAGATATGAACTGATTTATAAATCTACAATAAAAAAAGAGTTATCTAAATATAAAGAGATTTCTTTTGGCATGGGGTTCTCATTAACTATCAATATTATTGCTGAAATGGCAAAAGATTTTAATGAATTTAAAGAAAAAAATCCTAATTATTCGGCACATAATTATAATATTACAACACAAGATGTAGATGTATTTAAGTTAACTCCACCTATAAATCCAGATGAAACATATGGACCAGGACAACCTTGTAATAATGCCGATTTTGAAACAGGAAACTGTAATGGTTGGGATGTGATAACTGGAACTGTACCATCAGCCCCATCAACTCCTTATAGTTTTACTCAATCAGGTACTTCTGCTTGTGGAACTTCTCCTAATCATGTTATCATGACTGGAGGAAATGATGCACAAGGTGGATTTCCAAGAGTTTATCCAGGGGGAGGAGCTACCTCTGTTATGTTGGGTAATGGAACTGGTACAGGTAATGGTGCTGCAAGAATTCGACAAACTTTTTTGGTTGATGCAAATTCAGCAGCATTTTCATATCATTATGCTGTAGTTTTAAATGATGCAGGACATAGCAATGTTGAACAGCCTTATTTTAGTGTTAGAATGTTTGACCAAGGAGGTAATTCGATTACTTGTGGAGCATATGAGGTTGTAGCTCCTCCTTGTGCAGGGACTGGAACGGGATGTGATCCAGATTTTGTTGCTTATGCTGGTGGGTTTTATTCGGATTGGAGATCCGCTTTTGCACCACTTCAAGGATATATCGGACAAAATGTTACGATTGAGTTTACTACAGGCGATTGTTCTCAAAGTGGTCATTATGGATATGCTTATATCGATGCTAATTGTGACCCATTACAAATTATTCCAAGTGAAACAGTGATTTGTGGAGGACAACCTGTCACCTTAACTGCACCAGCAGGAGCATCTAGTTATGTATGGAGTCCAGGAGGTCAAACAACTCAATCTATTACCACTAATGTACCAGGTCATTATGAGGTAACATTAACTCCAGTTACAGGTGCCGCTTGCGGTTTAACTCTAACGGCTGATATTGGAGGTTCTCCCGATTATCCTGTTGCTCAATTTACTGCAAATCCTACGAATGTTTGTGCAGGAACACCAATTAATTTTA
>CAYNMR010000005.1:0-173175 GCA_964398455.1 uncultured Vicingus sp. | reverse complement strand
TATTCATACAACAACATTGGTAATATTTATTCTAATCAAAAAAATTATACGGAAGCACTCAAAAATTATTCGTTGTGCTTAAAAACCATGGAGGAAATTGGCGATAAGCAAGGTGTTGCTGCATCTTATAACAATATTGGTATTGTTTACGATTATCAGGGCGATTATAAGGAGGCACTAAAAAACTATTTTGCCTCATTAAAGATAAAAGAAGAGATTGGCGACAAACAAGGAATGGCAGCTTCGAACATTAATATTGGAGAGGTAAGTGTACTTGTAGAAAAATATGACGATGCTAGAAAACACCTCAATCAAGCACTTACCCTTGCAACCGAAATTGGTAGTAAAGCTTGGATGAAAGATAGTTATCAGGCATTAGCAGCTCTTGATACGTTGTTAGGCAATTGGAAAAGTGCTTTTAAGTATTACCAACTTCATTCCGAAATAAAAGACTCTATTTTTAATGAAGAAGGAACTAGAAGTATGGCAGAAATGCAAACCAAGTACGAGAGTGAGAAAAAAGAAAGTGAGATAAAACTATTACAAAAAGATAAAGAGGTTCAGACTAAAAATTTAGAAAAACAAAAAACTATTCGAAATGCAATTGTGGTTGGACTATTATTGGTTTTAATATTTGCTGCAATGATGTACAATCGTTTTAAAGTAACTCAAAAACAAAAGGTAATTATTGAGAAGCAAAAAGAATTGGTTGAAAAACAAAAAGAATTGGTGGAGGAAAAGCAGAAAGAAATTTTAGATAGTATTCGTTATGCTAAACGAATTCAGGATGCTTTATTAACCTCGCAAATGTATATTGAACGTAACATCAAACGATTGAAAAAATCTTAATTCTATTCCCATGACTAGAAATACAATTATACTTTTCCTATTACTTCTCTCATTCCGAGCTTCGGCAACAATTGGAAACGATGTAATAGGTTCACGAGCAACTGCAATGGGTGGGTTTTCTGCTACGCTTTCCGATTTGTGGTCGGTAAACAACAACCAAGCAGGATTGGGTTTTGTAAACGAACTTGCAGGTGGAATTTCTTACGAAAACCGTTTTTTATTAAAAGAAACCAGCTACAAGGCTGGAGCATTTGTTTTGCCAACCAAAACAGGAACATTTGGTGTTAGCATCACTTCGTTTGGTTACAGTGCCTTTACCGAAAACAAAGCAGGTTTATCTTATGGTATTAAGTTAATAGAAAATATGGCTGTGGGTGTGCAGTTAAACTATTTAAACACCAGATTAACTTCTGAGTACGGACAGAAAAACACCTTTACAGCAGCCATTGGTGTTGTAGCAAACCTATCAAAAGAACTAACTATTGGAGCTCATGTATATAATCCAACTAGAGCAAAATTGGCTGATTATGATAACGAACGTGTTCCTACCATTATGAAATTGGGTTTGGATTATAAATTTTCTAAAAAAGTTTTTTTAGCTATTGAAACCGAAAAAGATATTAATTATTCTCCTGTGGTAAAAGTTGGAGTAGAATACCATGCGGTTGAAATGCTCTATTTAAGAGGCGGTATTTCTACCAATCCAACCATGAGTTCGTTTGGTTTTGGAGTAAAATTAAAAGATTTCAAATTAGATATTTCTTCGTCGTTTCATCAAACATTGGGTTTAACACCAAGTGTGTCTTTAATTTACGTTAAAAGCAAATAGTGGGTAATTTATTACATATTGTTTTTTGTTTTATCAATAGAAATAAACTATTACCTAATTCCTTTCTCGTTTTTACTTTCTCCTTTTTACTTTCACCTATCTTCCTTTTTTCGCAAGTAACCGAAGAAGAGAAAAACCAACTTATAGAACAGCGGGTAGAATATCTGATAGAAAGCGAGGAAGCAAGTGATGTGGATTATACCAATGTTTTTGAGCAGTTGAACTATTATTTCGATCGCCCTTTGAATTTAAACAGAGCAAGTTCAAGCGATTTAAGAGAACTCTCCTTGTTGTCAGATATCCAAATCAATAATCTGATATCACACATTGAAAAGAACGGAAAATTAATGACCTTAGAAGAGTTACAATCCATTCAAGGCTTTGATTTAACTACCATTCGAATGATAACGCCGTTTGTTAAAGTTTCATCAGATGTTGATAGCCCCCAACTTTCGTTAAACGAATTATTAAAAAATGGAGAAAATCAATATTTTATTCGTGTAGAACGGGTATTGGAAGAGAAAGAAGGTTTTTTGCCAACTACCGATTCTGCCTTATTGGCTAGTCCTAATTCTCGCTATATGGGCGATAGAAACAGGTTGTTTACGCGGTATAAATACAATTATGGCAATCACATTAGTTTTGGATTTACAGCCGAAAAAGATGCAGGTGAAGAATTTTTTAAAGGTTCTCAATCGAATGGTTTTGATTACTATTCAGCACATTTTTTTCTTCGAAACCAAGGTAAAATAAAACAATTGGCCATTGGCGATTACCAAGCACAATTTGGGCAAGGGTTAACCTTTTGGTCGGGCTTAGCATTTGGTAAATCGGCAGACATTATGCTAGTTAAAAGGAGTGCAGTAGGATTAAAACCTTATACCTCCGCCGACGAAAACTTGTTTATGCGTGGAGCAGGTATTACCTTGGCTTTTGATGAGATAGAAATTACGTCGTTTTATTCAAGAAATAGGGTAGATGCTAATATCGATTTATCGGATACTACTTCGCTTGATGATGATGTTTCGGTAATTACTTCGTTTCAGCAAACTGGTTTTCACCGAACCAAAAATGAAATTGAAGACAAAGATGCTATTGTAAAACAAACCATGGGAGGGCATTTGGCTTACAAAACCAGAAAGTTAAACATTGGTTTTACTGGAGTTTACAACGCTATTGATGTCAATTTTAATCCAAGTTTAAGCACTTACAGTCAGTTTAGAAATACCGATAGCAAACAAACCAACTTGGGTGTGGATTACAACTGGATTTATAAAAACTTTAATTTTTTTGGCGAATTTGCTAAAAGCACCAATGGGGGAACAGCCTTTGTTTCAGGAGCTTTAATCAATTTGGCGAGTAATTTATCCATGTCGGTAATGTATCGCGATTATGCTCGCGATTTTCACCCTATTGCTAGTGTGGGTATTGGCGAAAACTCAACTAACGAAAACGAAAAGGGCTTGTATTTTGGGGTTGTAGCATCTCCATCAAGCAAATTTACCCTTGCTGCTTATTACGATCAGTTTACCTTTCCTTGGCTAAAATATCAGGTAAATGCTCCAAGCAATGGGTATCAATACTTAACACAATTGACGTACAAACCATCCAAGAAAATAGAAATGTATGTGAGGGTTCGGGAACGTAGCAAATACGAAAATACTGATATCGATTTAGAAGACGGTATTGATTACATTGTTCCCAAAAAACAAACCAGTTACCGATATAATGTTAGCTACAGTATTTCTCCTTCGTTTAAACTTAAAAATAGGATAGAGTTGGTAAATGTAAACCACGAAGGTTCGCCTTTTGAAACGGGTTACCTTATTTACCAAGATGTTGTTTATCAGGGCTTGAATAGTCCGTTGCAGTTTTCGTTGAGGTATGGTATTTTCGAAACCGATTCATACGAAAGTAGAATTTATGCTTACGAAAACGATGTGTTGTACGCGTTTTCAATACCAGCGTATTATAACCGAGGAACCAGAACCTATTTAACAGTACGTTATAAGGTACGAAAAGGCATTGATGTGTGGTTGCGTTATGGATTGACGTATTACGAAAATGTTGACGTAATAAGTTCTGGATTAGAAGAAATACAAGGAAACACCAAAAGTGATGTAAAATTTCAAGTACGATTTAAATTTTAATCGTTTTACAAAACAATTTTTTGGTGCAATTTTTGTTAATAGTTACACTTGTTAAATAATTAAAACTAAAACCATGAAAAAAATAACATTTATTGCCGCTTTAGCACTTTTTGCTTTTGCAGGAACTACCGCTTATGCTCAAGCACCACAGCCTCAACAGTTGCAAGCTGTAAATCCTGATAACGATGAGGACGACGACCAAATTGAACGTTTTAAAGATAAACTAAACCTAACTCCTGAACAAAAAACTCAAATTAAAGCAATTAGAGAAAAAAGAGCAGCCGAAAGAAACGAGTTAAAAGCAAAATTGAAAGCCATTAGAACTGCCGAAAGAGAAGAAATAAATGCCATACTTACCGAAGAACAACGTGCGTTGATTAAAGAAAAAAAAGAAATGAAACACGAACAAATAAAAGGTAGCCGACCAGCTCCAAAACATAAAAAAGGAAACTAAAACTAAAAAGCCGAAACAACGTTTCGGCTTTTTTTATATCTATGGTTTTTCTTTCCATATTTTGTCTGATGCCTTTAGGTATTCGGGCAAAGCAGCAGAGCCGTACCAATGGTATAATTCGGCTTCCAACAGTTTTTCTTTAATGGCAGGGTCGGTTTCCAACAGTTGGTTGGCTTCTTCAAACTCAGTTACATTTAAAATAAAAATGCCTCGGTAGGTTTTATCGTTTTTGCCTAAAGGTCCGGCAACTATTAATTTATTTAATTCAACCAAACGGTGTATGTTATCGAGGTGTCCTCTAAACAAACTGTCGGTGGTGGCTTTATCGGTAGTGGTGTTGGTGCCTGTTTTTAGCATTACCAAAATGTATTTTTTCATGCCGTAATCGTCGCCGCCAAGTGTTTTGGCTAATTCGGCATCGTAGTTAGCGTTTTTGGTTTGTGTCATAGCAGTAATTGTTGTGGTAAGTAACAAAAGTGTAAACAATATATTTTTACTCATGGTTTTTTTATTTTTAATGGATTACTGGAATACTTCGTATTTTATGGGGTTAATTATTTTCCGTTAAAATCGCTCATGGTTCTACCTAAACCAATGGTACCAAAGCTTTTTATAGCTTCGGAGGCTTTTAATATTCGTTCGGGTAAAAGTGGTTGTTCTTCTGGAGCAAAGTTGCCCAATACGTGGTTTATTTGTTTTCCTTTTACAAATTCGCTTCCTACACCAAATCGTAGGCGTGCATAGTTAGCATTTCCTAAACTTTCTATAATGTTTTTCAATCCGTTGTGCCCACCATCGCTTCCGTTTCCTTTTATACGAATGGTTCCAAAAGGCAAAGCTATGTCATCGGTTATTACCAATAGATTTTCTTGCGGTATTTTTTCTTGTTGGAGGTAATAGTTTACAGCTTTTCCACTCAAATTCATGTAGGTAGAAGGTTTAACTAAAATAAAGGTACGTCCTTTAAATTTTAGCGTTGCAGTAGAGCCAAGCTTGTTGGGCTCAAAAAAAATATTGGATGCCTTAGCTAAGGCATCCAATATCATAAAACCTATATTATGTCGAGTATTTTCGTATTCCGAGCCTATGTTGCCCAATCCTACAATTAAATACTTCATTTGCTCGAATTTTTATTCAGCAGCAGCTTCTGTTGTAGCTTCAGTTGCAGCTTCTTCTTCATCCTCATCAGCACCTGCAGCCGACATAGCAGCTCTACTCATTTTAATGGCAACAACTACAGCGTTAGCAGCATCTAAGAAAGTTAAACCGTCTACTTTTAAATCACCAACTTTAACTGATTGACCCATTTTTAATTTTGTAATGTCAACAGTAATAAATTCAGGAAGAGCATCAGCAAGACCTCTTACTCTTAATCTTCTAGTAACAGTTCTTAATTTACCACCAGCCATAACAGCTTTAGAAGTACCTGTAATTTTGATAGGTAAAGTTAACGTAACAGCTTTTCCTGGTAAAACTTCTAAGAAGTCAACATGCAAAGGTTTGTCACTTGTTGGGTGAAATTGAATGTCTTTGATGATTGCTGTAAAAGCTGTACCATCGATATCAAGATTTACAAAATATACGTTTGGCGAGTTAATTACTTTTCCGAAAGGAATTTCACTTACTGTAAAATGAATGTTTTCTTTACCACCATATAAAACAGCTGGTATTTTTTCATCTTTTCTTAGGATATTAGCATCAGACGATCCTCTGTCAGTTCTTTTGTTTCCTTTTAATGCTATTGATTTCATGTTTATTTATATAATAATTGTTTAACAAATGAATGTGTTACTTATTGATTCGTGATGGAATACTTTTTTAATGATGTCTGAAAATAAATCGGCTACCGAAAGCACTTTTATTTTATCACTTTGATGTGCTAATGGTATAGTGTCGGTAACAATTAGTTCAGTAAGTTTTGAATTTTCAATTCTTTCAAATGCTTTTCCCGATAAAATAGCATGGGTTGCAATAGCTCTAACGCTTGTTGCTCCATTTTCTATCATAATATCAGCTGCTTTAGTTAATGTTCCAGCAGTGTCTACCATATCATCAACCAAAATAACGTCTCTACCCGACACATCACCAATTAAAAACATGTCTTCAATTACATTGGCTTTTTTACGTTGTTTGTAGCAAACAGCTACTTCTGCGTGTAAAAATTTGGCGTATGCGTTGGCACGTTTTGTTCCTCCCATATCTGGTGAAGCCATGGTAAGGTTTGGTAAATTTAAACTTTGTATGTAAGGGATAAAAATAGTAGAAGCAAATAAGTGATCAACAGGAACTTCAAAAAATCCTTGAATTTGATCGGCATGTAAATCCATCGTCATTACACGAGTAACACCAGCAGTAGCTAGCATGTTGGCAACCAATTTAGCACCTATTGGCACTCTTGGTTTGTCTTTTCTGTCTTGGCGAGCCAATCCAAAATAAGGGATAATAGCAACTATTCTTCTAGCAGACGCACGTTTTGCAGCATCAACCATCATCAATAATTCCATTAAATTGTCAGATGGTGGAAAAGTAGACTGAACAATAAACACATCAGCACCTCTAACCGACTCCTCAAAAGATGGTTGAAATTCACCATCACTAAACGTGTTGATGATAACGTTTCCTAAAGAAACACCGTATTGTTTAGCAATTTTTTCTGCTAAATACATCGACGCTCTTCCGCTAAATATTTTAACTGTTGGGTTAATCATATCAATATACCTAAAATCTTAAGGGCTGCAAATTTATTAAAATATTAATTCTTAGCCAAATAATTAGCAAAAAGTATTGTAAAAAATTTCGTAAAATCTTTCAAGATTCAAAAGTAATGAATATTTTCGCACTCTCAAATGAAGTTTGAGTTAAGCCCGAGTGGCGGAATTGGTAGACGCGCACGACTCAAACTCGTGTTCTTACGAGTGCCGGTTCGACTCCGGCCTCGGGTACAAAAAAGCCTCGCACTACTGCGAGGCTTTTTTATTGCCTAAAAATTAAATTAACTATACTCGATATTCAAAAGCATGCTGTTTTAGTTCTTCGTTTGCTTTTAAAATTTTTGTTTTAAGGGTTTCTTTAAAATTAAGAACTTCTTGTAATAGTTCAGGGTTGCCTGCCGCTATAATTTGTAGGGCTAAAATTCCAGCATTCTGTCCACCATCAACACCAACAGTTGCAACAGGAATTCCGGGAGGCATTTGAACTATTGAAAGTAACGAATCCCAGCCATCTAATGAGATGGTAGAGCGACAAGGAACTCCAACTACAGGACAAGGAGTTAGTGCGGCAACTACTCCTGGCAAATGAGCTGCACCTCCAGCACCTGCAATAATTACTTGTACACCTCTTTTGTGTGCATTTTTTGAAAAATCAACTACCTCTTCTGGAACTCGATGTGCCGATAAAGCATTGATTTCAAATGGAATTTTAAATTGATTTAAAATTTTTGCAGCTTCCTGCATAATGGGCATGTCGCTTGTGCTACCCATGATGATACTTACCAATGGTTTCATGTTTTTCTGTGTTTTGTTTATGTATTTTAGTTTATTAATTTCCAAAAAAGTTAACTTCTCCAGTTGAGATGTCGTGAATTCCACCAACAATCTTGATTTCATTCTTTTCAGTCATTTCTTTTAATATAGGACTTCGTTGCAGTATTGATTCTACTGTGCGTTTTACATTTATAGTGGTTACTTTTTCTACAAATTCGCTATTACTTGAGTTTCTATTTTCCTTTGTGGTAGTTTCATCCTCAACAGCAGGTCTTATTTTAGTTAGAAGTGCTGTAAGGTTTCCCATTTCAACGTGGTCGCATGCCCCTTTTACAGCACCACATTTGGTATGACCTAATACCACAATAATTTTTGAACCTGCAACTTTGCAAGCAAATTCCATACTTCCTAAAATGTCTTCGTTGATAATATTTCCAGCAATTCTTACGCTAAAAATATCACCCAATCCTTGGTCGAAAATAAGTTCGGCCGATGTTCTAGAATCGATACAACTTAGAATAACTGCAAATGGATGTTGTCCATCAGAAGTCTCGTTCGCTTGTTGAAGCAGGTTTCGATTAATTTTAAGGTTGTTGATAAAGCGTTTGTTACCATCCTTTAGTAATTCTAAAGCCTGTTGCGGGGTTATGGCTGCTTGCATTTCTTTGGTAAGTGTTTTCATGTTTTATGTTTTTATGGTTAATACGATATCTTTTGATTAAAACGGAATGTTGTTGAATAAAGAGAATTGAATAATGTATTGGTTTTGGTTGGTTGTGTGTAGGTTTAATAAACCAAACTCAGTTTTTAAATTTTTACTTATAAAATAACCTAGTCCGCCATAAGCTCTGTTTTGGTCAAACACATTGTTTTGAGTGTTTAAAAAAAACTCATCATACAGCGATATGTAGATGGTGTTTTGGCTTAATTCAGTTTTGTTAAGCGGAATAGTTACTCCAAAGAAATACCTAAACCTTAGTTTGAAGTCGTTTGAAAAAAATCGTTCTTCCAACCTAATACGATGTTGAAGATGAAATTTATCAAAGTCATTTTTTAAAATGTATTGTTGAAAAATACGGTGTTCTCTAATAGCATTACTTTCCGATTCATTTATTTTAGTAGTGGTTTGAAAATAACCATAACCCAACAATAAGTTATTGTTGTTTTCTGAAAGGTTTAGTCCAACTCCAGTTCGTATAAAAAATGTATTGTTTGTTTCCGATAGGTTTGGTTTTCGGTATTGAAATTCGTTATGAATGTTCCATTTGGTTTTAAAACTTTGATTGCCAAAATAACTTAACCAACCACCAAGCTTTTCTTGTTGAGAACAAGCATTTAATGAAAAGATTAATCCTGTTAAAACGAATGATATGTGTTTGATAAAATTCATGTCTCAAGTATTTATGATAAGTAGAATTCTTTAGGTTCTAGTGGTTTAGGTATGTTGGTTTCTTTTAGTAATTGCTTAATGTTTATTTCAATGGTTCTTGCAATTGCCGTAACTGCTGTGTCGGTTGGTTTGTTTTCAAAGGGGTCTTGCATGTGTGTAGCGGATTTCTCTAAAAGAAAAAATGCGGAAGAAATGACCAATAAAAGCGGTATTTCAAACAAGCCAGCTACATCATGTAATGAAATAGAAAGTGTAACAACAAACAAGTAAATGATAAAATGCAAAAACATTCGATAAGTAACAGGAAAAACGGTAGATTTAATGCGTTCTGCTTTTCCTTGTGCATCACATAATCTAACCAAAGTACTATCTATTTGTACTTGTGCATAAATATCAAGCTGGTTGTCTTCTTTTAGCATTTTTAAATCGTTTGCATTTAATTGGAGTAGAGCAAGCGGTTTATTTTTGTGTTGACTAAGGTGTGTTAATTCTTTTTCTGAAATGAAATCTGCAAGATTTTCTGTTGAGTTTAATCCTCTTAATGATTGACCCAATGAGTAGCACCAGGCGATTTGTCGGTAAGCCATGTTTTTGATGGTATCGTCATTTCCTTTCGCAACAAAGTTTTGAAGTTGAATAACCAAACTTCTAGAGTCGTTTACAATACTTCCCCATACTTTTCTAGATTCCCACCAACGGTCGTAAGATTGATTTAACTTAAATGACAATAAAATGGAAATAGCTGTACCAATAAATGCTGGAATGGTAAGTGGCATTTCGGGTAAAAAATCATTGTACTTATCAGTAAGGTAAAGCACAACTAATGATAAAATAAATACATAAACAATGTCGTACTTAATTTTATTTAAGATGTATTTAAAAGGTACTTTCTTGTTTAATAACATGATTCAATAATTTTTTTGACAAAAATAGTAATAGTTTTTTAAATGATAGTAATACTATTATTTTTAATTGTAAAAATATTTTTATCTTTGTTGTGTAATTAAAAACTGAGTAAGATGAGGTTGCATTTACAGATTCAAATGAACGAAGCCCTTTACCTTAGAAATCCGGAACTTTCGGAACTAGGTAAAAAAATTATTATGCACAGTATTCAGCTTATTCATCACCAAGGATTTGAGGCTTTTACTTTTAAGAAACTAGCCGAAGATATTGGAACAACCGAGGCTAGTGTTTATAGGTATTTTGAGAACAAACACAAGTTGTTGGTTTATCTTACTTCATGGTACTGGGGTTGGTTAGAATTTCAAATAAGTTTTCATACCAATAACATTGAAGATCCTGAAGTTAAACTAAAAAAAGTAATTCGTTTGTTGGCTTCAACTGTTCAGGATGATGAGAGTACTAGTTATGTTAACGAAAGTTTGCTCCATCAAATAGTAATTTCTGAGGGTTCTAAAGCGTATTTAACCAAACATGTGAGCGAAGATAACAAACTTCAATTTTTTAAGCCTTATAAAGATTTGTGTGCTGTTGTTGGAGTTATTATTAGTGAGTATAACCCTCACTATAAATATCCTAAATCGTTAGCAACAACTATTATTGAGATGGCACATTTTCAAAATTTTTTCATGAAAAATCTTCCTTCACTTACCGATTTTGGTAATTCTAAAGAAGATGTTGAAGTCGTTCTTTTCTTGAATGATTTAGTATTTTCAACCATTGCAAAGTAATTGTAGAGGTAGTAGAAACAAAAAAGCCACTATCGCTAGTGGCTTGTATTTTGCTCCCCCTCTTGGGCTCGAACCAAGGACCCTCTGATTAACAGTCAGATGCTCTAACCAGCTGAGCTAAGGAGGAATCTCCATTAAATGGGCTGCAATATTAGTTGAAAGTTTTTAAATATACAATATATTTGCACAAAAAATTAAGAAAAGTTAATCTAAAAATTCAAATTAATTGAATAATAAATAATTACAGATGGGTAAAAAATATAATGTATTTGGAATAGGCAATGCCTTAGTGGATATTGTAACAGAAGTTGATGACCAATTTTTAAAGAGTCATAATATAGAAAAAGGACTAATGACTTTAGTAGATGAAGAACATCAAAACAGAATTTCTAATGCCATTAACTTAATTAATAGTAATAAACAATGTGGAGGTTCTGCGGCAAATTCTATCATTGCTGTTAGCCAATTTGGGGGTTCTAGCTTTTATTCTTGCAAAGTTGCAAACGATGAATTTGGTCATTTTTATATGAAAGACTTGATTGCCAATGGTGTTGAAACTAATTTGCATAAAGAAAATCTTGAATCAGGAATTACAGGAAAATGTTTGGTAATGACAACTGAGGATGCTTCTAGAACAATGAACACCTTTTTAGGTATAACGTCGAATTACTCCAGAGCCGAAATAAAAGAAGATGCACTTAAGGATTCTCAATATTTATATATGGAGGGCTATTTGGTTACTTCTGATAATGGGCTAGATGCTATGAAACATGCTAAGAAAGTAGCTGAAGAAAATGGGGTTAAAACCGCTTTAACTTTTTCTGACCCATCTATGGTAAAATATTTTAAAGAACCTATGCAGTCGGTAGTTGGTGCAAGTGTAGATTTATTATTCTGTAATGAAGAAGAAGCAATGCTTTATACTGGAAAAGACACTCTATCGGAAGCTCGTGAACAGTTGAAACACGATGCAAAACGATTTGTAATTACCCGCGGAAAAAATGGAGCAATGATTTTTGATGGAGATACATTTATTGATATAGAACCTTATAAAGTTCAGGCTATTGATACCAATGGAGCAGGTGATTTGTTTGCAGGAGCATTCCTTTATGGTATTACCAACGGACATAGTTTTGCCGATTCAGGAAAACTAGCTTCCTTAGCCTCATCAAAAGTGGTAACTCAATTCGGACCTCGATTGGAATGGCATCAAGCTAAAGACATCTTAAACAAGTTACATCAGATATAACTGATATGTAGGTATAACCTTTTTAAAAATTAAAAAGCATCGGCAATCTGTCGGTGCTTTTTTTAATTCACCACAGAAATGATGGTATCAATTAACCCATCAATACTATGGTTTTCTGCCGTAGCGTCAATAGTTAAGTGTCTTTTTTCTGCTGCACTTGTAGTAGATGGTCCGATAGAGACCTTTTTAATACTACCCAATTTAATTTTATGTTTTCTTATCAAATCCATAAAACTATCTACCGTTGAACCGCTTGTAAAGGTTATTACATCAATAGGAGTATTTAAAACTTCTTCAATTTCTTCTTTTGAGTAGGCAACAGGAGTGTTGTCGTAAGTAGCAATAGTGGTTATTTTTGCATCCTTCTTTTTTAGAATATCTAAAATAGTATCGTTAGCAATTTTTGAACGAGGAATTAATATTTTTTCGTTTTTCTTTACTGGAATTTCTTTTGCCAATTTTTGAGCTGTTGCTGCTGATGGAATAAAATCTACTTTTAATCCTAATAATTCTATTGCTGCTTTAGTTTGTGTTCCTACAGCAGCAATTTTTGAGGTGATTTTTTTAGAGCTAATTAATTCAAAGAAACATTTTACTGCAATACCACTGGTGAAAATTATCCAATCAAAAGTTTCTTTAGAATAAACTTCGGTTAGTTTTTCCTGATTGATAGGTTTAACTTCAATTAATGGAAAAACTACAGGAATAGCTCCTAAGTTTACTAGTTTTTCAACAAAATCGTTGGTTTGTTCAATTGGTCGAGGTACTAATACCTTTACATCATTTAGTACTGAGTTCACTTAGTTGCTCCTTTTTTTTTAAATCGATTTCTTTTTTTAGGTCTAAAGCTAAAACTCTAGCCAATTCTCTTCGTTCTTCTACTTTTCCTCTGATGGTTTTTCTTGAGAAGTAAACACCATCTTCAGAAGCAAATACACCTTCAATTTCTATGTTATTGTTTGTTGCTTTTGCATAAGCTGCTATTGGAAGGTTGCATCCACCACCTAAAGCTATTAAAAAAGCTCTTTCGGCATCTGCGGCATATTTAGTAGGTTCGTGACGAAGTTTTTTTACTAAGTCTAATACATAACCTTCTTTGTCAATTGTTTCAATGCCTAAAATTCCTTGCCCAACAGCAGGAAGCATTACGTCTAACTCTAATATTTCAGTTGCGTAATCTATCATGTTGAGTCTTCTTAGTCCAGCAGCGGCAAGAATAACAGCATCATATTCTCCAGCTTCCATTTTTTGAATTCTGCCGTCAACATTTCCTTGAATAAATTTATATTCTAAGTCGGGGCGAAGTTGCTTTAATTGTGCAGTTCGTCTCAAACTTCCTGTTCCAATAACTGCTCCTTTTGGTAAATCCAATAATTTTTTTCCTGATTTTGAAATCAATACATCTCTAAAATCCTCACGTTCTGTTATTGGAATCACTCTTAATCCATTAACTTCTTCGGTTGGAATGTCTTTATAGCTGTGAACAGCAATATCTATTTCGTTGGCTAACATGGCTCGTTGCAATGCTGAGGTAAATGCACCTACCACATTAATGTTTCCTTCGTCGCCACTTGTTTTGATGATTTTGGTTTCAAATTCATAATCGGGTTGTAAGGCTTTTAACTGCTCTACTACCCAATTGGTTTGAGTTAATGCAAGTTTGCTACCTCTTGTTCCAACCACTATTTTTCGTTTAGGAACAAAAATATCAACGTTGTTTACGTCTAAAATCTGTTTGGCAGTATTGATAGGATTATCTTGGATGTGAATGTTCTGGGCAATGTTTTTAATGCCGTCTATGGTTGGGCTAGAAATTTTTCGAAGCAAACGGTGAGAAAATCGCATCAACAATTCTTTTTGATGTTCAGATAAATCTCCCATTTTAGGTATCAACCATTTTAGTTCCTCATCCCTCATTTCTTCCAAATTACTCCAATAAGCTTCAATAACTGGAGCCACTTTTCTGTTTTTTAGCCAAACCATAAACCACTCTAATTCTTGGTTTACAATTTTTCTTGCCAAAGGAATTTCGTCGTATCTTTTTAGTAAGCCATCATAAGTAATCTTTTTGATGTCATCTAAATCGTATAATGATATGTTGTCGTGATTCTTTAAATCAGGATTGAAGTTACGTGGTACTCCGAAATCAATAAATAATTTACTTCCTCCAGTTTCTAAAGCAAATTTTGCTCGAGGGCATTTACTTTCTGCCATGGTTTCCTCATGGAGTAAGTTTATTTCGCCTTGAGTTCCGCCAACAATAATATTTGCTTCAGCTAACGCTTGATGAATGTTTTGCATTTCAACCGCTGTTCCGTTCCATTCCTTAGCCATTTCTTGAGCTCTTTCTTTATCGTGGCTTGCTACATATAGTTTTTTGATTGGTGTTCTATCTAAAACGGTAGCAACTAAGTTTGCCATATTTCCTGTTCCAATTACCAAAAAGGTAGAATCAGCAAAATTATACCCGTGGTGAGAAATTAATTCAAAACCCACAGTAGCAAGCGATGCTGAAAATTTACCAATATTAGTTTCCATCCGTACTCTTTTTCCAGTATGAATGGCTTGTCGAATCAATTCATCTAAAACAGGACCAATAGATTGTTCTTCTCTTCCTAAATCTAAGGCATCTTTTATTTGACCTATAATTTGATGTTCACCTACTGCCTGAGATTCTAAGCCAGCTGCTGTAGAGAATAAATTAATGATTGCAATTTCGGTATCAGGTAATATAGATAGGTATTGACGATAGTTGCCAAACGTATCAAAAAAATCAACTATTTCATTGTGACTTTTTCCATAAGCGTAAATAGAAAGCCTATTGCATGTAGAAATAATAAATACTTCTTTATAATGTTGTTTCAATTTCTGAATTGCAACACGAGTTTGTTCTTTGTTTAATGCTAAACGTTCTCGTACGGCAATAGGTGCAAATCGGTGACTTAATTCAACTCCAACAATTTTCTCCATATACTCTTATTGTAATATCAGTTCCAAAGTTAGTAATTAAAATTCCGTTTTAATTGATAAATATCAACCTTTGGCTAAAACAAAATTTAACAGTTAATTAACAGTTAATAGCTGGTTTTTTATTTTTTGGGAAATTTTTTATCCAAAAAATCCATGTTGTTTATTGTAAAAAAACACAACAATCAGTATATGAGGTAATTAAAATTATTGTTCAAGTATTGTAAGTATCAAAACTTGATATACATTTGCCGTACCTAAAATTAATTAATAACTATGAAAAAATTTATGATTTTACCACTTGCATTAGTTGCAATGATGGTTGTTGCTTGTGGACCAAGCGCTGAAGAAATTGCTGCTCAAGAACAAGCTGTTGCTGATTCTGTTGCTGCTTATGATGCACAAGTCGCTGCTGAAGCTGAAGCTGCTGCTGCTGCTGAAGCTGCTGCTGCTGCTGAAGCTGCTGCTGCTGATACTACAGCTGCTGCTGCTACTGAAGAAGCTGCAAAATAATTTTGAGCAATCAAAATTAATAAAAAAGGGAATCTCACAGAGGTTCCCTTTTTTTATTCATAATATTAGGTTTGTTATAAACTTGACTCCAAGGTCAATTCTTGAAACTAGGTTGTCTGTTGTTTCCTCTGAGAACATAAAATATAAATCATCTCAATTTCTATAATAGTTTTTTTTATTTCGTTTAGATAAAAAGCTCTATTTGATCTCTTCGCTGATTGAATTATTTTTTCTTTAACTATTTCTTTGCAGTATTTTTCTTAAGTATGGAGGAGGTAATTCTAAGTTCTCAGCTATTTCTTTTATTCCTATTTTGGATAATATCGATGTAAGTTTATTGAAAATGGTATGTAAATAAAGTTTAGATTACGCTTTACGAATCTAAAATAATTATAGATTTCTGGAACATGATTTTTAATTAAAAATCGGTAATAAATTGAAAACTACCGCTAATGCTCAATAACTCAATTTCTACTTAACAAATTTTGGAAATTAAGAGTGGGTTGTTAATAAATTTTGTCAAAAAGGACTTCAAGTCGCGGTATTAATGACTTAACTTTCTGTTGAAAAAAATAGCTTTAATTTTTGATGAAAGAAGCGAATACTCTTTCTAACTTGCACAAGCATTTTTACAGGAAAATAATGTAAAGAAGTAATAACCTACAAACCCTTACAAACAGATGAAAGAAGCAATTAACGAAATTAGTGAAACAACAAAAAAAGTTGATGAATTGGTGGTAAAAATCGACGAAAATGGAAAAAACGATATGAAAACCTATTCATTTGAAGAGGCATTAAAAGGTGCTACAAAATATTTTAAAGGAGACGAGTTAGCTGCCAATGTATGGATTAATAAATATGCATTAAAAGATTCTGATGGAAACATTTTTGAGGGTAACCCAGATCAAATGCATCATCGTATAGCAAAAGAAATTGCTAGAATCGAAACCAAGTATCCAAACTCATATACTGAGGAAGAAATCTATGAAGTATTGAGCGACTTTAAATATATTGTTCCGCAAGGTGGTCCAATGACGGGTATTGGTAATGATTTTCAAATAGCTTCACTTTCAAACTGTTTTGTAATTGGTAATGAGGGTGATTCCGATTCTTACGGTGGAGTAATGAAAATTGACGAGGAGCAAGTTCAATTGATGAAAAGAAGAGGTGGAGTAGGTCATGATTTATCTCATATTCGTCCGAAAGGAAGTCCTGTAATGAACAGTGCATTAACTTCTACAGGTATTGTTCCTTTTATGGAAAGATACTCTAATTCAACAAGAGAAGTTGCTCAAGATGGAAGAAGAGGAGCTTTAATGCTTTCTGTATCAATTAAACATCCAGATGCTGAACATTTTATTGATGCTAAAATGGATGGAACAAAAGTTACTGGTGCAAACGTGTCGGTAAGGATTGACCATGACTTTATGAAAGCGGTAAAATCAGAATCAAAATATGTTCAACAATATCCAATCAATTCTCCAAATCCAAAATTCACTAAAGAAATCGATGCTAAAAAATTGTGGGATAAAATCATTCACAATGCATGGAAATCTGCGGAACCAGGTATTTTATTTTGGGATACTATTATTAATGAATCTATTCCAGATTGTTATGCTGATTTAGGATTTAAAACAGTTTCTACAAACCCTTGTGGTGAGATTCCATTGTGCCCTTATGATAGCTGTAGATTAATTGCAATTAACTTATACAGTTATGTAGAGAATCCTTTTACTCCACAAGCTACATTTGACTATAAAAAATTCAACAAACACGTTCAGATGGCTCAACGTATTATGGATGATATAGTTGACTTAGAGTTAGAAAAAGTGAATAAAATCGTAGAGAAAATTGAAGCAGATCCAGAAAATATTGAAATAAAAAGAACAGAATTAAACCTTTGGAAAAAAATCAAAACCAAATCTATTCAAGGTAGAAGAACTGGTGTTGGGATTACTGCAGAAGGTGATATGTTAGCTGCATTAGGTTTAAAATACGGAACACCAGAAGCTACTGATTTCTGTGAAGATATTCATAAAAAATTAGCGTTAGCAGCATACCGTTCGTCGGTTGATATGGCTAGAGATAGAGGTTCTTTTCCAATCTATGATTCAATCAGAGAAGAGAAAAACCCAATGGTAATGCGTTTGAGAGCTGAGGATGAGCAATTGTACCAAGACATGGTTAAATATGGTAGAAGAAACATTGCGTTGTTAACTATTGCTCCAACAGGAACAACAAGTTTAATGACTCAAACCACTTCTGGAATTGAGCCAGTATTTATGGTGTCATATAAAAGAAGAAGAAAAGTTAATCCAAATGATAAACAAGTAAAAGTTGATTTTGTTGATGAAGTTGGAGATTCTTGGGAAGAATACCATGTATTCCACCACAAGTTTATGACTTGGTTAACTGCAAATGGTTACGATGCTGACCAAGTATCAAAAATGGAAGAGGAAGAATTGAATAAAATTATTGAAAAATCTCCTTACCATGGTGCTACAGCTAATGATGTGAACTGGGTGGAAAAAGTTAAATTACAAGGTGCTGTACAAAAATGGGTTGATCACTCTATCAGCGTAACAGTAAACGTTCCAAACAGTTGTACTGAAGATTTAGTTAGTCAAATTTATCAAACAGGATGGGAAAGTGGTTGTAAAGGTATCACTGTTTACCGTGATGGTTCAAGAAGTGGTGTTTTAATTGCCAATGATAAAAAAGAAGAAAAACAAGAAGTTGCAAATACTTTTGGAGAAACAATGGCTCCAAAACGTCCTGAAAAATTAGAAGCTGAAATTATCCAATTTAACAACGAAAGCGAGAAATGGATTGCAGTTATTGGTTTATTAGATGGTCGTCCGTATGAAATTTTTACTGGTGCAGCTAAAGAATCATTCTCTATTTTATCTCAAGTTCAGAAAGGTTGGGTAATTAAAAGTAGATCAGACGATGGTAAAACTCGTTACGATTTCCAATACGAAGATAGTCATGGTTATAAAACCACCATTGAAGGTTTATCAAGAACATTTAATGAGGAATACTGGAATTATGCAAAATTAATTTCTGGAGTTCTTCGTCATGGTATGCCATTAAGTTTTGTTGTTGACATGGTTGAGAACTTACACTTAAATGACGAGACATTAAATACATGGAAAAAAGGTGTTGTTCGTTCGTTAAAAAGATTTATTGCCGATGGAACAAAACCAGCTGAAAATACTTGTCCGAGTTGTAAAGAACCTTCGTTAGTTTATGAAGAAGGTTGCTTAAACTGCAAAAGCTGTGGACACTCAAAATGCGGTTAGTATTTTGAAGTAAAGTATAAAGAAAAAATCTCCTCATTTTAGAGGAGCTTTTTTTATAATGAAGCAAATGGTAATGTTGTGGTTGCTGGTGATTTTACACCAGAAGGACCAGAAATTTCTCCCTTAAAAAAGATAGCATTATTTTTTGAAGAAACATTTAAACTGTATTTATGTGCTTGAAAAGGAGTGGATTTATTTTGCTCTACTTTCCCAACAATTTTATTTTGATAATAAACAACTAGTCTTTGTTTCCCAGAAATAGAAGGAATTTTATTTATTTCTTTTCCAAATGCATAAATAAGTAATTCATTTTGTTCCGAAGCAGTCCAAACTACTTTTAGTTCTTCGGGATTAATTTCAGAATTGATAACTACACGAAAAGAATTACCATAAACAGCATGCTGTAATTTGGTGATAAAATTATCACCTTCATTAAAACTCGGGTGCAATAAGAATATTCCTGAGATGCATACGTAAGCTAATATGTTTTTCAAGAGATTCATATAGGTAAAGGTTTGTTACGCTTATAACACGATGAAGTGTTTCAAAAGGTTGGATTGAAACTTATTTTTTTTTCAAGAAAATGTATTTAATACCAACATTAAACTCGAATGTAAAGGTGTGAGCAGATTCAAATCCACTAGCCACTTTACTAATATTAATTAATCCTTGTTGGTAACGTATTCCAGGTGTAATAACTAATTCTTTTGTTAAATATCGGTCTTGTTCAATTCCTAAAACAATTCCTAAATCTAACGATTTGAACTCATTTTTTGCGTTATAAGAAGTGTTGTTCGATAAAATTTCGGCAGAGGTTAAATACCCGCCATAAATACCACCAATAATGTTGGTTGAGTATTTTTTATTGTCGAAAGTAGATTTGTTGTTCATTTTTTTAGCTAACAAACTAACAGTGGTATAATTTAAGTTGAGTTCTTCAGAGAAATTCATTTCATCCGATGAAAAATTTCTTTTGTAACCATTGGTTGAGATAAAGTTTACATTGGTTTCAATATTTAATTGGTCGGAAACAATTAAACCAACTGTTGCACCAGCAGAATAACCAAAATCTAAATAAGATTTTTGTTTTACGTTATCAGGTAATGTTTTATTTGTTGAGGTTAACAAATGTTGCTTCTTAAAACCTCCATTCAAACCAAAATAAAATCGTTTGGCATACATGCCAAAAACAAAGTGCGACGAGAATCTTTTGTCGTTAAAAATGATTTTATTTTTATCTTTTTTAACCAGAAAATCTTTTTTCTCGATGGTTTTTAAAATGGTATTTACTTCTTCTAATTTGCTGAAATGAATTTCTCTTTCGGTTGTAAATGAAGAGATTTGTTCAGCTTTTTTTGTTGAAATATGTTCTAAATTAAAGCTATTAATACTTGAGTAAAGTGGAATATCTTTTGGAGAGTTGTTATTATTATCCTCTAACTTTCTTTTTTGCAGAGTAGCTTTAATTATCACTTTTTCAGAAGATATATTACTATTGTCAGTTGAGGTAGGTGTTGAGGTGTTATTATCCACCAAAGAAGCTGAAACAGGCGAATTAGATTTTACCGTGTTTTTTTGGTTTTCTTTATTATTTGAATATGAAGTATTCGCTTCAAAATAGTTTTCTTGATAACTAATGTAGGTTAAGTAACTACCATAAAGTAGCACAGCAATTGCTGCAGTTCTCAATCCAAAATTTCGCCACCAAATTAATCTCTCGTATCTATTTAAAGAAAAGAGTACACGAGTCCAAACGTTTTCCAAATCAAGTTTTGTTGAGAGCTTGTTCCATACTTCTTGAGTAGGTTTTGCCTCAAATTTATTGATTTCAGCTTTGTACCAGCTTTCAATATTTTCTTCGTTAATGTTTATCGGTTGTTCAGCTTCGTTTAATTTTTTCGAAATATTCTCCCAGCCATTATTGTTCGGGTTAACTTCAAAGTTCGATAACTCGTCTTTGTACCAATCTTCTATGTTATTGTCGTCTATCATCTAACATAGTATTTGTTAACCAATTCTTTCAATACACTTTTTGCTTTAGAGAGTTGCGATTTTGATGTTCCGTCGCTAATGTGCAACATTTCTGCAATTTCGTGGTGTTTGTATCCTTCAACTACATATAGATTGAAAACCGTTCTTGCTCCAGTAGGAAGCATATTAATGAGTTGTGATAAATCAGCAGTTTTATAACTTTCTGAAACATCGTCAAACGAACCACCGATGTATTCATTCTCTTGAAAATCAACATTACTTATTCGGTTGGTTTTTCTAAAATGGTCGATAGCAGTATTTACAATAATTCGTCGAATCCATGAAAACAAATTCCATTCGGCATTATATTGGTCGAATTTCTTAAAAACTTTAAAAAAACCATCATGTAAAATGTCTTGAGCAAGCTCTCTATCGCTGGTATAAGTAAGGCAAACACCAAGCATTTTAGCTGCGTACAAGTTGTACAAAGCTTCCTGATGTTTTCTGCTGTTATTATAACAGCCCTCTATGATTTCTGAAAGTTCCAAGCAATAAAATTAACCAATTAAACAGAAGACGATTAAGTAGTTGAAAAGGTTGGTTTATTGAAAAAAGAAATTGGGTAATAACTACTTAATTTATGTTGATATCATTTTAAAAAAAACACCAAGTTTACTATCATAATTTTAGCTTCTTTCTAACTTTGCAACTCCAAAATTTATTACATAAAATGATTGTATTTTTTAAGAACAATGCGGACAAATTAATTGCGGTTCAGTTTAACGGAAAATTAAATGATGAAGATTTACCGAAACTAAATTGGATATTGGCTTCAACAAAGGTTAATGAAGAAAGATTAACGGGTTTCTTTGTTGGACCTCGAAAAGAAATGGTTTCGCCTTGGAGTACCAACGCTGTTGAAATTACCCAAAATATGGGAATTAACAACATTGTGAGAATGGAAGAATACAAAGTGGTTGAAGGAAAAAATGCAGCTTTTGACCCTATGTTAGAAATTTTGTATACCGAATTAAACCAAGATTTATTTACCATTTATAAAAAACCAGAAGAGGTATTGTTTATTGATAACATTAAAGAATATAGTGACAAGGAAGGTTTAGCATTAAGTGATGATGAAGTTGACTATTTAGAGAATGTAGTAAGCAGAATAGGTAGAAAATTAACGGATAGTGAAGTTTTTGGATTTTCTCAAGTAAATTCAGAACATTGTCGACATAAGATTTTTAACGGAACTTTTGTTATTGATGGTAAGGAAATGCCTTCATCATTATTTAATTTAATCCGAAAAACATCACAACAAAATCCTAATACTATTGTATCTGCATATAAGGATAATGTGAGTTTTGTTAAAGGACCAAAAGCTATGCAATTTGCTCCGACAACACAAAACAAAGCCGATTTTTTTGAGGTAAATGAGATAGATACGGTTTTGTCATTAAAGGCGGAAACACATAATTTTCCTACAACGGTAGAACCTTTTAATGGTGCTGCTACAGGTTCTGGAGGAGAAATTAGAGATAGAATGGCTGGAGGACAAGGTAGTGTTCCGATGGCTGGAACTGCGGTATATATGACTGCATATTCTCGTTTAGAAAAAGATAGAGCTTGGGAAAAAGCAATGAATGAACGCCCATGGCTATACCAAACTCCTTTAGATATTTTAATAAAAGCATCAAATGGTGCATCTGATTTTGGAAATAAATTCGGGCAACCATTAATCAATGGTTCTGTTTTTACTTTTGAACATACTGAGGCAGGAAGGAAATTAGGTTTTGATAAAGTAATTATGCAGGCAGGTGGTATTGGCTACGGGAAACTTGTTGATGCACAAAAACATACTCCAAAAAAAGGAGATAAGATTGTGGTCTTGGGTGGAGATAATTACCGAATTGGAATGGGTGGTAGTGCGGTTTCATCAGTAGCAACAGGTGAGTTTAGCAATTCAATTGAATTAAATGCTATTCAGCGTTCGAATCCAGAAATGCAAAAAAGAGTTTCAAATGTAGTTCGAGCATTTTCAGAATCTACAAAAAATCCTATTATTTCTATTCACGACCATGGTGCTGGTGGGCACTTGAACTGTTTATCAGAATTAGTTGAAGCAACAGGGGGTATTATCAATTTAAGAAAATTACCAGTTGGAGACCCAACACTTTCAGCAAAAGAGATTGTTGGAAACGAGTCGCAAGAAAGAATGGGACTAGTGATAAGAGAAGAAGATATTGCTTTGATGCAAGAAATTGCTGAGCGTGAAAGAGCTCCAATGTATGTTGTAGGAGAAATTACAGGTGACCATCGTTTTACCTTTGAAGACAAACAAACTGGACAAAATCCTATCGATTTAAAAATCGAAGATATGTTTGGTAAACCACCAAAAACTACCATTACAGATAAAAAAGAACATACTAAATACAAAGAAGTTGAATACGATTCAAATAAGGTTAAAGAGTATTTAAATCAGGTATTACAATTAGAGTCGGTGGCTTGTAAAGATTGGTTAACCAATAAAGTTGACCGTTCGGTTACGGGTAAAGTTGCTAAACAACAAACGGTTGGAGAAATTCAGTTGCCACTTAATAACTTGGGAGCTGTTGCTATTGATTATACTGGTAAGTCTGGTATAGCAACTGCTATTGGTCATGCTCCTGTTGCTTCGTTAATTAATCCTACAAATGGAAGCAAATTAGCTATTGCAGAAGCATTAACTAATATTATTTGGGCTCCAATGCCTGATGGATTAAAATCTGTTTCTTTGAGTGCCAACTGGATGTGGCCATGTAAAAATGCTGGAGAAGATGCTCGATTGTATGAGGCTGTTGAATCAGTTTCTGATTTTGCATGCGACTTAGGCATAAACATTCCAACAGGTAAAGATTCCTTATCGATGGTGCAAAAGTACAAAAACGATAAAGTTGTTGCTCCAGGAACGGTTATCATTACTGCATCTGCTGAAGTTACCGATGTAAAACAAATTGTTGAACCGCTTATAGTAGTTGATGAAAATACCTCGTTAATTTACATTGACTTCTCTGAAGACAAGTTTCAATTAGGAGGTTCAGTATTTGCACAAGTGGTAAATTGTGTAGGCACTACTGCTCCAACTGTTAATAATAACAAATATTTTGCGAGAGCTTTTGATACCGTTCAGAAACTGATAAAAGAAGGAAAAGTATTGGCAGGACACGATATTTCTTCGGGTGGTTTAATTACTGCATTGTTGGAAATGAATTTTGCTAATACAACAGGAGGTTTAAATGTAAACTTAGATTCTTTTGATGAGGTTGATTTTATTAAGATTTTGTTTAGCGAAAATCCAAGTATTTTAATTCAGGTCAACGATAGTGATAAAGTAGTTTCTGAACTTGGAAGAAATGGAATTCATGCACACATTATTGCTAAACCTAGCTTAAATAGAGAGCTTTTCATTAAACATAAAGGTGCTCAGTTACATTTTGATATTGATGAGTTAAGAGATGCTTGGTATAAAACATCGTATCTGTTGGATAAAAACCAATCGACTGAAAAATACGCTACAGCAAGATTCAATCATTACAAAGAATATAAATTAAACTACCAATTTCCTAAAGCTTTTGAAGGTAAACTATCCAACTATGGAGTAGGGCATGGTAGAAAAAATAAGACGGGAGCCAAAGCTGCTATTATTAGAGAGAAAGGAGTAAACGGCGATAGAGAAATGGCTTATTCATTGTTTTTGGCTGGATTTGATGTTAAAGATGTTCACATGACCGATTTAATTTCGGGAAAAGAGGATTTATCAGATGTTAACATGATTGTTTTTGTTGGAGGTTTCTCTAATTCTGATGTGTTGGGTTCGGCAAAAGGGTGGGCAGGAGCATTTTTATTTAATCCGAAAGCAAAACAAGCATTGGATAATTTCTATGCACGAAAAGATACCTTGAGTTTAGGAGTTTGTAATGGATGCCAATTGATGATGGAGTTGGGTTTAGTGAAATCGAAAGGAAAGACACAACCGATGCATCACAATGTTTCGGGCAAGTTTGAATCAACGTTTTTGGGAGTAACGGTACAAGAAAATCATTCTATTTTATTGTCGTCGTTAATAGGAAGTAGCTTGGGTATCTGGGTTGCACATGGCGAAGGACGATTTATGTTTGAAGGCGAAGAAAACGACTACCATATTGCATTAAAATACAACTACGACAATTATCCAGGAAATCCAAACGGTTCGGAATACAATACGGCAGGGATAGTTTCTGATTGTGGTCGACATTTAGCCATGATGCCTCACTTGGAGCGTATTATTTTCCCTTGGCAAGCACCATACTATCCGAGTGATAAAAAAAGCGACGAAGTTACTCCATGGTTTGAGGCATTTGTAAATGCTCGTAAATGGGTGGAAACGGTAAGTAAATAAAACAATAAAGGGATCCAATTTGAATCCCTTTATTTATTTTAAGCCTCAGCAGTTGGTCCACCGAAGTTGAGAGGAATACCTCCAGCTTCAATGTCTTTAATTTTACCATTTTTTGCTTCAAACTTGTGTATGTTGTCTTGTAAAGCAAGCAACAATCGTTTGGCATGTTCAGGAGTCATTAATATTCTCGATTTTACTTTAGCCTTTGGCATACCAGGCATTACTTTTATAAAATCGATTACAAATTCCGAATTGGAATGGCTAATAATAGCTAAATTAGAATAAATACCTTCAGCAATTTCTTCCGAAAGTTCGATGTTTAGTTGATTTTCGTTTGGTTTTTCGCTCATTTTCTTGAGTTTAAAGTTTGTATAGTTTGAAAGATTATAAAATTAGTCATAAAAAGAAAGTCCGAAGTCAAAAGTGGAATTTTCTTCCAGCTTCGAACTTCGGACTTCAAACCTTATAAAAGGTTATTTATTCTTCAATAATAGCTTCTTTTTTAGAAGAAATTAATTGATTGTAATCGTCTTTAGAACCAACTACGTAGTCTTTAAACTCACGTAATCCAGTACCCGCAGGTATTAATTTACCAACAATTACATTTTCTTTTAATCCTAATAAGTGATCAACTTTTCCTCTTACAGCCGCTTCATTCAATACTTTCGTAGTTTCTTGGAACGATGCTGCTGAGATAAAGCTATCAGTTTGTAACGAAGCTCTAGTAATACCTTGGATAATAGCACTTGATGTTGCTGGAACAGCTTGTCTTGCAACAACTATTTTCTTATCCATACGTTTTAATTTAGAGTTTTCATCTCTTAATTGACGTAACGATACAATTTGACCTGATTTTAAAACTTCAGAGTCACCTGCATCAGTAACAATCATTTTGTCGTAAATCCAATCATTTTCAGTCATAAAATCTAACTTGTTAATGATTGAGTTTTCTAAGAATGAAGTATCACCTTGGTCAACAACAAGAACTTTACGCATCATTTGTCTAACGATAACCTCAAAGTGTTTGTCGTTAATTTTTACACCTTGTAAACGGTAAACCTCTTGAACTTCATTAACAATATATTCTTGAACAGCAGTAGGTCCTTTAATTGCAAGGATATCAGAAGGAGTAATAGAACCTTCAGACAATGGGGAACCAGCTTTAACGAAATCATTTTCTTGTACAAGAATATGTTTAGATAAGTTTACCAAATATTTAGCAACTTGTCCGCTTTTCGATTCAATAATGATTTCTCTGTTACCTCTTTTAATTTTACCAAAAGAAACAATACCGTCAATTTCTGTAACAATTGCTGGATTAGATGGATTTCTAGCTTCGAATAACTCTGTTACTCTTGGTAAACCACCCGTAATATCCGAACTTGATCCAGAAACTCTAGGAATTTTTACTAAGATATCACCACCAGATACTTTATCACCTTCGTTTACAACAATATGCGAACCTACTGGTAAGTTATATGTTCTTAATAATTCTTTTTTACTGTTAACAATGGTAAGAACTGGGATTTTCTTCTTGTCTTTAATCTCTGAAATTACTTTTTCAGTAAATCCTGTTTGCTCATCCGATTCTTCTTTATAAGTAACACCTAATTCGAAGTTTTCGAAAGCTACAATACCATCAACCTCTGTAAGAATTACGGCATTGTAAGGATCCCATTCACAAATTTTAGTTCCTTTCTCAATTTTTTGTCCGTTTTCTACAAAAATTTGCGAACCGTAAGGAATGTTGTTAGTAGTTAATACCACTCCAGTTTTAGCATCAACAATTTTCATTTCAGCCGAACGACCAATTACTAAAGTTTTAACTTCGTCTTTGGTTTTCTTATCAATTGTTCTTAGTTCTTCAATTTCAACTTTACCGTCGTATTTAGCAACAATGCCATTTTCTCCAGTAATTTTCGATGCAGTACCACCAATGTGGAATGTTCTAAGTGTTAACTGAGTACCTGGCTCACCAATAGATTGAGCAGCAATTACACCTACAGCCTCACCTTTTTGAACCATTCTTCCAGTTGATAAGTTTCTTCCATAACATTTAGCACAAACTCCACGTTTTAATTCGCATGTTAGTACCGAACGTATCTCAACTTCATCATAACCTGCAGCAACAATATTGTTTGCAATATCTTCAGTAATTTGCTCACCAGAAGCTACAATAAGATCTTCAGTTTTTGGATGGAAAATATCATGAACGCTTGTTCTACCAATTATTCTATCAAATAAAGATTCAACAACTTCGTCATTATTCATTAATGCAGAAGCAATTAAACCTCTTAAAGTACCACAATCATTATCAGAAATTACAACATCTTGAGCAACGTCAACTAATCTTCTTGTTAAGTAACCAGCATCAGCAGTTTTAAGAGCCGTATCCGCTAAACCTTTACGAGCACCGTGAGTAGATATAAAATACTCTAATACCGAAAGACCTTCTTTAAAGTTAGATAAAATTGGATTTTCAATAATTTCTTGACCTGTAGAACCTGATTTTTGTGGCTTAGCCATCAAACCTCTCATACCAGATAACTGACGAATTTGTTCTTTAGAACCCCTTGCACCAGAATCGAACATCATATAAATTGAGTTAAATCCTTGGTTATCGTTTTTCAAACGGTTCATCAAGGTGTTAGTCAATCTTGTGTTGGTATGTGTCCAGATATCAATAATTTGGTTGTAACGCTCATTATTAGTAATGAAACCCATGTTATAATTAGTCATTACTTCATCAACCTGAGTATTAGCATCAGCTACCATTACTTCTTTTTCTGCAGGAATGATAATATCATCTAAGTTAAATGATAAACCACCTTTAAAAGCCATGTTGTAACCTAATGTTTTGATATCATCTAAGAAATGAACAGTTCTTGTAGTTCCGCTAATTTTTAAGATTCTACCAATAATATCTCTTAACGATTTTTTAGTTAAAAGTTCGTTTACATAACCCACTTCTGTAGGAACCATTTGGTTAAAGATAACTCTACCAACTGTTGTATCAATGATTTTGTCAACCAAAACACCATTTTCAAGATCTTTTGTTCTTACTTTAATACAAGCATGTAAAGCAGCTTTTCCTTCATTATTAGCTATGATAACTTCTTCTGGAGAATAGAAAGTTTTTCCTTCACCTTTTACAACTTCATCTTTAGTAGATCTTCTTTCTTTGGTTATGTAATATAAACCAAGAACCATATCCTGAGATGGAAGAGTAACTGGAGTACCGTTTGCAGGGTTAAGAATATTGTGAGAAGCTAACATTAATAATTGAGCTTCTAAAATTGCTGCATTACCTAATGGTAAGTGAACAGCCATTTGGTCACCATCAAAATCCGCGTTAAACGCTGTACAAACCAATGGGTGTAAACGAATCGCTTTTCCTTCAATTAATTTTGGTTGGAACGCTTGAATACCTAAACGGTGAAGAGTAGGGGCACGGTTAAGTAAAACTGGATGTCCTTTCAATACGTTTTCTAAAATATCCCAAACTACAGGCTCTTTTTTATCTACAATTTTTTTAGCAGATTTAACTGTTTTTACAACACCTCTTTCAATCAATTTTCTGATAATAAATGGTTTGTAAAGCTCAGCAGCCATATCTTTTGGAAGTCCACATTCGTGAAGTTTTAAATCTGGTCCAACAACAATTACCGAACGTGCTGAATAATCCACACGTTTACCAAGTAAGTTTTGACGGAAACGTCCTGATTTACCTTTTAAACTGTCAGAAAGCGATTTTAATGCTCTGTTTGCATCAGTTTTAACTGCACTTGATTTTCTTGAGTTATCAAATAAAGCATCAACAGATTCTTGTAACATACGTTTTTCGTTACGTAAAATCACATCTGGAGCTTTAATTTCAATCAATCTTTTCAAACGATTGTTTCTAATAATAACTCTTCTGTAAAGGTCATTTAAATCTGAAGTTGCAAATCTACCACCATCAAGAGGCACAAGTGGTCTTAATTCTGGTGGAATAACTGGAACAACACGAACAACCATCCATTCAGGTCTGTTATCTAATTCGATATTAGAAGCTCTGAATGACTCAACAACTTGAAGTCTTTTTAAAGCTTCATTTTTTCTTTGTTGTGAAGTTTCTGTATTTGCTTGGTGTCTTAAATCGTAAGATAAAGTATCTAAATCTAAACGTTTTAGAAGCTCGTATAAAGCTTCTGCACCCATTTTAGCTACAAATTTATTTGGGTCATTTTCATCCAAATATTGATTTTCTTTTGGAAGAGTATCTAAGATATCTAAGTATTCTTCTTCAGACAAGAAATCAAGGTATTGAACTGGTTCCCCCTCAGCATTCATAGCTGCTGCTGCATTAATTACAACGTATCTTTCGTAATAAATAATTGCATCTAGTTTTTTTGTAGGTAAACCTAATAAATAACCGATTTTGTTAGGTAAAGATTTAAAGTACCAGATATGAGCAACAGGAACAACCAAGTTGATGTGTCCCATTCTTTCTCTTCTTACTTTTTTCTCAGTAACTTCAACACCACATCTGTCGCAGATAATTCCTTTGTATCTGATTCTTTTATATTTACCACAGTGACATTCCCAATCTTTTACAGGTCCAAAAATTCTTTCGCAGAATAAACCGTCTCTTTCAGGTTTATATGTTCTGTAATTAATGGTTTCAGGTTTTAAAACCTCTCCACTCGATCTTTCTAAAATCGATTCAGGAGAAGATAAACTGATGGTAATTCTTGAGAAATTACTGTTTATATTATTGTTATCGTGCTTAAAAGCCATATTATTAAGGTATTAGAGTGTTATTATTAATTAATCAAAAGCTATGTTAAGAGATAAACCTCTTAATTCATGTAACAATACGTTAAATGATTCCGGAATACCTGGTGTAGGCATAGGGTCTCCTTTTACAATTGCTTCGTAAGCTTTTGCTCTTCCTTTTACATCATCAGATTTAATAGTTAAGATTTCTTGTAGGATGTTTGCAGCACCGAATGCTTCAAGAGCCCAAACCTCCATCTCTCCAAATCTTTGACCACCAAATTGAGCTTTACCACCAAGAGGTTGTTGTGTAATTAATGAGTATGGTCCGATAGAACGAGCGTGCATTTTATCGTCAATTAAGTGACCAAGTTTTAACATATAAATCACACCAACAGTAGCTGTTTGGTCAAATCTTTCGCCTGTTCCTCCATCGTAAAGATATGTTTTACCATATCTTGGGATACCTGCTTTATCGCAATATTGATTGATTTCATCAACAGAAGCACCATCAAAAATAGGTGTTGCAAATTTTTGTCCTAATTTTTGACCAGCCCAACCTAAAACAGTTTCGTAAACCTGTCCTAAGTTCATCCTTGAAGGTACACCAAGTGGATTTAATACAATATCAACAGGTGTTCCATCTTCTAAGAATGGCATATCTTCTTCTCTAACGATGTTAGCAACAATACCTTTGTTACCATGACGACCAGCCATTTTATCACCAACTTTAAGTTTACGTTTTTTAGCAATATAAACTTTAGCTAATTTGATAATACCAGCAGGCAACTCATCACCAACAGATAAAGCATATTTTTTTCTTTTGTTTACACCAAGAATTTCGTTTGCTTTAATGTTATAGTTATTTAAAAGTTTTTTAACTAAATCGTTGATTTCGTCGCTAGTAGTCCAATTTTTAGAATCGATAAAACTATAATCGTTTATTTTTTCTAAAATTTTAATGGTAAATTTTGTGCCTTTTGGAACAATTTCTTCGTTGTAGTAATTTACTACTCCTTGAGAAGTTTTTCCATTTACGATAGTATAAAGTTTGTCAATCAGCTCTTTTTTAAGTTCTGACATTTCTCTATTGTATTCGTCATCAAGTTGATTAATGATATTTTTTTCATCAGCTCTTGATTTTCTATCTTTTATAGCTTTCTCGAAAAGTTTTTTCTCGATTACAACACCTTTAACAGATGGACGAATTTTTAGTGAAGCATCTTTAACATCACCAGCTTTATCACCGAAGATAGCTCTTAAAAGTTTTTCTTCAGGTGTTGGGTCAGTTTCTCCTTTTGGAGTGATTTTTCCAATAATAATATCACCTTCTTTTACTTCAGCACCAATTCTAATGATACCGTTTTCATCAAGGTCTTTTGTAGCGTCTTCACTAACATTTGGTATATCAGCAGTTAATTCTTCTAAACCACGTTTAGTGTCTCTAACTTCTAATGAAAACTCTTCGATATGAATAGAAGTAAAGATATCATCTTTAACTACTTTTTCAGAAATTACAATCGCATCCTCAAAGTTATAACCTTTCCAAGGCATAAATGCCACTTTAAGGTTTCTACCTAAAGCAAGTTCACCATCTTGTGTTGCATAACCTTCGCAAAGTACTTCACCTTTAGTAACTCTTTGTCCTTTTTTAACAATAGGAGTAAGGTTGATACAAGTGTTTTGATTGGTTTTTCTAAAAGTAGCTAATTCATAGGTTTTAATGTCACCATCAAAGCTTACTAGTTTCTCTTCTTCAGTTTTGTCATATCTGATAGATATTTGACTAGCATCTACATATTCAACAACACCATTAGCTTCAGCGTTAACTAAAACTCTTGAATCTTCAGCAACTCTACCTTCTAGTCCTGTACCAACGATTGGAGCTTCAGCTCTCATTAATGGAACTGCTTGACGCATCATGTTTGATCCCATCAAGGCACGGTTCGCATCATCATTTTCTAAGAAAGGAATTAAAGATGCAGCAATAGATGCAATTTGATTTGGAGCAACATCCATTAAATGAACCGTATCTGGCTCACTTACTGGGAAATCACCTTCTAATCTAGATTTAACTTTATCGTCAACAAATTTACCTTTATCATCGATTTTTGCATTTGCTTGGGCAATAATCTTTTTCTCTTCTTCTTCAGCACTTAAGTAAATTACATCTTTTTCTAAAGCTACTTTACCATTTTCTACAGGTCTATAAGGAGTTTCGATGAAACCTAATTTATTTACTTTAGCGTAAACGCAAAGAGACGAAATAAGACCAATATTTGGACCCTCAGGAGTTTCAATCGGACAAAGTCTTCCGTAGTGAGTGTAGTGAACGTCACGCACCTCAAAACCTGCTCTTTCTCTTGATAAACCACCTGGCCCTAATGCAGATAATCTTCTTTTGTGAGTAATCTCAGATAAAGGATTGGTTTGATCCATAAATTGAGATAATTGATTCGTTCCGAAGAATGAATTAATTACTGAAGATAATGTTTTTGCATTAATCAAGTCAGAAGGAGTAAATACTTCGTTATCTCTAACGTTCATTCTTTCTCTAATGGTTCTAGCCATTCTTGAAAGACCTACACCAAATTGGTTGTGCAATTGTTCACCAACTGTTCTTACTCTTCTGTTGCTTAAGTGGTCAATATCATCAACTATTGTTTTAGAGTTGATAAGCTCAATTAAGTATTTAATGATAGAAATAATATCTTCTCTTGAAAGCGTTCTTACGTTTTCATCGATATTTAAACCTAATTTTTTATTAATTCTAAATCTACCAACTTCCCCTAAATCGTATCTAGTTTCAGAGAAGAATAATTTGTCAATTACACCTCTAGCAGTTTCCACATCTGGTGGTTCTGCATTTCTCAATTGACGGTAAATGTGTTCAACCGCTTCTTTTTCAGAGTTAGAAGGGTCTTTTTGTAACGTGTTATAAATAATGGCAAAATCTGCCGAGTTAACGTCTTCTTTGTGTAAAATAATTGTTTTTGAACCAGAGTCAACTATTTCGTCAATATGATCTTTATCGATGATAGTTTCACGGTCAATAATTACTTCATTTCTTTCGATAGAAACAACCTCACCAGTATCTTCATCCACGAAATCTTCAATCCATGTTTTTAATACACGTGCAGCTAATTTTCTACCAATTGTTTTTTTAAGACCTGCTTTACTAACTTTTACTTCGTCAGCTAAATCAAATAATTCTAAGATTTCTTTATCAGTTTCATAACCGATAGCTCTAAATAAAGTGGTTACAGGTAATTTTTTCTTTCTATCGATATAAGCATACATTACGTTGTTTATATCAGTAGCAAATTCTATCCAAGATCCTCTAAAAGGAATTACTCTCGCCGAATATAATTTTGTACCATTAGCATGTCTGCTTTGACCAAAGAATACACCTGGCGATCTGTGTAATTGAGAAACAATTACTCTTTCAGCACCATTGATAACAAATGTTCCTTTTGGAGTCATGTAAGGAATAGTTCCTAAATATACATCCTGAACGATTGTTTCAAAATCTTCGTGCTCTGGGTCGGTACAATATAATTTTAACTTTGCTTTTAAGGGAACACTGTAAGTTAATCCTCTTTCAATACATTCTTCGATTGAATATCTAGGCGGATCAACGAAATAATCTAAAAATTCTAATACAAATTGATTTCTGGCATCAGTAATAGGAAAATTCTCACTAAAAACACGGAACAAGCCTTCTTGCTCTCTGTTTTCAGGAGTTGTATCTAATTGAAAATAGCTTTGAAATGATTGTAGTTGAATATCTAAAAAATCAGGGTATGATAGTTGATTTTTTATTGAGCCAAAATTTATTCTTTCAGCTTTTTGGTTTTTAACTAACGTTTTATTCATTAGGTCAAAATGAGTTTAGTTATTGTTAATACTAGTTACCCCAATACTTATTGAGATAATAATTTTACTATAACTCTTTGTAAATCATCACGCCTAGGCATGACTCAGTTTTCCATTCACGAGGAGTATATAAGCACAAAATGGTTTAGACCTATTCTGCTTCCAGAAAAGGTCTAAACCTTTGTATTATGAATTGAAATTATTTAATTTCAACTTCAGCTCCAGCTTCTTCTAATTGAGATTTTAGAGCATCAGCTTCATCTTTAGTAACGCCTTCTTTCAATGGTTTTGGAGCAGCATCAACTAAGTCTTTTGCTTCTTTTAGACCTAAACCAGTAAGTTCTTTTACTAATTTAACTACGCCTAATTTAGCTTGTCCACCATTTTTAAGAATTACATCAAAAGATGTTTTCTCTTCAGCACCAGCAGCGTCTCCACCACCAGCAGCAGGACCAGCGATAGCTACAGCAGCAGCAGCAGGTTCGATACCATATTCGTCTTTAAGGATTGCAGCTAATTCGTTAACGTCTTTTACTGTTAAGTTTACTAACTGTTCTGCAAGTTCTTTTAAATTTGCCATTTTATTTTAATTTAGATTTTTAACAATTAATTAATTTATTTGAGTGCGTGTTTTTTTTATTCAGGACGCTCTGAAAGTGTTTTAACAATACCTGCAATTTTGCCACCGCTTGATTTTAAAGCAGAAACAACATTTTTAGCAGGCGATTGTAATAAACCAATAATATCACCGATTAATTCTTCTTTAGATTTAAGTGCAACAAGTGCATCTAAATTAGCATCACCAATAAATATAGCTTGATCTATAAATGCTCCTTTAAGTAGAGGTTTGTCGCTTTTCTTACGGAATTCTTTAATTAATTTTGCAGGTCCATTTCCTGTTTCTGCAAATAAAATTGAAGTATTTCCTTTTAAAGAAACATATAAATCGTCGAAGTTACCTTCAGCTTTTTCTAAAGCTTTTTTCAATAAGGTATTTTTTACTACTTCAATTTGAATATTTCCATTAAAGCAAGACCTTCTTAACCTTGAAGAGTTTTCTGCATCTAAACCAGCAATATCAGCTAAGTAAAATACATTAGCGTTATTTAACTTTGCAGTTAAATCTACGATAAACTGATTTTTTTCTTCTTTAGTCATAGTTCTTATTTATAAGTTATAAACTTATTAAACCGTTAATGATTTAGGTTCAACTTTAACTCCAGGACTCATTGTGCTTGAAAGTGTAACACTTTTCACATAAGTTCCTTTTGCTGCAGACGGTTTAAGCTTAAGTATTGTTTGAATAAGTTCGTGTGCATTTTCAACCAACTTCTCAGCTTCAAAAGAAGCTCTTCCGATTGTTGTATGAACGATACCATATTTATCAACTTTAAAGTCGATTTTACCTGCTTTAACCTCTGTAACAGCTTTACCAATTTCCATGGTAACAGTACCTGATTTTGGATTTGGCATTAAACCTCTAGGTCCTAATACTTTACCTAAAGCTCCAACCTTACCCATAACACTTGGCATTGTAATAATTACATCGATGTCTGTCCAGCCGTTTTTGATTTTATCAATAAACTCGTCTAAACCTACATAGTCTGCACCAGCTTGTTTGGCTTCTGCTTCTTTATCAGGAGTACATAATACTAAAACCTTAACATCTTTACCCACACCATTAGGTAGGGCAACTGTTCCTCTAACCATTTGATTAGCTTTTCTTGGATCAACACCAAGTTTTACAGCGATATCAACTGAAGAGTCGAATTTTGTATAAGTAATGTCCTTAACAATTTTTGCAGCTTCATCTAATTGATACTCTTTTGTAGTATCGAATTTCGATAAAGATTGTTTCATGTTTTTTGTTAGCCTTGCCATTATTATAACAATTAATTAATTCTAATTAAGCTGGAAATTCGCCTTTTACGTTAATTCCCATACTTCTTGCTGTTCCGGCAACCATTTTCATTGCAGCACCAATTTTAAAACAGTTTAAATCCGACATTTTGTCTTCAGCAATTGTTTTAACTTGATCCCACGAAATAGTAGCTACTTTTACTCTATTAGGCTCTGATGAACCCTTTTTGATTTTAGCAACTTCCATTAATTGAATAGCCGCTGGAGGAGTTTTAATTACGAAATCAAAGGATTTATCAGCATAAACAGTAATAAGAACTGGTAATATTTTTCCAGCTTTATCTTGTGTTCTACCATTAAATTGCTTACAAAATTCCATAATGTTAACACCTTTAGATCCTAATGCAGGTCCTACTGGTGGAGATGGGTTTGCAGCTCCTCCTTTTATTTGTAATTTAATTAATCCACTTACTTCTTTAGCCATTTTATTTACTATTTAGGGTTGTACTCATCTCAATTGGAAGCATTATTTTGCATTGAGGTTTGTACGATTAATTACATATTAACTTTCTTTTTCTACTTGTAAGAAGCTTAGTTCTAACGGTTGTTTTCTTCCAAAAATCTTAACCATTACTTCTAACTTACGTTTTTCTTCGTTTATTTTCTCGATTGTACCTGAGAAACCATTAAACGGTCCATCAACAACTTTAACATTTTCGCCAGTTACAAAAGGAATTGTCATTTCTTCAGTACTTTCAGCTAATTCATCTACTTTTCCTAATATTCTATTAACTTCAGATAATCTTAATGGAAGCGGATCGCCTTTTTTCTCTGCACCTAAAAACCCAATAACTCCATTAACATTTCTAATAATGTGAGGAACCTCACCAATTAAATCTGCTTCAATTAATATATATCCAGGAAAAAAACTTCTTTCTTTGTTTATCTTTTTTCCATTTCTGATTTGATAAACTTTTTCAGTAGGTATTAAAATCTGAGAAACATAATCCGTTAGTTTATTTCTAACAATCTCATCTTCTATATACTTCTTTATTTTATTTTCTTTTCCACTAATGGCTCTAACAACATACCACTTTTTACTATTCTCTGCCATAACTTTTTAAAATAACCCGTAAATGAATTTCATTAAATTACTAAAAGAAGTATCCATTAGATAGATAATAATTGCAAAAATTACTGAAGCTACCAAAACAATTACAGCACTACTCTGTAGTTCAGGCCATGTTGGCCATGATACTTTGTTTAGCAATTCGTCTGTTGACTCCTTTATATATGTTCCTATTTTTGCCATACTACTTAATTTCTTATTCTGCACGGGTGGAGAGACTCGAACTCCCAACCAATGGTTTTGGAGACCACTACTCTACCAATTGAGCTACACCCGTAAAATTTATAAAGACAAGAAAGGTGTCCCGTTTCAGGAACACCTTAGCTTGGTCTTTTTATCTATTATTATTTAATAATCTCAGTTACTTGACCTGCACCAACAGTTCTACCACCTTCTCTAATTGCAAATCTTAAACCTTTGTTGATAGCAACTGGAACAATCAATTTAACAGTGATTGAAACGTTGTCACCTGGTAAAACCATCTCTCTTCCTTCTGGTAAGAAAATCTCTCCAGTAACATCTGTTGTTCTGATGTAGAATTGAGGTCTGTATTTGTTATGGAATGGAGTGTGACGTCCACCTTCTTCTTTTTTCAATACATAGATTTCAGCAGTAAATTCTGAGTGAGGAGTTATTGATCCTGGTTTAGCGATAACCATACCTCTTCTGATATCAGTTTTCTCAATACCTCTTAATAAAAGACCAACATTATCACCTGCTTCACCTCTGTCTAATATTTTTCTAAACATCTCAACACCAGTTACAGTTGATGATAATTTTTCAGCACCCATACCTAAGATATCTACAGTTTCACCAGAGTTGATTACACCTGTTTCAATTCTACCTGTTGCTACAGTACCTCTACCTGTGATAGAAAATACGTCTTCAACTGGCATTAAGAAAGGCTTATCAACATCTCTAGGAGGCATTTCAATATAAGTATCAACAGCATCCATTAAATCTTCAACTGTTTTCACCCATTTTTCTTCACCATTTAAAGCACCTAAAGCAGATCCAGCGATTACAGGAGCATTATCTCCATCATATTCGTAGAAGCTTAAAAGTTCTCTAATTTCCATTTCAACAAGTTCTAATAACTCAGCATCGTCAACCATATCCACTTTATTCATGAATACAACCATTCTTGGAATACCAACTTGTCTTCCTAAAAGGATGTGTTCTCTTGTTTGTGGCATTGGACCATCTGTAGCAGCTACAACAAGTATAGCACCGTCCATTTGAGCAGCACCAGTTACCATGTTTTTAACGTAATCCGCGTGACCTGGACAGTCAACGTGAGCATAGTGTCTGTTTGCAGTTGAGTATTCAACGTGTGAAGTATTAATTGTAATACCTCTTTCTTTTTCTTCAGGAGCGTTGTCGATTGAAGCAAAATCTCTTAATTCAGCAAAACCTTTTTTCGCTAAAACTGTAGTGATAGCTGCAGTTAAAGTAGTTTTACCGTGGTCAACGTGACCAATTGTTCCGATGTTTAAATGCGGTTTGGAACGATCATAATTCTCTTTAGCCATGATTTTCGGTTTATTTATTTACTATTTATATTAACTTTTATTTATTTACTATTTTACTATTTTCAATAATAGAGCCAACGACGGGACTTGAACCCGTGACCTCTTCCTTACCAAGGAAGTGCTCTACCACTGAGCTACGTCGGCTTTACCGACATATAAAAAAAAGAGCGGGAAACGGGATTCGAACCCGCGACCCTCAGCTTGGAAGGCTGATGCTCTAGCCAGCTGAGCTACTCCCGCTAATTTTTTTATTCTCGTGGGGAAAGCAGGATTCGAACCTACGAAGGCGTGGCCAACAGATTTACAGTCTGTCCTCGTTGACCGCTTGAGTATTTCCCCAGCAATTTCATTTATTTAAAGAACTGAGCCACTAGAGGGACTCGAACCTCCGACCGGCTGATTACAAATCAGCTGCTCTACCAACTGAGCTATAGTGGCTTTTTTTATTACTGCAAAAAAAAGCAGACCTCTTTTTAAAAAGGTCTGCAAATGTAGAATTAATTTTTTATTAATCAAATAATACTATCAAAAATTTTTCACTATACTTTGTTAAGTTTTTCTTTGTGTTTTTTTAGTTGTCTTCGAAGTGCTTCAACAGCTAAATCTGTGGCTTCTTCAAAGGATTTACATTGTTTTTTTGCAAAGATGTCATTGCCAGGTACTGACAATTTTATTTCGGCAACTTTATTTTCACCAGTACTATTGTTATCAATTTTCAGAATTACATCTCCATCAATTATCTTGTCATAGAACTGTCCAAGTTTATCTACTCTCTCGTGAATAAATTCTAATAATTTTTTGTCTGCATCAAAATGTACTGATGTGATTTTTAAATTTACTTTCATGGTGTCCTCCTTTTATTAGGCTTTTGGATGAGCCAATTTATGAATGTTTTTTAATTTTTCTATAGTATTATGAGTGTATACTTGGGTAGCAGAGAGATTGCTATGACCAAGTATTTCTTTTATTGTATTCAAATCAGCACCATTGTTTAACATATGAGTTGCAAAAGTATGTCTTAAAATGTGCGGACTTTTTTTATCATTGTTTGTAACACTACTAAGGTAAGAAATTACTATTCTATAGACAAGTTTTGTATATATTTTTTTTCCTTTCTCAGTTAAAAATAAATACTGAGTGTCATCTCCAAATTCTTTTCTACAGTTAAGGTAATCTGTTATTTTTTGTTTTAGTGATAATGTGATAGGGATTATTCTTTCTTTGTTTCTCTTTCCAATTACTTTGATGTAATCAGAATTAATGTTAATAGAATTTAATGTTAATGATGTTAATTCTGATAATCGCATTCCAGTTGCATAAAATAATTCTAAAATCATCAAATCTCTTTTGCCTACATAATCATCTGTAAAATGTTCGGGTTGAAATAAATCAATGGTTTCCTCTGTTTTTAAAAAAGAGGGGAGGGGCTTGTTTGTTTTTGGGGTAACAACTTTTGTTAAAGGATTGTGAGTTACAATATTATTTTTCTTTAAGTATTTAAAGTATGTTTTTATGCTTGAAATTTTCCTGATGATTGTCCGGTTAGAATTGGTGTTTTCTTTTAAATCGGCTAACCAAGAACGTATAATGTTTGAAGAGATTTCTTTTGATGAAGAAACTTGGTAAGTTTTTGATGCAAAATCGAACAGCTGTTCTAGATCTTTTTGGTATGCAATAATGGTATTAGAAGAGTATCTTTTTTGGTGGAGAAGGTAATTTATAAAAGGTTCAATTTTATCCATAAAAAAAGTAGTTTACCAAAATAACGCTTTTTTTTCTAAAAAGTTATTAAGTAAACTACTTTACTATATTATAAAACTAATGAAGTTACTATTG
The DNA here is from genome assembly GCA_964398455.1 of uncultured Vicingus sp. Lineage (GTDB taxonomy): Bacteria > Bacteroidota > Bacteroidia > Flavobacteriales_E > Vicingaceae > Vicingus. The sequence continues at coordinate 132,914 of CAYNMR010000005.1, read as the reverse complement.
TTCAGCTTTTCTTAGCTTCTCAACGTAAATAGCTTTAATCATTTCAGCTCTATTGATAACTGAAGGTTTGTCGAATTGTTTTCTGTTTCTAAGTTCTTTAACAACACCAGTTTTCTCAAACTTCTTTTTGTATTTTTTTAAAGCTCTCTCGATGTTTTCTCCGTCTTTTATTGGAACAATTATCATTGTGTAAATTTTTAATTATAAATTTTTAAGGGTTGCAAATTTAGAAATATATTTTAAATAAACTTATTTTACTTTAAAATTTCTCTTGAAATTACTAATTTCTGAATTTCAGATGTTCCTTCGCCAATTGTACATAGTTTAGAATCTCTATAATATTTTTCAGCAGGGAATTCTTTTGTATAACCATAGCCACCAAAAATTTGAACAGCTTCAGTTGATACTCTTACTGAAACTTCGGAAGCATAGTATTTTGCCATAGCAGAAACTTTTGTAACGGGCTGGTGGCGATCTTTTAAATCGGCAGCTTCAAAAATCAGCAATTCAGCAGCTTCAATTTCAGTAGCCATATCTGCCAATTTAAAAGCAATTGCTTGGAATTGACTAATTGATTTGCCAAATTGTTCTCTTTCTTTTGAGTATTTTAAGGCTGCTTCGTAAGCACCTTTTGCAATACCTAGTGCTAGAGATGCAATAGAGATTCTTCCTCCATCTAAGATTTTCATCGCTTGGATAAAACCTTCACCAACTTTTCCTAGTACATTATCTTTATGAATTCTACAGTCTGCAAAAATTAGCTCAGCAGTTTCAGAAGCTCTCATGCCTAATTTATCTTCTTTTTTTCCAGATGAAAAACCTGGAGTACCTTTTTCAATTACAAATGCTGTCATTCCTCTTGAGTCACCTTTTTCTCCAGTTCTTGCAATAACTACAGCAATATTTCCTGATATAGCGTGAGTAATAAAATTTTTCGCTCCGTTTAGCACCCAGTAATCACCATCTTGTTTTGCAGTAGTGTTCATTCCACCAGCATCAGAGCCAGTATTGTGTTCAGTTAAACCCCAAGCACCAATCCATTCTGCACTTGCTAATTTAGGTAACCATTTCTTTTTTTGTTCTTCATTACCAAACATCAGAATATGATTGGTACACAAAGAATTGTGTGCTGCAACAGACAATCCTATTGAACCACAAATTTTAGAAATCTCAGAAACCACTGTCACGTATTCATTGTAACTCATCCCAGAACCACCATATTGTTGAGGAACAACTGCTCCCATTAAACCCAGCGCTCCTAATTTTTTAAATACTTCAACAGGAAAAGTTTGAGCATTATCCCATTCCATCATTTTTGGACGAATGTTTTTGTCGCCAAAGTCTCTAATCATATCAGCAATCATCAACTGATTTTCGGTATATTTAAAATCCATCGTTTATATTTTAAAAATTTGTTAAGCTAATTATATTTTTTGAATACTTTAAAAGTTCGTTTCTTCCATTTAAAAAGTCTAACTCTACCACAAAGCTGAATCCTGCGACATTTGCTTCTTGCATTAAAATTAGTTCAGCTGCAGCTTTAGCAGTTCCGCCTGTTGCTAATAAATCATCGTGAACTAAAATATTCCAGTTGGGTTGAATAGCATCTTCATGTATTTCTACTTCTGCCGAACCATATTCTAAATCATATTTATAGGATAAAGTTTTATAAGGTAATTTACCTTTTTTCCTAATTGGGATGAATGGAATATTTAATTCGTTTGCTAACATAATTCCGAACCAAAAACCTCTACTTTCAATACCAACAATAGCATCTAACTTAAGTTCTTTGGAATTTTTTGCTAATTCAGACACTACTTCTTTAGTAAGTTTAGCATCAAGAAGAATAGGGGTAATGTCTTTAAAAATGATTCCTTCCTTTGGGAAATTGGGCACATCTCGGATAACTGTATTGAGTTTTTCAGAAATCATTTAGTCAACTTTTAAATATGGTGCAATTTTACTATATATTTCGTCAGTTATCAAGTGAATTTTTTTAATATCTGAAACAGCTGTATATTTTCCGTGACTTTTTCTGTAAGCTACAATTGGTTTTGCTATTTTCCAACCAATATAAGGATGCTTTTTTAGTTGCTCTTCATCAGCTTGGTTGATATTAATTTGATGAATAGTTGTGTTAGATAATTTTAAATTTGGAATGATTTGGTTGAAAATTTCATCTGTAATTCCGTAAACTTCTTTAAGTTGATTAATGCTTGTAAAACCTCCCAATGATTCTCTATATTTTATAATTCTTTTTGAAAAAGCAGAACCAATTCCTTTTAGTTGTTGCAATTGGGTTGTGTCGCAAAGGTTAACATCTAAAATAATAGGTTCTTTTTTCTTGTAAGGTTCATAATTATTCTTTGGAAAATCATTTGTGTAATTTTTCTCATACGGTTTTTTTTCCAAGCTTTCTGGTAATAATATATAAGGATAGAGTAAGTTGTATAATGTATCGGTAATTCCAAATATTTTACTCACATCCGATTTCACTCGAAATTCACCGCCTTTTGATTTATAATTGTTGATTGTTTTTACTTGCCACTCCTTAAAACCAAGTTTAAGCCAGTTGGAGTCTTCGGTTTCATTAGGATTAAATTCAAAAAAATCTGTTGGAATTTTAGGAGCGTATTTCGTTGCCCTTGCAATACTGTCTTGGCGTCTTTGTTGAACCATTTCTTTCTCAAATTTTGTAATTTCCGTATCAAATTTTGAAAAATCGGTCTGATCAATAACCCTGAAATATTTAATGAAATGAAGAGAAATAGTAAACAAGATAATTATTGTTAATAATACAATAACACCTCTTTTTTCTCCTTTATTGAAAGAAAAATAATCTTTAATACTCATTAATCTAACGGAACGATTATACTAAGATTTTTTTATTATCTTTCATCATCATCATTTTCGTTATAAGAGTCTGGTTCAGGTTTAGGTGGAGTTTTTAAAACTCTTAAGAAGAAATAACCTGTTACTAAAGTTACGATTACTTCAGTTGTAATCATCATTATTAATGCGCTTGTATTCATGATGTAAATCTCCCTTCTTTAATTCGTTTTTTATATGCGTAGTAAACCAAATACGCGATGCTTAACCATAACAGAAGTAACCCTGCTCTAGAAATATTTACAAATAATATGGTAGTTTCAATATTTGCAATTTCTGCTAAATCTGTTGTTTTTGCTAATGTTTCGTAAAGTGCTTTATTGGTAATCTTATCCCAAATTTCTGGGAGGCTCATAATAAATACGAAACCTAATAAAAGAGGGGTAACAAACTTTATAATAAATTTAAAGATGGTTGGGACTTTAATATCGGCACCAGAGGTAATCTCCTTCCATCCTTTATCCATTCCAAAAACCCATCCAAATAGAATAATTTCAAATAGAGCAAATACAACTAGAGAAACGGTTCCTGCCCAATAATCGTATTCATCAAAAACACCATATTTAAAGAAAACTACTGTTGGCAACCCTAATAAAAATACTATTAAACCAAAAGCTAATGCAGAATTTCCTCTTTTCCATCCAAATTCATCTTGTAGGAAACCCATTACTGGAGTACCCATTGCTAATGATGAAGTGATACCCGCAAAAAATAATAATCCAAACCATGCTACACCAGAAGCAATGGCTAAAATTCCTCCCCATTGCTCAAATAAATAAGGTAAGGTTTTGAATCCAAGTCCAAGACCACCACTTTTTGTCATCTCCACTACTTGGTCAATACCTAGATAACCAATTGCAATTGGAATTAATATTGCAGAACCTAAAACAATTTCTACAAACGCATTCATCCAACCAGCACTCATGGCATTTAAGGCTATATCATCTTTCTTTCTAATGTAAGATGCATAACATTGTATAGAACCCATTCCTAGAGACAAGGTAAAGAAAACTTGTCCTGCTGCGGCTAACCATACTTTAATTGACCAAATTGATTCAAATTGAGGTGTCCATAAAAAATTCAAACCCAGTGTTCCAGGATTAACTGCTCCATGAACTCCCTCTTTAAGGGTAATAGCTTTAAATGCAAGAAAAGCACCAAATATTAATAGAAGTGGCATTCCTACTTTTGCTGCTTTTTCAACTCCACCACTAAGTCCTTTTGATAGAATCCAAGTATTTAAAACTAAACAAATTATCCAAAAAATAATAGGTTCTATAGTTGATAAACCTACATAATTACCAAAAAATTCGGCAACTTCTACTTGGCTTTTTCCTGAAAAACTACCAGCTATAGAATGCCAAACCCATGATAAGGTCCATGATTCTAAGTAGCAATAATATGAAGCAACCGCAACGTTGGTGAAAATTCCGAATACTCCAATGTATTTCCAGAATTTACGTTTGTCCATAGAATCTAAAATAAATGGAGTGCTGTGATGTCCAAATTTACCGCCAAATCTTCCACTCGACCATTCTACAAATAGTAAAGGTATACCCATTAATAAAAAACATATTAGGTATGGAATCATAAAAGCGCCACCACCATTTTGAACTGCCTGTGCTGGAAATCTTAGGAAATTACCTAAACCAACAGCATTACCAGCCATAGCAAGTATTAAACCTATTCTAGAACCCCAAGCTTCTTTTTCTTTTGTCATTTTTATTTAGTTAAGTTGATTTTCGATGTTTCAAATATAATTAATCTTTATTAAAATAAAAATTTATCAAAATGCCTTGTATATACAGCCTCCAATATTGTTTTCTTTTGCTCCAGTTACTGATGATAAACAATTTACCTCATTTCTATGTCGTAGAACGCCTAAAAATGCAAAGATTAAAGCTTCTTTAAATTCTATTATAATTTTATTTGGAATTATAACTTTTGATGAAGTAAAATGTTGAATCCGTTCAATTAGGTAATGGTTGTAAGAACCTCCTCCAGTAAATAGAATTTTTTTAGAGTCATCATTAATTACTTTGGCAATTTGTATTGCAATATGCTCACAAAAGGTATTCAATTTATCTTCAAGAGCAATCTCATACTTTTCAAGTAGAGGAAAGATATTAGCTTCTATCCACTCAATTCCTAATGATTTTGGAGGAGAGAGTTTGTAATAATCCAGTTGATTTAGTTTATTTAATAAATCTATATTTAGTCTTCCTCTTCTCGCTAGTTCTCCTCCATTATCGTAATTCAAATTAATTTTATTTACTAATTTGTTTAATACAATATTTACGGGACAAATATCAAATGCAATTAATTTATTGTTTTGTTCAAATGAAGTATTTGCTATACCACCTAAATTTAAACAAAAATCAAACTCAGGAAAAAGAAGTTTGTCTCCAATAGGAACTAAAGGAGCTCCATTTCCATTTAACGATACATCAACAGTCCTGAAATCACAGATTACAGGAAGTTTTGTTAAGGAAGAAATATTTGCTCCATTTCCTATTTGAGTTGTAATTTTTTTATCTGGTTGATGAAAAATGGTGTGTCCGTGAGATGAGATAAAGTTAACGAAACTTTTATCTATCATATTCTTAGTTAGAAATTCATTTATTGATTCTCCAATGATGTTGCCCAATTCATTATGAAGCATCATTAATTCAAATCCTGATGTTCTTGTTGCTAATCTAAGTTTGTTTTCTAGATCACTTTTATAAGCAATAGTTTGAGATGCAACAATATTAAAAGTCCATTTTTTGTTTTTTAGAACAAAATCGCATAACGCGATGTCAGTCCCATCCAAGGATGTTCCAGACATAATTCCTATTACACGATAAGTTTCCATAAAATTTGAAAATTTTGATTTAAACAATTAAATTTGTGCTCCTTCAAAAATATAAAAATAAAACAAATGAATATAGAACTTACAGAAGAACATATTGCAGTTAGAGATGCGGCAAGAGATTTTGCACAAAATGTGTTGAAACCAGGTGTAATTGAAAGAGACGAAAATCAAAAATTTCCTAAAGATGAGATAAGACAACTTGGAGAACTTGGTTTTTTAGGTATGATGGTTGACCCAAAGTACGGTGGTGGTGGAATGGATACTATTTCTTATGTTTTAGCGATGGAAGAAATTAGTAAAGTTGATGCTTCGTGTTCAGTAGTTATGTCAGTAAATAACTCATTGTTTTGTTGGGGTATTGAGAAATATGGAACAGAAGAACAAAAACAAAAATATTTAGTTCCTTGTGCAAAAGGTGAAAAAATTGGAGCGTTTTGTTTATCAGAACCAGAAGCTGGTTCGGATGCAACGTCTCAAAAAACTACTGCAATAGATAAGGGAGATTACTATTTATTAAACGGAACGAAAAACTGGATTACCAATGGAGGTTCTTCAGAATATTGTATTGTTATTGCACAAACAAATCCAGAATTGGGACATAAAGGTATTAATGCTTTAATTGTAGAAAAAGGTATGGAAGGATTTGTTGTTGGAGCCAAAGAAAATAAAATGGGTATCCGAGCATCAGATACTCATACATTATTATTTAATGATGTAAAAGTGCCAAAAGCGAATAGAATAGGAGAGGATGGTTTTGGATTTAAATTTGCCATGAGTGTTTTATCTGGAGGGAGAATAGGTATAGCTTCTCAAGCTTTAGGTATAGCCTCGGGAGCTTATGAATTAGCATTGGCTTATTCAAAAGAACGTAAAGCATTTGGCACTGAAATTTGTAATCATCAAGCTATTGCTTTTAAATTAGCTGATATGGCTACCGAAATTGAAGCATCAAGAATGTTGTGTTTAAAAGCAGCTTGGTTAAAAGACCAAAAACAAAATTTTGATAAAGAAGGTGCTATGGCTAAGGTTTTTGCTTCAAAAACTGCTATGTGGGTTACAACAGAAGCAGTTCAAGTGCATGGTGGTTATGGTTTTGTGAAGGAGTACCATGTTGAACGATTAATGCGTGACGCAAAAATCACTCAGATTTATGAAGGAACAAGTGAAGTTCAGAAGATTGTGATTTCTAGGGCTGTATTGAAATAATTATAGAATAGTTTATACAAAAAAAGGAGGCTTATGCCTCCTTTTTTTGTATAAACTCACTAATCTTTTCCAACCGAATACCTCTCGATCCCTTTATTAGGATTGAATTAACCTTATCGAGTTGATTTTCTAACCATAGAATTGCTTCATCGGTATTTTTTACAGTAATTAACAGGCGTTTATTTTCTATTTGCTGAAACTCTTTTCCAACTAATAAAGCATTCAATTTTAATATATTTATTTTATCAGCAATTTTTTGGTGCTCTTTCTGGCTAATATGACCTAATTCTAACATGTCGCCAAGAATTAAAAGTTTGTTAGAATCAACTAGTTTTGAAAACGAATCTATAGCAGCATTCATACTAGTAGGGTTTGCATTATAAGCGTCTAAGTATAAGGTATGTTTAGAAAGTTTTATTATTTGAGATCGGTTGTTTGTTGAAATGTAATTCTCTAATGCAGACTTAATATTGTTATTTTCAACTTTAAAATATTCACCAATTTTAATTGCTGCTAGAATATTTGGCAAATTGTATTCACCATAAAGTTGTGTTTCTATTTTCTGTTCTTTCCAGTTAAATGAAAGAAATGGATTATAAGATAAATTAGTAATATCTTCTTTTGAGTAATTTATCGATTGAATTCCTTCCGCTAACTTAGTAAGTAGATCATCATTTTTATTTATGAATAGTGTTCCGTTATTTTCTTTAATAAAATGATAAAGTTCACTTTTTGCTATAATTACACCTTCTCTGCTACCAAATCCTTCAATATGAGCTGTCCCAATATTTGTGATTATTCCAAAATTTGGTTCTGCAATTTTACAAAGCTGTTCTATTTCACCAATATGATTTGCACCCATTTCTATTATTGCTACTTCACATTCTTTTGTAATAGATAATATAGTTAATGGAACTCCAATATGGTTATTTAAGTTGCCTTTAGTTGCAACTGTTTTATACTTTTTTGAAAGCACAGCATTGATTAGTTCTTTTGTAGTCGTCTTCCCATTCGAACCTGTTATCCCAATAAAAGGAATAGTAAATTGTTTACGATGATAATTTGCTAATTGTTGTAATGTGACCAAGACATTATCTACTAAGATACATTTATCTGAAATCTTAAATTTTGAATTGTCAATAATCGCGTATGCAGCACCTTCATTTATTGCTTTCTCAGCAAATGTATTAGCATCAAAATTTTCGCCTTTTAAAGCAAAGAATAAACATCCCTCCGATACCATTCTTGTATCAGTTGAAATTTGAGGATGTTGAGTATATATATTATATAATTCAGCTATTTCCATATGGGGTAAAAATAAAAAACCCTTTTGAATTTTTCAAAAGGGTTTTTTAAAGTAATTAATATTTTAATGTTAGTATCCTAAACCAACTGGACTACCAACCCTTGTCATAGCACATCTAAATCCAATAAAAGAAGTGGATTGGTCTTCCAATAAGTGTCTTCTTGTACCTGGTACAGCCCAATATGCTCTATCTTTCCAAGAAGCACCTTTATAAACTCTAGCTTTATCACTAACCCTAGTTGTTTCACCAAATTGATACATTTTTAATGCATCATTTTCTTTATCAAAATCAGGATTTGCACCCATCTCTCCATTACTCCAGTTTACGTTTGATTCCCAATCTCCATCAAGATAGTTAATGTTGTCAGCTCTTCTGTAATTTCTTCTAGATTGTAAGTTATCTAATTTAGGATCTACTTCTCTGTAGATTAATCTACCTAAACTATCTTTTTCAGCAATAGCTCCATCATCATCAAGTAATTTCGTTTTGTAAACATTACCTCTAAATGGTCTAAAATCGTCATTATCTTCCATAGATAAAGGTCTGAAAACATCCATTACCCATTCTGATACATTACCAGCCATGTTGTATAGACCATAATCATTTGGCCAATACGCATATACAGGTGCTGTAATATCTGCATTATCATTCAATTTTCCAGCAACACCCATATTGTCACCTCTATCTCTTTTAAAATTTGCAAGGATTTGACCAATATATTTATCGTTTGAGTTTCTTACAGCATGACCATTCCATGGATAAAGTTTTCTATCTGGAATTAATTCCTCAATTGTGTTTCCAATTAATGCGTATGCTGCATATTCCCATTCTGCTTCTGTAGGAAGTCTATACTCTGGAAGGAGTATACCATCTTCCATTCTAACGTTTCTATATTCTTTATTTGGATCTAAATCAGGAATACCATCAACTCTTTTACCACTTTCATATTGACCATGTCTATATGCCTCTGTATTAAAGTTGTCTTCATTAATTTGATTTGGATAATGTTCGAATAAACCTTCTCTGATTAAAATTAATTCGTTAACACGATCGGTTCTCCATGAACAAAAATCATTTGCTTGAAGCCAGTTAACACCAACTACAGGATAATCTCTATAAGCAGGATGTCTTAAGTAAAACTCAACATAAGGTTCGTTGAATGCTAATTTACTTCTCCAAACTAATGTGTCAGGCAATGCTTTTTTAACCACTTCTGGATAATCGGCCATAAATACTCTTTCTAACCAATATAAATATTCTAAGTAGAAAAAGTTAGTAACTTCAACCTCATCCATATAAAATGATGAAACCGTTACGGTTCTAGGTATATTATTCCAGTCGTAGTTTACTTCTTGCTCAACTCTACCCATTGTAAAACGACCACCTTCAATTAAAACTAATCCTGGACCAGTCTCTTGTTCTAAATAAGGAACTTTTTGGAATCCACCATTTTTTGGCTGGTTGTACTCCCAACCAGTAGCTCCAGATTGTTCTCTTTTACATGATGTAAGAAAAAATACTGAAAAAATTGAGAGTATAAATATTAATGAATTTATTGATTTGATTTTCATAATTAACAAGTTTATGTTTTGCAAATATATAATAAACTAAAAAGAAGGACAACTTATTGTTCTAAATTTTCGTTTTTTAGGTTTACAGTCGAATTGAAGTCCTAAGGAGATTTCATGTGAACCAGCTGTTTTATTTGTAAGATCAGAAATAGTTATATCATAACTGTATCCAAATTTCATTATTCCAGCTTGAATTCCAATAAGGGTAATAAAGGCATCAGAATTTCTGTACCAAAGCCCACCAATTATTGGACCTTTTGAATAATACATACCGAAATTAATTTGTCTGAAATCTTGTTGCATTCTGAATAAAATGTTCGGAGATAAGGTTGCTACGTCTCCTTTTCCTTCTAACGGAATGACAGCTCCTGCGTGGAAAGTATATTTCCTTGGTAGAGGGCTTTCCCCTTTAATTACAGATTCATTAGGTTCTGTAAGGTGGTGTACAGCTATTCCAACAAAATATTTTTCACTATAACCTAAAATTCCAGCAGAAAAGTCAACATAATTTGCTGGAGCATCTCTTTTTACTTCATTTGTATTGTAAACAAATCCTCTTCTAGCGTCAATCATGTCGCCAAAAGTAAGTTTACTCCAATCTACAGATTTTTGTGCCCAAGTCGCTTGTAAACCTGCTTTTATAGAAAATCTTCTTGTAACAGGTAGTTGGTAAGAATACATTCCACTAACATTAGTAGTATTTAACGTGCCTTCTCCAGCTCTGTCATTCCATACTAAAAGCCCTACACCTCCAGATAAGTTATCTACATGCTGATCATATGAGGCGCTATAGGTAACAAACGAACCGCTAATTCCTGGCCATTGATTCCTATAGTTTAATGAAACCCTTGGACAGTTTGCAGATCCTGCAAAAGCTGGGTTTAAATAAAGCGGATTAGCATAAAACTGAGTAAACTCAGGATCTTGCCCAAATGCGTTAATAGAAATCAGCATTAATGCTGCAATCTTTAACTGTTTACTTATTAAGTTTTTCCACATAAATTAAACATTTCATACAAACGCTTTTACGTAAAAGTGTTTTACGAAGTTCCAAATGTATTAAATTTGGAATACTTATAAAAACAATAATTAAAAAAATGTTACGTTTTTCTTTAACTTTATCGAAAAATAAAGGCTTTTTAAAAATTATTTTGCACTTAAATTCTATAAATTAAACATGAAATTACTCTTTTTATTATTAGTTTCTCTTCCTTTTGCATTATTTTCTCAAAAAATAACTGTTGAAGGGCAACTTGTTTGGCGTGAAAATTCGACAAATGACATGCTAGATTCAAAAACTAGAGTTTTTTTTGCGTTTAATTCTGCTCAATACAATGAAGATAAAGATTTTTTACCTTTCCATACTCACCAAGTAAACTTATTAAATAAGGAAATAATAGATGTTCAAGTAATAAACTTGGAATATGAGACTATCCAAAGTGATAGTGTTTTAAATGTTTCAGGAGTTTCATTTATAGGTAATGATATTGGTATTCAGTTTTTTAATTCCATTAGTAAAAAAAATAATTTTGGTATAATATCCTTTACCCCAATAATATTTAATTCAAATTTAGGAGTTTATCAACGTGTCTTGAGCTATCAATTGGAATTGACGTTGAGAAATAAATTACAAAATCTAAAAACTACAAATAAAGGTACGGTTAATAATTCTGTTTTGTCATCAGGTGATTGGTATAAAATTGCAGTGGTTAAGAATGGTGTTTTTAAGCTTAATTATTCTTTTTTAAAAGATTTAGGATTGGATATCGATAATATAAATCCGCAATCAATTAAAATTTATGGAAACGGTGGTAAAATGTTGCCTGAAATTAATTCGGAATATAGACACGATGATTTAAAACAGAACTCGATATATATAGAAGGAGAAAATGATGGAGTTTTTAATTCAAATGATTATATATTATTCTATGGACAAACACCAAACACTATAAATGTAAATTCGAGTAATCAATTATTTTTCCATGAATTAAATAAATATAGTGATACTACATATTATTATATCACAGCATCGAATACGAATGAGGCTTCAAAACGAATTAATACCATTTCTTTTTCAGCTATACCTAATAATATTGTCAATACATTTAATGAGTATCAATTTTATGAGAAAGACAATTTAAACTTATTAAAATCTGGCCAAGATTGGTATGGAGAGGTATTTGATGTTAAAACTTCTTATGATTTTATATTTAATATTCCAAATATTGATTTTACGAGTCCTGTGAGATTAAATGTCTCAGGAGCTGCAAGAAGTGGTTCCACAAGTTCTCTAAATGTTTCGTCAGGAGCAGCTACTATAAATATTGATTTTTCGCCAGTAACTCTAAGTTGTTATAGTTGTCAGTATGCAAATAATGGGGAAGATACATTGAGTTTTATCTCTTCGTCTGAGCTAGTTGAAGTGAAAATTAACTATAGTAAACCAAGTTCTTCTTCTATTGCGTGGTTAAATGCAATTCAGTTAAATGCTAGGCGTAATTTAAAAATGATTGGAAATCAGCTCTTCTTTAGAGATTTAAATTCGGTAGGAACAGGTAATATCAGTCAGTTTGATGTTAGTAATGCAAATAACGTTCAGCGAATATGGGATGTTACAGACCCTTTAAACATTAAAGAGCAACAAATTGCTTTAGGTAATACCATTTCTTTCATTGCTTCTACAGATAGCTTACGAGAATTTGTTGCATTAACATCAACTTATGAAACACAAGTTTTTGCTTTGGGTAAAGTTACCAATCAGAACTTACATGGATTAGCTCAACAAGATTTTGTTATAGTTGCTCATCCTGATTTTTTGACTCAAGCAGAACAAGTTGCTGATTTTCATAGACAAGAAGGAATGGATGTGGTTGTTGTTACACCAACTCAGATTTATAATGAATTTTCTTCTGGTTCACAAGATCCTGTTGCTATAAGAAGTTTTGTGAAAATGTTTTACGACAGAGCAATCACTCCTGAAGATTTACCAAAACATTTGTTGCTTTTTGGTGATGGTTCCTATGATAATAAGAATAGAATTACAGGGAATACTAATTTTATTCCTACATATCAATCAGTAAATTCTTTAGGGGTAATAGGTTCGTTAGTGACGGATGATTATTATGGATTATTAGATCCTAATGAAGGAAAATGGACTTCAGGAATAGAGTATGTTGATATTGGGGTAGGAAGACTTTCTGTCAAAAATCAAGAAGAAGCTAATAATGTAACATTTAAGATATTGAACTATTATAATCCTTCAACTATGAGGGATTGGCGTAATCAGATTACATTTATTGGTGATGATGAGGATAATAGCGAGCATATGAGGCAGTCTGATTTTTTAGCAGAAATGGTTGAGGTTAGCAATCCCGAATACAATCCTTATAAAATTTTCTTTGATGCATTTAAACAGGAAGCAACTCCAGGAGGAAATAGGTATCCTGATGTAAATAAAGAAATTATAAAGTCATTTGATGATGGTGCATTAATCATAAATTATACTGGTCATGGTGGTGAAACTGGTTGGGCACACGAAAGGGTTTTAACAGTTGCGGATATAAACAAATTTACTAATACAACCAATATGCCTCTTGTGGTTACAGCAACATGTGAGTTTAGTAGGTTTGATGATCCAAAACGTACTTCAGCAGGTGAATTACTTTTAGTAAATAAAACAGGAGGTATAGCTCTATTAACAACAGTTCGTTTGGTTTTTTCGAGTCCAAATTTTGCTTTAAATAAAAGTCTGTATGAAAAGGTATTCACTGAAGTGAATGATGATAAGAGAACAATAGGAGAGATTTTTATGGATGTAAAAAACCTTAATGCAGCAAATTCTAATAATAGAAATTTTACGTTGTTAGGCGATCCAGCGTTAAAATTAGTTTATCCAAAGCATGATGTAAAAACAACCAAATTTAATGGAACCAACATAACTAGTGTTTTAGATACTGTTAAAGCCTTACAGAAAGTTACAATAGAAGGTTATGTGCAAGATAAGAATGGACAAAAATTATCGAATTATAATGGAACTATATATCCCACGGTTTTTGACAAGAGTAAAACAGTTACAACATTGAAGAATGATGGTATTTTAACTCCTTTTGTTTTCGATTCGCAGATAAGTAAATTATTTAAAGGAAAAGTAAGTGTTACCAATGGCGATTTCTCTTTTTCATTTGTTGTGCCTAAAGATATTGCATACAATTACGGAAAGGGAAAAGTAAGTTATTATGCAGAAAATCAAGTTGAAGATGCCAATGGTTATTTTTCTGATTTTTATATTGGAGGTACCTCTGATAATTATGTTGCTGATAATGATGGACCAGAAGTGGAATTATATATGAATGATAAATCTTTTGTATTTGGGGGAATAACAGATGAAAATCCAACTTTATTGGCTTATGTTGGAGATCTTCATGGGATTAATATGGTAGGTAATGGTATTGGACACGATATTGTAGCCATTTTAGATGATAAAACGGAAAAAGCTTTTGTATTGAATAACTATTATGAAGCAGATTTAAATAGTTATCAAAAAGGAACAATTAAGTTTCCGTTTACAGATTTAGAAGAAGGACGCCATAAGTTAACTCTTAAGGTTTGGGATGTTTACAACAACTCAAAAGAAGTAACAACAGAGTTTATTGTTGTAAAAGCAAAAGATGTCGTTTTGAGTAGGGTATATAATTATCCAAATCCATTTACCACACATACAGAGTTCTGGTTTGAACACAACCAAGCCAACAAACAATTATATGTTCAAGTTCAAATATTTACCGTATCAGGAAAATTGGTAAAAACTATAGAGAAAAATATTTTTAATGAAGGTTTTAGGTCAACTTCAATTACTTGGGATGGTCTTGATGATTATGGTGATAGATTAGCTAGAGGAGTTTATATCTATCATTTAAAAGTAAGAGCAGAAAACTTGTCTCTTGCTGATAAATATGAAAAACTAGTTATTTTAAGATAACACAATAAACAAAAAACCTTTCCGTTTTCATTTGTTTAAAATAATAAAGTAGATATTAAAAAAGTATATTTGCTTTTCTTATAAAATTAGTAAATGAAAAAGATTTTTTTAGGATTGACTTTGGGTTTAACATTATTTAGTGTTAAGTCACAGAGCGTATTGGGAAGGAGTGATTTGCAATTAAATACCATTACCACAGCAGTACCATTTTTATTAATTTCACCAGATTCGAGAGCTGGAGCATTGGGTGATGCTGGAGTGGCAACTTCTCCAGATGCAAATTCGATACATTGGAATCCTGCAAAATTAGCATTTATCGAAAAAGATATGGGTCTTTCTATATCCTATTCGCCATGGTTAAGACAATTGGTTCCAGATATTAGTTTGTCCTATGTTAGTTTTTATAAAAGGTTAGGTAAAGACCATACAATAGGAACTTCCTTGAGGTATTTTTCATTAGGAGATATTAAGTTTACAGATGATGTTGGAAATGCATTAGGAGATTTTAGACCAAATGAATTTGCTGTTGATGTTGCTTATTCAAGAAAATTGGGAGATAGATTTTCTGCTGGACTTTCTGCTCGATATATCTATTCAAATTTAACAGGAGGTATTGATGTTAGTGGAGCAAATACTCGAGCAGGAACTTCTTTTGCTGTTGATGTTAGTGCTTTTTATACTAATCCTGATGTTGAATTATTTGGACAAGAAGCTATATTTAATGTTGGATTAAATCTTTCAAATATTGGTGCTAAAATCTCTTACACAGATGATGCAAACAAAGATTTTATACCCATGAACATGAAGTTAGGACAATCGCTAGCATTTGTGTTAGATGACTACAATACAATAGCCTTGATTACTGATGTAAATAAATTATTAGTGCCAACTCCGCCAATCTATAAGCTAGATAATAGTGGTAGCCCAGAATTAGATCCTATAACAAATGAACCTGTAATTGAATCAGGAATGAATCCTGATGTTTCAGTAATGAATGGATTGATGCAATCTTTTTATGATGCTCCTGGAGGAATGTCAGAGGAATTGAGGGAATATAATATCTCTGCAGGAATAGAATATTGGTACAATAAACAATTTGCGGTTAGAACCGGTTATTTTCATGAACACATTACGAAAGGAAATAGAAAATATATAACCGTTGGAGCAGGTTTAAAAATGAGTGTGTTTAGTCTTGATTTTTCCTATTTAATTGCAACTACTCAAAATAATCCTTTAGCAAACACTATGCGTTTTAGTTTGATGTTTAATTTTGACGACTTCAAGAAACAGAAAGAAGAAAATTAATTTGCTAGGAATGAAAATTAGAGTAGGTTTTGGATTTGATGTGCACCAATTAAAAGAAGGTCAGGATTTTTGGCTTGGAGGTATAAAAATTCCGCATACCAAAGGGGCAGTTGGACATTCTGATGCAGATGTTTTGATTCATACTATCTGCGATGCTCTTCTAGGAGCAGCAAATTTAAGAGATATAGGATTTCATTTTCCGCCAACTGATAATAAATACAAGGGAATTGATAGTAAAATTCTCCTTAAAGAGGTCGTTGAATTGGTTTGTAATAAAGGTTATCAAATTGGAAATATAGATGTTACTATCGCGTTAGAAAAACCTAAAGTAAATCCTTTTATACCTGAAATGAAAAAGGTGTTGGCTCAACTCCTAAAGGTTGATGAGGATGATGTCTCAATAAAAGCTACAACTACCGAAAAACTTGGATTTGAAGGAAGGGAAGAAGGGGTTTCTGCATACGCAGTAGTGTTAATACAAAAAAACTAATTTTTGTTTTGGTAGAGTTTAAGCACAATATTTCTTTAAAATCATACAATACATTTGGGATAGAAGTTCAAACCAATTCTTTTGTTGAAGTAAACTCTGTAAATGAACTCAAAGAAGTTTTAAAAAACAATCAATCTGAACTCCTCATATTAGGAGGTGGAAGCAATATACTTTTTACTAAAGATTTTAATGGATTAGTTGTAAAAAACAACATCAAAGGCATTGATGTTGTTGATGATAACGAAGATGATATAACACTGAAAGTTGGTTCAGGTGAGGTTTGGCATAATTTCGTGATGCATTGCGTTGCTAATAATTATGCCGGATTAGAAAATCTGTCGTTAATACCGGGAACTGTTGGAGCAAGTCCTATGCAGAATATTGGGGCGTATGGAGTTGAAGTTAAAGATGTTATAGTGAGTGTTGAGGCCATGCATTTAAAAGATTTTTCTATTAGAAATTTCTCAAATGCAGCTTGCGAGTTTGAATATAGAAGTAGTATTTTCAAAACCACTCAAAAAGGGAATTTTTTCATCACATCCGTACTGTTTAAACTTTCCAAAAAGCCACAAATAAATAGCTCTTATGGAGCTATTGAAGATGAATTAAAAAACATGGGAGTGGTTAATCCGACAATACAAGACATTAGTAAGGCAGTAATCAATATTCGCCAAAGCAAATTACCTGACCCAAAAGAAATTGGAAATTCAGGTAGTTTTTTTAAAAATCCAGTAGTTGATTTTAATAAAAAAAATGAGTTGTTATTGAAATATCCTTCAATGCCTCACTATCCTCAAAAAGATGGAACTTTTAAAATTGCTGCGGGTTGGTTAATAGAGACTTGTGGCTGGAAAGGCAAACGTGTTGATGATTTTGGTGTGCATGCAAAACAAGCTTTAGTTTTGGTAAATTATGGAAGAGCTTCCGGAACCCAAATATTTAATCTCTCGGAAGAAATAATAGCTTCAATTAAAAATACATTTGGAATAGAATTGGAAAGAGAAGTAAATATTATTTAAAAAAAGTTGCTATAATAAAAAAACATAGTACATTTGCAATCCGTAAAAAATTAAAGAGACCAAGCAATGGCAAAAAAAGGAAATAGAATTCAAGTTATAATGGAATGTACGGAACACAAAGAAAGTGGTAAGCCAGGTACTTCAAGATACATTACAACTAAAAATAAAAAAAATACTCCAGAAAGAATGGAGTTGAAAAAGTATAATCCTATACTTAAGAAAGTTACTGTTCACAAAGAAATTAAATAAGTTTAAGTTATGGCAAAGAAAACGGTTGCTTCGTTACAGAAAGCAGGAAAGAGCTTAACTAAAGTAATAAAAATGGTTAGGTCAGAAAAAACAGGAGCATATACTTTTAAACAAGATATCGTTCCTAACGATAAAGTACAAGAATTTTTATCAAAAAAATAATTTACTGAATTTGTATAAACTGAAGCTTCTTTCCAATTAGAAAGAGGCTTTTTTTATTATTAACTATGGGCTTTTTTAACATATTTTCGAAAGATAAAAAAGAAGTTTTAGATAAAGGGCTCGATCAAACCAAACAAAGTTTTTTCTCTAAAATTTCAAAAGCAATTGTAGGTAAATCTACAGTTGATGATGAGGTTTTAGATAACCTTGAAGAAATTCTTTTGTCTGCTGATGTTGGTGTAACAACTACGCTAAGAATAATTGAAAAAATTCAAGACAGGGTTTCAAAAGATAAATACTTAGGAACAAACGAACTTAACCAAGTTCTTAAAGAAGAAATTGCTTCGCTTTTAGAAGAAAACAACACTGGCGATTATAAAGAGTTTTCTATTCCTACTCAAGAAGAACCTTACGTTATTATGGTTGTTGGAGTAAATGGTGTTGGTAAAACTACCACTATCGGTAAGTTAGCTTATCAACTAAAAAAACAAGGAAAAACTGTAATGTTAGGAGCTTCAGATACCTTTAGAGCTGCTGCAGTTGATCAACTTAAAATATGGGCAAAACGTGTTGATGTTCCGATTGTAGAGCAAGGAATGAATGCTGATCCAGCATCTGTAGCATTCGATACGCTTCAATCGGCAAAAGCAAGAAACATGGATGTAGTTATAATTGATACAGCAGGAAGGCTTCACAATAAGGTTAATTTAATGAATGAATTGACTAAGATTAAAAATGTGATGAAGAAAGTTGTTCCAACTGCACCTCATGAAATTTTATTGGTTTTAGATGGCTCAACAGGACAAAATGCTTACGAACAAGCCAAACAATTTTCGTTAGCGACAGAAATTAACGCTTTAGCTATAACAAAACTCGATGGAACGGCAAAAGGTGGTGTTGTAATTGGCATCTCAGACCAATTCAAAATTCCTGTAAAATACATTGGTGTTGGTGAAGGAATGGAACATCTGCAAGTATTCAATAAAGTTGAATTTGTTGACTCTTTGTTTAAAGCATAAATCACATGAAAACTAAAACCCTTAAAAAGAACAAAGTAAATGTTATAACGCTTGGTTGCTCTAAGAATCTTTTCGATTCGGAAGTAACCATGACGCAACTAAAAGCAAATGGGTTTGAAGTTGAACATGAATCTGAACAGAACGATTCGTCTATTGTTATTATAAACACTTGCGGTTTTATTGATAATGCCAAACAAGAATCAATCGATACCATTTTGGAATATGCACAAGCAAAAAGAGATGGATTGTTGGATAAATTATATGTTACAGGATGTTTGTCTGAGCGATACAAAGATAATTTAGAGGCAGAAATTGCAGAAGTTGACGCTTTTTTCGGAACAAGAGAACTCCCAAAATTGCTAAAAACATTAAATGCCGACTACAAACACGAATTGATTGGCGAACGAATTATTACTACTCCTAGTCATTATGCGTATTTAAAAATTTCTGAAGGTTGCGACAGACCTTGTTCGTTTTGTGCAATTCCATTGATGAGAGGAAAACACATTTCAACGCCTATTGAACAATTAGTTGACCAAGCAAGAAATCTTGCAAAACAGGGTGTTAAGGAACTGATTTTAATTGCTCAAGAACTTACGTTCTATGGGCTAGATATTTATAAAGAAAGAAAACTTTCAGCTTTATTAGAAGAATTGTGCAAAGTAGAAGGCATTGAATGGATTAGATTACATTACGCTTACCCAACAGGATTTCCGATGGAAGTGATTGAAACCATGAAAAACAATCCAAAAATCTGTAATTATTTAGATATACCTCTGCAACATGCTGCTAACAATATGTTAAAAGCTATGCGTAGAGGAACTACACGAGAAAACACCACTAAATTGGTTAATGATATCCGTGCTTTAATTCCAAATATTGCTATTCGTACCACTTTTATAGTTGGATTTCCGGGAGAAACCAAAGAAGACATTGAAGAAATGAAGGATTGGGTTAAGGAAATGAAGTTTGATAGGTTAGGAGTTTTCACCTATTCTCATGAAGAGAATACACATGCTTTTGCTTTAAAAGACGATGTTTCGGAAAAAGAGAAGCAACGAAGAGCAGCTGAAGTAATGGAATTACAGCAAGGAATTTCGTTGGCACTAAATGAGAGTAAAATTGGCAAAACTTTTAAAGTGTTGTTTGATAGAGTGGAAGGCGATTTCTTTGTTGGAAGAACAGAATTCGATTCGCCAGAAGTAGATAATGAAGTGTTGGTAGAAAAAGCGAATAATTTTGTTAGAATTGGCGATTTTGCTTCAGTAGAAATTATTGGGGCAGACGATTTTGATTTGTATGGTAGAATAATCAATGATTAATTCAACCATTACATATCAACAAACTGGATATTTTTCGAAACTCATTATCGATTATTTGAATGGAGAAGAGAGGTTGTCTTCTTTTTATAATTTACCTGTTAAAATGCAATCATTTGCTCAACTGATTGAGCAAAGAAAATTGATGCCGATTGATAGGAATATTTTAGTTCAGTCGCTTCAAGAACAATATCAAACTGTAGCTATTTCCGAATTAACTAATGCAAACATTCTAAAACTTTCCTCTGAAAATACTTTCACCGTAACTACTGGTCATCAATTGAACTTGTTTACAGGTCCACTTTATTTTATTTATAAAATAATTTCGGCAATTAGTTTAGCAAAGTCGTTGAAAAACAACTACCCTGAGTTTGATTTTGTGCCTGTTTATTGGATGGCAACCGAAGACCATGATTTTGAAGAAATCAACCATTTTAACGTTTTTGGGAATAAAATAACTTTACCAAAAACACATGAAGGTGCGGTTGGTAAAATGAAGTTAACTGGGGTTCAAGAGATTCTAAATCAACTGAAAGAAATTCTCGGAAACAGACCTCAAACAGAAGAATTGATAAACTTGTTTGGAGATTTTTATACTGAACAAAAAACATTTGCTGACGCCACTAGAGCATTTGTAAATCATTTGTTTGGTAAACATGGCTTGGTTATTATTGATGGAGATGATACCAACTTAAAAAAACAAATGTTAGACGAGTTTAAGGTTGAATTAACTCATCAACAAAATGTTAAAATAATTAATGAATCTACAACTAAATTAGAAGCTTTAGGATACAAACCTCAAATTACTCCTCGTGAAATCAACTTGTTTTACCTACAAAAAAATTCAAGGGAGCGTATTGTTTTTGAGGATGGATTATATCGAGTGTTGAATACTTCCATTTCGTTTTCAGAAACGGATATTATTACTGAATTAGAGACTCATCCAGAACGATTTAGCCCGAATGTTGCACTTCGTCCAATGTATCAAGAAAAAATATTACCCAACTTGGCATATATTGGAGGTGGAGGTGAATTAGCTTACTGGTTTCAATTGAAAGAAATGTTTGATTCAAATAAAATTTCGTTCCCCATATTGATACTCAGAAATTCTGCTTTAATAGTTGATGAGGGCAGTAAAAAAAGATTAGATAAAATAGGTGTTTCTATTAATCAATTGTTTGGAGATACTGATTTGTTTATCAATCAGTTTTTGAAAGAAGGAGCTGAAGTTGTGCTTGATTTAAAAAACGAAGAAAATGAAATAGCTTCCATTTTTAATGAAATGATTACTAAAGCGGAGAAAATTGATGCTACGCTTAAACCAATGATTAGTGCGGAACTTCAAAAAACTTTGAAAACCATTCAAAATATTGAAGGAAGATTAATTAAAGCAGAGAAACAAAAGGAAGAAGTGACAATAAATCAAATCAAGAATATTAAAGAGAAGCTTTTTCCTAAAGGTTCTTTACAAGAAAGACAAGATAATTTAATATTGCTGTTTTTATTGTTGGGATTTGATGCCATAGACCAATTGGTGCCACAGTTAAATCCGTTGGAGCAAGAGTTCAAAATAATAGAACTTTAGAATTTTACTTTCTGAGTAAACACAGCTTTCGCAGTTTGAACTTTTACCAAATAAATTCCAGAACTAAATGTTGAGGTTTCTACTGAAGTGTTTTTTTCAAAAACCTTTTCAAAAACCAATTCTCCTAACAGATTATATATTTTTAATGAACTCGACAAATTCTCCTTGTCGCTTTTAACGAACAAGGTATTGGATGAATTCCAAATAGTAAAGTTAGTTGTATTGTTTGAAAGAGCAATAATATTCGAATAACTATACGTTCCATCAAAATCGGTTTGTTTTAATCTGTAGTAATTAACTCCTTCTAGTGGAGCATTGTCTATGAATTGATAATGAAGCAAATTATTATTATTTCCAGCACCTTGAATTGTTCCTAATTCACTAAAAAGAGTTGCATTGGATGAACGCTCTAAAGTAAAATAATCGTTGTTTATTTCAGTTGTTGTTTCCCATTCTAATAAATTAGATGAACCAATTGATTTGCCAGTAAAAGAAAGTAATTCGATTGGAAGTGTTGCAATTGGCGTACATCCATCATTGGCATAAGTCGGATTGCCAGAAGCATCAAAAGCGACATAAGCACCATCAGCATTTGGTAGTAAACACCTATCATAGATAGTATTATCAGTACATAATGCTCCAAATTGAACAGTCAAGGTTCTGTCTGAGCATGTTGCGTTATAATTTGCAAATCTACCCCCAGTATTTGTATTATCTGCAAATACTGCGTAGTAAGGACCAGTTCCGCATAATCCTGAAAAATCAAAACTAAAGGTTGGTGAGGAGCCTGTAAAAACAATAACATTTGCGTTAGCTGGAATAGGATTTGTTTCTACAAATAAACCTGGACATGCAGCAGTTGTGTTTAACGAATTTACAAAGGTCGGGTTAGTTGTCCATATTTGAGTTCCGCAACCAGAGTTACAAAAACTTCCACCACTAGGAAACGTTGCGGTAAGACTATCAATTGATAAGTTTGTATTACCGTTTGTGAAAGTGAAAAATTCATTAATTCCCTCAATAGCTCCACCACACGCATCAACCAAAATTCCTGTTATTTCGGCACAAGCTGAAATAGGGCAAGCAGGAGTTGAAAAATTTCCTGTTAAAACAGATGTGGTGTAATAATTCTCGGTACAATTCAGCGTAGTTCCATTGTATTCGAATATTGCAAAATAATATGTTGTAGATGCAGATAATCCATTGACTGTAGTACTATTCCCATTTCCATTATACACTACAAACTCATTAGCAGCTATTGTACTTCCAGAGCCAAAATTTGAGTTGGCTGAATAATTAGTTTGGTCTGTTGGTGTGCCAGCTATTGGTGCAGTTGAAGCAACAACAATTCTTTTTGCTCCATTACCCGATGCCCAACTTAAATCAATACTTGTACAAGTCGTGTCTGGGAATAATAGTGTTGATGAATTTATTGTGGGCTCTGCTGCAGGTGAACATGAAACAATTTCTGTAATATTAACATCATCAATGGTTAAATTTTGAGACACCTTAGTGTAAGTCCATCTCACATATTGAGTAGTAGCTAAAAGATTAAAATTATAGGTAGTACAAGATGTAGGTAGTGCTGCATGGTTGTTTACTGTTGTAAAGGCTGCTCCATCAGCAGATTCTTCAACAAGTAATGATGATGTTGTTGCACCTGTGACTTTTATGGTATATGTTAGAACATCTGGAGTTCCCGAAAAATACACTTGATAATAATCTCCAGTAGAATTGAGTTGTCCACCATTGCTCCCCGAGCAAGCAAAAGTAGTTGTATATGATCCAGTTCCACTATCAGTCCATCCTGCAGGGGCTCCAGCATTCCAAATTGTTCGAGTAACAGGTAAGGGAGTCTGTCCAAACAAACCTATCGAAGTACAAAGAATAATACCAAGAAGTACTACCCGATAAAACATGTTGAAATTGAAATAATTATAAAATGGTTTCGGGAATTTCCCTGTAGGTAATCACTTTATAATTTACGTAAGTAAAAGTACGAAATTTAAGGGGTTAAAAGTTAAGGCTAAATTAATTGTAAGTTAATATTTTTCAACAACGTGTTGAAAACGAATCAACTAATGAATAATAGTACCAGTACAATAGGTACTATGATGCCAAAAACAATTAAAAGTAATTTTTGTAGATCTTGTATGGTTTTTATACGGTCTTTCATTGCAAGAAAGGAATTATTTTAAAATAGTAACATGACCTCTAACTGTTTCCTCTGTTTTATCTGACCAAATAATTTTGGCAACATAAAAATAAGTCCCGTCAGATGCCGTTTTTCCGTTGTACGTTCCGTCCCAAAAACCAGTTAAACTATCCCAACTATGTAATTTTTCTCCCCATCTATTAAAAATATCGGCATATAATTCGGAAATATTTTCCCCCTTTATAGTAAACACATCGTTTGTTCCATCGTTATTTGGAGTAAATACATTTGGAATAAAAACCCCATTTGGTGTTTCAAAAATCAATTCTGTTTCGTAAGTGTCAGAGCAATACTCGTTAGATGCAGTAAGTGTAACTATAAATGTTCCGTTTGTAGAATAAGTAATGCTTGGATTTTCTAATAAGCTTGTTCCTCCATTTCCAAAATCCCAAGAATAGTTAGTCGCATTTGTTGAGTTGTTGCTGAAAATAACATCAATAGGCACATCGCTCCCATAAACATAATCAGAAGTGAAAGATGCTGATAAACTGAAGTTAGATATGTTTAGGTAAGCGGTATCAACTCCACAATTGTTTGCAGCAATTACATAAACTTGACCCCCAGAACTGAATGTCGAACTAGAAGTTGTAGTTCCATTTGACCAAGTATAGCTGTCACCACCAGATGCAGTTAATGTAGTAACTTCATTGTTGCATAAAATGGAATCGCCAACAATTGAAGCTATAGGAAATATTCCGTTTACGATTGTTACCGAATCTGAAACGGAGAAACAACTGTTACTTGATGAAACGGAATAGGTACCCGCACTAGAAATTGTAATGGTTGGCGAAGTTTCATTAGTGTTCCATAAATAGTTTCCAGAACCATTTGCAGTTAAGTTGATTGTTTCTCCTAAGCAAATTTCTAATGAAGGACTAGAACTTGTTATATTAACAGTAGGCATTTCAATTACGTTAATAAAAACCGATTGAGAATCTCTATAACAATTGTTGTATCCAATCACATAATAATTTCCTGATGAGGTTGCATTTTGCGTAGCTCCTGTCGCTCCATTAAACCAAGTGTAATTTGGAGCGCCACTTGCAGTAAGTGTTGCCGTATTTCCATCACAAATGTTTGTAGAAGAAGCGTTTAAGTTTAAGCTAAGTGTTGGGGCATCGGTAATGGTAATGGTGTCGGCAGAACTTCCGCAAGAAGAGGTGCTTGTTACACTATATGAACCAGCATTGTTTACATAAATTGAAGCTGAATTACTACCTGTACTCCATGTGTAATTTCCTGTTCCAGTTGCAGTTAATAAAATACTGTCGCCACTGCATAATTCGGTAATTGAAGAAGTAATATTAACAGAAGAAGTGTTTCCACCTACTTGAATTAACAAGCTGTCTTTTATGATTTCTCCACAAGTGGTAGTTCCTTGTAAATAAATGTAAAAATTAGCTATATCACCTACAGAAGAAATGTAATTAGTAGAATTGGTGTTAGGAGACGTAAAGATTCCATTTCCACCACTCCACTGTAATGATGTGATATTTCCTAATGAGGTAGAAGATAAATTAATGGTTTCTCCCGAACAAATGGTTGGAGAAGGAGTGGTAATATCAATTTCAGTAATATTAATAGGAGCTGTACAACCATCATTAGCATAAGAAGCAACACCTGACCAAGTGTAATCAACTCTTCCACCATCCGATGCCATTGGTGTTCCAGTTTGGTCAACCAGCAATGCTCTGTTGTAAGTTACAGCATCTGAACAACCACCAGGCGAAGAAAAAGACATGGTGAGCGTTCGTGTTCCTGTTCCAAAATTGGCAAAATGACCTGCTGTATTTCCAGAACACTGAAAAATTACATAAACTGTATCGTTGAGATTAGCGAATGAATTTGCTGAAACATCAAAACTGGTGCTGGTAAGTAAAATAACTTTAGAACCAGCAGGTAAAATATTTGCGGAGGGTTCTTTTAGCAAACCACATCCAACAATACTGCTATTTAGAGCAGCAACTTTTGTTGCGGTAGTAGAATTTTTACAAATTCCTAAATAAGAATTAGAGGCATTTGGCCAGCTTACATTAAGGTTGTTTACATTTAAATTGCTCGGACCAACTATAAAACGAACCATTTCGTTTTCTCCTTCAATAGTACCGCAAGCATCTACAAGAATACTTTCAATTTCAAAACAAGTACTAGGTGTTTGTGCTTGGATTTTTAAAAGAGGTGAGAAGATGAATAAAACAAGAACTAAAAATCTAGTCGTTGTATCAATAAACATGGGTTTAATTAGGAAAAAATTAAGATGGTTTCGGGAAATCCCCTCTAGGTAATCAAACTTAATTTTCGAAGCAAAGATAAGAAGTTAAATAATTAGTTATTGTTAAGTTAGGATTAAAAAATCTTAACAATTGTTTATAAGTTGTATTTGATTAAACAGAAGAAGTATTTATTAGGTTTTAATATTAATTGAATTTAAATGTAAAACCAAAATCAAATAACACGCCACCGCTTTTAAATTTGTATTCAATATTATTGTTAGAGGAATCATTAAGAGAGCCTGATAATGAATTTAAAACATAGTTAGCATTAAAATGTATACCCATTGTATTATTAAAAAACCAGTTAAATCCAGAACCTATGCCATATGTTAATCCTGAAATGCTACTAGTAGAGAAATTTGTCAAACCAAGATGGCTTAAAATAGCCTTGCCATTTGAAAATCCAATACTAGGATTAACAGTTAAGTTAAAATTGAAATTATTAACTAAATAATATTTTCCCTCCACTCCAAAACATAAAGTTGTTGCATCAAAATGGAAAAAGTCGAACGATTCAAGTTCAATATAATCAGCAAAAAAAAGGTCTCTTCTAATAAATATCCCGATACTAATTGGTTCGCTAAGACCGTATTGAGCTTTAATTCCAATGTTAGTGATTGATACTTTATCATCAAGATTTTTAGAAATTAAATTCCCTTTGGTATCAGGAATAGAGGTTTCAAGTGAAGACTCACTAGATGAAATACTAAACCCAAATCCGAGTTGAATTGTTCTTGCTTTATTTGATTGACCATTTGTATATATTGTTAACAATAAGCCAATAGCTAGTAATAAATATCTCATATTCTCATTAATTTAATTCTAATGAATACGAATGTATATAGAATTAATTTATTGACTAACAAATAGAGTAAATTAATTTCAATTTGTTTGTGATAGTTATTGAAATACTGTGATAAAAGTTAAATTTGGAAAATCTTATCAGTAATTGATTTGTTTAGTTATTTATCTAAATTTGTTTGGGTTTGTATAGTTACTTATTAAATTAAAAATGATGTTAAAACAGTTGTACTTTCTTATTTTAATTCAATTTCCAATTGTTGTTTTAAGCCAAAGTATTTTTCCTGATAAATTACCTAAGATGTTGCCTGAGAGGTTTCATTTAGAACTTGATAACGATAGCATAAGTTATTTTGCAAAGCAAAAGAAAAAAATAAATACTATAAATGATAGGAGTTTACTGTTCATAAACCAATTTACAAAAAAAGATTATTTTGATAGTGGTGTAATTGCATGGAATTATGACACAATAGAGAATTACCTTAACGAAATAGTGACAAAACTAATTCCCAAAGAGGTTATAGAAGAGTTTAATATTCATATTTATCCATCAAAGGAAGCTGATTTTAACGCGGCAGCATTGCCTGATGGTACTATTTTCTTTAATATTCATAATTTTATTTATTTAAACACAGAATCCGAAATTGCTAGTATTTTAGGTCATGAAATTGGGCATGTTCTCCAGGAGTATGGAGGTGGTTATGAATGGTTGGATTACATGAATTCGTTTGATTTTTTTAACTCAAAAAAAAGAAAATTCGCATCAATTAGCCAGTCTGTAGAAATTGAAGCAGATTACTTTTCTTTTACCTTAATTGAATCATCTGGATACAATAATACTTCAGCCTCAAGTGTTTTCGAACTTTTTTCTAAGATAAGTAATGGGTTAAGTAATAAGGTAAATTACCAACCAAACAGATATTTGAAAACTCACCCATCATCTCAAGAGCGAATTGATAGTTCAAACACTTGGGTTAAGGCTGAGCAAGGCAGTAACTTTTTAGTTGATAGCTTGTTGTTTTATAGGATTAAACAAGGTTCGAGAATAAATTCTTTGAAATATCTTATGGAGAGCCATCAATATTACGACTGCTTTGAATTAGCTTTAGAAGGTTATTTAACTGATGGGAATTTAGATTGTGCGTATTATGTTGCTGAATCATTAAGAAGATTGTTTTATAAGGAGAACTTAAAACCAAATCAAATACTTTTTTCTGGTATTTACAAAAACATGTTTGCATATAATTGCTTTGATAGAGCTGCAAAAGAAATTTTTATTTCACAACACAGTGATACTATTTTAAATGAACTCAAATCAAAAAGAATTTACACTTATCAAAAATTCTTTGAGTATTTTATGAATGTAGTTTCAGAAGAAGATAATACTGAGATATTGCTAACAAAAGGATTGTATGAATATAAAAAAAGTAATAAAAAGAATCTTGCTCTTTTAAAAAAATATGTTGAGAATAATGGAAAATATAAACTTTTTGTTCAAGAATTAATTACACCAACAGCAGTAACTCAGCCTAAGTCGGTTTATGTGTTTAATAATGTGTCGGTTTGGAATTGTGAAGGAAAAAAGAAAGTCCAACATTATTTTTTAGAAAAAGAATTAGAACATCAGTTTGATAGTTTATCTGGAGTTATTTTTAAAGAAAAATGTCCTGTAAAAGATAATAATTACATCGGAGTAAGAAATCATTTACAAGTAAATTTAGAAGAATCTTATTTTCTAAATCATTTATCTAATTTGGTTTGGGATAGAAAGTCAACTAAATATAATTTAACAATATTATCACCAGAATTAGGACAATATCTTATAGAGAATAATTATTCAAGCTTTCAATATATTGATTATTACTATCAAGCTTGTATTTCATCAGGAGCTTCTATTCTATTAGGAGTTATGGCAGGTGTTTCTGTACCTTCAAATATGTATCTGTCAAAGGTAATCCAGTATAAAAAAAATAACAACAGCTGCATGGGATATACTACTGTGACTGGTGGTAAGTTAAGTTTGTCAGACCATAAATATGAATTAGGTTATGCTACTTCAAAGAGTAAGCACTAGTTTATGTGATTAATTACCATTCATTGATTTTAAGAAGTCTTACTAAAATAATTTTCTAAACAATTAAACTATTATTTTTTCAAAGTTCAAAATCTATACACATAATCCAAATTCAAATTTTATCTTTGCCGCATGGAAAAAATAGTGATTTTAGATTTTGGTTCTCAATACACGCAGTTAATTGCTAGAAGAGTTAGAGAACTTAATGTTTATTGTGAAATTCATCCTCATCATAAAGCTCCTGTTATTGATGAAACAGTAAAAGGAATAATCTTGTCGGGAAGTCCTTTTTCGGTTAGAGATGAAAACTCTCCAAAACCCGATTTGTCAGTTTATAGAGGAAAATTGCCTTTGTTGGGAGTTTGTTATGGTGCTCAATATTTAGCCCAAAGCACTGGAGGTGAAGTTTTGCCTTCAAAAATTAGAGAATACGGTAGAGCAAATTTAACTTTTGTTGACCAAAATCATCGTTTGATGAAAGGTGTTTCGAATAACTCACAAGTTTGGATGAGCCATGGCGATACCATTAAAACATTGCCTTCAAACACTAAAATATTTGCAAGTACTCATGATGTAGAAGTTGCAGGTTATGAATTTTTGAACGAAGAAACTTATGCGATTCAGTTTCATCCTGAAGTTTACCACTCAACCGAGGGGACTCAATTGCTGAAGAATTTTATAGTAGGAGTTTGTAAATGTAGCCAAGACTGGACTCCAGATTCATTTGTTGAATCTACAGTAGATGAACTTAAAAATAAAATAGGAAACGATAAAGTGGTTTTAGGTCTTTCGGGAGGTGTAGATAGTACAGTTGCTGCGGTTTTGCTTCATAAAGCCATTGGAAAAAACTTGTATTGTATTTTTGTAGATAACGGTTTGCTTCGTAAAAATGAATTTGAAGGTGTTTTAGACCAATACAAACATTTGGGATTGAATGTAAAAGGTGTAAATGCAAAAGATAAATTTTATTCGGCTTTAGCTGGAATTTCTGACCCAGAAACTAAACGAAAAGCTATTGGAAAAACTTTTATTGATGTTTTTGATGAAGAAGCACATTTAATTGAAAACGTAAGCTGGTTAGCACAAGGAACCATTTATCCTGATGTTATTGAGTCGATTTCTGCAACAGGAGGACCTTCGGCAACTATAAAATCGCACCACAATGTTGGCGGATTGCCAGATTACATGAAACTTAAAATTGTTGAGCCACTTCGTTTGCTTTTTAAAGACGAAGTTAGACGAGTAGGAAGAACACTTGGCTTAAATGATAATTTGTTGGGCAGACATCCTTTTCCTGGTCCAGGACTTGCTATTCGTATTTTGGGCGATATTACCGCAGAAAAGGTACAGATTTTGCAAGAGGTCGATTATATTTTTATTGAGGGATTGAAAAAAGCAAACTTATATGATAAAGTATGGCAAGCAGGAGCAATTTTATTGCCTGTACAATCAGTTGGTGTAATGGGTGATGAACGTACCTATGAAAAAGCTGTGGCATTAAGAGCTGTTGAATCAACAGATGGAATGACTGCCGATTGGTGTCATTTGCCTTATGAGTTTTTAGCAAAAACCTCAAATGAAATTATAAATAGAGTAAAAGGTGTAAACAGAGTGGTGTATGATATTAGCTCTAAACCACCAGCAACCATTGAGTGGGAATAAAGTAGTAACTTAGTGGCTTAAATTTAATGTTCAAATAACCTAAATGAGAAGTGTAATAATATCAATATTGTTTTGTTTATCGATTGTTTTTCAATCTTCTGCTCAAACAGATTCGTTGGAAGTACATCAGGTAAATGGAAAGAGTTATTATATTCATGTTGTAGAACCAGGAAACACACTGTATTCTATCTCAAAAAAATACAACATTCCAATTGATGTAATTGAGAAAGAAAATATTTCTGTTGCAGATGGATTAAGCCTAGGCGAAAAAATTTTTATTCCTGTAAAGAAAGATGCTGCACAAGAATTTGAATCGATAAATGGTAACTTTTTTGTACATAAAGTAGAGAAAGGCAGAACCCTTTATTCTTTAGCTAAAGAATTTAATCTTCAACAGAAAGATATTATTGCATTAAACCCTGAAATAGACGAAACTGGAATAAAAGAAGGGCAAGAAATAAAAATACCAGTAAAAGAAATAAAACAACAAAAACCAGCTGAGGAAATTGCCAAAGCAAGTCCTTCTTATCAAACTCATTTTGTAAAAGCAGGTGAAACATTGTATTCCCTGAGTAAGTTATATCAAGTTTCGGTTGATTCTATAAAATTGGTCAACAACGGTTTGCCAGAGGGTTTAAAAGTTGACCAAAACATTTATATTCCTATAAAACAAGGAAGAGTTGCATCTGCACAACAAAATTCAACAGAGTTGAAAACATCCATTCAGAGTGTAAAAAATACAGTTCAATCTGTTGTAAATGCTAACCATAAGGCAGTTTATAAAATAGCATTGTTACTTCCATTTTATTTAGATGAAAATCAAGAAATTCCTGAAAATCCTCTTGAAAAGAAAAAAATATATCCACGGTCGACTTTTGCAGTAGAGTTTTATCAAGGAGTATTGGTCGCTTTAGATTCTATATCAACTGAAAAAGTAAAATTCGAATTGCTTGTTTTTGATACTGAAGGACAAGATTCATTAGCTACATTTAATATTTTATCTAATTCAACACTGAAAACTGTGGATTTAATTATTGGTCCATTGTATGCAAGTAATTTCGAGAAAACAGCAAAATTTGCTGGACAACACAATATCCCCATAGTTTCTCCAGTGAAACTAAATAATAAAGCACTTTTAGGTAATGAGAATGTTTTTAAAATAGTTTCTTCAAGAACATCGTCAATAAATCAAATAGTTAGATTGGTAACAGATAGTTTTAGTAGAGACCATCTTTTAGCAATTCAATATCAAAACAATCAAGAAAGTGCATTGGTTGATACGTATATAAAGGAATATAATGCTGCGATACTCCGAAAAAATGATACTTCACGATATTCTCCAGTTAAAAAAGTGGTTGTGTCAAAAAGTGATGATATTCTTCTTCACTTGAAATCAAATTCTAATAATGTTATCTTTTTACCTACAACAAATTCTACGTTTATAACCAATTTGTTTACAGCGTTAATAACAAGATTAAATAGCAAAGAATATAGTGATTGTATTGTAACGCTTATTGGGCTTGAAGAGTGGATGCAGTTTGAAAACATAGATATTGAATATTTTCAAAGGTTAAATGTTCATTTGGCAGTTAATCAGTTTGTTGATTATGAGGATGAATCAACTAAGATGGTGGTAAAAAAATATTATGAAAAAACAGAGACTTATCCAACAAATAATTCCTTCTTAGGTTTTGATATTGCTTCTTACTTTGGTTCAAATTTCATAAAATCAGGGAGTATTTTTTCAAACGAAACTAATGCAAACAAAAGAATTTCTACCCAATTTAGTTTCTTTAAAACCGGTGTAGAGAGTGGTTATGAGAATACGTATACTCGTATGATTAAGTTTGAGAATTACCAATTAAAGATAGTTTACTGAGACACAAATGGCTAAAAAGTCAGGTTCCACCGAGTATGATTTTAATTTTTTTGAAGATGATAAACGAATAGAACTATCAGAACAATTAAAAATTAAGAAGGAAGAAGCTTCGTTAATATTTCGAAAAATATTGATTGGATTAAAAACAGAAACAGTTGAAACCAAACAAGCTTCTAGGATTGCAATAAAATACATTTCGAAGGGAGTAATAACCAAGCAAGAGGAAATCGAACTCCGCCAGCAAGTTTATGATATTTTGAAAACATTAGGAATTGCTGTTCCTTTTGCACTTATACCTGGTGCTAGTTTGTTAATGCCTTTCCTTGTTAAAATTGCAAAAAAGAAAGGAGTTAATTTGTTGCCTTCTGCATTTAACAAGGATGAAGGAGCTCCCAAAAAAGATTAGTCGATAGATTTATAGCATTTATTTAGGAATTCAATAGCTAAGTATAAATCATCATAAACACCTTATTTATTAATCGTAAATTTAGGTTTTCGAAAATCTAATAGAAATCTTATCATGTTAAAAAAAATAATATTTACCGTTGCATTAGGTCTGCAATTACAATTTTCATTTGCTCAATTAAATATGTCCTTTTTAGGGCAATACGATTATCCTGGAACTAGAGGCGATGTATCTGATATTTGGGGTTATGTAGATGAATTGGGGAACGAATATGCAATAGTTGGAAACGAAACAGGTGTTTCTATTGTAAATGTTACAAACCCTAGTAATTTAGTTGAAGTTTTCTATGCTCCTGGTGCTAGTACCATTTGGAGAGATATGAAAACTTGGAACGATAAAGCTTATATTACGAATGAAGGCGGGAATGGGTTGATGATTATTGATTTAGCTCCTTTGCCTGGCAGTACTGCATTGACGGTTACAAATTATACAGGTTCAACCTATCCGTTCTCATCGGCACATAATCTTTATATTGACGAAAACGGATATTGTTATATTTTTGGTGCTGATAATGGAGTAGGAGGAGCCATCATTTTAAACCTTAATCTAGCTACTAATCATCCTAATTTTGAAGCGGGAAGATACAATCAATACTATTTTCATGATGGTGTTGTTCGAGGCGATACCTTGTGGGGTTCTGCAATTAACGATGGTTTCTTGGCAGTGGTTGATGTAACAACAAAATCTGCTCCAGTTACTTTGGCAACAAAAACTACACCAAGTAATTTTACTCACAATGCTTGGTTTTCTGACGATAATCAGTCTATTTATACAACAGACGAAAAGAGTAATGCCTATTTAGGAGCTTATGATATAAGCGATATTAATAACATTACCGAATTGGGTAGAGTTCAATCAAGTCCAGGAATGAATGTGATTCCTCACAACACTCATTTTATAAACGATTATATTGTTACTTCATATTATAGAGATGGTGTTACAGTTCATGATGTTTGTGACCCAACCAATATGGTTGAGGTTGGAAATTACGATACTTCACCAGCTTTTAGTGGTAATGGATTTAATGGTTGTTGGGGTGTTTACCCTTGGTTGCCCTCAGGTAATATTATTGCAAGTGATATTGAGAACGGATTATTTGTTTTAGGAATTAACTATATACGAGCCCAAAAATTGGAAGGAACTGTTACTGATACGATTACATCAAATCCAATAAATGGAGTACAGGTAAGCATTGTTTCAACTTCAGCAACTGCGACAACCAATGTTATAGGAGGTTATAAAATTGGTATTGCATCTACTGGCACTTATGATGTTACTTTTTCGAAAGCAGGATATGTTTCAAAGACTATTACTGGGGTAAGTTTAAATTCAGTTACATGTGATCCGACAATTCTTAATGTTCAATTGATGCCTTTAGTTCCTTTTACATTTGTAGTAAATGTTATTAATGCAAATACTTTAGCTCCTGTTCCAAATGCACAAGTTAGAGTTAAGAATACTGGATATGACAATACTGTAACTACTAATGCTTCTGGTACATTTACTTTTAACAGTTTTACAGAAGCCATTTATACCATCACTGCTGGTAAATGGGGCTATGTAACCAATTGTGATGACAATGTAACTGTAAATGGTTCAAATGCTAATTACACCATTGCAATAACACCAGGTTATTATGATGATTTTTCATTTAATTTTAACTGGACAGTAACAGGAACTGCTTCAGCAGGTCAGTGGGAAAGAGGCGAACCAGCAGGAACAACTTTAGGTGCTGATGAATCGAACCCCGATTTAGATGTTGCTACAGATTGTAATGAAGAAGCTTATGTTACTGGAAACGGTGGCGGAAATGTTGGTGATGATGATGTAGATAATGGTGAAACGATATTAACATCTCCTGTATTTAATTTAACTACTTATGCTGACCCGTATGTAAATTATTACAGATGGTTTTTAAATGGTGGTGGATCAGGTGGTCCGAATGACCAATTGGTTGTGAAATTGAATAATGGTTCAACAACTGTTACCATTGAAACAGTAACAGCAGCTACATCAGGAAGTTCATCGTGGGTTGGAAAAACCATTAGAGTCTCAGATTTTATTACTCCAACCAATAACATGAGACTTTCTGTAACAGTTAATGATATTCCCGGAGGTCATATTTCTGAAGGAGGTTTAGATAAGTTTGAAATTTCTGAAGGATTGGTTAGTGTGAATGAATTAGAACAAAACAATACTGTAAATATCTTCCCTAATCCATTTAATGAATTAATTCAAATTCAGTTGCAAGATGTAAATACATCGGCTATTCAAATTCAAATAGTTGACGTTGCTGGAAGGTTAGTGGATAAATTTAATTTCACTAATGAAGCCAATATTCAACTTAAGAATAATTATAAGAAAGGGATTTACTTTGTAAACATCTATGATAATGGAGTATTAATCAAAAATCAGAAATTGATTAAACACTAGAAATTTATAGATAGAAATATGATAAACTAAAAGAGGAACTGTTTTACAGTTCCTCTTTTAGTTCTAGCAAGAATTTTTTTATCTGTTGGAGAGATTGAACTATCTCTACATTTTCAATGGTTTCTTTTCTATTGTTTTTGAGTTTATTCTTAGCTCCTTCAAGTGTAAAACCTCTTTCTTTAACTAGATGGTAGATGATCTTTAGATTATCAATATCTTGAACAGTGAATAAACGATTTCCTTTGTTGTTCTTTTTGGGTTTAATGATGTCAAACTCTTTCTCCCAAAAGCGAATTAAGGAAGCATTAACATTAAACATTGTTGCAACTTCACCGATGGAATAATATAGCTTAGCATCTGACATGCAACAAATATAAAAAAATAATGATGAATATAATTATTTAAAATATTTTAAAATCAGTTCGTTACCATCAAATACAGCATATGAATTGTATTTAATCCATTCTCCTAAGTTAATGTAGGTCGATTTTTCATTTAGTTTAATTTCTAAAGGTAAGTGTCGATGACCAAAAATAAAATAATCAATGTGTTCTTTTTTCAAGTAGTCTTTAGCAAAAATAGCTAGCCATTCGTTTTCTTCACCTAAAAACTTTTCGTCGTGTTCGGCATTTACTTTTCTGCTTTTTTTACTCCAATAGTTGGCAATGCCCATTCCTAAATTAGGATGAATCCTAGCAAAAGCCCATTGACACAATTTATTTGCGAAAACTTTTTTAATGAATTTGTAGCCATAATCGCCAGGACCTAAACCATCGCCATGTCCGATAAAGAATTTTTTTCCGTTATAGGTTCGGGTAATATTTCCTTTTAATAATTGTATTCCAAGTTCTTTTGGTAAATAGTCGAACATCCACATGTCGTGATTGCCTGTAAAAGCATAAATAGGAATTCCACTATCAGTTAATTCAGCAATTTTACCTTGTAAACGAACAAAACCCTTTGGGATAGCATGTTTGTACTCAAACCAAAAATCAAAAATGTCACCAACTAAATAGATTTCCTTTGCATCAACCTTAATCTCATCAAGCCAATTAACAATACGTTTTTCGCGTTTCAAACTTTCCTCATCGTTTGGAGCTCCCAAATGAAAGTCTGATGCAAAGTATATGTTGGTTTTTGTATTCATAATATTACCAAGCTAAGGTAAGTAATTTGGTTTAGATGGAATTAAAATTCAAATTTTCGAGCCATTTCAAAAGGTTTAATCAGATTGATGTTTAACACGAATCTAACTTTTTCCATGTATTTTAGTTGATTTAAATCGCTAGAGAGTTTTACAGGAAAGTACACTTCAAACATATCTGGAATAACAATTAAGGTTGCTCCAAATGCGTAAGCAATATCCGAAACTTCATCAACCTCATCACCTCTAAAGTTCCTTGTGGTATATCCCGATAAACCAACATCAGCATAAAGCCCTAGAAATGAAACGGGTAAATTACTTTTTAAGTTAATGGCATTTAACCATTTGTTTGATGAGGCGACTGTGGTGTAGTTTTTAAAACCACCATCTGTAATCATAGCTTGTTGATTTAAATGACCTTCAACAGTATTTCTACCTAGTAAAATGTGTTCGTACAAATAATCGGAATTCCCGCTTAAATTTAGATTGAAACGACTGCTTGCATTGTCGTTGTATAAAAATCTTCCTATAAAAAATCGTAAATCCAGTCCTCTGTTCTTTTTACCGTAAGAGAATTTGTAATTCGCTTCAATATTAACTCTTACAAAATCTACAGCTTGTTGAATGTTTAACGATGCGGTATAGGGATTTATAGGGTTCTTACTTTTTATACCAGCCGTTAAGTTGTTTACATAAAAGCGTTCAATATTTAGTTTGTAAGAAACTACACCATCTGCATTTCGACTAAATTTTGCATTTTCTTCAAAGATGTTAGCGAATTCGAAGTTCAAGAAATAGTGATGAAATTGTCGTTGTCTACGTTTCCTGAATTCTACATTCAGTTGAGGCGATATTTTGTAATATTCTAAAGCTTGTCTGCTAGAGCCATATGGTTTTTCAAAGGTTAAGAAACTAAATGAGGCAGATTTAATCCCAATTGCAATATCTTGGAATACTTGATTTGGATAGATATGATAAAAAGTATTGGCATAACCATTTATATTTTTTGAGCCAAAAGCATACATTGGGGCTAAAACATATTCAAATTTTTTACTTGGTAGAGTAGAATTGTAGAAGGCTGCTCCTAACATAAAATTATCATTACTATTCCATCCAACAATAGGTGTAAGAAATAATTGTGTTTTATCAGGGTTTTCTAAACTGCCAAACAATTGAATTCTTAAAGGTTCCATAGTTTTAAATAGTCCTTTTGCTTTAAGCGTATTATTTTTTCTAGAAACTTCAGGAATATCTAATTCAGCATCAATTTTGTAAAGGTCGTAGTCAGCCAATTTAAATCCAACAAAGGCTTTTTTACCTATAGGTTCATACCACTGAGTAGAAACAATACTGTCGTTTTTTATCCCAGAAATTGAAAAAGGTCCGTTTATCTTTCCGTTATTCTTTATCTTGATTAAGATATTTTCAGGATTCGCGGTATCTTTCTTGGTAGAGGTAATTTTGTAATCTATTTTTTTTGTGGTTTTAATCAAATCATCAAAAAACCAACTTAAATCTTTTTTGGTTTCATCTTCAAAAATTAGCCTTAAATCGTTGGGTTGAGGATGCTTAAATTGCCACTCATTATAATAGCGTTGCATACATTTGTCATAGGTTTCTTCACCTAAGTAAGCCATTAAATAATCAAAAACTATAGCTGTTTTAGAATAAACAATTCCACCATAATTTAACGAGGTATATTCAGCACCATGCTCTTCAATAGGTTGATCTTGATTTCTTCTAGCGTTGAGTAGATAAGCCATCTCGTATTGACACTTATGTGAATAATGTGCTAAATCGAAAAATTTTAATAAACTATTAACAGAAGTAGAGTCAGTGTGTATTAATTTTCGGTCAGGGTATTTGGTTTCAATGTACCTGTTTTCGTTCATGGAGTTCAATCCTTCATCCATCCAAGGATGTAATCTCTCATTGGTTCCTAATATACCATAAAACCAGTTGTGTCCAACCTCATGCATGATAACAGTTTCTAAACCAAAAGCACTTCCTGATTCACCAATTACTGTAATATTTGGATACTCCATTCCTCCTCCAGCACTTAAAGCTCCATCAACAGCTGTAACATGGTTGTATGGATAATCGCCATTCCATAACGAATAATAATAGGTTGCATCATTAAGGTATTCAATACTGTTTTTCCATAAATTAGCCTCATTGTTGGTAAACATAGCCCAGGTAGTTACTTTCCTTTTTGAATGCGGAAGAATAACCTCTCCTTTTAAAACGTGATATCTTTTATCTGCAAACCATGCAAAATCATGTACTTTTTCCTGATGAAAATGAAGCGTTTTTATGGTGTCATTTGATTTTGGGAAGCTCATGTCAGAGGAAATGAAATTCGTTATCTCTGCTGTTTTTTGAGCTTTTTCGTTTAACCATGCCAATTCTTTTTCGCCATTCACTAAATCACCTGTCGCTCCAACAACATAGTTTTTCGGTAAAGTGATTTTTACATCAAAAGTTCCGTATTCAGAATAAAATTCACCTTGGTCTAAGTAGGGCATAGGATGCCAGCCATCTTTATCATAAACTGCTGGTTTTGGATACCATTGCGTTATTTGATATGACTGCCCCATGTGTCCTAAACGCGAAAAAACTCCCAATGGAATTTTAACTCGAAATGGAGTGGATATTTTAATTGATTCTCCAGGTAAAAGAACTTGAGGAAGGTAAACTTTACAGATGTCTTCATCAGGAAGAACATATTCCCACTCTAATTTATACTCTCCTGAGGTGAAATTTAAACCATCGATAAAACCTAAATTTTCTTCTTTAGCATAGTAAAGTTGAGTGCTTCCTCCCTCTAGCTTTTGTTTGCTTAATGCCGATTTGTAGCTTTTGTAACCGTTTGGCCAAAGATGAAAATAAATGAAATCGATTTTGTCGGGAGAATTATTGATGTATTCAATAGTTTCGGTTGCTTCTAATTCATGTCTATTGTCATCCAAACGAACATTAATATCGTAATTGACTTGTTGTTGGAAATACGGTTTCTCAACAACTTGAGAAAACAAAAATTGTGAGTGTATTAGAAATAGGAGGGATATAAATAAAGTTTTCAAACGAACTTATTTTTTTATTTTCTCTTTAATCATTGATGTTAAAATATCAATGGCAACCCTGTTTTCACCTCCAACAGGTATAATTAAATCTGCATATTTCATGGTTGGTTCGATAAACTGATTGTGCATTGGTTTTAATGTGTTCTCATAACGATTCAAGACTTCCTCTAAATCTCTACCTCGTTCGTTGATGTCTCTTTTTATTCGTCTAATTAACCTCAAATCTGAATCGGTATGGACAAATATTTTAATATCACACATTTTTCGAAGTTCTTCACTAGTAAAGATTAATATACCTTCTACAATTAAAATTTCTTTAGGATGAATAACTGTATAATCTCCAGTTCTAGAATGAGTAGTGT
The DNA here is from genome assembly GCA_964398455.1 of uncultured Vicingus sp. Lineage (GTDB taxonomy): Bacteria > Bacteroidota > Bacteroidia > Flavobacteriales_E > Vicingaceae > Vicingus. Next base: position 92,569 of record CAYNMR010000005.1, on the reverse strand, counting down.
AAGAATATATAGGTTGCTCTATTGGTGTTCGTGCTTTTAATTTAGCAATATGCTCTAATAGTAAATCAAAATCAATTGAGTTTGGGTGGTCGTAGTTAATCTTAGTTCGGTCTTCAAATGATAAGTGGGTATTGTCGTTATAATAAGAATCTTGCATTAAGATAGCTACATTTTCTTCAGGAACAACATTAGCAATTCGTTGCACAACTGTTGTTTTACCAGAACCTGTACCACCTGCTATACCAATAATAATCATTGATGTATAGATTTTAAAGAATAAATAGATGCAAGCAACTCTTTGATTAAGAAAGTCATCTTTGGTTCGGTGTTTTTTGCAATTTCTTGAACTTCTTCGTGAGAAATCTCTACTATTTTACCTTTAACACCTAAATCAGTGATGATGGAAAGTGCTAAACAAGGAAGTCCCATGTGATTGGCAACGATAACTTCTGGAACTGTACTCATACCAACAGCATCAGCACCTAATACTCTTACGTAATTATACTCGGCTGGAGTTTCATAAGTTGGTCCTGATAGTGCTGCATAAACACCTTCTCGTAAAGTTATTTTATTTGAAGAAGCAATAGCTCTAACAATAGCATTTAGTTTATTAGAATAAGGTTCACTCATGTCAGGGAATCTTGGACCTAATTCATCAATGTTTTTACCTCTAAGTGGATTGTCAGGTAATAAATTAATATGATCGGTAATTAACATAATATCTCCAATTTCGAAATTTTCGTTAACCCCGCCACTTGCATTACTTAATATTAATTGATCAATACCTAAAGCTTTTAATACTCGAATGGGGAAGGTGCATTGTTGTGCAGAATAACCTTCATAATAATGAAATCTACCTTGCATAGCAACAATTGCAACATCATTTAGTTTTCCTAAAATTAATTGTCCTTGATGACCTTCGACAGTAGAAACAGGGAAATGAGGGATTTGTGAGTAAGGTATAGCTGTTTCTATTTCAATTTGATTGGTTAGGTTTCCCAATCCGCTTCCTAATATTATACCAACTAGTGGTTTAGAATTATTTTTTGATTCAATGTAATTTTTAGCTTCTTGTATTTGCTCTAACATACTTTAATATTTTTGTATCGAACTCTTCTTTATCCTTGCCATGAAAGCATACTTCAATAGGTAGATAGAAGAAAGGAAGTTCATCAATTTGCTCTTTTATTTTGGGCAAAGATAATCGCATTAAATCTTTTTCTGTGGTAATTATTAATTTATTATTACCATATAAATTATTGAAAGATGTTTTTATGGATTCAATGTCAGCATCGCAAAAATTGTGGTGATCTTGAAATTTCAGGTGTTCAACTTCATTAAAACCATCTTTAATATGATAGTACAATGGTTGCGGCTTGGCAATTCCTGTTACTAACAATACAGATAATGATTTTGGTTTTTCAATACAAGTTTTTGAAGCAGCTTCAGTAAAAGGAATCAACTCCCCATATTTTGTGTACGAGAAAAAGATTTCTTGATAAGGTTCAGGATTTAAATCTTCTTTTATTCTTCGGATATCAAGTGGAGAAAGTATATCGGGAGTTTTAGAAACAATAATAATGTCAGCTCTTTTACTCCCAAGAGCCCATTCTCGCAATCTGCCAGAAGGAAGAACAATATCATTAATATACATTTTACTGTAATCTGTAACTAATATATTGATGCCTGGTTTTACAGCACGATGTTGGTAGGCGTCATCTAATAAAATAACTTTTGTTTCAGGATGTAATTTTACAATGTTTCTTATTCCCCTAACCCTTTTCTCATCAACCGCAACTAATAAATCATTAAACTTATTCTTATATTGTAGAGGTTCATCTCCTATATCATATATGGTAGATGAATCATCGGCTAAATGAAATCCAGAAGTATTTCTCTTATATCCCCTGCTTAGTGTGGCTGTTTTATAATCTTTTAAAAGGCGAATTAAATATTCAACATGAGGAGTTTTTCCAACACCACCAATATTTAAATTACCTACAGAAATAACAGGTAAATTAAATTCTACAGAGTTTAAGATTTCTAAGTCGTATAACTTATTCCTCATATAAGTAACAATACCATATAATAAGGATAAAGGAAAAAGTAATATGCTTAATAATTTATTCAATATAAACTGCGTTACTATATATTGTGAGACGTAAAAATGCTGAAAAAATTGATGATTTCCAAGATAATGATTAAAAATAACAATAAAAACTTGTTTGTGTAATATTTTTTCTTAAATTTGTTTGTGATGAGTACAATTAAAGCCATATCAATTCTGAAAATAAGTACGCTCTTAGTAGTTCTTTATTTTCTTTCGTCTTGCTCTAAAGGTGGCGAACCGACACCTATGGCATCATCAAATGCATCTTCGGTAGCTGCTGCTGATTTATCGGTAACTTCAAAATCATCTTCTACCGGAGTTGTTGGTGGTGATGATAAAGAAGATGACGATGATAATCGTGGTGGTGGAAGAAAACATTAATTAATTTCATCTTTTTCAATTTGCTTTATTTCTTTAATTCTATAGTTGAACTTCTGTTTTGCTATTAATTCTTTTTTACTACCTCAAACAGTCTTTTTTCAACCGTTAATTAAATGTTGTGAATAAGTTTCCAACATTCTTTATAAATTTACTGTATAATTATTTGGTTTAAAAATTTTATATTCTATATCTTTACGCCTCTTAATTTGCACGATTAAAATTTTATAAAAGATTAAATTACTGAATATGTTGAAAAGACTAGCTGTTTTTACATTTTCCATGATGCTTGCACTATTAGTTCAAGCACAATCGGGAGGAACGATTAAAGGTAAAATGATTGATAAATCAACCAATGAACCTTTGCCATTTGCCAATATAGTTGTTTTTAAAGGAGGGGCACAAGTGGCAGGAACCATGACTGACATGGATGGTAAATATACTGTGTCGGCTTTATCTCCTGGTACGTATGAAATTCAGGCTTCTTATGTAGGTTATCAACCTGTTAAAATGTCGGGCATCATTGTTAATGATGGAAAGATTACTTTCTCTGACATTAAAGCAGGGCAAGGTATCGACTTAAATAGTTTTGAATTAGTGGACTATGAGGTTCCTTTAATTTCTAAGGATCAAACTTCATCGGGAGGAACTGTAACTAGAGAGGATATTGCTAAAATGCCAGGTCGTTCAGCTGCTTCTATTGCACAAACGGTTGGTGGTGTAAATGTAAATGAAGATGGTTCATATAATATTAGAGGATCTAGAACTTCAGGTACAGATACCTATATAGATGGTATTCGTGTAAGAGGTTCTGCAAATTTACCTAATGCTGCTATTGAGCAAGTTTCTGTAATTACAGGAGGTATGCCGGCAGAATATGGTGATGCAACAGGTGGTATAGTTAGTATTACAACTCGTGGAGCTTCTAAAGAATGGTTTGGAGGGTTGGAATATTTAACTTCAGGGTTTAAAAGTGGTGAAAAAGTAGTTGGTCTTGATCAATATGGATTCAATTTATTGGGTTTTAACTTAGCAGGTCCGATTTTAACTAGAAAAGATACTGCTGGAAACAAAACAGATGCTATTGCTGGTTTCTTTATTTCAGGTGAGTTGAATAGCCAAGTTGACCCTCGTCCATCTGCAATAGATAACTATAAAGTTAAAAATGAAGTAATGGATGAATTAAATTCTACTCCATTCTCTAGAAGATTAAGTGAAACTAGTAGCGGTATTATTAATAATGGTTCTTTTGTTAATGCTAACGATTTAGAAACCATAAGATTTAGACAAAATGTTGGGTCAAAAAGTATGAATTTAGCTGGTAAGATAGATATTTCACCAACTAAAAATACTACCATAACTCTTGGAGGTACGTTTGATTATTCAGATAGACAGGCTTATGTAAGAAGTAATGCGTTATTCAATTCTCAAAATAACCCTCAACTTATTGATCAATCTTGGAGAACGTATGCTCGTTTTACTCAACGTTTTGATAATAATGAGGATAAAGACAATCCTTCTTTAATTAAAAATGCGTTTATTTCTCTTCAAGCAGATTATTCTACTGTTTACCAAAAAGTTCAAGATGAGGATCATCAAGATCAATTAGCTAATTATGGATATTTAGGTAAATTTAAATCAACAAGAGAAAACACGTATAATTTTGAAACATTTATTGCTACTGACGCTAACGGAAATCCTACTGATACTATCAGAGGCTATTTGTCTACACCAGAAGTTGTTAGATACGAGTTTCAAAGAGATGAGGTAAATCCTATTTTAGCTAACTATACAGATGCTTATTACCAAATATTTGCAAATGACCCAATTGGAAATTGGGAAAGACCATCTCAAGTTCAAGGTCAAGGAGGTTTATTAAATGGTGATGCACCTAGTTCAGTATACAACTTGTGGTCTTCAATGGGAGCACAATACAATGGTTACCAAATTACTTCTGGTGATCAGTTAAGAATCACCACTTCAGGTAGTGCCGAAATTAAAGGTCACTCTATCAAAATTGGTTTCCAATACGAGCAAAGATCGACAAGTGAATATAATATTGCTCCAAGAGCATTATGGACAACTGGTAGAGGTTTAGTTAATACTCATTTAGATAATAGAGATTTTACCGAAGGAAATTATAACGTTGGAACAGAGGAATTTTATGTTCCTAATGCTGCAGGCGGTATTGATACTGTTTATGAGTATACTTTCCAATCATTTTATGGTCCTAACCAAACACAATTTGATAAAAACATTAGAAAAAAGTTAGGTTTAGCTGAGAAAGGATTAGACTGGATAGATTTTGATTCTTATGGAAACGGATTATGGGAAATATCTGATTTTACAGCTGAAGATCTTTTAAATAACTATGGTCAGAATGGTATTAACTATTATGGATATGACTACACAGGTAAAAAATTATCAGGTAACCCATCATTAGATGATTTCTTTAATAAAAAAGATGCTAATGGTAATTTAACTAGAGAACAAGGAGCTTTCAAGCCTATTTACATGGCAGGTTATATCCAAGATAAATTTGCTTTTGAAGACTTGATTTTTAATATAGGTGTTCGTGTGGACAGATACGATGCAAATCAGCCGGTATTAAAAGATAAGTATTCAATGTTCCCTGTTAAAACAGTTGCTGAAGTTGGGAATATTCCAGATAGACCAGCTAATATTGGAGAAGACTTTGTTGTTTATGTTGCTGATGCAGGAGACCCAAAAGTAAACTCTATAGTTGGTTACCGTGATGGTGATACTTGGTATGATGCAGATGGAAAAGAGTTAACAGATCCTTCTGTATTGCACGCTTCAGGAACTCCAAATCCTTGGTTAGTTGATGCAAATGATAATATTGTATTAAAAGATTTAAGCCCATTATCATTTAAAGATTACGAACCACAAGTAAATGTGTCTCCTCGTATTGCGTTCTCTTTCCCAATTTCTGACGAAGCGTTGTTTTTTGCTCACTATGATGTGTTAACTCAACGTCCTTCTTCAAACAATAGCTTACAGTTAATTGATTATTTATTGATTCAAAATACCAATAATACCATCAATAATCCGGATTTGAAAGCAGAGAAAACGATTGATTATGAATTAGGTTTCCAACAAAAATTAAATAATTTTTCTTCATTAAAAATTGCAGCTTTCTACCGTGAGCAAAGAGATATGGTTCAAGTTATTAGAGTAACAGGAGCTTATCCAGAAAACTATTTATCTTATGGTAACCAAGATTTTGGTACAGTTAAAGGGATGACTTTTTCTTACGATTTAAGAAGACAAAAGAATTTCTCAATGAGAGCAGCGTATACCTTACAGTTTGCAGATGGTACTGGCTCTAGTTCTACTACCTCATTAAACTTGGTATCTAGTGGTAACAGTAATTTACGTACGTTAATTCCTTTAGCGTTCGACCAAAGACACGCAGTAGTTCTTTCTGCGGATTATAGATACGGTGCTGGAAAAAGCTATAATGGACCAGTATTGTTTGGTAAAGAAATATTAGCAAATACGGGAGCAAACATTATTGTTAGAACTGCATCAGGTACTCCTTATACAAAAACTTCAAGAATTGTAAATAGTGCTGTTATCACAGGAGCATTTAATAGCCCGTTAGAAGCATCTTTCAACTCATCTCGTTTACCTTGGTCAACAACTGTTGATTTAAAAGTGGATAAAAACATTGATTTGAAATGGGGTAAAGGCGAAGGAGAAGAAAGAACAAAAGCATATTTAAATGTATATGTACAGGTATTAAACTTATTGGATGCTAAAAACATTTTAGATGTTTATACTGCAACAGGTAATCCAGATGATGATGGTTTCTTAGCAGCAGCAGAATGGCAAACATTAATTGCTTCAAATCCTGATGAGCAAGCTTATAGAGATTTATACCAAGCAAAGGTATTAGATCCTGCAAACTTTGCATTACCAAGAAGAATTAGATTAGGATTACAGTTAAACTTTTAATTAGAATTATTTTACTTAAGTTAGATAGATATGGAAAACGGACGTAATATTAAAACCAAACTTGTTTTAGCCTTTGTTGCATTACTTGCTATTGGTAATATTCAAGCCTATGCGGCAAATGGAAATAAGAACGGTAACAACAATAAAGGTGGTGGAGACAATCCAACTCCAGCGGCAGGTTGTTCGCCAGCAACTGCTTTAGCTGTTCTTGAATTTAACAATGTTAGGGCAAGAATTGAAGCTACTGGTGGCAGTATGTTCCAAGACAGATCAAATAGTATTGCAGCTTACAATGTTCCTAAACAAAATTCGGAGGATGATCCACTTTATACTGCTATTTATGCAGGTGCTTTGTGGATTGGTGGTATCGATTTAAATGGACAATTAAAGGTTGCTGCTGTAACATTCAGAGCTGATGGCAACGATTTTTGGCCTGGACCACTTGATGCAAATGCTGAAGTTGATGCAACAACATGTGAGATTTTTGACCAATACTTTGGCATATCTCGTCCAATGGTAAACGAGTTTGTGGCTTGGTTTGCTGATCCTGCTTCATATCCTGATTATCAAATACCTGCTGCGATATTAAATTATCCTGCAAAGGGAAATACGGTAAAAAAGAAACAACAAACCTATTATGTAGCTGATCATTTAGCACCATTTTATGATTATGATGGAGACGATTTCTATAATCCGGCAGCAGGTGATTATCCTAAATATGATTTATTAGGCGATGTTGATTGTAGAACTACGCGTGATATACGTTTATTTGGTGATACCACTCTTTGGTTTGTGTTTAATGATAAAGGAAATACCCACTCTGAATCTCAAGGAGCTTCAATTGGTATGGAAATTAGAGGTCAAGCTTTTGCTTTTGCTACCAATGATGAGATAAATAACATGACTTTCTATAACTATGAATTAATTAACCGTTCGAGTTTTACGTTTACAGGTACTTATTTTGGTCAATGGATTGACGCCGATTTAGGTAATTCAGGTGATGATTTTGTTGGTTGTGATGCATCAAGAGGGTTAGGATATGCTTATAATGGAGATAATAATGATGAAGATGCAAATGGGGTTTCAGGTTATGGTGCAACACCTCCTGCAATAGGTGTAGATTTTTTTGAAGGACCTTACAAGGATAATGATGGAGTTGACAATCCGTTAACTACTGATATACCAACTGCATTAGCTCAAGAAGGTATCCCTTATCCTGGTTTAGGTATTGGATATGGTGATGGGATTATTGATAACGAACGTTACGGTATGCGTAAGTTTGTTTATTATAACATTGGAGCAGTTATTAATGGTAATGGTGACCCTAGAAATGCAACAGATTTTTATAGTTATTTGCAAGGCAGATGGCTAGATGGTGTAGGTCAAATGGAATATGGAGGTGATGGTAATCCACTATCTACAGGAGGAGGAACTCCTGCAGATTTATTGTTTCCTGGTGATTCTGACCCGTTATATTGGAGTACTCAAGGTGTTCCTGTAACACCTGTCCCTTGGACCGAGGTTGAGGCAGGAAACACTCCTGGAGATAGACGTTTTATTCAATCAGCTGGTCCGTTTACCTTATTACCAGGTGCTGTAAACGACTTAACTGTGGGTATTGTTTTTGCAAAAGCTATTAATGGTGATAATACTGCCTCTATTAACTCGATGCAAGTCGCTGACGATAAAGCTCAAGCCTTATTCGACAATTGTTTTAAAGTATTGGATGGACCAAATGCTCCAGATGTTGCTATTCAAGAATTAGAGAATGAGTTGATTCTTTTTATCTCTAATAACAATAAGATTTCGAACAATTACAAAGAAGGAGCTTATTTAAAGGATCCATTTATTTCTATACCGGATACTCTTGATGGCCTTTATCAAGGGACTACTCAAGATAGAGATACGTTGAAATATTACAAATTCCAAGGATACCAAATTTATCAGGTTAAAAATACTAACGTTGCTGTAAGTCAATTAACAGACCCTTCTTTAGCACGATTGGTTGCTCAAGTTGATGTTGAAGATGATATTTCTCAAATTGTAAATTATACTTACAACGAAGCAATTCAAGCTAACGTACCTCAAGAAATGGTGAATGGTAGAAATCAAGGTATTAACCACTCATTTAGAGTTACTGAGGATTTATTCGCAACAACTACCAACAAAAAGCTGGTAAATCACAAGACTTACCACTTTATAGCGATTGCTTATGCTTACAACAATTGGAAAACAGTTGATCCTCAAAATTTCATAGCTGGTGGGCAGTTAAAACCATATCTAGCAAGTAGAACAAATTCTACAGGTGGAAGTATTAGAGCTTACTCTGGAATACCTCATACTCCAGAACAAACCAATGGAGGAACTGTTTTAAATTCAGAATATGGTGATCACCCTGAAATTACAAGAATTGAAGGAGCTGGTAATGGTTCGTTAACATTAGATTTAACTTCATCTTCTGAGGCTCAAATTGTATCTAGCAATTTTATGGATTATCCAGTTTATAATGCTGGTGCTGGTCCAATTGATGTAAAAGTGGTTGATCCATTAAATGTTAAAGAAGGAACATACTTTTTACAATTTTTAGATACTACAACTGCTGCTTCAGGTGTTAATCCTTTAGATGATGCTTATTGGAGAGTAATTAAAGGTTCAGATACCATTTTATCAGAAAGAAGCATTGCTGCTAAAAATGAACAAGTATTTGAAGATTTAGGTTTCTCAGTTACCATTCGTCAAACTACGCCATCAGGTGTTGATGTTAATGGAGAGAATGGATACATTTCATCAAGCGTATCTTATTCAGATCCATCTCAGCCATGGCTGAGCGGAGCTTTTGATTTTGATAGTCAAAATGATTTAAACTGGATTCGTTCAGGACAACAAGATTATGCTGTAACAGGACCAAGCCCTTATAGTGATTATACAACTGTTGTTAATAATATAGCATTTTATATGGATCCAAATCAAAAATTTGAAGACATTCTTAGAGGAACTTGGGCTCCTTATCGTTTGATATCAACAGCTACCGAAGGGAATAATATTTCATTGAACCCTAATGGTATTAAGAGTGCTCCTGGTATATTAGATCACTATGTTTCTGGTGCAAATACTCGTCATTTTGCTACGGTTACTTATAAATATCCTAATGGTCCAAATTTTGGAAAATTTGTATCAAGTTTAAGTAACTTACAATCTGTTGATATTGTATTTACTAACGATAAGAGTAAATGGACAAGATGTGTTGTTTTTGAAACAGGAAATGATAAAACTAAAACAGAAGGTGGGGTAGCTTACTTCGCTAAACGTTTTGCATTTAATGTGGATAAAAATGGTGTTGCCGATAGCACAACTAATCCTTTAGGCGGGACTGGAAGAGGAATGGGATGGTTTCCAGGATATGCCATTAATGTGGAAACAGGGGAGCGTTTAAACATGGCTTTTGGTGAAGATAGCCGCTATATTAATCATAACGGTAGAGACATGAAATGGAATCCAAATGATGAGTTCTACAGATTTGACACGTTAAATCTACAATTAGACACCGTTATTGGTTCTAGACACTATACTTATGTATTTAACACAAGATATGATGAGTGTAGAAAATTAGACAGTTTATTATCGTTACCAAGAACGAGTCCTGCAGTTGTTAATACTACTATTAGAGCAACGCAAATATATATTGCTGAAACTGCAATGTGGGCTGGTATTCCAATGGTTCAAGGAGGACAATCATTGTTATCTAATGATGCAAGAGTTAAATTGAGAGTTACTACTCCGTATAAATCATTTGCAACAGCCAATTCTGCTAATCCAGAACCATCTGGTAATAACCAACGCCCGATGTACATGTTTAACATGGATGGTTTTGCTGCCGAGACAGGCGTAGGTGCAACTGCAAAAGATGCGTTGAAAATTATTAAAGCTGTTCCAAATCCATATTATGCTTATTCAGAATATGAGAGTGATAAATTTGATAACAGAATAAAAATTACGAATCTACCAGAAAAATGTACCATCTCTATTTACAATGTAAGTGGTACTTTAATGAGAAGATATGTAAAAGCTAGTTCGTTAACAAGTTTAGATTGGGATTTGAAAAACCATGCAGGAATACCTGTTGCTGGTGGCGTTTACTTAATACATGTTGAAGTTCCAGATGTGGGTGAAGTAGTAATTAAATGGTTTGGTGTTGCAAGACCAACCGACTTAAATGGATTGTAATAATTAGTTTGATTTTTGATAGATAGCTCGATAGTATTGTGCTAATAGAATATAAAAAGTATGATTATGAAAAATATGAGAATTGTAATAACACTATTTTTAGCAGGTTTAACAGCCACCACAAGCGTTTTTGCTGGTAATGAAGATAGAGCAGGTGAAGCTGGTGCTTCCCAGTTATTAATTAATCCTTGGGTTAGAAGTGTTGGTTTTGGTGGTGCTAATACTGCCTCTGCTATAGGTTTAGAAGCAATGAACATGAACGTAGCTGGTTTAGCCTTTACACGAAAAACTGAGGTGATGTTTGCTCACAAAAACTGGTTGGTAGGTAGTGATACCAAAGTAAATTCTTTTGGTTTAACTCAAAAATTGGGTGAAACAGGAGTTCTTGGTGTATCTTTTATGTCAATGAGTTTTGGTGATATTGATATTACTACAGTAAATCTACCAGAAGGTGGTATTGGAACATTTTCTCCAAGCTATTTAAACTTCGACATAGGTTACGCTAAATCTTTTTCGAATAGTATTTCTGGAGGTGTTGTGGTAAGGATTATTAGCGAGTCTATCTCTAACGTTGATAGCAGAGGTGTTGCCTTTAATGCTGGTGTTAAGTACGTTACTGGAGAAAATGATCGTGTTAAATTTGGTATCTCTTTAAACAATGTTGGTCCATCTATGCAAGCTGCTGGTGAAGGCTTATCGTTTACTAATGTTGATGTAAACACAGGAGTTACTTCAACTCAACAACGTAAATCATCAACTTATCAGTTACCATCTTCATTAAACATTGGTGCTACTTACGACTTTTTTGTTGCACCAGTTAAAGATTCTTCATCAAACCAAATAAAAGCTAACCATAGAATAACCCTTGCAGGTAATTTTACAGCAAATTCATTTACTAAAGACCAATACAGAGTTGGTTTAGAGTATGGATTCAGAAACATGTTTATGTTAAGAGCTGGTTATGTATTAGAAAGTACTACTTGGTTCGATTCAGCTTTAAGAACAACTGCTTATACTGGTCCAGCATTTGGTGGTTCTTTAGTTGCTCCTCTTGGAAAAAGTGGTAGCACATTTGGATTACACTATGCTTACGAAATGACTGAGCGTTTCTCTGGAACTCATAGTATTGGTGTTCGTATAGATTTATAATTCAAGATATTCACGTATAAATATTTTAAAGAGAACACTATTTTAGTGTTCTCTTTTTCGCTTTTAAAAACACACTTAGTTATGTCACAAATTAATTATTATACAGAGGAAGGATTTAAAAAACTTACCGAAGAGTTAGATCAACTAAAAGGCATTGAACGTGCTAAAATTTCTGCTCAAATAGCTGAAGCTAGAGATAAAGGAGATTTATCGGAGAATGCAGAATACGACGCTGCAAAAGAAGCTCAAGGATTATTAGAGTTAAAAATCTCAAAGTTGGAAACTATTGTTGCTAACGCCAGAATTATTGACGAATCTCAATTAGACACATCTAAAGCTTTGATTCTTTCAAAAGTGAAGATAAAAAACATTGCCAATAAAATGGAAATGGAATATACTTTGGTTTCTGAAAAAGAAGCAAACTTAAAAGAAAAAAAGATTTCGGTTGACTCTCCAATAGGAAATGCATTACTTGGTAAATCGGTTGGCGATGTGGTTGAAGTAACTGTTCCTACGGGTAAAGTTAATTTTGAAGTAATAGAAATATCAAGATAGGTTATGGAATCTATTTTTTCGAAAATAATTAAACGAGAAATTCCTGCTTATATCATTGATGAAACTGACGATTTTATAGCATTTTTAGATGTTTTTCCGCTGGCAAAAGGACATGTGTTGGTGGTACCTAAAAAACAGGTGGATTATATTTTTGATTTAGAACCCCATTTGTATAATGGATTGTGGACTTTTGCAAATAAAATAGCTCATCAAGTTGAACAAGCCATACCTTGTAAACGAATTGGTATTGCGGTTATTGGACTAGAAGTTCCTCATGCTCATGTACACTTGTTGCCTTTGCAGACTGTTGAGGATATTAATTTTACACGACCAAAATTGAAACTCTCTACTGAAGAGATGAAAGAAATTGCAATGAAAATTCAATCTTTCTAAGACTTACTTCTCTTTGGATTTTGAGCTAAAAAGGCTTTCCAACCTGTATAATTTTTTTCACCAGTAGAGGTGTTGTTTTGAAAGGAATGACACATAGCAACAGCTAATCCGTCGGTAGCATCCAAATGTTTCGGTAAGTTCTTAATTTTAAGCAAAGAAACCAACATGGCAGCAACTTGCTCTTTAGATGCAGTTCCGCTACCTGTAATGGATTGTTTTATCTTTCTTGGAGAGTATTCAAATACTGGAATATTTTGTGATAACGCAGCAGCAATTGAAATTCCTTGGGCTCTTCCTAGTTTAAGCATGGATTGAGCGTTTTTTCCTAAAAAAGGAGCTTCAATAGCTACCTCATCTGGTTTATATTCGTTGATGAGGTAACTTGTTCGTTCAAATATTTTTTGTAGTTTTAAAAAATGAGTTTCCAATTTATTAAGCTCAATTGAACCCATGGCAAGTAATTCAGTTTTATTATTTTTTAGGTGTATAATTCCGTAGCCCATGATGGTTGTACCAGGGTCAATTCCTAATATTATTTTATCTTTAACCACAATAAAAAGTGCCAATTGAATAACACTGCAAGATACAATTATTTTAATTTAATTCTTCGAATTATCATAGGCATAGCTGCAGTTTTGTTTATTGCGAATAAGCTATTAACCAATTTTCCTCTTCAATTAAATGAATGGAATGCAACCAACATAAATGGGTATTTGTTGATTGTTGTATTGGTTTTAGGTATAGTTAATTGGGGTGTAGAAACGTATAAATGGCAATTTCTTATAACTAATGTTAAACATATTTCGTTTGCGCACGCATTTAAATTGGTATTAACAGGCATTTCGATTAGCTTAATTACTCCAAATAGGGTTGGGGAAATACCCGCAAGAGCTTATCTGCTAAATGATAAAGAGAATTTGAAACACCTGATTTATTTCACCTTTATAGGTTCTTATGCCCAACTGTTGTTAACTTGGTTTATGGGTGGTATAGGTATTTATTTTACCCTTAGCCTTATCGATATAACTATTTCTTTAAACAATTTAATGGTGTTGGGGGTATTGTTGATGTTGCTAATTGTTGTGTTTTTCTATTTTGATAAAATCAAACTAATGGTATTTAGGTTTTTTAAGATAGAACCAGTTTTATTAAATCACCCCAATCAGTTTATTTTGGCTTTGGTTTATAGTTTTTTAAGATATGTAGTGTTTTTTGTTCAATATTGGTTGCTATTAGAAGCGTTTAACATCCATTTCACAACAATTAGTTCATTTTGGTTAATACCTGTTTGTTTTTTAATAGCATCTGCTATTCCAACGTTTTTAATTTCTGAGTTAGGTGTAAGAAGTTCTGTAGCAGTTTTGGTTTTTGGTTCTTTATCAGATAACAATTTGAGTATTATTAGTGCGTCGGTTTTATTGTGGGTTTTTAATATTGGTATTCCAGCAATTGTAGGATTGTTTGGTTTAAAGGAATTAAGAATTAAGAATTAAGAATTGGTTTGGGTTTTATACATATCTGGTTGTTTTATTGTAATTTATGCTATTGCATTCTTAGTTGTTTCATGGGGTTTTCATAAGCAATTAAAACATAACAAACTAATTGGTTGTGAATCTAAACTATCGGTTGTTATAGCTGTTCGAAATGAAGAAGAAAACATTGAGAAATGTATCAATTCTTTATTACTACAAGATTATGCTATAAATGATTTTGAAATTATTGTTGTTGATGACCATTCTTCTGACAAAACGGTTGAAATAGTTGAGCTCTTTTGTAAAAAAAATAGCAATATTCGATTGCTAAAATTGATTGATAAGTATGCTAAAAAAGAAGCAATAAAGTTGGGTGTAGAAAGTGCTAAGTACACAATTATTGCAACAACCGATGCCGATTGTTTACTTCCATTAAATTGGTTGAATATTATTTCATCACAACTCGAGTCAAAAGCATCAATGCTTTTAGGTCCTATAAAGTTTAAAGAACAAAAAGGTTTTTTAAATGCATTTCAACAGCTTGATTTGTTTGCAATGCAGGGATTAACTTTCGGATTGCTTAACTATCAAAAACCGATCATAAATAACGGGGCAAACTTATCGTTTCTTAAACAAGATTTTCTAAATAGTTTTTCTAAAATAAATCAAAAAAACCCTTCTGGTGACGATGTTTTTTTATTAGAACAATTGAAATTAAAGAGTAAAAATATTGTAGGTTTTTTGCATCAGAAATTTATTGTGGAAACCAATCCAGAAGAAACTTTATTAGGATTTTTCAATCAACGAATTCGTTGGGCATCAAAAAGTAAGTATTACAGAGACAATTGGTTAATGTTTTTTAGTTTTTTGGTATTGTCAATAAATTTATTAACCATCTTCATCTACTTTCATTTGGTCTTAATCGATGAAAATAGGGGTGTTTATATAATCTTACTACTAACTAAATGGCTTATTGATTTTATATTATTATTTTTGGTTTCTTCTTTCTTTGATAAAAGAAGAAAAATGATTTATTTTCTACTTGTACAATTGGTTTATCCATTTTACATTTTTTTTGTAGGATTTATGTCGTTTTTTATGAAATTCAATTGGAAAGGAAGGGTTTATAATGGCTAAAGAAAATAAAGAAATATATTCAAAATCACTTTCTTATCATGCTTGGCAAAGGCTGAAGAAAAATAAGCTAGCATTGTTTGGTATGTTTATTATAGCTGTTTCAACTGTAATAGCTCTTTTAGGCCCAGTAATCCGACCAGATTCATCTCCAAAGGCTAATAATCAAATTTTAGAAATTACTACTCGTAAGCCAGGTTTTAGTATTGATTTATTAAAAATTAGAAAGAATGAGGAAGATAAATCAAGAAGTTTTTGGTCTTTATTCTCTACAGGTTTAGAAAGCAATTATAAATATGTTCCTATTTACGATTACAGTTTTGAAGGAAGTAATATTGTGGTAGAAAAATATACAGGAACAGAGGTTAATAATGGTCAAATACTACGTTTCAACCTTGCAGATGTGGTTTATCAATTAGACCATAATCAAGTTAATGAAACAGTAGATGGTTTAGAGTTTTATACCTTAAATGAAGGTAAAAAAGTGGTGTCTATTGAAGAATTAAAGAAAGAAGTTGTTGAAAGTAATATTGTTACTGAAAAATACCTTTTAGGCACGGATAAATATGGTAGAGATTTGCTTAGTAGATTAATGGCAGGCACATGGATATCACTTTCAGTAGGTTTTATTTCAGTATTTATTTCTTTAATTATTGGTATTACCCTTGGAGCAATAGCGGGTTATTACAGAGGTTGGGTTGATGATGTAATTATTTGGATAATTAATGTAGTTTGGTCTATTCCTACGCTTTTATTAGTTATTGCTATTACCTTGGCATTAGGAAAGGATTTCTGGCAGGTTTTTGTTGCTGTTGGATTAACGATGTGGGTTGAAGTTGCAAGGGTTGTTAGAGGTCAGGTTTTAAGCTTAAGAGAAAAAGAATTTGTTGAGGCAGGAAAAGCTTTAGGATTTAACGATAAAAGGATTATTCTTCGTCATATTATACCAAATGTTCTAGGTCCTGTAATTGTAATTTCAGCAATAAACTTTGCTGGAGCTATTTTGATTGAGGCTGGTTTAAGTTATCTTGGTATAGGAGCCCAGCCACCACAAGCTACTTGGGGTAAAATGATTTCTGAGCATAAAGGATATATTATTACTGGCGACGCTTATTTGGCAGTATTACCAGGTGTTGCAATTACTTTAATGGTACTTGCTTTTGTTCTTGTTGGAAATGGACTTAGAGATGCTTTAGACTCTAGGTCGGTAGATGATTTGCCTTCGGTTTAGAAGAAGAATAAGCAAGAAGAATAAATAATTCCTCCAACCATCATTAAAATTAATGTGTAAGGCAGAATTTGTTTTGCTTTTAAACCTGTAATTCCTAATAGAGGTAAAGCCCAAAACGGTTGAAGCATATTGGTTAATTGGTCTCCATAGGCTAATGCTAAGATACTTTTAGGTAAAGATATTCCTAACTCTAAGGCCGATTTAATTACTATTGGTCCCTGAACAGCCCATTGTCCGCCACCGCTAGGAACAAAAATATTAACCAAACTCGCACTATAAAAGGTATAAAGAGGAAAAGTAAGTTCAGTCGAAATAGCGATAAAGAAATTAGAAATATCTGTTACTAAACCAGAACCTTTCATTATGCCCATAATCCCAAAATACAATGGAAATTGTATTAATATTCCAGAAGCTCCAACAATTGCTTCATCAATAGCAGAAAGGAAACTAATGAAATTGGTGTGAAAAAGTATCGCTAAAGAAAAGAGCAAAAGATTGATGTTGTTAGGGGTAAAGAAATCTAATACGTTGAAATGATAATCGATAACTATTTTAGCGATTAAATAACTTAGAATAATTAAACCGAAAATTGAAGAAAAATAAGTTGAATAGTCTAATTTCTCAGCACCAGTCAACAACCCATGAGTTGAGTTTTCAATTTTATTTCTAGGTAAATTAATTGGTTGATTGTTCACCTTTTTTCCAACCATATACATGGTTAAAGGTAAGATGGTAATCACCAAGAAGATTATCGTTAAATTCATATTACAACCAACGGTATCCCAATACGTTATTTTTTCTGGTAACAAAGCCAATTTCTCAGTGGAAAGAAGTCCTGACATCATTTCTTTTAAATGATTTGGCTCAGCAACTTTACTTAATGAGGAGCCCGATAATCCTCCGTGCCACACCATTAGTCCTGAATATCCAGCTGCTCCAATTAACGGATAGTTTATTTTAAGTTGATTGGATTGAGCATATTCGGCTACTTTACGTGCAAAAATGGCACCAAAAATTAATCCTAGTCCCCAATTAAAAAGACTTACTAAAACGGTAAGTAATGTTACTATTGCGGCAGCTTTGGCTGTATTATTACAATGTTTAACAAGTAAATTGATTAACGAGTTAATAGGTTTTGTAAGGGCTAAAGCATGACCTAATACCAACATCAACATCATTTGTATGGCAAAAACTAAAGAGGAAGAATTCCAAACACCTTCTTCCCAATAGTTTAACAAATCAAATGAATAAGAAACTACAGATTTATTGGGTGTTTTGGTAAAAAATAATGCAATAAGAAAAGTAACAAAAGATAAGACTACAGCAATGGTAAAGGGAGTAGGTAGGAGGTATTTAAATGCTTTTGTGTATTTATCAGTAAAACTCATTATTTATCTAGCAAGTAATACTTTCCAAGCATTTTGAATTTCACCTTTTTCAATCAATTCTTTTGCTTCAACAATACTGTCTTTGTTGCTTTTTGGGTAGTTGTTTACTTCTTCAACGCTAGGTAATGCTTCAACGCTAGCTAAAAGTCCCAGATCATTTCCTGATAAAATGGGGTTGTTTTTTATGTAATCTGGTATTTGATCAACACCAATTCCAATAGTGGTTAGCGGTTTCTCAACTTCGAACATAGATGCTGAGTTGGCTCTGCAATACCAATTACCACCCATTCTGCTAACTAAATCTATTTTATGTTGGTCGATTAAACCATTTGTATCTAATATATCATCTTGGATGTGAATCCTTAAAACTTCACAAATAATAAGATTTCCTGCACCTCCGTTCTGACCTAATTCAATTACTTGGTTTACTTTACATTCAAATTGGACGGGAGATTCTTTTACTCTAAAAGGCTTAATGGTTTCAGATGGAATGGGTGTTAAACCCGATTTTAAAAATTCGTCAACGCCTTTTGCGTAAGGTGAACTGGATAAAGACATTTGTTGTACAATGCTGTAATTCACTATATTGATAACTACCTCTGGAACCTCTTTTACATTATCAAAAGTGTTTTTTGTTTCTCCTGTTCTACCGCTACGAGCAGGTGAAAAAATTAGGATAGGAGGGTTTGCACTAAAAACATTAAAGAAACTAAACGGACTTAAATTTCTGTTTCCTTCTTTATCAATGGTGCTAGCAAAAGCAATGGGTCTTGGACCAACTGCACCTAATAAATATTGATGAGTTTTTTGAGTCCCTATTTCACTTGGGTTGAGAGTAAGCATTTTTTAAGGTAGTTCTAATTCGTGATTGATGTCGTAAACTTTTACGTTTATTTTGCTATCGCAACCCGAACCAAAATCTAATGTTCTTGTAGGATTGTTTTCTGGTTTTACTGTAACAACTCCACTTCCAATCCAATTACAATTACCTGCTAGACCTAAGTTGGTAATTATTTGCGATGAAAATCCATTTCCTTTAAATACTCTTCCACTGTTTGAACCACTTATAGAATAAACGTCATCTGTAATGGATTGAGTAGTTTGTCCTTGAATAATTTGAAGTTTGTGAGAACCAGAATAAACAATTTTTTGACTAAAACTATTTATAATCTTTAACTCGTTAAAGGTTATTGAATAAGTGGGGAAAGAATCGGTTAATCCCTCATATTTACAAGACATAGAACCATCGTAAACTGTATAGCCATTGTATGTGAAATCATAAATAGCCATATTAGCTGTTGTACCGGCAGTATTAAAATGTCCATTAAAGGTAGCGTAAAGTTTTCCGTTTCTAACAATGCTATTGGTGGTGCAGTCGGTATTAAATTTTATTTGTAACCATTTTGGAGAACTTAAGGTATCTGTTGTAATGGTATCACAGCCAAAAACCGAGTTAGAATCAATATCAGCTGAGGTTACAATTCCTTGTGAATAATATGCAGCTTGATATGTTGTTTTAAATATGTCGTAAACAACATTTGTTGCAAAAGCTACATCAGCACTTGTATAGGTTGATTTGTCTTCATCTCGGTCAGATTCTTTACAAGAGAACATACTGATAATAAGTACTAAAAGGAGTATGTGTTTTCTGTTCATATCTAATGATAGCTTGTTAATCGAAATCTAAATTAGTTTATTTTTTGATATACAGCAAATGTATAAGCGTGTTTGTGCTTTTCATCAGCAAAATGAAGTTCCTTTTTATGTTGTTTCCATTTAGTAAGATCTATTGATGGAAAAAATGTGTCGGCTGTAAAATGCTCATGAACATGAGTAATATACATTTTATCAATCATGTTTTTTTCCAAAGCTTCCTTATAAATTTGACCTCCGCCAATAATAAAAACTTCTTTTTCGCCATGCTCATTTGCAAAATCTAAAGCATCTTGTAAAGAATGTTTAACAACACATCCTTCCTCATTAAAGTTTAAATCATGAGTCAACACAATATTGGTTCTGTTTACCAATGGACGAAATTTACTAGGAATTGAAATATAATTTTTCCGACCTGTAATGATGTGATGGTGAGAAGTAGTTTCTTTAAAATACCTCATATCATTAGGTAAATGCCAGATTAAATCATTGTTATAACCAATGGCATTGTTTTCTGCAACAGCTACAATTAAAGAAACTATCATTTTTTAAGCCATTTTTTACTTACTTCATTTTGTTCTGAACTATTTCTGATAATGGAATAAATGGTTGATTTGTTTTCTTTTAATGGAAAAGAAATGGTTTGAATAATATCGTCTCTACTAACCAAAACAGTAATGGTGTCGTTAATTTTCATGTTGTTAATTAATTCTGAAACATCGCCGTTAAATCTAAAGCCATTGATAGCAATTATTTCATCATTTACGCTAAGTCCACCATCGTAAGCAGAGCTGTTTCGGGTAATGCTTTTTATAACATTACCTCTTAGCGACAAACCTAAGCTAGGTTTGCTGTTATCATAACTTACAGCATCAAAACCTGCATAGTTGAAAATAGTTTTGTAGTCAAAGGTTTCAGTGCCATTTACATATTTCTTAAAAAAATCGGTTAAGTCTAATCCAGAAATTTTTTCGATTGCTTGTTGCATTTCCTTACTATTAAAACCTCTATTTTGTTTTTTGTAATATTCTTGATAGAGAAATCTCATCACATCATCTAACGATTGAGCTCCTTTTGTAGCATTAATAATCATTAAATCAAGCATGTTTGCTATAACAGCTCCTTTTGTATAATATGAAATACTTGTATTGTAGCTGTTTTCGTTTGGTCGGTAACCTTTAACCCATGCATTAAAACTCGATTCTGCTGCCGACATTACCTTATTTCCAGGTTGGTTTTCAATGCTATTTATAGAACCAGATAGTTTTCTGATAATCTCATCCTCAGTGTAAATTCCTGCTCGGTATAACAACAATTCATCATAATAACTAGTAAAACCTTCCATTACCCAAAGTAAATCGGTGTAGTTTTCGTTGTTGTAATCAAAAGGACCTAATGCATCTGGTCTTATTCGTTTTACGTTCCACAAATGAAAATATTCATGAGCAACAAGGCTTAAAAAGCCTTTATAATCTTCGCCCATATAAGTCCAACGATTAACTTGTAAAGTGGTAGACTCTAAATGTTCTAAACCACCACTTCCGGTTGTTAGGTTGTGAATAATAAAGGTGTATTCCTTATTTGGGTTTTCTCCAAAAACTGCTGTTGCAGTTTCAATTACTTGAGCCATATCGGTTTTTAACTTAGCCACATCATAGTTTCCTTCGCCATACATGGCAACATGATGAAGAACACCCGCAGCTTCAAAACTAAACGTTTCATGATTACCAATTTCTACAGGTGAATCAACCAACACATCATAGTTTGGTGCTTCGTATTTAAACTCTTTCTGACTTATTTTTTTTAACGAAGTACTTATTTTTTTCCAGTCTTTGTAAGGATTAATTTTTAGAGAGGTTGGTTGGTTTTTTAGTTCATCAACAAACATAAATAAGCTGGTTCCATTAAAATAGCCATGTGACGCATCAATAAAACTTGTCCTTACACTTAAATCAAAAGCGTAAACCAAATAACTCACATTAACATTTGTAGCATTATTAGAAAAAATTCGCCAAGTATTTTTATTTAGCTGTTTGGTTTCCAAAGTTTTATTTCCAGCTTTAGCTTTTAAATTCTCTACATTTTTAGAGAACTCTCTAATTAAATAGGAACCAGGAGCCCAAGTTGGCATTTGTATATCAATATAATCTTTCTTTAAATCAGTTATATTCATTGATACTTCAAAATAATGTGTGTGAGGTTTTGGCATACTTACCTCATAATCGACGGTGGAGGCAATAACAGATTGAAAAAATATTACTGAGAAGATGAAACAAAATAAGCGTATCATAAGTAAAAGTGTTAATTGTTGTTAAATGTAAAGTTACTCAATAATAATTGCTCGGTAAAAGAGTTAAAGTATAAAATAATTCTTTAAATTTAATCTTTTAAAAATCTGTGCTATGTCTAAAAAAATGTTGGAATACACCAAAGACTTGTTAAAAAAAGTAAGTTTTGATGTTAAATTATTTAGAAAGGAATTGGCTAAGGCTTACCAAAATCTAATGGAAGAAGATGTTGAGGAATTAAAGAACTGGGTAGTATCTAATTTTGGAGAACAATATTTACTCCATCCAATATATGTAGTAAAATAATATTGAGTTTATGCTAACTCATAAGCAATAGCAATGATGTTGCAATTTAATTCTGCTTTCAGTTTGTTTATATCTCCAATAATTCCATAATCATCGGGGTCGAAATGCCAGAACATTCGAACGTTGCTCTTGTTTTCTGTGGTTAAAGAGTTTATTAAAGCAATTATTTCAAATAAATAGTTTGAGGATTCTTGGTTGTAGTATTCTAGGTCGATAAGTAAGTTTGTTTCTGGTTGAGGATTCTCTATATATAATTTAAAAAGTTCAATTATTCTTGGGTAGAATTCTTGAGGGTTACTAAGAGTAGAACGTCCAGTAAGTTTAATCTCGCCTTTTTTGTAATCAATTAAGATTCGAGGAACTTTTATCGATTCTTTTAATTCAAATTTTTCCATTGTTTTTCTTCAAAATTAGTTTTGAAGGCTATCGTAAACGGAAATAGAATGTTATTAGTTTGTTATCAAATCTTTATGTTGTGAAGGTTGTTTATAGATTTTTTAAAGCAACCATATCACTTTTCTCAAAAGGGTAGGCATTGAATGTTCCCATTGCTTTTGCTACTAAATCACCTTTCTGATTGTAAATTTCTCCAGAGCAAGAAATAATTCTTTTGCCTGAAAAATCTACTTTCCCGTGACCTTTAAGCACATCTCCTAACAAGGCAGGTTTAAAATAGTTTATTTTATATTCAACAGTAGAAACTAATTTTCGGTCTTGTGCAACCAAGCTAAGAGCAGCTACTCCAAGTACACCATCCATCATGGCAGCGATAACACCTCCATGAGCAGTAGTTACAGTTGCCAAATGCTTGTCTTTAATTTCCATTTCATAAATAATTTCTCCTGGTTTAACAACAGTTAAAATCATGTTATTTTCTCTACCAAAATGATTTACCTGATTATAGATTTCAATAAGTTTTTCCATTTGTCAATTACTTTAGTTATGAGTTTGTAAAAATAGTATGATTATCTTTGGTAACTTAGTATTTCATTAATAAATCTAAACCTACTATGAAATTTAACCTTTTAAAAACCGCACTTTTTGTATCAACTTTTGTTCTTTTATTCTCTTGTAAAGATGAGGAATTAGAAAATAGAGCTGCTGATTTAGCTAACGAAAATACCGAATTACAAAATGGATTATCTGAAAAGGATAATCAGATTGAAACCTATATTCAATCATTAAACGAGATACACGATAACCTTGCTGTTATAAAGGAGAAACAAAAAATTGTTACTTCAAACTTTAACATGGGTAATGGTGAAATGAATACAAATATCAAAGACATGATTGTAAATGATATTGGTATGATTAACAGCTTGTTGGAAGAAAATAAACAAAAAATGGCAGCTTTAAATTCTAAATTGAAAAAATCGAATTTAAAGATTGCTGAGTTGGAGAAAATGATTGAAAACATGGCTGCTCAACTTCAAGAAAAAGATGCTGAGATAGTTAGTTTACAAACTCAATTGGCAAATGCAAATGAGCAATTGAAAGTATTGTTTGAAGAGTATAACAACAGATTAGAAGAAATAGGTACACAAACTGACAAACTAAATACTGCTTATTATTGTTTTGGTACAGCTAAAGAATTAATTGCTCAAGGTGTATTAACCAAAGAGGGTGGATTTATTGGTATTGGAAAATCGCAAAAATTAGCTGCTGATTTTAATAAAGATTATTTTACCAAAGTTGATATCACAATAGTTAAGAATATTGATTTAAAAAGTAAAAAAGCCAAATTGGTCACTACTCATGCTACGGATTCATATAAAATTGAAGGAGATAAAGAATCGGTTGACAAATTGGTTATTACAAATCCTGAGAAATTCTGGGCTTCGTCTAAGTATTTGGTTATTGTTGTTGAGTAATCAATTCATCTAACTTTTTAGCAAAAGAACCTGCTAAAATTTTTCTACTATATTTTTCAAAACCTTCACTGCTAATGTGGAGGTTTTGTTTTTTATAGCTATTGTAATAATCAACAATGTTATCTTTTAAAGATTGATAATCATTAAAATCGGTTACTGAACCAGCTTTGGTTTCTTGAATTATTTTGGCTGAATCACCAGTTGGTTTTCCAATACAAATGATTGGTCGCTTTGCACCAATGTATTCGTATAATTTACCAGGAATAACACCATCAATATTAGGCACGTCATTTAAAGGAAGTAATAACGTCTGTGATTTTATGATTTCCTTAATAACTAAATGATGTGGAAGATGGTTAATTCGTGTAAAATAGTTTTCTAAACCATACTGCTTAATTTCATTACTTGCTGAAATATCTACCTGTCCGATAAATTTTAGTTCTAAATCATTCTTAAAACCATCTAGCTCTTTTACCAAATCACTTAGAACTTTCCAAAGTATGGTTGGATTACGGTCTTCGTTTAATGAGCCAGCATGTGTTATAGTAAATTTTTTATCTAGAATTACTTGTTCTGTCTGATTGAAATCATCAGGATCAAAACCATTGGTAATTACCTCAATTTTTTTAGCTATTAATTTTTCAAAATCTTTCGCCCAACTCCAACTAACAGTTACCACAGCGTCGGCATTTCTTAATACTTTTTGCTCTAATTTTTTGTGCCTTTTATCTGCCCACCTGGTTAGCATTAATTTGTGATAGAAATCGATGTTAGTCCACGGGTCTCTAAAATCGGCTACCCAAGGAATGTTATTTTTTCTAGTAGCATTATAAGCTATTAAATGAGTGGAGTGGGGAGGCCCTGTAGAAATGATAGCATCTATTTTATTTTCTTCAAGGTATTTTTTTAAAAACTTACTTGATGGTTTTATCCAAAACATCCGAGCATCAGGGATAAAGAAATTTCCTCTAACCCAAATTGATAAGTTGTGTAGTGTAGAATTTCCTTTTTTTTCTTGCCCTAAACTTGGAGCAATTCGTTCGTCTTTATTTTTTCCAAGAAGTTTTTTATACAAACTAAATGGTTCCCAAATAGGCACTCTTAATGTTTCTATTCCTTTTGGAATTTCGGATAACATACTTTCGTCAACAACAGATGCTTCTCCGTTTTCTGTGGTAAAAATTACAGGTTCCCAACCAAATTCTCTGAAGTATTTTGTCATCTTCAACCATCGTTGAACTCCACCTCCACCCATGGGTGGCCAATAATAAGTTATGATTAAAACCTTTTTCATTGTTTAGTTAGAACTTAGCACAAGGTGCAAAAAATTTAGTTTTTCTTCTCTTTTTCTTTTTGGTGGCGATTTCATAAATTAAAGAAATTTCATGCGAGCCAGCCGAATTTGCAGCAAGTTTGGATATAGTTGCATCATAACTATAACCAACACTCATGTTCATATCTACAAAGGTATAACCTAGAATTATAGCAACTGCATCGTTATTTAAAACTCCTTCGTAAGATTTTAGTAAAGGAATTCCTCGATACCAAACACCAAAAACAAAAGGTTCTTGAGTGTAATATGCTCCAAAATCTAATTGGTCGAATTTGTGTTGTGCTTTGTAATGAAATGCCAGATTAAAATATTTTGCCGCATTTCTTTTTTCTCCATCAACTAAAGTATGCTTATATCCTCCATGTGCTGAGAATTTCATGTAAAGCGGACTTTCGTTGTTGGTTAATGATTGATTGGGTTGATTAATGTGATTGAAAGCTAATCCTGCCCAAAATTTATCGTTATAAACTAGAACACCTGAACCTAAATCTAAATAAGAGGTATTCTCTAAATTAAACGACTCTGTAGTAGTTCCATCAGTATACAGTTGATCATTAAAAACTAAATCAGAATAATCTAAACTTGTTCTGATAAGATTAAACTTTAAACCAGGTTGTATCCAAATTTTTTCTTTTAACTGAAATCGGTAGGCATATAAGGCCCCAATTTGAGTAGTTGTGAGAGGTGAAACTCCAGCACGTTCTTGACCAACAATTAACCCAATACCACTATTAAATTCGGCTAAATTATAGTCGTAAGAAAAAAGCATGTTGTTATAATGTCCAGATATTGCAGCCCATTGATTTCTATAATTTGCAATAAATCGGTGTTCAATTGTAGACCCTGTAAATCCGGGATTAAGATAAAGTGGTGCTGCATTAAATTGTGTAAACTGCATGTCTTGTGCTTTTGCAATAAATGAAAAACACGACACTAGAATTGATATTAGTAGAAACCTAATCAATTTTGTTTTTGTAGTTTAAAGATGACTGGTTTATTGTTCTTGATATCAAAAACCAATTCTTCAGTTTTTGAATGATATCCATCTGCTTGAACAACACAGTTGTAGGTTTTTTCTTGTTCAACTAACATAATAAATTTACCAGTGCTTGCTTTTGATTTATATATTCCCTGAACTTTTGCAGTTTCATTTTCAATTAAAGTAATTTTTGCTTCAATTGGTTTGGAATCGGTAGCATTATAGACTTCTCCTTTAATTACGTTTAGTTGTTCAAATTCATCTTTTAATACTACTTTATAGATGTCTTGTCCTCCATAACCTCCTTGCTGAGAAGAAGAGTAATAGCCTGTTTTCCCATCGGCAGCTATTACAAAGAAAATATCATCGTGAACAGTATTGATAGGGAATCCTACATTTTCAGGATTAATCCAGTTTCCATCGTCCCCAATTTTTGTTTTAAAAATATCATAGCCGCCCATGTTTTGGTGTCCTGTTGAGCTAAAATAAAGTGTTTTTCCATCCGAATGAATGAATGGGGCGTCTTCATCAAAAGCAGTATTTATTGTAGGACCTAAGTTTTGAGCTTTACCCCAATTCCCGTTCGGTAGACGTTCTACTTTATAAATATCTTTGCCGCCAAATCCTCCATCTCTGTTGCTCGAAAAATAAATTACTCTATCATTTGCAGTAATCGATGCACTAGTTTCAATAAATTCGGAGTTAATGTTCGGATGAAGTTTGACAGGATTTTCCCATTCGGTTAAACCCATTCTACATTCATATAAATCACCAGAAATTAAGTCAGGACTGGTTCTAAAAATAAACAAAAGTTGTCCATCAGGAGATAAACCAGCACAAGCATCATTGGTTTCGGTATTTATACCTTGTTTCATTTGAATAGGTTTTTCCCAACTACTTCCCGATTTTTTGGAATAATAGATATCTTCATAAAATCTACCAGTTGGATCTAATTTTTTACCTGTACTTTCTGGTCGTCTGGAAGTAAAAAAAAGCATACTCTCATCGGCCGAGATTAGAGGTACGTAATCGTCATATTTACTGTTTATTGAAGCACCAACATTCTGAATAGAAACATTTCTAGGTTTCTTTTGAGCCTCTTCGGCATATATTGATTTGTTGATTAATTGTGTTACCTCTTCGTTTGTCAAATCTTTTTTACCGTTGATGATTTTATAACCGTTATAAAAATTTATAGCTTTCTTAAATTTTTGGTCAGCATGAGCAATAGCAGCTTTATAACGGAATAATTCTAAACTCACACTACTTGTTGTTTTTAAGAAAAAATCTTCTGCTTTTCTGTAATCTTTTAACTCAAAATAACAAACACCTAATCTGAAATTAACAGTGGTATTTGCCGTATCTTGATTATATGCTTGTAAATACAATTTCTCGGCACTTAAATAATCTTGTATATCAAACTTTTCGTCGGCTGACTTTATGGTTTTTTTTATATCGGTAGTTTGACCGATAATGTTTAAGCTCAATAGTATGAAACTTAAAAATAAATAATTTCTCATCTTTATCATCTTAATAGTGTGATATCGCCTGTAAATGTTTCTGTTCTACCGTCAACAAATGTAACTTGAATTTTATATACATAAACATCTTGTTGAACAAGTTTTCCTCTATAATATCCGTCCCAACCTATGTTTATGTCTTTACTTATAAAGAGTAATTCTCCCCATTTGTTAAAAATGTTTAACTCATAAGTATCAACTCCAAAAAGTATAGGGTGAAAAACGTCGTTATCTAGATTTCCTGGAATTACTATACCTCCATTACTACCACCAGGGTTTGGGGTAAATGCATTTGGAATTTTTATACTTCCTTCAGCTTTCGCTTCCACAGCAGATATTAATCTAAAGGTGTCTTTACAATTGTTTATAGATGTAGCAACCAATGTAATATCGAAAAATCCTGGTTGAGTATAATAGTGTTGAGGATTCTCTTCCACAGAAGTATTGCCATCACCAAAATTCCATTCGTAAGAAGCAGCAAATGCAGATAAGTTAAAAAGTGAAACTGCTTGGCTTGGAATTGTTACTGTTGTTGGTGTAACGGTAAAAAATGCTTGAGGAATTTGATAGACCTCGATTATTTGAGTTTGAGTTTGTGTGTCAGTTCCTCCATCTCCAATTGCTGTAAGCGTTACCGTATAAATGCCAGGGTTGTAATAAGTATAACTCGGATTTACCTGTGTTGAAATACCACCATCACCAAAATTCCAATTGTATTGATTTGCATAAAGGGAGTTATTTACAAACTGAACTCTTAGAGGACGACAACCTGTCGCAGGACCTGTAAAATCAGCTACTGGAACAGGAGGTATAATTTCAATAGTTGTTGAGGTGGAATCGGAACAATGACTGCCACTAACTACTAAACTAATATCAAAATCTCCCCAAGTACCATAGGTGTGGTTTGGAGGAGATAATAAACTTGATGTATCTCCATCGCCATAATACCATTGGTATTGCCATGTTCCAAATGAGCTTGTATTTGATATTGCAACAGCTGTACTCGGAAATGCTTGAGATAATGGGGAGGGAATAAACGAAGCTACAGGTGTAGCATAAATGGTGATAATTTTTTCTAAAGTATCTCTACAGCCATAAAATGATTCAGCAATTAAACTTACTGTAAAGTTAATGTCATTCGGAGTAGAGTTGGTGTAGGTATGATTTGGACTAGGAGTATTATCTAAAGCTGAGCCATCACCGAAATTCCATATAAACGTATTTGCTCCGGTGGAAGTATTTACAAATGAATTATTTAAAGGACTGCAACCAGCAGTGTCGGAAATGAAATTAGCTACAATTTCAGGATAAATAGTTATATTTTGAGTTGTAGTGTCAATACATCCATTTACTGTTTCAGAGGTTAAGGTAATGGTATAATTTTGAGCAACTCCAGTATTGTTATAGTATGTATAATCAAATATAGAGGCTAATGTATCTGAAGTGGTTCCATTTCCAAAGTCCCAGTGATATAAAAATCCGTTAAATGAATTATTGTTAAAAGTTACTGATAGAGGCTGGCATCCAACAGCAACGTTGGTATTGAATAATGCGGTTGTTGTGGGATAAACTAAAATTTCCTGATAAGTAGTATCAAAACATCCATAAACAGATTCAATAATTAATCGAACATTAAAAAGTTGATTTACAACACCCGTATTGATAAATTGATGAGTTGGGTTGGCTGTTGTTGCTATGGGAGAGCCATCGTCAAAATCCCAATAATAATTTACAGCACCAGATGATAAGCTAGTAAAAGTTGTAGAAAATGGGCTGCAACCAAAAGTATCTGCACTCATAATTGCAGTTATATCTGGATAAATGGTAATGTTTTGTAAAGTAGTGTCTTTACAACCTTTATCTGTTTCGGCAATTAAACTTGTTTGTACATTTTGTAACATGCCACTTGTGTTATTGTAAGTATGGATGAAATTAGAACTTAGCGTGTCAAAAATTGTTCCATCACCTAAATTCCAGTGGTAAAAGGTTCCCCCTGTTGAATTATTTGTAAATGTTACAGGAAAAGGATGACAGCCATTCGTATCGTTCACTGTAAATTGTGCAGAAGGATTAGGAAACACCAGCACTTGTCCGTAAGTTGTGTCAACACAACCAAAAGGTGAAGTGGCTGTTAATGTAACATTGTATATTTGGTTGTTGGTTGCAATATTAATAAAAGTGTGATTTGGAGTAGGTCCAGAACCTGTAGTTCCATCGCCAAAATCCCAGTTGTAAACCACCGCACCAATTACAGAAGGAAAATTCACCAGTAATGGACTACAACCGGAGTCCGGATTGATACTAAACCCAAATTGAGGTTCAGGGTATACGGTAATATTTTTGGTTATCGTATCGGTGCACCCATTTGAACTTATTACAGTTAGTAAAACAGTATAGTTGTTAATAAATAAGGTTTGATTTTGATAAATATGCGATGGATTGTTGCCACTATCTATTGCCGAACCATCACCAAAATCCCACGATTGAGATACATGTCCAGTTGATGTATTCGTAAAATTTATCGCTAATGGCGCACAGTCTAAAACAGCATCGTCTGTAAAGGCAGCATTTGGATTGGGATAAACCGTAATGGCTTGAGATATGGTGTCTGAACAACCAAAGGTAGTTTGAGCAATTAGTTCAACTGTATAAGTGGTATCGAAACCAAAGTTATTAGTGAAAGTATGAGATGGGTTCTGAACAATTGAGGAGCTTCCGTCACCAAAATTCCAATTAAAATTTACAGCATTAGCCGAAGATGTATTGGTGAAATTAACCGTTAAATCAGCACAACCATTGGTGGTATCTGCTACAAAATTTGCTGCAGGTACATTTTCCACATTAATTTGAACAGTATCTGTACCAGAGCAGAAAGCAGTGTTTACTGTTAAAATCATGTTGTAAAATCCAGGAGAAGTATACATGTGATTTGGGTTTTGGTTGGTGCTTGACGTTGCATCACCAAAATCCCAACTCCAAGATAAAATTGGGTCGCCAACCGCAAAAGTTGAATTGTCTAAAAAAGTAGCAATTGCATTTACACAAACACTTGTAGGTGTAAATGCTGGTATTGGAGATTCGTAGACTCTAACAGTTCTGTTTCGAGTATTCGAACAACCATTTAAATTCTCCACAGTCAGTTGAACATTGTATGTGCCCGGAGCTCCATAGAATTGAACAGGAGGGTTTTGTAAGGTGCTCGTATTTCCGTTGCCAAAACTCCAATTCCACGAAATAGCATCAGGCGATGAAGTGTTAGTATAATTTACTGTCATACTATCACAGCCATTATTATTATCAAATGTGAAATCAGCAGAGGGGCTTGCTAAAACATGTAAATCAATATTGGCTGTATCTCTACATCCTCCAGTTCCTCCAGCGATAATGGCAACAACTCGAATAGTGTAATCACCAGCATTATTGAATGTATGATTTACACTTCCTCCAGCCGATGCAATCCAGCCTGAACCATCACCAAAATTCCAAAAATAGGAATTTGCTCCTCCTCCTGATAGATTATTAAATGTAACAGATTCGCCTTCACAAATAGTATCGTTTGAGGAGTTTAAGGCGGCAAATGGAGGAGCAACAATCTGCACTGTAATATAAGCAGTATCTAAACCACAAAAGCTACTATCAACCAACATTACATCATAAGTTCCAATACCAGGGTAAGCCATTGTGTAGGGAAGAGCAGGAGGCCAAGGAACCCATCCAACAATTGAATCATAACCATTGCCCCAATAATCTCCGAAATTCCACCATTCATAACGTTGAGCGATATTACCCTGTGCTAAACAATTTCTATCAGTATTATTTTGGAAAGTAACTTGAGTATCGGGATAACAAAGAAGAATTGCAGAAGCATTAATAGCTGCATCGTCAATATCCCAAATACGAATAGGATTAAATGTTGCCGTGCTGTTTCCTCCTTGAACAGTATTACAATAATTTTCAGCAGTTAATGTAACTTGAGTAACACAGTTCACTGTTCCTTGTTGGTACATGTGAGATATAGTTTGCCCAACATTAGTATAATCGGTTACTAAGAGTGGACTCCCATCGCCAAAATCCCATGTAAAGGTTGTTGTTTGTGAAGTATTCGTACTGCTGTTTATAAATTCTAGTGGGGCAGGAGCACATGTTTGTGTTAAACCCCCAATTGGAATCTGAATGGAAGCACTTGTTGCCTGTTCCATAACTACAACACCTTGAATGATACACCCTGATGAAGTTTCTGTAAAAACCACATTAAACGTATCAACTGTAGAGGTATAAAGGTGAGAGATATTGTTTCCAGGAATTAACGAAGCCCCATTGCTAACAGGACTTCCATCACCCCAATCAACTGTCCATGAACCAATAACATCAGCCGAATTAATATTTAATGTAAAATTACCACCGCTACAGTCGTACCAGTAAGGATTGTTACTGGGGTTTCCAAAAAAATCGTTCAGCTGAGGGCATTGTGCAAGAGATACTTTGCTTACCATAAAAAGTAAGCATATTAGTCCATATTTTACAATGTGGTTAACCATCTCGAATTAATACGTAAAAGTGCAAAAAAAGGTGCGGAAAATAAAATATTTAAAGGTTAAAACTCACAAATAAAAAATACACGCTAAAACCAATAAAATAAATAATACCCAACCAACTTAATATTTTCAGCAATAAACTAGGATGATGTTCTTTAGGGAAGGTTTTACTTGTTACCACTAGATAATTTAAAATAGCAATAATTGGTGAAGTAACAAATGCAATGATGGTAGCAAAATCAACCAAAGCTTTCATACTTGTCATTAAAAAAGCAGTTATTGTCATTACACCTAAAGCTAAAATGATGAGCCAAATCCAATACATTTTATTCTCGTTTGTTTTTGGATTAAGTAATTTTAAAGTAGAAGCCATTACTCTAGGTTGAGCATCTAAACAAGTAAGAGTAGTACTTAACATGGTAGTAAAAGCTGCAATAGCTATAATAATATAGCTCCATGAGCCAATATTTGTGGTGTAAATATTAATGAGTTGGTTGGCAAATTTTCCACCATTTGCTTCTAGTTGTATTCCAGATCCATACATTGTAATTGCCCCTAAAGCAAGAAAGAATAAAGCTAAAACAAGTGTCCCCCAATAACCGATATTAAAATCTAGTAATGTATCTTTCAGCGTTGTACTAGGTTCTTCTTTAATTTTCTCTAATGTCCATAAGGAATGCCATACTGATAAATCAAAAGGTGCTGGCATCCAACCCATAAGAGCAATAAGAAACAAGATGTGTGATTTATCTGAAAAAGTAAATGAAACCATATATTCTTCATATTTCTCGTTGTTTCCTGTAAAGGATGCAATAAGAGCAATTATAGTGGAGATAGTTAATAAAAAGATAATGACCTTCATACTTCTATCGAGCCATTTATATCTGCCAAGCATTAAAATAATTGAACAAATAGAAAGAAGAATAGCTGATATTAACCATGGTTCTAGAATCAAGCCACTTATTTCTGAAGCAATACCAGCAGTTACAACAGTTACAGCCGATTGAATGATGAACATACTTACAAAGGTTAGTATAAGAAATAAGTAAATAGACCATTTTCCTAGAGCTAAATAACCATCAAGTAAACTTTTTCCTGTAACAGCGGCATATCTTGGTCCATATTGAAAGAAAGGATATTTTAATATATTAGCTAAGAAAATTGCCCAAACCAATCCATAACCAAAATCAGCTCCCGCTCTTGTAGATTGAACTATGTGAGAAACACCAATTGCAGCACCTGCATATAGTAAACCTGGACCTAAAACTTTATACCATTTTTTCATAGCACTAAAAAAAAACTAATGTAATACAAAAACTGTAGTGGTTTTTATTTTAAAGTAATTAATTTTAGCCGATATAAAATCCCTTATAAAAATGAATATTTTACAAAACAATTTACTTAAACATGTTTTTGCTGTTGTAGTCATAATATGCGTTTCTGCTATTTATTTTTATCCTGAATTACAAGGAAAAAAGATATTAAGTCATGATGAAGTTAGTTCGATAGCTGCAGCAAAACAGATGCAGGAATATGAGAAAAAAGGAGAAACCATTTTGTGGGGTAGTACATTGTTCTCTGGTATGCCATTATTTCAAGTTGCTTATACTGTTAAGTCTAATTTGTTAAGGTTTTTCTTGGAGTACAAAGACCTTTTTCCTAAAAGCATGTGGTTGTGGTTAACTCTGATTTTGGGCTTCTATGTGAGTTTATCCATTTTAGGTTATAATGTAGGGTTAAGTTTAATAGGCTCCATTGCTTTTGGTTTATCTACATGGTTTTTATTGTCTATTGAGGCAGGTCATTCAACTAAAATACTAGCCATAGCCTTTATTCCACCAATGATTTCTTCGATATTAATCACCTACAAAGGAAAATGGTTGTTGGGTGGTGTACTTTCAAGTTTGTTTATGAGCTTAGCAATAATGGCTAATCATCCACAAATAGTATTTTATTCATTGTTTTTAATAGCTGCATTGTTTGTTGTATTGTTGTTTCAAGCAATTAAAGAGAAGCAATTGCCTATATTCGCAAAGCGTTCTCTTATCTTACTAGCATTTGGTATTTTGGGTGTTTTACCCAATATTACATTGTTATGGACAACCTATGATTATAGTACAGAAACTATTCGTGGAGGCAAATCTGAACTAACCAAAGAAGATGAAGTTAAACAATCAACTGGTTTGGATTTGGATTATGCGATGCAATGGAGTTATGGAAAAGTTGAAACCTTTAACCTTTTAGTTCCAGGGCTTTATGCTGGTGGCGAAGCATTAGATGAAGATTCAGAAACTTATAAAGATTTGGCGAGCAAAGGTGTTCCAAAAGGTCAAATTAAAGATTTTCTTAAAAATGTACCATTGTATTATGGTGACCAACCTTTTACAACAGGTCCTTCGTATATGGGTGCGGCATTAATCTTCTTGTTTTTATTAATGTTTTTTATCTCAAAAAGTAATATAAAATGGGTGTTGTTGGCAATAACCATTATGTCAATTGTTTTTGGTTGGGGAAAAAATTTCTTGATAGTAAATGAGTTCTTTTTTGATCATTTTCCATTATACAATAAATTTAGAACACCATCAATGTGGTTATCATTAGCTATGATAACAACTGCAATGGGTGCAGTTACTTCACTTCAATTGGTTTTTACAAAAAGTGTAGATAAAGAACAACTTAAAAAGGGATTAATATATACTTCATCAATATTAGGCGGATTAGTATTGTTATTGTTAATGTTTGGAACTTCTATGATAACCTTTGAAGGTGCCTATGATGCACAATTATCTAAATCTGGAGTTAATATTGATGTTTTAATAGAAGATAGAATTTCTATTTTAAAGTCAGATTCTTTTAGAACATTGTTTATTTTATTAATAACAGCTGCAATTTTGTGGATGTTTAATACCGATAAACTTAAAAATGCGACATTAGCTCAAGTGCTTATTGGTTTCATTGTTATTGGTGATTTATGGATGGTTGATAAACGCTATGTAAATGAGAACGATTTTGCTAAAGCTAAATCGTTTGAAAGCTCTATACAACCTACTGTTGCCGACCAACAAATATTAAACGACAAGGAAGTGAATTACCGTGTGTTTAATGCTACCATAAGTTCATTTAATGATAATAAGACTTCTTATTTTCATAATTCTGTTGGTGGATATAGTGCCGCTAAACTAATTCGTTATCAAGATTTGATTGAACAACATTTGAGTAAAGGAAACATGAATGTGTTTAATATGTTAAACACCAAGTATTTTATTACAGGAAAACCAGGTCAAGAAGTACCTCAACAGAATCCTGCTGCTTGCGGAAGTGTTTGGTTTGTAAATCAAATTGATTGGGCAAAAAATGCTGATGAAGAAATGGCAAAACTGACTGATTTTAATCCTAAAACTACTGCAGTTGTTGATGAAAGATTTAAGAACTATGTTGGTGCATTCCAAACGGATAGTTCAACATCAGGAACAATATCGTTGTCATCGTTTCATCCTGATAAAATGGTTTATACTTCCAGTTCAACTAAAGAGAATTTTGCGGTTTTTTCTGAAATATGGTATAAAGGAAATGTTGACTGGAAAGCTTATGTTGACGGAAAGGAAACGGAATTTATACGTGTAAATTACTTACTAAGAGGGTTGAAAGTTCCAGCAGGAAATCATGAGATTGTTTTTGAGTTTTATCCAGAACCTCATTATGTTGGAAGTAAAATATCTTTAGCGTCGTCAGCTGCAATTTTACTAATGCTGTTTGGATTAATTGTAATGATTGTTCTTAAGAAACCACTACCAGGAATGAAGGAAGATTAGTTTTTTAACAATTTTCCGTAACCGTTAGAATAAGGCTTTAAGCTAAAGTCTTGTTCTAACGGTTTATTACAGTAATCAGTAATTTCTATCTTGCTTTCAGAAAGACGAATTTCTCTAATATGAATGATTTGGTTGTATTCCGCCATTACCATTACATGTGTTTTTGATACCTTAAGAACAGTTGTCCTAACATCTTGTTTTAAGGAGAATAAACCAGCTCTTATCGTATTAAAATAATTTTGTTCTGCTCCTTCCACACTTATGGTATTGTGGTAAGACGTTGAACGAAATTTATTTCTTTCATTTGGAAGAGGGGTATAAATGTATGTTCCTGGGTCAGAGAAAATATCTTCATTATTTAGTTGTAATTCTATAGCTAATTTGTCATTGTGGTAATGCCCCCATGAATGGTGCGATTTTTTATTACAGCCGAAACTAATACTGATATAAAAGTTGCTGGATGAAATGGAGATGAAACCGAAATCAGCAAAGTAATTTAGTTTAAGATTATCGGTATTTATATTAACATCTTTAACTGTAGATTTTGTGTAAGAAGGAAACACTACTTCTTGAGAGGGATAATTTGTTATTCTAGGATTAACGATATAATTATTACTAATGCATGATTGAATAAGTGTATATTCTGTTGAATAAATTTTAGAATAGGTGTTTAGTGAGGTGATGTTGAAAAAACCATTTATTGCAGAAAGAAAACTACCATGATTGATGTTGTTTTCATCCCAATAATATTGTTCATTATAATCAGTTGTTTTAATAAGGTTGCTGTATCGGTTAAAAGCGTCTTCGATAGTTAAAAATTCGCCACACGGAGTTAGTCTAAAGAATCTACCACTATCATTGTCTCCAACCTGAGTAATGTTTCCATTAGGCTTGGTATAAGATAACGTAAATTCACTCATTTTATAAATCACATCTATTACTGATGCAGAGATAAACGGTTTAGTTGTAAAATCTGTTTTTTTGTAATCAGCCTTAATATTAAATGATGTAGAATTTATTTTTGATAAGGCTTTTAATCTTTCGTCAGAAACTTTATGTAAAATCCCAAAACAATACACTATCATCTCGCCACTTAGTCTGTGATAAGCTGTTGAACCTTCAAAGTTAGAACCATCGTTAAAAAATTGTTTTTGGAGTTCTTTAGATAACTCTTGAATGGAGTATGCTAGCCAGAAATCACCTTCTTTAAAATTGTTGAGGTAACAAGAAAGATAAGTTAAGCCGGCAATGTTTCCGAGATAATGATTTGATGTTAATCCTTCTTTATATTCGAAATTATTGAAGATGTGAACTCCATGAGAATATATAAAATTAAGAACAACTTGGTCAAACTCTTGATCCAAAATCTTCTTAGAATCTAATTGTTTAA
Source organism: uncultured Vicingus sp. (assembly GCA_964398455.1). Lineage (GTDB taxonomy): Bacteria > Bacteroidota > Bacteroidia > Flavobacteriales_E > Vicingaceae > Vicingus. The sequence continues at coordinate 54,870 of CAYNMR010000005.1, read as the reverse complement.
ACCAATCATAAGCCAAGCAAATATTTGCTATTCTTATCCCGACATCCATTGTACAACTCCAGTTTACGCCCATTCCAATAGGATTGGTCATAATAAAATCTAGTAATTGACATTTGAACTCTTTTATTATTTCAGTTTGATTCGGATTGTTCTTGTAAAAAATAGCCAATTGAGGTAAGTGTTGTAAACGCCCCAGTTCCCAAGGTATTTTTAAATCAATACCATCAGTTTGAACTAATTTAAATTGATTAAGATATGAAGTTTTTGAATTAAATCTGAACCCAGATTTGTAGTCTTTTTGCCAATCGATGGGTTGGTATTTGTCGTTTTCTAATTGTATTTTTTTCCAAATATATTTGCTGTAGTCTAGATGACTACTTATTACTATCTCAGCCAACCATTCTCCTGAACTATCAATTTTTAAATTTTCAAGAGGATTCTCAAATTTTATTCCTTCTATACCTGGTGCTTTTGAATGATAACTATTTTTTACCCATCCAGAACCAAGTAAATCAAATCGATGATTACAGTACATCTCGATTAAATAATCTTGTATGTTTTTGTCAATTAAATTGCAAGAAATTTGATTAATGTTGGTTAATCCAATTAGGAAAGATATGTTATTCTTTATATTAGGTTTTCGATAATCATTAAGAGTATATTTCTTTGACCACCATTTGTGAATGATTTTCTCGATAGCTAACGTCCTAATTTTTTTTAAAATTAGGGGAAGGGGCTGTTTTAATATTAGTTTTATTTGAGTGATGTTCATCTCTTGCTAATAAAATTTAGTATCTTCTCAACGTGCATGTCCCATGAGTAATTGCTTACCACTTCAATTCGTGCATTTAATCCAAGATGTTTTTGTTTTTCTTTATCAAGAATTAACTTGTAAATTGATTTTGCTAATTCCATTGGGTTATTTGGTTCAATTAAAAGAGCAGTTTTTTCATGTTCTAATATTTCACCAATTTGATTTAGATTACTAGCAATAATGGCTTTTTCCATAGCCATATATTCAAACAACTTGGTAGGGCTTCCAAAAAAATCAGAACCATCAGGATTAGGAATGTGTGGAGATAATAAAATATCACAGGCATCTAAATATTTTGGGCCTTCAGATTGGTCAATTCTTCCTGCATAAATTACCGAATCTTCGTAACCTGCATTTTTTATAATATCTTTTACTTCAGGCAAATCATTTCCTTCGCCTATTAGCAAAAATTTTGTTTTAGTATTGGGGTAGTTATCAAAGTATAATTTTATTGAATTAGCCATTACAATTGCCCCATGCCATTTACCGAAAGTTCCAATAAATCCTACAACATTATCATCATTAAGACTATATTTTTCTCTAATAATTTCACCTCCACAATTTGGTTTATATACAGTTGTATCAACACCATTTGGATTAACTAAGATCTTATCTCCTGAAATTCCCTTTTCCTCTAAAGTGTTTTTTAAAACTTGTGAAACAACAATAATTTTGTCGGCAAGCTTTAGGTTTAACAATTCAATTTTACTTAGTAAATTGGAGAAGAATAATGTTCTATTGTTCCAATTTTTTGAAACCCAAATTTCGGAACCATTAAATTCAATAATCAATGGAATATTAAATTTACGACGAAGGTAGATACCGTAAAAATTACCTAAACTATACCTTTGATATATAGCATTAAATGCTATTTCTTTAGTTGATTTAAAATGAAGATTAATTAATTCGAGGTTGTAGGTTAGTTCTGGTAAATTCGGAATATTACCCACTTTTGAATAGTTGGGACTTTGTATTAAAAAGTGTTTTTCCCAATTTACATTAAAAAGATTCGACGAAGATATTAATCCATGTAACACACCTTTTTTTAACATGCTATTTATTACGCCACTAGTGTGTCCTACACTCCCGCCACTTTTTAAATTAAACCAGTGGTCGGTTCTAATGTATAAAATCTTGGTATCCTCATTAAATAATATACGATTTGGATTTCCTTCTTTTATTTCTATGTTAAGTTGTTTCTCAACTTTCAATTTTAGGATGAAGAGAGAGATGAGGTTTGTTAGAATATTTTTTAGATTAGATAAAAGTGATGCAGTGGCAATTTTATCGCCATTATTGTCAATCCAACTTATTTTTTTACAGAAATTTAATTTGAGGTAGAGTTCAATAATATCCTTAGCAACAATATGATTAACATCGGCTGTTAATATTGATGCATTTTTCAACTTTATTCTTTTTTTCTCCGAAATGAGTTGAGTTATTATTTTCTGATTAATTATTTTTTTCTCCACAATTATTGTTTCGTAAACTCAATGGTTAAAAACCAACCAGCTTTCTTTTTGTTCATTAGCATAAGTAATATACTAGAAAATAGCTGCATGAATTTATTAAATCTTTTTAGTTTATCGTAGTAAGTAATAACCGTTTTTATTTCTACATCTTTTACATTTTTCCCTTTGAGTAATTCTTGGGCTTCTTCAATTGTATATCCTTTTGTTCCAAAACTTTCCATTTTATTCCACAGTACATCTGCAACAGATTGATTCCATTTTAATTTTAATCCAGCATGTTTTATCCAAAATACATAAGCTAAAACAGATTTTCTATTATACACCATTAATTTAGCTTTTCCACTTGGTTTTAGCACCCTAATTATTTCTGATAAAGCTTTTGGCGTATCTGGAGAGTGATGTATTACACCCCAACTGTAAACTATGTCGAAGAAATTATCTTGAAATGGCAAATTTTCTGCGTCGCTCACCCTTATTTCTTTTGCTGCTAAATTATACAATTGAAGTCGATGTTCAGCATGAGAAACGGCTTCAGGTGTTAAATCTATTCCATATAACTCAGCACCATTTTTTGCCCATTGTAAAAAATCTGTTGCTGCACCAACTCCTACTTCTAAAACTTTTTTGTCTTTACCACTTTTGAAATCAGCAAACGATAAAATTTCGGGTTCTTTAGTGTACCTATCTAATTCAATTTCTTCAAAAAATTCTTTCGAGTATTTTTCTTTATCTGAGAATTGAGTTCCACAAGATTGTTTGTTCCAAAAATTATGTACTTCTTCTTTTAATGCTTCGTTTTTCATCATTAGCTCAATTTAATTGGCTTTTTCATAAATGTAATATTCCCACCACAATGCTAAATTTAGTAAATACCAAATCTGAGGGCCATTTTTACTTTTAAAAACAGTTTCAACATAATCGCTATTTAAATAACCAGTTTTGTCGTTAAACAATTTTATTTTTTCTTTAGCAATCTCACCTAAATCATCCATCATCCAATCGTATACAGGAGCTCCAAATCCTTGCTTTTTTCTGTGTATAATTTCGTCAGGTATAACTCCTTTCACTGCTTTTTTAAGAATGTATTTTGAAATCTTTGCTGTTGTTTTTATTTTTGAAGGAATTCCCATAGAGTAGGTAACAAACTTATGATCTAAGAAAGGAACTCTTGCTTCTAAAGACACTGCCATACTCATTTTATCTACTCGCATTAAAAGCAGCTCTGGTAATCGCATTTTGAGATCCATGTAAGTCATCCAATTTAAATTGCTTTTTTCGGGCGATTTGGCTAAAAAATCTTGATAGTGTTTGTTTATAATATTCCAAGAAGTATAGTTTGGACTAATTTTCTGTTTAAAATTATTGGTTAAAAGTTTGTTTTTTTGAGTTTCAGAGAATGCTTCAGCTCCACCCCAAAATATTTTTTTGTTTTCGCAACCTCTTTTAAGCCATTCGTAATACACAGTATCTTCTTTACCTAAAGCACTTAAAAACTTTAGTCCCAATTTTTTAAAACCAGTAGGTATGAATTTTATATCGTTTAAATCTTGTAGTCGCAAGAGATATTTCCAAGATTCATAACCCCAAAACAGTTCATCACTTCCTTCTCCTAACTGACAAATGGAGATGTTATGCTCTTTTGCAAGTTTAGAAACATAATACACAGGCATACAAACTGGGTCGCCAATTGGTTCGTCTTGATGATGTATTAATTTTGGTAGAAAATCAATAAAATCTTGCTGAGTTAGTTCTTGTTGGTAGTATTCGCATTTGGTGTATTCGGCAGCTTTTTTAGCATACACAAACTCATTGGTATATGATTTTAACTTTTCGTCATTTTCGTAACCTACAGAAAATGCCTTTACTGGGTATTTTGCAATTTTTGAAAATAATGCAGCATTAACACTTGAGTCAATTCCTCCTGATAAGAATACTCCAACGGGGATGTCGGCAACCCCTCTATATCTAACACTTTCAGTAAGTTCTTCTAGTAGGTTTTTAGTAATATCTTCCTCGCTGTCATTAGTTATTTTAACATCATCAAAAACATCCCAGTATTGAGTTAAATTACCAACCTTACCACCTTCAATTTTAATATAATGTCCAGCAGGGATTTTATAAATATCTTTAAATAGAGTTTGAGGTGCTGGAACAGTTAAAAACGAAAGGTAATTGGACATTCCCTCGTGATTTATTTCTCTTTTAATACTGCGGTCTTCAATGATGGCTTTTATTTCGCTTGCAAAATAAAGTCTTCCGTTTTGCTCCGTATAATATAGTGGCTTAATGCCAATTCTATCTCGGATTAACCAAAGTGTATCTTTCTTCTCATCCCACAAAGCGATGGAAAACATTCCTCTAAATTTATGGACACAATCAATTCCCCATGCTTCATAAGCATAAATAATAGTTTCAGTATCGGAGTGGTCAGTTCTAAATTGATAACCTTTTTCAATTAGTTCAGTACGTATCTCAGTATGATTATAAATTTCGCCATTAAAAAGAACAGTAATTGATTTATTAGCACTTTGCATAGGTTGTGCAGCAGCAACACTTAAGTCGATGATGGATAACCTACGGTGAGCGAATGCAAAAGTTCTAACCGAAGGTTCTTGCAATACGATAGCATCTTTTCTTTTTTCTTTTAATTCGGTTATCGATGCCGAATCAACATTGCCAAAAAAGGCAAATCCTTCTCCATCAGGACCTCTATGGCTGATGGTATCATTCATTTTAGCAAATAATTCTACATCAAACTTTTCTTGGTTAGCTAAACCTAAAAATCCTACATATCCACACATCTTATTTTGATTTTACTGTTGTTAGATAGAAACCTGAAGCAATTCTTGGAAACTTCTTACCTAAAGTCAAATTTAATTTCATCACCCAATTAATTCCACTAAAAAACATATCAGAGAACCCTCCACAGAACAGAACAGATCCCCTGTATTTTTCTACTTTGTAATTATGTTTCTGCATTAATTCTTGAATAGAATTTAGTGTGAATCGTCTAACATGAGGAGAATTGGCAATGGTTGAAGGGTATTCGCTTACATATCTACCTGTTTTTTTTCTGATAAAATTAAATGCTTGAGATATTAGCAAAAACCTAAAAATATAACGCATACCCAACATTGTCCAAAAGACGTTCTCAAATTCGAACCACCCATACCCATTAGGAACAGTTACAAACAAAACTCCTCCGGGCTTAAGTTTTTTATCTATAAGTTCAATAATATAGTCAATGTCTTTTTCTAGAATATGTTCAAAAACCTCTGAAGCAATTACATAATCAAAATAATGATCAGGAAAATGTTCCAAATTTTTGCATAATAATTTCTCTGGGTCAAGATTATTTTTTTTAAATATTTCTTTACCTAGCTCTATTGATGGGCAGTCTAGATCAATTCCATAGATGTTGTAACCTTCTTGTAAAAGTTGGGATGAAAGCATTATTCCTGTTCCACACCCAAATTCTAAACCAACACCTTCTTTCGTAATAGATTGTTTAAACCAATCTAAACGAGATTTATGTCCGTATATGTTTTCGTTTACTTTAATCATTTTTTTATTTAATGGATTTTCTTTCGAAAATGAGTCTCAATCCTACTAAAACAAGAATTAATGAATATGAAATAAAGGAAGCCCATGCAGCTCCTTCAATTCCATATTTCGGAATCCAAAGATAGTTTAGGATTATATTAATTAACAACGTTATCACCCAATAATATATTAAAAATTTTATTTTTCCTATAAAAGCATAGTATTGGGCTAGAATAGTTTCTAATGACAGTACTGATGTAGCCATTAATAATATCTGGATTATAATAACAGATTCTAGATATTTATCACCAAAGACGATTACGATAAACCATTTTCCAAGAAAGTAAAACCCTAAATTAATTAGCACTAACAATATTATAGCATAAAATATAATATTTCTTAATTTTTTAATTCGTTCATTAGTATTATTAATAGTAGCCAATTTTGGTAATAACAATGGTATAACTACGTTAATTATTAATATTAAATGTGTGGCTAATGTTGCTGCTAAAGAGTATATACCAAGCGGTTTATTACCCATAAAATATTCTATAAAATAAATATCTATTTTTAAAACCATGAATGCTAAAAACAAGGTTAAATATATTCGAATAGAGTAATTTGAAGTTTTCTTAAATAAGTGAATAGATGGTTTTAGTTTATTTTTAGCCTTTTTAAATAAATTATAAAATGAAGTTGAGGAATAAATAAACATTTGCATTACATAAGCAAATATTAATGACCATATGGATTGAAAATAAACAATAACAGAAATAACCATAATGGTATAAAGCATCTTTGATAATAAATCTAAATTATTAGCAGTTTTAATTTTTTCTAGTCCAGTCAATAATCCCCTGTTTAATTCTGTAATAACTAAAAACGGAACCATAAATGCAGTTACTATTATTAGACTAACCTCTCGATGAAAATAAATCATATTTAGAATTAGCAATACAATAAGCGTGATAAAACCAACAACTAAACCTAATATTTGAGTATTAGCTAATAAAAATGGCAATAACTTTTTATTATGTACTATGTAATATGTATTAGCAGAAGAGAAGCCTAAATGAGCAAATTGAAAACAAGTCATTGCTATTGAAATTAAGAAGGAATACTCCCCAAATACTTCTACACTAAAACTTCGAGTAATTAATATAGTTACTAAAAACCCTAGGCCTAATGACAATCCTCTACTAAAAAAACTATGCAGAATATCATGAAAGAAAGCTGACTTTTTTATCTCTAGAAATTTATTAACCAGCATATTTGTTTATGATATTTATTTAGTGGAAGTAGAAATGATGTACCAACCATATCTGGTTTGTAGCTTATCTAGATAGTTTTGTGATAAAATACTTCCTAATCCGGGTATATCCCTTTTTGCAAGGTGTCTAATCTGATAATCCGTTTTTTTAAATTTACTCAACATCGGTTTTAATGAAGATTCATTGTAGACATTTACTAATGGTTTTATTAATTTTCCATCAGCACCTTCTTCTAGGGTTGCCATAACCCCCATATAACCTAAAGTTAATAATTTAAACTTTAATATACCATCAATAAATACTTTCTTGTAATAATGAAATAAACTATTTTTATGGTATAACGACATAACAAAAACACCACCTGGTTTTAACACGCGATAAACTTCATCAATACATTTTTCAATATCAGGAGTATGGTGAAGTACGCCTGTACTATAAACTCTATCAAACGAGTTATCTTCGAAAGGTAAGTTTGAGGCATCGCCAAGTCGTAAATCGGCTTCAAGTCCTCTTAATTGAAAATTAAGTTGAGCCAATTCAAAGTGTTTAGGAGTATAATCAATACCTGTACATTTCGCTCCGGCTTTAGCAAATTGAACTAAATCAGTTCCTTGTCCAAATCCGACTTCTAATAATGAAATTCCTTTAAATTCTTCAGACTTAAAACTATAACTACTTGATATCCAACTATTTTCAATATACCTATTTTCTTCAACCTTTAAGAAATAATCTAAATCGTATGTAATATCCCCAACTTTTCCACATGGAGTATTGTTCCATTGTTTTCGGATATGCTCTTTATATTCTGCTGCTTTTAATTCATCCATTATATGGCAAATGTTATTTCAGTGGTTTGTATCATATCCCAAAGTGCTATGGACCAATTGGCATTGCCTTTTAACGTATTGTAAAGAGCTTCTAATTCTTCTTTCTGCCCTTTATCACTTCGGGTTAATGAAATCTCATTTAATTTAATACCAAATCCTTTTAGGGTTTTGTAATCGTCCATAATAATGGTTTTTTCATCAAAATGCACTTCCATGTATTCTTTTGAAATCTGTTTGCTTCCAACTGCAAAATATTGAATGGTACAAACTGATCCGTCTTCATATTTTAACACTATAGAAACGTTATCGGCGGCACTTATTTTATCATTATTTGGTGAAATCTTCTCCACACTTATAGAGGCTATTTTTGATTCGGTAAAAAATGTCATTAAGTCTATTAAATGACAAGCTTCTCCAACAATTCTTCCACCATGCTCGTGTACCCATTGGTCTAACGGAATATGTCCCGCATTCATTCGGTATTGAATAAACAAAGGATTAATTCGTTTCGAGGTATGTTTTTTTATTTCGGTTGCAAATTGGCTAAATCGACGGTTAAACCCAGTCATTAAAACTGGTTTTTCGCCTGGTTGATTATAAAATTCTTTTATCAAATCGAGTTCTGTTTGGTTAACAGCCAAGGGTTTTTCAACAAAAGTATGTTTTCCCGCTTTTAATGATTTTAGAACCAACTCGGCATGACTATCGTGTCTTGTTGCAATTAGCACTAAATCAATTTTAGGGTCGTTTAAAATATCGTCAGCATTTGCAGTGGCATATTCTGCTTCAAATTGGTCGGCAACAGTCTTTGCTTTGAATCCCGTTCTGCTCATCACACCCTTTAGGTTGTATTTACCTTTCATGGCTTGCATGTTCGGTAAATGCATTCCTATAGCAAATGAACCAGCACCGATTAATCCAACATTTATAGTGTTGGAAGAAACCGTTTTTGTTTTAAGGTCAATTTTTGAGGTATTAGCTGTTGAAGAATTGTTGTTGTAATCTAATAAAACAATAATTGGTTTTTTTCCTTCTTGTTGTAGTGATTCAAATGCATTGGTTATTTGTTCAATGGGGAACACCGCATCAATCAATTTTTCCACGTCAATGTAATGCTGATGAATCAAACGAAGGTATTCGGTCATGTTTCGGTTTTCTGTCCAGCGCACATAAGCATAAGGATAATCCAATCCTTTTTCTTCGTAGTTACTATCGTATCTTCCAGGTCCGTATGATGTAGAAATTAAAAAGTCTAATTCTTTGGCGTATATATCTCCACGTTCTATTTCCATTCCAACCACACCAACTAATACTACTTTGCCTTTTTTACGACACATTTTAAATGATTCAGATAGTGGTTTACTGCTTGATGTAGCTGCAGTAAACAATACTCCATCAGCACCATATCCGCCAGTATAACTACTCACCGTTTTTATTAAGTCTTCCTGAGCAGGATTGATAACTAAATCAGCACCCAACTCTTTTGCCAAGTCCAATCGTTTCTGGTCAAGATCACTTACAATAACCTGAATACCGCTTTTCTTAAGCATTTGTAGAGCAAGCAAACCGAGTATTCCAGCACCAACTACCACACAACTTTCACCTAATTTAAGGTCTATTCTTCTAACTCCTTGTAGGGCAATTCCGCCAAGGGTAACCGTAGAGGCTAATTTTAAATCCATTCCTTTCGGAACGGGCATTACTAAATTTTGAGGAACATCAATAAATTCGGCATGATTTGCAATTCCAGCACCTGCAGCAGCTACTTTATCACCTACCTGAAAATTAACAACTCCTTTTCCAACAGCAACTACAGTTCCTGAGGCAGAGTATCCAGTTTGTTTACCACCATCTAAAACACCTTTCACACGTTGAATGGTTTTTGCAATTCCATTTGCTTTAGCAAATTCGATAGCAGTTTTAACTTCTTCAGGAGAGTTTAATGCACGTTGAACTAACGATTGTTTTGAAGTATTTACACTAGTCATTTCGGTACCTGCCGAAATGCAGCTGTAGGCAACTTGGATTAAAACACTACCCTCACTAGTACTAGGTGAAGGAATATTTTCCGCTAAAACTTTCCCTTTTTTTACGATTCCTTGTTTCATAGGGCGAAGATAAGTAAAATAGAAATATTTTAGGTCTATATAATAAAAAAGAGCTGATGGAATCCATTAGCTCTTTTTGGGTTAAAATATCTTTTGGACTTATTCTTCTAGTTTTAGGAACTTAGCTGTAGTAAAATCATTTTTACTATCAAATATTTTTAAAAAGTAGGTACCAGTCTTTAAATCATCAATATCAATTTGAATGTTACTTTTAAAAACTTTGTATGATTTTGAAATTATTTTTTGACCTGATACATTAAAGATTTCAATCCTATTAATATCAATAGACTCATTAGCTTTTATATTCAGATATTTATTAGATGGATTTGGATAAACTGAAATTTGATTATTAATGTCATCATTAAATGCTATTGCACTGATTGTGGTATGGAGAGTCTGGATTTCAGTTGTAGAAAGGGCTCTTTTATAAATGCGAACATCATCTATTGTTCCATTAAACCAATGTGCAGAAGTACCATCTTTTTGCCCGATGCTAGCACTTGGTGATGATCCATAATTAATTGGGTCAAGTGATCCAATAACAGTACCATCTAAAACTCCATTAACATAGAATTTAACTATATTATCTTGCCTAACCCCAACAATAAAATACCAAGTAGCGAGCTGTAAAGTAGTGGTAGCAAGCACATAATCATTTCCCCATGGATTGTTGCCAGTTTTTAAAATAAATCCAAATTTTCTCGTAGATAAATGAGCATTATTGATAAATAAATTAACACCTGTTATGTCAGCTGTAGGTGCTGAATTTCTCACGTATATCATAGGATCTCGATAAGTACTTGGCCAACTTGCTGGTGTTTTAACCCAGGCTGATACAGTTATATCTCCAGTTATGGCTAAATCAGGGTAATTACCGATGTTAATCCAATCGGCACTGCCATTAAATGAGTAGGCAGAATTGATATTTGAATTTCTATCTGTTGTAAGTGTTGCTCCTACAACTGTTCCATTATTGCTTCCAACCGAATCTATTCCATTACCATCTAAAAAGTAATGAGCAACCAAACTATCACTTAATGTTTGCGAATAAGAGGTAGAGAATCCTAGAATACTTATTGAAAGAAGTAGTACTATTTTTTTCATAACGTCAGTTTTAAGGTAGTTTAAAGAATTTTGCTGTTTTTACTAGTTTATCCTTGTCATAAGCTTTTAAAAAGTAAAGACCTTTATTCAAATTGCTTATATCTATATAAATAGATTCATCTGTTTTTTCAATAGATTTTGCATCAACTTTTTGGCCTGTTATACTATAAAGTTCAATATACTGTATATCAAACTCTGTGGATATCTTAACATTTAAAGAGTTTAATGCAGGATTAGGAAAAACAATGAAGTCTTTATTTGTATCTGATAACTCATTTACTGACACTAAGTTCGAGTCACATAATATATTTTCAGAGAAATTTATTGAGCTTACGATGGAATTAGTATTAATTAAAGAACCTCCTGTATCAGTTAGTACAGTAAAACTAACGTCTAGTGGAGTAGATGAAGTTGTTGTTAATACTACATCTCCTTCATTACAAAAACTCTCACCACATTCATTTGTTTTTATTATGTAAACATCTTCATTTCCAGCCCCAAAACTCAGTGTTCCACCAGATATTATTATTTCGTTGGTAGCAGTTAATTCCATTGGGTTGTCCCACCATTCTAATTCCTCATGATTAGATCCACCGTAGGTCTTACTCCAAATAACATCCCCAGAATTATTTGTGTTTATCAACAACAATTGATTTGAATTTCCATAACTATTTGTAAAGGCAGAAATAATTAACTCGCCATTCGTTTTTTCTCTAACATTAACACCTAAATCATTGCTAGCACCACCATATTTCTTGCTCCAAATAACGGTTCCACCTGTATCTGTTTTTAATAAAAAAATATCATGACCAGCAGCATCAGCGGTTCTTGTTTCTCCAACACTTAATAGATTTCCATCATTCAGTAAGATAGTTTCATTAATATCGGTAAAGAAGGTTGAATTATTGTATTGTTTTCCCCATAGTGGGACTCCATTATTGGTTGTTTTTATTAGAAAAGCATTTGCTCTATTTCCTCCACTATTGGTAATATTAGTATTACCAGCTAATAAATATTCTCCAGTAGGCAATTCAAGAATACATTGTGAGTGTTCCCTTCCATTGGTTCCTAAATTTTTTATCCAAACTAAATTACCAGTAGATGATATTCTAACCATATGTGCATCCATATTCCCCGATGCAAAAGATAGTCCTGAACCTGTTAATAAAAAATCACCATTACTAAGTTCTATAACATCTCTAAATGAGTCATAAGAAGAACCAGAAATTCTTTTTTCCCATAGAATGTTTCCTAGGTTATCGAGCTTAATAATATAAGAGTCGTAAAAAGATCCTGCACCAAAACCTTCTGTATGTCCTGCTAGAATATATCCTAAATCACTAGTTTGTTTTATTGTTATACTATTTCCATCATCTGATGAAGAAGAACCATAAGTTTTAGTCCATTGTTCAACTCCATTAGCATTAATCTTCATTACAAACCAGTCTTTACCTCCAGCCCCAAAACTTGTTGTTTCTCCCGAAACAATGTATCCTCCATCTTGGGTTTGCTGAATGGCATGAGCTCTCTCATTACTCGTTCCACCGTAAGCCTTTTGAAAGGTGTTAGAGGTAGAAATACATTGAGAATTTACTTTTAGATAGGATGTACTTAACAAGAAAAGTAATGGGTAGATTTTTTTCATAATTTTTTATTTTATTAAGAATAATAAGTATTACTTATATGATTAAACGTCAGTCTTAACTAAACAAATATAACTTAAAATATTATTTATCACAAGCTTTTTAAAGGTTCTTTGTAATTTAGCAAAAAAATAAAAGGAGCATGTCGAAAAAAATAATGGTAGTGGTTGGCACCCGTCCAAACTTTATAAAAGTTACTCAATTTGAGAAAGAATTAGGGGCTTATGGTAGCGAATTTGAATTTATTTTGGTGCATACCAATCAGCATTATGATGAAAACATGTCGGATATTTTTTTCTCTCAATTAAAAATCAAAAACCCTATTTATTTAACCATTACCAATACAACGCCCGCTGCTCAAATTGGGCAAATAATTATTGAGTTAGAAAAAACCATCAAGGAGGTTCAACCTGATGCTTTAATTGTGGTTGGTGATGTAAATTCGACACTTGCAGGTGCAATTGCTGGAAACAAAACCAATACCCGTTTATTTCATTTAGAAAGTGGATTGAGGAGTTACGACAACGAAATGCCCGAAGAAATAAACAGAATAATTACAGACTTAATTACCGATGATTTTTTTATAACAGAACAAAGTGGTTATGATAACCTATTAGCTGCTGGAAAAAATAAAAGTCAATTGCACTTTGTAGGAAATACCATGATTGACACCTTGGTTGCTTTTGATGAATTGATTCAACAAAACGATATTTTAGAGAAATTAGGTATTACCGAAAAAAGTTTTGTGTTAATGACCATGCATCGTCCTAGTAATGTAGATACCAAAGAAAGACTTCAAATTTTACTTGATATTATTAGTAAAGTGGCTGAAAAGAGCTATTTGGTTTTACCTATCCATCCTCGAACCAAAAATAGCTTAATAAAACACGATTTATTTGAGCAATTAAGTAACAATTCAAAAGTAATTATAACTGAAGCGTTGAATTATCTGGCTTTCCAAAAGTTGATAAGCTCTTGTAAATATGTGCTAACCGATAGTGGTGGAATACAAGAAGAAACCACTTTTAGACAAATACCTTGTTTAACCTTACGAGAAAACACCGAACGACCTTCCACCATTGCCATTGGTAGTAACGAACTGGTGGAATACAACTACGAAGCAGTTGCCGAAAAAATAAACCAAATAGAAAATGGAACCTTTAAAAAAGGACAAATTCCTCCATTTTGGGATGGAAAAGCAACCAAACGAATTGTTGAGGTGTTGAGAGAAGTTTTATAAGTTCTTCATCAAATACACATACAACTCCACCATGGCTTTGATGTCTTTTTTATGGACTTTTTCGTCGGGTGTGTGAACAAAATTTTCGGGAGCACCAATAAAACACCAATCAAAAGGGTAGGAGCTGCGTTGCAAAGCATTACCATCGCTACCACCTGCACTTTCAACTTCTAACTGAAAAGGAATTTTACTTTTTTTAGCCAGCTCAATAATCCTGTTGATGTAAGTTCTGCGAGGTATGCCCGAATCACGCATGGAGATGGCAACACCTTTTCCGTGTTTAACACCTTCGGTAACCCAAGTAATATCAGAAATTAAGGCTTGTCTTACTCCATAACCTTCGTATAAAAATTTACCTAAATAACCTACACTTCCACCACCATGTTCTTCCCAAGCAGAAAAAACAATAGCCCCGTTCTCTAATGTTTTAGAGACTTCTAAAGCCGACCACATCCCTAAACGGTTGTCCATGTAACAACACTGAACATAATTTGTATCTTCTCTAAAATTGGGTTTGTAGGTTAGGGTAGTACCTCGTTCAATTTCTCTTTTGTAATCAACAGCATAGGTTAAATAATCGTGGTCGTCTTTTTCAGCTTTTAACACACATTCAATTTTTCCTTTCGAATCTTCGCCAACCAATACTGCTCCTTTTTTTGCTGCTGGGCCACCAATTTTTATCAAATTGTTTTTATAGCCAACGGTGTAACCAATAGAATCCATGTGAGCAAAAATGGCTGTTCGTGGTTCGCCAAATACTAAAATAATACAGTCTTGAAAATCGTCGCCATAAATTATCTCGGGTTTTACTTTCCAGTTTTTTTGCTCTTTTTTAATGTACGACAATAAAAATTTTGTCATTACATATTCACTTCCCGAAGGAGCTTGTATGGTGCAAAGTTTTTTTAAGAATTCCATAATTATTAGGGGTAAGTTAAAAGTAAATAGGTGTAAGTAAAGTGTTTATAAAACTTACTACTTACACCTAATTACTTACTCCTTAAAAAAAATTAGTTGTTTAACATTACTGGCATTACCAACATCAAAATTTCTTCTCCTTCTTCAGCTTTTTCGGTTGGAGTTAAAATTCCTGCACGGTTTGGTGCCGACATAGCAATATTAATTTCGTCAGAATTTAGATTAGATAACATCTCAATTAAGAAACGAGAGTTGAAACCGATTTCCATGTCTTCACCTTCATATTGACAAGTTAATCTTTCGTTTGCTTCGTTTGAAAAATCTAAATCTTCGGCAGAAACATTCAGTTCGCTTCCGCTAATTTTTAATCGCACTTGGTGTGTTGTTTTGTTCGAGAAAATAGAAACCCTTTTAATTGAACTTAAAAATGCAGTTCGGCTAATGGTTAATTTATTTGGATTCTCAACAGGAATTACAGCGTTGTAGTTTGGATATTTTCCGTCAATTAATCTACAAATAAGCGTGGTGTTGCCAAATACAAACATGGCATTGGTCTCGTTGTAGTTAATAGTTACTTCATCACTTACATTACCCAAAATGTTTTTTAATAGGTTCAATGGCTTTTTCGGTAAAATAAACGACGAAGCTTTTTCTGCTTTTAAATCGGTACGAGTATAACGAACCAATTTATGAGCATCAGTTGCTACAAAAACCAAGTTGGTTTCATTTAACTCAAAAAATACTCCTGACATTACAGGGCGTAATTCATCGTTGCCACTTGCAAAAATCGTTTTATTTATAGCGTTTGCTAAAATTAAAGCGTCAATTTTAATTTTTGATGCAGCGTCTAACTTTGGAGTTTTTGGAAATTCAACTCCGTTTTGTCCGGTTAGTTTATATTTTCCATAGTCCGAAGAAATTTCTATTCCAAAAGTGTCTTTGTCAATGCTAAAAGTTAATGGCTGTTCTGGAAAACTTTTTAAAGTATCTAATAACAATTTTGCAGGAATAGCAATTAAACCATCTTCTTTAGCTTCAACACTAAGTTGAGCAACCATAGTGGTTTCCAAATCGGAAGCAGTAATGCTTAATTTTCCTTTTTTTATTTCGAATAAGAAATTATCTAAAATAGGCAAGGTATTGCTAGAGTTTAATACTCCACTTATTCCTTGAACTTGCTTTAATAATACTGAACTTGATACAATAAATTTCATGTCTATTTGCTTGTTTTTTAAGTAACAAAAATAGTGTAATTAATAGCGTTTAATAGAGCTAGTTTTTTAAACTTTTCAATAATTATTAACAAGGTTGGTAATTGTCGATTAGAGTTTATCGATTAGAGATTGGTGAATAATTTACAAGTTATCAAGCCTTTAGGGTGTATTTTTAGTTCTATTTTGATATTACACTACTATTGTTTAAAAAACATATAGATTTTTTAATAAAAAAAGACTAAAAGACGGCAAGCTAAAAAGGGTTTGTTCGTAGCGGGTTAGAATCCCTTTAGTAGTAACTTATCAATATTAACCACAACTGAGAATTGGTGCAATCCTATTTCATTAATTGAAATTTTGCCCATCGAAATATTATAACCATACATAACCCCAATCATAGTCCAAATACCTAATCCAACTTTAGGAGTAAATATAATATCTTCTCTACCAATGAAATCAGTTATGTATTTAAATTCAACAGCACCCACTGTTAAATGTCCAGCTAATTCGGTTCCGATTTTTATTCCAAATATATTATTGGGTTTTATAGGTAAAATAGAAGGGATATATTCAATAGAGCTATAAATACCCATTCCTACTGGAGCTACAATATCTCCTCCAGCTTTATGATAAGAAATACCCAATTCTATAAAAGGTGTTTTTGCATAACCCACAGAGGTTCTTAAACCTAAAGTATTTGGACTCCAATAGCTTCGCCCGCTAGTAGTATCATTCTGTGCATAAGAGGCAGAGCATACAAACCAAACAAATATTACAATTAACAAGTTTCTTAGTGTCGTCATAAATTGCTCCTAATTAGCAATTAAAACTGCCCCTTTCACCTTTTGTTTTAATAAAGCTATTTCAACTACTTCCAACATGGTTTTAACATAATGAAAAGTTAAACCTTCGAGGTATTTTTTATTGATTTCTAAGATGTCTTTTTTATTGTCTTCTGAAAGAATAATTTCTTTGATTTCGGCACGTTTGGCAGCCAATATTTTTTCTTTTATTCCTCCCACAGGCAACACCCTTCCGCGTAAGGTAATTTCACCCGTCATGGCTAATTTGTTTTTTACTTTACGTTGTGTAAAAGCCGATGCCAAAGCGGTAAGCATGGTTATACCTGCCGAAGGACCATCTTTTGGAGTTGCTCCTTCTGGTACATGAACGTGAATGTCCCATTTATCAAATACCTCAGGTGTTAAACCAATCATCTCGGAATGAGCTTTTAAATATGCCAAAGCAATTACTGCCGATTCTTTCATTACATCGCCTAAATTTCCGGTAAGGGTAAGTTTGCCTTTACCTTTGCTCAAACTGGTTTCGATAAAAAGGATGTCGCCACCAACTGATGTCCAAGCCAATCCGGTTACTACGCCAGCAACATCGTTGCCTTGGTATTTGTCTTTTGAGTGTCCTGGTCCTAAAATTTCGTGTAATTGGTTTGCGGTTACTTTTACATCAATAACATCCTCTTCCATGGCAATTTGTTTGGCAGTGTTACGCACCACTTTTGCTAAGGTTTTTTCCAACAAACGAACGCCTGATTCTCTGGTGTATTCGGTAATTATTTTTTCAATAACGGTACTCGAAAGTTGTAAATGTTTTTTAGATAAACCGTGATTTTTCAATAGTTTCGGGAGCAAGTGTTTTTTGGCAATTTCTATTTTTTCTTCCACTGTATAGCCCGTCATTTCAATAATTTCCATACGGTCGCGTAAAGCGGGTTGAATCGAAGATAACGAGTTTGCCGTAGCAATAAATAATACTTTCGATAAGTCGTAATCTAACTCTAAGAAATTATCATAAAACGTACTATTTTGTTCTGGATCTAGAACTTCCAATAGGGCAGAAGATGGGTCTCCTTGATGGCTGTTTCCTAGTTTGTCAATTTCGTCTAAAACAAATACAGGGTTCGATGAATTTACTTTTTTTATGTTTTGAATAATTCTACCGGGCATTGCACCAATGTAGGTTTTTCGGTGTCCTCTAATTTCAGCTTCGTCTCTTAATCCGCCCAACGACATGCGAACATATTTTCTGCCCAACGCTTCTGCAACCGATTTTCCTAAAGAGGTTTTACCAACTCCTGGAGGTCCGTACAAACAAATAATCGGCGATTTCATGTCGCCTTTTAGTTTTAACACCGCCAAATGTTCAACGATACGTTCTTTTACTTTTTCTAAACCAAAATGGTCGCGATCGAGTATTTTTTGAGCTCGTTTTAAATCAAAATTATCTTTGCTGTAATCCAACCAAGGCAATTCTACCAAGGTTTCGATATAGTTGTGTTGAACAGAATATTCGGCAGCTTGAGGATTTAAACGAGCCAATTTTTCTAATTCTTTTTCAAAGCGTTTTTTGGCTTCTTTTGGCCATTTCTTTTTCTCGGCTTTTTTCTGAAAATCTTCTATTTCTTGCTGAACAGGGTCGCCACCTAATTCTTCCTGAATTTGTTTAATTTGTTGATTAAGGAAATACTCGCGTTGCTGACGGTCTAAGTCGTGTCGCACTTTCGATTGAATATCGTTTTTTAGTTCCAATAATTGCAATTCTTTCGAAAGGTGTTCGAGCAATTTGTTGGCACGTTCGTTTAGCTCTGGAATTTCTAACAACTGTTGTTTTTCGGCAACACTTCCTTTCATGTTGGAAGCAATAAAGTTGATTAAAAACGTAGGACTTTCAATGTTTTTAATGGCAAAAGTAGCTTCGGTAGGTATGTTGGGCGATTGCTCAATAATTTGTGAAGCCAAATCTTTAATAG
This sequence comes from uncultured Vicingus sp., assembly GCA_964398455.1. Taxonomy (GTDB): domain Bacteria; phylum Bacteroidota; class Bacteroidia; order Flavobacteriales_E; family Vicingaceae; genus Vicingus. The sequence continues at coordinate 35,949 of CAYNMR010000005.1, read as the reverse complement.
AGCTAACCAATGCGTTGAAATTCTTTCCTGAAGGTTTTTCTACTTGGTTGTAAGCCTCAATGGTTGCTCTTAAGTAAGGTTCGGTTTGTGTAACTTCTTTTATTTTAAAACGTTTTTTGCCTTGAATAATTACGGTGGTGTTCCCATCGGGCATTCTAAGCATTTTTAAAATAAGTGCAACAGTTCCAATTTTATTTAAATCGCTTTCTTTTGGGTCTTCAATGTTGTCGTTTTTTTGAGAAACTACCCCTAAAGTTTTGTTACCTTGGTACGCATCTTTAATTAATTTGATGGATTTGTCTCTACCAACCGTAATTGGGATAACAACACCAGGGAACAATACTGTATTTCTTAGCGGTAATATTGGCAGTTCGTCAGGAGTCTTTTCTGAATTCATTTGTTCTTCATCGTCGGCAGAAAGCAAAGGAATAAACTCCGCTTCATCATCAATGATATTACTTATAGCTAAATTCTTAAAGTCAAAGTTATCGTTCATGTTTGTTTTTGTTTAAGTCAATATGACAGTGTTTTCTTTAGACAAACCCCTATTTTTGAGGTTACCCATTAAATTTCAAGCCTCGTGCCACACTATTAAATTCGGAAAAATTGGCTTTTATTTTCTGTATTTTGAAGTAAGTTGAAAAATGGTAGTCAAGATTTCTTTATCCACGTCAGTAAATGAAACGTTTCTTCTTTCCATAACTTGTGTTGCCACTTCAAATACTTTATTTATTTGATAAGTTTCAAAACCCGAAGCACCTCCCCAGCTAAATGATGGAATGAAGTTGGGCGGGAAATTCCCACCAAAAACATTTGCACAAACGCCAACTACGGTTCCAGTGTTAAACATGGTATTGATGCCGCATTTGGAGTGATCGCCCATAATTAAACCACAAAATTGTAAACCAGTAGGTTCCATTTTTTCGGTAGCGTAGTTCCATAGTTTTACTTCGGCATAATTGTTTTTTAGGTTGGAGTTGTTGGTGTCGGCACCTAAATTACACCATTCGCCTAAAACTGAATTTCCTAAAAATCCGTCGTGTCCTTTATTGGAATAACCCAAAATAACACTATTGGTAACCTCTCCGCCAACTTTGCTGTATGGACCAATAGTTGTTGCTCCGTATATTTTTGTGGATAATTTAAGCGTAGCATATTCGCACAATGCAAATGGCCCACGAACCACGCTTCCTTCCATTATTTCAGCATCCTTTCCAATGTAAATAGGTCCTGTGGTAGAGTTTAAAATAGCTGCTTCCACTTTTGCTCCTTCTTCTACAAAAATATTGTTACCCAAAAGTGTATTGGTTTTTGATAGCGGTTGAGATGTTCGTTCTTTGGTAATCAAGTCGAAATCGGCTTGGATGGCAGCTTCGTTTTTAGTGAAAATATCGGTAATGTTTTCTATGAAAAGCGGGGTTGATTTGGTAGTTTTTTTTGTGAAATTTTCAGTAGCTGAGATTTCAAAAGAGGTTGTGTTTGCTGCAATTACGTTTGTTGAATGCATTAATAGTTCACCTGCTTGCAATGTTTTTATTTCTGCAATTAAAGTTTCATTAGGGAAAAAAGAAGCATTAAGCCAAATACTGGTATCGTTTGAAGTGAATTGAGCAGGAAATTTTTTGCTCAAATAATCAACTGTTTTGGTTGAGGTTTTTACGTTTAGCATGTTCTCCCATTTTTCACGAATGGTTAAAATCCCAACTCTTATATCTGCAATTGGTCTTGTAAATGTTAAAGGCAAGAACTGCTCTCGGTTTTTTTCAAAAAAAATAACGTTCATAAACTGTGATGGTTTGAATGTGAAAATTACTAAAATAAAAAAAGTCCTGATGGTTTAAATCAGGACTTTTATATAATAGGTTTTTTAAGAAACTATTTAGTGTGTTTTGCGTAACGGTTTTTGAATTTATCAATTCTACCAGCCGTATCAACCAATTGCATTTTACCAGTATAAAAAGGGTGCGATTTGTGAGAAATCTCCAATTTAATTACTGGATATTCATTTCCATCTTCCCAAACGATAGTTTCTTTAGTTTCTGCAGTAGATTTAGTTACAAATGAGTAGTCGTTTGACATGTCTTTAAATACAACTAATCTGTAGTTTTCTGGGTGTATTCCTTTTTTCATCTTTACTTATAATTTATTATACCTGTTCTTTCAAAAGCGGAGGCAAATGTAATCATTTTTAAGTCACAAAAAACTTTTTCTAAAATTATTTAACGCTGTGTTTTGGTTTTTTACTGCCAAGAACGCAAAGAAACCACGCCAAGAAAGCAAGGTAAATTAAACGCGTCATTCCGTGCTTGACACGGAATCTAAAAAAACTCACGAGTTACACTTCGTTAAACTCGCGAGAGCTAGAGGGAGAGCTAGGGGGTCGTACTTCTTTTTTATTAAACGACTCCACTTCAATCGTTATTGTCGAATATTAGTCGAAAACAAGAATATAGGGTAAACAAATACCAATACAATGGTTGTTAAGAAATAGAAGCGATACAAAATATTCTTAAGTCTTACAGGAATTGCATTTTTTAAAATTCTGCCTATTGTTTCAAAAACAATCATTACAAATGAACAGGTGGTAATGTAAACAATATGAAAAAACAAATGGCTGTAAAGTATGTCATTTATTTCATTCGAAAAAGCTATTGTAATAACTGTCGAAACAAGAAATGAAATTAAACTGAAGACAGCTATAGATTTATAATAATTCGTCATATTTTATTTTTTTTCGTGTCGATAATTCTGATTTTTACTATCGAAATAGTATGATCGTTAACTTGTTATAAGTCTAATAATCCGTCAAACTTATCTTACCAAAGATATAAAAAAATGCCTAGTTAGTAACTAAAAACAATCAAGCGTTTTTCAATTTTCAAATCCGAAAAATGAAATGTTGTTTTTATCCATTTCAATGTTTCTTGCTGGTAGATAAAAACATGGGTAGGGTCGTTTTTGTAATACCAATTTCCAAAATCAATGGTAGGGTTGTAAATGTCGGTCATGCAAATCAATTTTCCGTTGGGCAACAAAAGTTGTTTTAACAATTCAAATTCGTTGTAGGGGTGGTGAAAATGTTCTATTACTTCGCAACTGGCAATGTAATCGTATTTTTCGTTCAACAGTTCGGGGTAGTTGTGAAAAAATGGGTCGTATTGTTTTATTTGGTATCCTGCTTCTTGTAGCATTTTAGAAAGTACTGGTCCCGTTCCTGCTCCAAAATCTAAACCTTTGTGTGTGGTATTGAAATTTGTTTTTACCGTATCAACAATAGGGGAAACGAATTTTTGGTAATTCAAATCATTCACATCGTTGTTGTGGTATTGGTAACGCTCCACTTCTTCCTCATCGGTTGGTAGCAAATTCCTTGACAAAAAGATTCCCGAACAGGTGTTGCAACAAAAAAACAATTGCTTTGGAGCATTGTAAAATACTTCGCTTTTACTTTTACACAATGGGCAATTTTCGGTCATTAACTTTTTCGGGTAAAAATGGCAACAATAGCAGTGGTTATTAATCCCATGATGGGAGCACCAATCAAACCTTGAATAATATAACTTTTCAGGTTGAAGTAGTTTTCTGCTTCTTGATGATTCATTTCACCTTGTTCAACAGCAAAAGCAATTACGTTTGGAAAGTACTCGGGAGAAATTACAACTGAAGTAATGTATTGTGTTAGCGGACTAACCACGGTTACCATAATGGTAATGAACAAACCCGATACAAACCCTTGTTTGTAGTTCATGGTTCCGTTGTAAAAGTTTTTTCGTTTGTCGAGCAATGCAAGAACATAAACTAAAATGGCAGGTATAGCCACAAAATTGGTAACGATATGGTGTTGGTTGATATGTTCGGCATGAAAACCTGCTACTTTTTCAAATACCATCCACAAAAGCATCATCACCACAAAGATGATAGCCCATTTGATTTCGATTTTTAAATTTTTCATGGTTTTTAGATTTTTTTTAAAGGTAAATTATTTTTGTTTTGGTTGAATAAATTTATTTAAAAAATTGATAGCGAACGCCAATAAATCCTCTGATGCCTTGGTTTGAAGCATAAACATAAGTTGGGTCGAAAGTGTATCTATTTGGATTGTCGGGTGAATTCACATTTTTATCAAAAGGGTCGTTCGGGCGTAGAATCGAATATTTTGGAGGGGTAAAATTGAGCAGGTTTTTTATTCCACCATAAATTTCCCAACCTTTATTAAATGTTTTGGTAATTTGTATGTTTTGTATGCTGTACCAAGCAGAATATTCGGGTCTAAAATCGTTCGCTACTAAAGGTAATTTCATTGGTCCGTAAAGGTTTCCGCTGTAATCAATTTTAAAGTTCGATTTCATTAATTTGTAACTTACGCCATATGTTCCTGATATTTTTTCAGTTAATAGCGGGGTGTTTCGAGCCAAGTTTCCAAATTCGTTTCTATTCATTTGGTAAACGTCTAAGAAAGTAGCTCCAAACATTATTTTTATGGGCGATTTAAAATCGAAACTAGCATTAAAACTCATCCCTTGAGAAACTGCATAGCCGTCTAGATTATCGTAAATAATTTTATCAGGGTCGGTTTCGTAGTCGGGAGTAATTTTATTGTTGAAATAGGTGTAAAATACACTTGCATCAACATTGATGAAACCAAAGTTGGTATTGATAAATTTTTGATAACCGATGTTGCCATTATAACTTTTTTCAGGATTCAATTTGTTTTTTATTTCAACCATTCTAGCTCCTGTTACTGCTGCATGGTCTTCGGTAAATAAGTTAACCACACGATAGCCTGTTCCAAAACTCAGTCGGATGTGCTGTTGGTCGGAAGGCGACCATTTGTAATTAATTCGGGGCGTGGTAATGAAACCGTGTCGGGAATCGTGATCTAAACGAATTCCTAATAACAATTTATTTTTCTCGTTCAGATAAAATTCGTCTTGAGCAAAAAATCCAGGCAACCAAAATTGCTCAGGTTTATTGGCAGGATTTAATGAGTCGGATGTTTGAGTTGCAACCGAATTGTCGTCGTAATAGTTGTAACGAAGAGCTGTTCCAATAGTTAAACGATGCAATTCTTTAACTTTCTTATCCCAATAAACTTGACCAAAGGCAATGTTTTGTTGGGCATGGTAAGGAACATTTCCGTACACCGAATTTTGATTGTGATTGGAGAAGGAAAACGAACTGAAAAGGTTCTCTCGGGTTGGCAATTGGTATTTCCCAATCAATTCGTATCTACTTGTGTAAATGGATTCGCCGTAAATACTATCGCCACCTCTAAATTTAGGTTCCCATTGCATTTCTCCTCCCCAGCGATCTTCGTAAATGTATCGCAAAGCAACAGAAGCTTCCTTTTGCTCTTTTCGTTTAAAATTCCATTTATTGAACAAAGCAATTCTATCTTGCAGGGTGGCGTCAGTAAAATTATCGCCGTTGTTATCAATTGGATTGGCATAATTGAAATAATTAATCCCTAAAATTGAAGTTGAATTTTTTAATGAAAATTTGGTGGTAATATCTGTATTTACTTCAAGCCAACTGGTGGTAAAAACATCAAATGAAAAATCGGGAGTTTTCTCGGGAGTTTTGGTTATCACATTAATTAAACCACCTACAGCCTCCGAACCATACAAAGTAGAAGCAGGACCTTTTACAATTTCCATTTGTTCAATCATGCTGTTGGGAATACCATTTAATCCATAAACAGAAGCTAAACCGCCAACAATAGGCATTCCATCAATGGTTATCATGGTATAAGGTCCTTCCATACCGTTAATGTGAACATCGCCAGTGTTACAAACACTACAATTAATTTGTGGTCGAACGCCGTTTACTATTTGTAATGCTTCAAACAATGCTGGAGTAGGATTTTTACGAAAAAACACAGGAGTAAAAACCTCAATGGGAGCGACAGATTCCATTAGTGTAACCTCATTTAAAGTGCCAGTAATTACCACTTCGTTTAATTGTTGTTCCATTTTTTCCAATTCAAATTGAATGGAAACAGTTTCATTGGGTTTTACTTCAATAGTGCGTTTGTAGTTCTTATAACCTATTGCTGAAGCTTGTAACGTGTATTTTCCAATGGGTATGTTGTTGATGTTGAAAACGCCTTGTTCGTTGGTTGAAGTTCCATAAGAGGTATTGCTTAAACCTACATTTACAAAAAGTACAGCATTTCGCTCACAGGTAATTTTCCCTGTAATTTTTCCAGTCTGCTGACCAAAAACAATACTTTGGCTAAGAATAAAAAGTATGGATAATAATCGCATTCAAATCAATTAATTTTACAAATCTAAACATAAATTTAGACAAGTCTAAAAATATATTTATATTATTCTTAAAATTTAGTTTAACTTTGGTGAAAATATTTCGAATGAATTCACTGGCAGAAGAGAATTATTTAAAAGCATTGTACAAATTGGGTGGAAAATCGAATGAAGTACAAACGAATGCTTTAGCAGATAAATTAAGCACCAAGGCATCATCTGTTACCGATATGATGAAGAAATTATCGGATAAAAAATTGGTGAATTACGAACCTTACAAAGGTGTTTCGTTAACTAAAGAAGGTTATTTAATTGCATTAAATGTGGTAAGAAAACATCGTTTGTGGGAGGTTTTTTTGGTTGATAAATTGGCATTTAAGTGGGATGAAGTACATGAAATTGCAGAACAATTGGAACACATTCAAAGTGCTGAATTGATAGAAAAACTAGATGAATTTTTGGATTATCCAAAGTTCGACCCTCATGGCGACCCTATCCCAGATAAAGATGGAAAGATATATCAGCATTTAGAAATCACGTTGTCGCAGTTGGAGAAAAACGAGAAAGGTATTGTGGTTGGAGTAAAAGAACATTCTAAACCATATTTAAACTACTTGGATAATTTAAATTTGGTACTAGGAGCTGAGGTATTTATAGAAGATAAGGTGGAATTTGATTTATCGATGAAGGTGAAAATTAACAATGCAGAAGTAGTTACTATTTCTAATCAAGCAACTAAAAATTTATACATTAAAAAAGTAAAATAATGTTAGACAAGGTAATCGTTTTCTTTGAGAATATTGATAGTCCAGTAACGCAAGCAGTTATTGCAACAATTTTTACTTGGGGTTTAACCGCTTTAGGGGCATCGTTTGTTTTTTTATTTAAAACCGTAAACAGAGCAGTTTTTGATGGTATGTTGGGTTTTACAGGGGGTGTAATGGTAGCAGCTAGTTATTGGTCGTTGTTAGCTCCATCAATTGAACTAGCCGAAAATTCGGGTGTAACACCTTGGATTCCTGCTGCTGTTGGTTTTGCTGGAGGTGCTTTGTTTCTTTTTGGATTGGATAAGTTAATGCCACATTTACACATCAATTTTCGAAAAGATGAAACAGAAGGTATAAAAACCGAATGGCATCGTTCTACATTACTAGTAATGGCTATTACCTTACATAATATTCCAGAGGGATTGGCAGTAGGTGTTTTGTTTGGAGGTGTGGCAGCTGGTTTTGATGGTGCAACATTGGGCGGGGCAATAGCTTTAGCAATTGGAATTGGAATTCAAAACTTTCCTGAAGGAATTGCAGTTTCGATGCCACTTCGTCGACAAGGTTTATCCCGCTGGAAAAGTTTTAATTATGGACAGCTTTCTGCTATTGTAGAACCTTTTGCAGCAGCTTTGGGTGCTTGGGCGGTAATATCTTTTCAACCTATTTTACCTTATGCACTTGCTTTTGCTGCTGGTGCTATGATTTATGTGGTGGTAGAAGAAGTGATTCCAGAAACACAACGCGACAAATATACCGATGTTGCAACTCTTGGATTTATTGGAGGCTTTATTGTGATGATGGTTTTGGATGTTGCGTTGGGTTAATTTATAACGGATAATTCCTAATTTAGCATCGTGAGTGCAGACATTAGCATAAAAAATAAAAAGGCAAGTTTTGAGTATGAGTTTTTAGAAACTTTTACTGCGGGTATTCAATTAACGGGTACTGAAATTAAAAGTATTAGAGCAGGGAAAGCAAGTATAGTAGAGGGATATTGTTTTATGAAAAACGGAGAACTTTTTATTAAAAACATGTACATTGCTGAATACGAACAAGGCACTTACAACAACCATGAGCCGAAAAGAGATCGAAAGCTATTGTTAAATAGAAGTGAGTTAGATAAGTTGGAGAAGAAGAAAAAGGATGTTGGTTTAACCATAGTTCCTTTAAAGGTATTTATCAATAAGAAAGGCTTTGCTAAAATGGATATTGCTTTAGCAAAAGGTAAAAAATTACACGATAAACGAGAAGATTTAAAAAGCAAAGATGCTAAGCGAGAAATGGATAGGGTAATGAAGAAATAAATTCAGTTCACAATCTTCAAACTTCCGTCCTCTGACTTCGGTCTTCAGATACTTGTAACCTCAAACCCTAGAGCTGCTGAAGTTTTTTCTGTAAAATTAAGTATCCAAGCTTCCCAAACTATATCAGGTAAATTTGCTTCAACAACAAAGCCTGTAAAGGTTATTTTTCCTTTGATGTAAACTTCATCATCTTCTTTTCCTAACCAAAAGAATTCACCAGTTTTTTGTACACCAATCCAACCGGGTAATAATTCAAATGCTTTAACGAGGTCTTTCCAGTCCTCTTCGTGCATATCATACCGAATATTAAAAGTAATTTCTTGTTCGTTAATTTCCATTTTTAAATTCTAACACCAATAACGCAAACATCATCTACTTGTTCTAAATGCCCTTTCCATGTTTCAAAGGCATTGTGTATCAATTCTCTTTGTTTTTCCATAGGCTCATGTTGGATTGATAAAAGTAATTTTTTAAAGTTTGCGGCTTTAAATTTTTTACCGTTCTCGCCACCAAATTGATCGACATAACCATCAGAAAAAATGTAAATAGTATCGCCCTTTTCCAATTCTATATCATGCGTAGTATATGGTAGTGGGTTGTCAAATTTACCGATAGGTTGTTTGTTTGCTTTGATTTCAATAATTTCTTCGTTTCTAATAATCCAAAGTGGGTTGTTTGCTCCAGCATATTGTAGATGATTTCCTTCAAGTGAACATAATGCGATGTCCATACCGTCCTTAACCTCATCTTCACTTTTCTCGAATTCAGTAATTACAATTTCTCTAGTTTTATTTAAAATTTCACTAGGATTGGTTAGTCCATGTTCTCTAACCGACCTATTTAAACCATTATTACAAACTACACTTACCATTGCTCCAGGAACACCGTGCCCTGTACAATCAGCAGCAGCAAAAAGTATTTTCCCATTTTTATGTTCCATCCAATAAAAGTCTCCAGCAACAATATCTTTTGGAGTATAAAGAATAAACGAGTCTTTAAGGTATTCTTTAACTAATTTGCTAGGGGGTAAAATGGCAGATTGTATTCTCTTAGCATATTGAATACTATCCGTTATTTCTTTGTTCTTTTCTTCAACAATATGTTTTTGGAGTTCAACTTCTTGTTTTTGTTCCTCTATTACCATTTTTTGTTTTCGTGTAACTTTAAGTCGGTTGAATATAATCAACGAAAAAAGTAGCACCAATAAAAAACCTAATGATACAGCATAGATAATAATTTTTTGTTTTTTCTTTGCTTCCGCAGACACGGCAAGTTGTTTTTCATGCTCTTTGTCGTTAATGGTTTTTTGTTTCTCGAAATCGTATTGTATTTGTTGTTTTATGGTTTCTTTTTGTGTTTGTTCGTTCTTTACACTGTCTCTCATTAAAATATGTTGCTCAAACATTTCTAAGGCGTCTTTAAAGTTACCTTCTTGTTTATCCAAGGTATATTGCATTTTATAAGACGATGATAACTCATCTGGATACCCCAATTCTTTTGCTAATTGAAGTGCCTTCGAGGAATATACTTTTGCCGAATCGAATTGATTTAGTTTATAGTACACTTCAGCAATACGTTCTAAATCTCTGCAAATATTTTTCTTGAAGTCAAGTTCTTCGAAAATAACTAAGCTTTTTTTGTAATGAATTAACGCTAAAGGATAATCTGTTTTTTGAGAAAATAAATGCCCTAAATTATAATGTGAATTAGCAACACCTTCTTTGTAGTTTAACGAGTCTCTTATTTTTAATGCAGTTTCATAATAATATTGAGCACTATCCAAATTATTTCTCTTTAAGTGATAAGTTCCAATGTTATTAAAGACTTGAGCTACACCACTTTGTGAATTAATTTTTCTCCAATATTCCAATGCTTTTTTATAATAAACCATTGATTCTTCTTGCTCGTTTTGTTCGCCATACAGCCCTGCAATATTTCCATATACTTGAGCTAATCCTGCATAATCTTTAATGTCTTCTCGTATTTTCAAACTTTTAAAATAATAACCTAACGCCTTTTTTATATCTCCCTGTATAGATGAAACGTACCCTAAATTATTTAGTGTTAATGCAGCACCTTCAAGGTCGTTGGCTTTTAAACGCATACTCATAGCATATTCGTAGAATAAAATACCCTTTGAGGTATTTCCTTGATTGGTATACACTACAGCCATATTATTTATGGTTTGCGTATAATCTTGAAGTACAATTCGAGCCAGAGAGGTGTCGTTTTTTATATCAATTTGTTTAATTACTTTAATGCTGTTTGCATAATAACCTAACGCTTTTTTGTAATCACCATAGAACTTATGTATAAAACCCAAATTATTTAATGCGCCAGCCTGATAGTAAGAAATAATGTTTTTCTCGTTTTGCGTAATTTTCTTTTGAAGTGCTTGAACACATTCATTTTGTATGGAATCCCAATAACCTAACCTAAAAATGGAGCCCATCTGACCTATTTCTGTTTTAAGGTATATGCGTGTGGTATCGTCAATATTATCTTTATTTAATTCTAAATTTAAACTATCTAATACCAACTGCTCTTCTTCGGTTTGAGCAAATAAATTGGAACTTCCAATAAAAAAAGTAGAAAAAATTACAAATGAATAGAGTAGTGTTTTGCTCATATTTTTATGCCAATAATACAAATATCATCCATTTGTTCTAGGTCTCTTTTCCATTCAATAAAAGTATCTTCAATAAATTTTCTTTGTTCAGAAATAGCGAGGGTACTTGATTTTAAAAGTAATTCTTTAAAGGGTTTATACATAAATTTTTTCCCTTTTGGACCGCCAAATTGGTCGGCAAAACCATCTGTAAAAAGATAGATGGTGTCGTTTTTATGAAGTTGGAAAGAGTGGTTGGTAAATGGTTTTTTCTTAAAATGTTTACCAACAGGTTGTCGGTCGGCTTTTAATTCAATTAATTCATTATTTCGAATAATGTATAACGAATTGTTGGCACCAGCATATTGCAACTCTAACGTTGATGGATTAAACAAACATAAGGCTACGTCCATTCCATCTTTAACTTCATTTACACTTTTCTCAAAAGTTTCTTCTACCAAAAAGGATACTTTTTCTAGGATTGATGAGGGTTGGAAAAGGTTAAACTCACGAACAGCTCTATTTAAAGCATTGTTGCAAACCACACTAACCATTGCACCAGGTACGCCATGCCCTGTACAATCAGCAGCTGCTAATAAGATGAGTTCTGTGTGATGGGTATTGAGTGATTTGTTCTCACCACTCAATACTCTCAACTCATCACTAGTAATTCGTTCCACCCAATAAAAATCTCCTGCAACAATGTCTTTAGGTAAATACAACACAAAATTTTGTGGGAGTAATTCGTCTATAAAATTATTAGGAGGTAAAATTGCATGTTGAATTCGCTTGGCGTAGGTTATACTCGATGTAATTTCTTTGTTTTTTTCTTCAACCAGTGTTTTCTGGATATTAATTTCTCTATTTAGTTTTCGTGCTCTGTAAAAGATGATGACAACAAATACGATAAGCAAAAAACAAATAAAAACGATTAGAAAAAGTGTTGTTATTTTCGATTTTGCTTCAATGTTGTTGAGTTGTTCTTTTTTTAATGACAAGTCTTTTTCTGCAATTAATTTTTCTTTCTCGGTTAGTTGAAGTTGACTTTCGTATTCTTTTATTTTATTAATTTTTTCAAGGTTGAAGATTTCATCTTTAATAGAATCATTTATTTTTTTAGTTAAAAAAGCATTTTTATAATCGCCTTTTAATTCATAGAGTCTAATAAGTTCATTATAGGCTTCGTTCAATTCAAAAATCAAGTTGTTTTCTTTTGCTAACGATATACTTTTATTTAAATAAAACTCTGCAGATGTATATTCTTTTAGGTTGATGTATGGTTCTGCTATTAAGGTGTAGATGGTTACTCTGCTGTCGAGCATGTTTTCTTTTTCTGCTATCGGGATGGCTTTTTTTATGTTTTCTATTGCACTAATGTTGTTATTAATGTTAATGTAATACATTCCAAAATTTTGATAGAAATAGAACTTTTGGCTTGGTTTCATTTTTATCTCAAAAGCAAATAACTTATTTAATGTGGCATGTGCCGAATCAAACATGTTAAACTTGTTAAAAAAGAATGATTGATTGGTTAGAACTTTTATTTGTCCAGAAGTGTTGTTGGCTTTTGTATAAAATTCGTAGGCTAAATTGGAATATTTTATGGCGTCAGATTGCTCATCTATTTTGGTAGAGATAATACTGTTTAACGAATAGCAATTGGCAACTTCATCATACAGGTTGTTTTTCTCGAAAACAGGTAGAACTTCTCTTATTAAAGAAATGGCATCGTCAAATTTTGTTTTTAGAATCAAGTATTTTATTTGTCCAGCTTTTGCTTGAGCAATAAGAATAGGGTCGCCTTTAGATTTAACTAATTCGGTTTCTATTGCTAAATAAAGTTGGTACGACGAGTCAGGATTTGCTCTATAAATTTCTAATGCGTTATTTAATAATGTGGTATAATCCTTTGCATTAACCAAAGTTGATATCAACAAAAAACTAAATAAAATAAGGCGTTTAAGAATCATTTTAAATTTTTACTCCAATAATACAAACGTCATCAACTTGTTCATAATCACCTTTCCATTCCGTAAAGTGTTTATTTAAAAACCTTTTTTGCTCTTCGACAGGATGATGACTAATGGTCAAAAGTAACTCTTTAAAAGGTTTGTATTTTAATTTTTTTCCGTTTTCTCCACCAAATTGGTCGGCATAGCCATCGGTAAAAAGGTAAATGGTATCTCCTTTTTGAAGTTGAATGGTATGACAAATGAAATCAGTCATTTTAAAATGAACTCCAACAGGTTCTCTGTTGGCAGCATACTCAATCATTTCATTTTTTCTTATCAAATACATATTGTTGTTCGCTCCCGCATACTTCAACTCTAATGTTTCAGTATTTAAACTACAAAGAGCAATGTCCATCCCATCTTTAACATGATCGTCGTTTTTAGAAAATTGGCTAATAACTATATCTCGTGTCTTGTCTAGTATCTTACCAGTATTATTGGTTTTTAGTTCCTTTAAACTATGGTTTAGGGCATTGCTACAAACTACGCTAACCATTGCGCCAGGAACACCATGTCCTGTACAATCTGCGGCAGCAAATAAAACATCGTTACCTAATTGTTCTAGCCAATAAAAATCTCCCGCAACAATATCTTTTGGTTTAAAGAAAATAAATGAGTTGGGTAACAACTTTTCAACAGTTGAATCTGATGGAAGAATAGCTTTTTGAATACGCTTGGCGTAATTTATGGAATCGGTAATTTCTTTATTTTTTTCCTCAACCAATATTTTCTGATGTTCTACTTGTTCTTTTTGTGCCGATATTATTTTGGATTGTTTCTGGCTAATTTGGTATCGATTAAAAATAAAAATAGAAAGTAACACAAAAATGGAAAGTCCTCCATAAAGCATGTATCGCTGACTTCGTTCTTGTTCAATCTCCATATTTTTAACAGCTAGTTCAGCTTTCTTTTCTTCCTCAAATTTTATGCTGTCTGCAATGGCTTGTTTATCGTAATCAAACTGAATACGTTGCTCAATAATCGCTTTTTGATTTTCTTCTGTGTTTACACTGTCTCGAAGCACAATATATTCTTCGTAATAGTTGAGTGATTTTGAAGGGTTGTTGGTTTTTTTGTATAATTCATGTAGATTTTTCAATGCATTTAAAACATTTTTTACACTTTCTCCTTTTCTTGATAATTCGATGGATAATAAACCATATTCCTCAGCATTTTTGTAGTCTTTCATTAATCCATAAACCATGCTTATCTTTAATGTGCTATTTGCTTGTTGTTTTATATCGCCACTTTCAATGCTTAATTGATAGGTTTCTTGGTAGCTCTTAAGAGCCATGTCGAGCATATTTAAATTCCGATAAACACTACCAATATTATTTAAACTAATGGTAAGTCCATAAATATCGTTTACCTCTTTGTGTAATACTTTTGCTTTAATAAAATTTTCTAATGCCTCGTTGTAGTTTCCATTTGAGTAATGAACAGCCCCAATATTTCCAATGGTATAAGCTTTCCCTTTTTTATTGTTGCTCAAATCAGCATACTTTAAACTCTCGGAATAAAGTTCAATAGCGGCGTCAAATTCGCCCTGTATCTTCATTAGTTTGCCAAGGTTATTTAAAACAGTTGAAACACCGTTATAAAAATTAACACTCTTATAAAGATTTAGACCAATATTGTTGTATTCAATTGATTTTTGTAAATCGCCTTTGTCTTCATATACTGCAGCCATATTTGCATAAGCAGAAGCCTTGTTTACAATATAAATTTCTTTCTCTCGTGCATTTAATTTTAACTTTAATTTATCCTCGATAAATTTTAATGCTTTTTCGCAAAGGTTTATTAAAGTATCAGGGTTGGTTCGGTAATATACCTCTGAAAGATATATTAGAGCTTGTATTTTATCGGTATCGTGTTTTGATGTTAGATAGATGTTAGTTAAAGAGTCGGTATACCTTTCCTGTTCTGTTTGTGCAACAGACAGAAGGGATGATGAAAAAAGGAGTAGTAAAAACGTTAAGTTTTTTAACATTTTACTAATGTAGAAAAATTCTAAATATTGACAATAAATTATCCCATTTTATTGGTAGAATCATTGTATATTTTTTTTATCTTGCAACGCCTAATGAAGAAATATTTATTCATATTAGTTGTTCTTTTTGCTTCTAGCAATATTGCGTATAGTCAGCAATATTCTGAGGATGAGTTAAATGATATTAAGAAATTCAATACCGATTTAGCTAATAAAAAAAACCATGATACCACTCTTGCAAAAGCTTATTTAGGATTATCGGAAATTTTATATGTTGCCAATTTAGATACACTCGCACCACTTTGTTTTAAAGCAAAAGAAATAGCCGAACGAAACCTCTCCAAAAAAAATATATCAAAAACAGAACGAAAAGTCTTTTTAGGTATCGTATCTGATGCACTTAATAATATTGGATATGTTTATAAAACAAAAGGAGATATTGATTTAGCTTTAAAGTACTATCATGAGTCTCTAAAAATTCATCAAGAAATAGGTGATAAACCTGGTACAGCCACATCCTTAAATAACATTGGTTTTGTATATCGAAGTCAAGGTAATGTTTATTTAGCATTAGAATATTATCAGAAAGCGTTAAGTATTCAAGAGGAATTGAACGACCATGAAGGAATGGCTTCCCTATTCAATAATATTGGAATTATTTATTACGATCAATTAGATTATGATAATGCATTAAAATATTATCAGAGGTCATTAAAAAATGATTACGAAGTTGATTACAAAAGGGGTATAGCAAATACTTTGAATAATATTGGATTGGTTTATTACAAAAAAGGAAATAAAACGGAAGCACTTAAGCATTATACCAAATCGCTAGAGATGAAGCAGGAATTAGGCGACAAAGTGGGCATTGCAATAAGTTATAACCATATTGGAGAATTGTTTGAGTCGCAAGATAATTTACTAGAGGCTAGAGAATATTATGAAAAAGCATTAACTATTTTAGAGCAACAGGGGGATAAGAAGTGGGTTGGTTTTGTGTTGAAGGATTTGTCGGATTTATTACTAAAACTTGGTGAAGTAAAATTGGCAGAACAATATGCATTAAAAAGTTTTAAAATTTCTCAGGAACTAGGTTTTCCAGCCAATATTAGTAATGCAGCACAAACATTGAGCAAGGTGAATAAACTAAAAGGAAATTATAAGGAAGCCTTAGAATTATTTGAGTTGCATTCGATGATGAAAGATAGTATCCTTAATAACGATTTGATAAAAAACACTAAAAATCAACAACTAAAGTACGAGTTTGAAAAAAATCAAGCGATAAAGGATGCAGAACATAAAAAAGATTTAGAAATGGCTGCTGAGAAACAAAACAAACAAAAAATGATTTCTTACGGAATAGCTATTGTGTTAATTATAGTTGTTGTTTTGCTAGGAATTATTTTTAATAGGTTAAATATTACAAAAAAGCAAAAACAAGTTATTGAGGAACAAAAATTAGTAGTTGAAGCATCAAAGTCACAACTGGAGGAGAAAAATAAAGAAGTAATGGATTCTATCAACTACGCTAAAAGAATTCAGGATGCTTTGCTTAAAGCTGAAGAGCATGAAAGCAAACACTTGCCGCCCCATTTTATATTGTTTAAACCCAAAGATATTGTTAGTGGCGACTTCTATTGGGCATTAGAAAAAGAAAATCACCTATACCTTGCAGCTGCCGATTGCACAGGGCATGGTGTTCCAGGTGCATTATTAACCATGTTAGGGAACTCATTTTTAAACGAAATTAATGCAGTAGATAAATTGCTCACACCAGCCGAAATTTTAAACCAACTAAGAAGTAAAATTATTAGTGAATTAAAACAGACCGGAAGAGATGGGGAAACAAATGATGGAATGGATATTTCGTTAATGAGGCTGAACATAGAAACCAATCAATTACAGTGGGCTGGAGCAAATAATTCGCTTTATATGATAAGACAAGGTGAATTAGAAGAAATAAAACCCGACAAACAGCCAATTGGTTACAATCATAAAATGGTAGATTTTACAAATCATTCCTTCGAAATTAACCAAGGCGACTACATTTGTATCTTTACTGATGGATTTGCCGACCAGTTTGGTGGACCTAAAGGTAAGAAGTACAAATACAACACGTTTAAAAACAAATTATTGGAAATCTATCAAAATCCGATGAATGAACAAAAACAACTTTTAGCTAAAGAGTTTGAATTGTGGAAAGGTAATTTGCAGCAGGTTGATGATATTTGTGTGATAGGAATAAGAGTTTAATTTCACCAATAAATCACTAATTAATACCACTAATTTTTTAGTATTTTAGCCGAAATTTAAAATGATTAAATAATTCATGAAAAAGATTTTAGTATTCTCGTTAGCAGCAATTGCCTTATTAGGCTTGAGTTCTTTTGTTAAAACTTATATGGCAAGCCCAAGTGTGTTAGACATGAGTGGTTATGTGCTTCATAATGAAAAAAAAGTAGAGGGAGCATTGGTTAAGCTTTACGAAAACAATGTGATTGTAAATAAAATGCAAACCAAGGCCAATTCTCGTTTTAGGTTTTTATTATTTAGCAATAACGAATACATGATTGAGATAAGCAAACAAGGCTTTATGGATGAAAGAGTTTATATCAATACAAAATCTAATGGAGACATGGATGATAAATACTTTTTTGAATTTATTGTAGATTTAGTGGACGAAAATAAATACAAAAATGTTGATGCTTCTACTCTAGATTTTCCTACAGCTATTATCAAATACGATTTGGGAGAAGACGATTATGTTCATGATAAAGGCTATAGCCAACAAGTAAGAAACGACTTGAAAAAGTTAAATGAACAGATCAATAAAAAATAACCAGAAATTAATACAAAAAAAAAAGCCCCATCGCTTTGCGTGGGGCTTTTTTTTTTGCTTATATAAACCTTAAAACTATTGTTTTTCTACGTTTATTGCTGAAGGTCCTTTTGGAGTTTGTTCAACATCATAAGTTACTTCATCATTTTCTCTCAAATAAGTACTTGTTCCTGATTTGTGAACAAATAATTCTTTTCCACCGTCGTCTGGAACGATAAATCCGAAACCTTTTTGATCATTAAAAAATTTTACTTTGCCTGTAGCCATTGTTATTTATTGTTTATTAATATTATAACAAATGTAGCATTAATAAATGGGTAATTTGCTTTTTTATAAATATAAGTGATTATTAATCAATTATTTTCGTGATGATAGCATACGTTCCTATGCGACTTTGTTGGGGTTCGAGGGTGTATTCGCAAATATCCCAACTGCCATTTTTTATTTCCATTTCAACCTTAATTCCGCTGTTTAAGTGTTTTTTTAGTTGTTCAGCGGTTACTTTACTTTCACAAATTTTGATAAAATAGTCTTGAACCGAGCAACGTAAATAGAGTTCTTTAAAACCTCCTGATTTTCCGATTTTATTTTCAAACTCTTTTTCGATGAGTTCGCAAGTATAAAATGATTCCACACTTTTTTCTTTAACACCAGCAACAGGTGCTGTTTTGCTGTTCGAGCAACTTAATAGAGAGAATATAAATAGGGTGTTAACAAACAATTTCATGAAATAAAATTAAACATAATTCTTTTACCCGTTTGTTCTTTATACTTTTGCTGAGTAGCTAAACAAAATCATTATGCCCTTCAAAAAATTACATCCGTCTATTCAAGAAAATCTTCAACGATTGGGTTTCGAAACACTCACTCCTTTTCAGTCACTTGTTTTACCTAAAATTAAAAGTGGAGCTAATGTGTTTGGTATAGGCGATGATGGAGTAGGTAAAACCACGGCTCTAGTTATTAGTGTTATTCAAAAGTTAAATGCAACAGCACTCGATGATGTGCCTCGAGCATTAATTTTTGTAAAAGATAGGGCAGCAGCTTTGTATTTAGAGGAACGGTTTAACCAATTTTTGGTAAATACTGATTTAAGATTATACGCTGCTTATGAAGAACCGAACGTAAACAAACAACGTGATGATATCTATGCAGGAGTTGATATTGTAATTGCAACGCCTAAGCGATTAACCAAGTTGTATTACATGAATGGAATTAATTTGGGTAGATTAAATATGATTATAGTTGAAGATGCTGAATTTTTAACAGGAAACAGTTTTCACACCGATATTAACCGAATCAACGAAAGTGTTCCGAAATGCCAATGCATTGTTTTTGCAAAAAAATTCGAACCACGAGTAGAAAAACTAGAGGAGCTTTTTATGGCAAACGCTCAGTTGGTAGAGGCAGAGTAAATTACCACTCGTCTTTCGATTTTGTTTTAATCTGAAACAATTCGGTAAAAGTGGTGTTGTAAACGGTATTTGGTTTTTTCAAAAACCCTGGTCTGTATTCTGTATTTTCTTTTGTTAAAAAGTTGTATTCAAGCGTTTGTTCTTCTCCTTTTTTAAGTATTTCGCCATCGCCAACCAATACAATGTCGGTAAAAACAATACGGTATTTTTTGTCTTTTAGTTCTATTCTTACCAAGCCTTTAAAGCTGGTTTTGTTTACAATTTCGGGAACTCCCGCAACACCAGTTTTAGTTGGGTCAACACGTTGTTGTTTTAGTTTGCAAAACAAGGTGTCGGCAACAGTTTCGGTGCTCCAAAACAATCCCGATGCTTTATAATATTTAATAACATCTTCTTTTGATAACGTGGTTTCATAAACTTTTTTCCAGCTAATCTTTCCTTCTGACAAATAAAAATTTTCCGACTCGGCTTGGGCATGAATGGTTAAAGAAGTAAATAACGTAAAAGCAATGATTAAGTATTTCATAAGATTGTTTTATTAGAATTACTACAAATATAATAAAAATGAAAAATCCAAAATATCAAGGTGCTCAGTATTAAAGTTTTTAATTAAAAATATAACAAAGAAATCCATAACAATATTACTAATGAACTTGTCGTTAAAGGTAAGCCAATCTAATAATTTCACTTTATTTATAAATGTTTTGAAAATTAAATTAATATCATTTTCTATTTTAATAGTACCTATCATGATATTTACATCTTGTAATTACTCACGATGTGAAAATAAAAACCCCATTTTTGATGAATATAATTATGATTCTGAAGAATATAAATGGGAATTACTAAATCAAATCAATAAATATGGTAGTGATAATCTAAATTATTGGTTTGAGGATTATCTAACTATTAATGGGAAAACATATCTAATTGTTAAAATAAAAAATAATTCTTTATGTGCAATTAGTATGATAAGAATAAAACATTGGGATAGTAAACTTCGAGGTATTATTCAGACACAAGGTGTAAGCTATAAAGGAGCAGAATTAAAAGGTCTTTCTTTTGCTGTTGAGAAAGACTCGTTACAAATAGAATTTGTTTACAAAGAGTTAGAGAAGATTAGTGACTGATACAATAAATAATTATAATTTTCTAAGGTCACAATTTGTAATCTTAGAAAAAGATAAGTACTCAAAATAATAAGTGGAGCCACTATTCTGAAAATATTTTAAATGCTTCTATTACTAGAGATAATAATATATTTTCGAGGAGTTTTATTTCTTAGGATAATATTAAATTTATACAAATATTAATTTCTTATGGACAATCAAGTAGTAACAATAATTCTAACCATCATTGGTGGTGGGATTGGGTATTTTATAAAATATATTATTGATAAAAAGAAAGAATTACAAAATGAAGTTAACAAAGAAAGAAGGGAATCCTATCAAGGATTTGTAAACCTTATTATAGATATATTATCTCCAGACAACAATAAAAAACCGAACCATATAAAAGAACTTAAAGATTTTTCAAAAAAAAATATACTTTATGCCTCGCCAACCGTCGTGTCTTATTTTTCGGATTATATGCAATTTGTTTATAGTACTAGTGAACAAAAAATGACTCCAGAACAAAACGCAACTCATTTTCTTCTTTTGACAAAAGTTCTAAAAGAAATGAGAAAAGATATTGGGTTAAGTAATAAGGGTTTAGGTAATAATGGTGAAGTATTGGTTAGAGCAATTTTAAAAGATTTTGACAAAACTATTCTACTAAGAATAGAAGAAAACTCTTAGAATTACCGTAAAGATATTTTCCTAAAGGTTAGTGAAAGATAAAAAGGGTCATTTCTTTTGCTATATTACTAGGTGTATTATCAACACTGTATTATATCTATAAATTGATTTCATTATTTTTAAAAAACGAAAAATCCCAAATACCATAAGACGAAAGGGAATTAACTTTACAAGTGAGTGGTGGAAGCCCATTCATAAGTTTTTTTATTAAAAAAGCTTATGAAATTACTTTTTAAAAGTATAAGGTTTATGCTGTATTATGTTTACCAAGTCTTGGATTATTTGAGATGGTTTACCTCGTTAAATATGAAAACCACGGAAAGAAATTAACCTGCGCAGGTTTAAAATCATATTAATCATTTGGAGTCCAATCATTTTGAATTTCCCATTGAGTAAATGAAATGTTTCCTTTTTGGTTCGGATTGTATACAACTAAAGAAATTTCTTTCTCATTTGACATGAGTATTTCTTTAGGAACATTTTGCACACTGGTACCATTACCTACAGCATTACGATTTTTTGCACTAAATTGTATTATTCCGCCATTTGGATTTCCTAATGTAAATAAACTCAACCATGCTTCCTTTTTAGGATCAACAATGTTTGGCCCCTTACTTATTAATTCATCGGTTAATGGCTCTAACAATCCATTTAAAGTTACTATTTCACCTTTTCCGTTCATTCCTAAAACATATTGCTCCTCTTCTTTAGAGCCTAGTTTCCCAATCTGAAATCCCACAATACAATCTTTATCTAAATTTCCAGAAAAAATAACTCCTGTTGTAATTCGGCCTATTTTTTTCTTCTCACTAGGTAATTTGTTGGTGAAAAGAGTTACTTTTTGTTTTGTATTTGTTTGGTTGTTAAATACCAGATAATCTCCATCTTGATACCAAAATGATGTATCTATATTGTTATACTCTGACAACAAATCATTTTTAGAATTTACTATTTTAACTAACTTCTGAGGAGGTAGTAATAAATAACTAATCCACACAATAATTACAACAGATAAAATTGTAATTAATACTATATTTTTTGTTTTCATTATTCAAAATTTAATGATACGAACGAAAAAATCAAATAAAAATTATACTATCCCTACCCACACTCCCCTAGTTACATTACAGGCGTTTATGATTTTCCTATGATTTTTCTAAAACGCCTTTTATTCCACTAGTGGAGTGTTTCAATTCAAATTAATTATACACAGGAGTAGTTTGTACCTAAATTTGTCCCTAGAGTGGCTAAAACGAAAAATCCCAAACATCAAAAGACGAATGGGATTTAACTTAACAAGTGAGAGGTGGAAGCCCTTCACAAGTGTTTTAATAAAAAAAGCCTCAACGGACTGTTGAAGCTTTAGTACTCGGAGCGGGACTTGAACCCGCACGTCCTTACGAACACAGGATTTTAAGTCCGGCGTGTCTACCAATTCCACCATCCGAGCATCTCTCCTATAAAATGAAGAAGAGCGAGAGACGGGGTTCGAACCCGCGACCTCGACCTTGGCAAGGTCGCGCTCTACCAGCTGAGCTACTCTCGCTTATAATTTCTTATAAGTTGTGTTGTTTTACCAACTAAATTTTTTCTAAGAACATTCTCCCTTAAAAAGGAGTGTGCAAAAGTATATATTTTTTTAATTCTGCAAAATTTTTTTACTTTTTAGTTGTAGTTTTTTTTCGTGTCTACAAACTTGTAAAGCTAAGTAGTTATTGCTCAGTAAAATATTAGGGTTTCGTCAAAATATTTAGTTCTGCAATTCGCTGTTTTAAGTGTTGTTGCTTTATTGGTTCAAGTTGTTCTAGAGCAAATGGAGTATAATATCGGTGGTTGTTTAAAAATGATATTTCGGTTTCGAGCCATTCTATATCGTCAATCACTTTGTTGTTTAACAGGCTTAATTCTTGTCGTAGCAGTGCTGCATTTTTAAAATGGTTTTCGGTTCCTAATCCAAATAAATCGGCATCTACCAATATTTTTTCAAGTGTTGTTATTGGAATAACTCCAAGTTTGGTTGCCAAAATGCAGTTGGCAACTTGTTGTATTTTTTTTGCAGGAAACTTAGCTCTTTCGAGAAATTCGATAGCAGTTGCAGCACTTTGTTGTTCGTGGTTTCTACTATTTTCTAAATAGCCAACATCATGAAACCATGCCGAAATTAATAGAATTTCTAAGTTTTCGCCCGATAAATGATGACTATCGCCGATTTCAATTGCAGCATCAACCACGCTTTGCGTGTGATTAATGTTATGGTAAAGCAGTTGTTGTGTAGATTTTGCAAAAACCTCGCACACGTGTTCTTGAACAAGAGTAAGTAAAATGGTTTTTTTGCTCAATTTTCTTTCAGTTTAAGAACAATAAAATTAATCAGAATTCTTTTTTAAACAACTAACTATTCTGTTTTTACCGTTGATGTCGTTAATTACCTGAACAGCATCAAATCCACTTTCTTCAAAAAGTAATTTTACTTCTTGCCCTAAATCTTCGTGTATTTCAACATATAAACGACCGTTATTTACTAAGTTTTTTGAAGCATATTCAGCAATAGCTTTATAAAAAAGTAAAGCATTGTTGTTTTCAACAAACAAAGCAAGATGTGGTTCAAAATCCAACACATTTTTGCTCATTTTACTTTTGTCCTTAAGCGGAATATAAGGTGGGTTGCTTACTATTACATCAAAAGGTTCTGTTGGAGTTGTTGGGTTTAAAATATCGACCAAATTAAAATCGATTTCAACTTCGTTAAGCAAAGCATTTTGTTTAGCTGTAATTAACGCATCTACCGACACATCAAAAGCTACAACGGTACTTTCGGTTAGGTTCTTTTTGATGGCTATGGCAATACATCCAGAGCCAGTACCAATATCTAAAATGCGTACTTTTTTGGATTGATTTTCATTGATAACAAGTTGTACCAATTCTTCGGTTTCTGGTCGCGGAATTAAGGTATGTTGGGTTACTTTAAAAGTTAACCCGTAAAATTCCCACTCGCCAAAAATGTAAGCCAAAGGTTTTTGTTTTTTTAAATCCTTAATAGCATAGATCACTTGAAGCAATTCCGATTCAGAAAATCGTTTTTCTTTGTTTAACAAAATATCTTTTTTCGAGATGGAGAAGAAGTGTTCAAGCATGATGTAGGTCATGCTCTTAATCTCAGACTCATCATATAAATTGTTAAGTTCTGTTTTGATGTAAGAAATTACAGCGTCAAGGTTGTTGTTTGGCATTTTCATCACTTTGGTAAAATTATTGATTTAGGTTAATAAACATGGGTTTTTTGTTATTAACTATTCAAAAATCATCCATTCATATTCTTGAAATAATTAAACATTATTGTTATCTTGGCTCTTTATAATTGAAGAAACTATGAACTATTTGAAAATTACCCTAGTAAGTTTTGTTATTTTATTTAACACAACTAACTATTTTGCACAAGATGTTAAAGTGGGCGATGAGTCGGCTCTTAATGTTGCAAAAGCAGAAGAGTTTTATAACAGCGGAACAGAAAAATTTAATGCTAAAGATTATGCTGGAGCTATTGCTGATTTTGATTCAGCATTGGTATTAGTTCCAACATTTGAAAAAGCGATTTTTAACAGAGGTTCTGTAAAATTCCAACAAAGAGATTATTCGGGAGCCATTGCTGATTTAAATTCACTAATTCAAATTAATCCAAATTATGATGGTGTTTATTTCTTAAAAGCCCGTTCGCATTACGAAAAAAACGAAAAGGATAAAGCTATGGTTGATTTTACAAAAGCTATAGAACAAAATAATACCAATCATGATGCTTATTACTATCGTGGTGGTTTGTATTTTCTCGAAGAAAAATATACTGAAGCTATTAGCGATTATGATAACGCTATTAAAAACAAATCAGATTATGCTTATGCTTATAATGATAGAGGTAGTGCAAAACGCCAAACCAATGACATAAAAGGAGCAATAGCGGACTATAAAAAAGCTGTTTTAGCAGATGACAAGTTGTATTTTGCTTACAATAACTTAGGAAGTGTGCTTCGTATGGACAAACAATATGATGAAGCCATTAAAAATTACAGCACAGCCATAAAACTAAAAAACGATTATTACATTGCTTACAACAATAGAGGTTACGCAAAACACGAAAAAGGTGATTACAAAGCAGCAATTGAAGATTTTAATGATGCTATTCGACTAAAAGCAAGTTACGTACAGGCTTATAACAACAGAGCTGCTTCAAAATATAAATTAGAAGATTACAAAGGGGCTGTTGATGATTGCAATAAAGCTATTTTATTACAAGACGATTTTGGACCAGCTTATTTAAACAGAGGTATAGCTTACGAAATGCTTCGAAAAGAAGATAAAGCTTGTGAAGATTGGAACAAAGCAGCTTCATTGGGCTTGAAAAATGGAAAAACTTTTGCTCAAGAAAGCTGTAATTAATCATTAAAATATTTCCTATATCATAAACACAGAAACCATGAACACAAAATTATATATAGTACTTGCATCAGTTTTCTACTTTGTACTTTCAGCTTTTAGCTCTTTTGCACAAGACGTACCTTTCGATAAAAATCTTTTTAAAGAAAGAAAAGAGGAATTTAAAATAGCCAAAGAGAAACTTGAAGAAGGGTATAAGATTTATGAAATATATCCTTCTACATATATTGACTTTAATGAAAGAGATTATGTTGATAGGTTAGCAACATATAGAGAAGCTTTACCGTTGTTGTTTGAAGCAAATAAATTTAATCCTGACAATGCCGAGTTAAATTATAGAATAGGTAGATGTTATTTAATGAATGCAGTTTATAAAGAAGAGGCTGTTCCTCATTTTGAAAAAGCATTAAAATTAAACCCAAATGTAAGCCCCGATATTCATTATCACCTAGGAATAGCATATCACATAGTTATGAATTTTGATAAAGCAATTGCCGAGTTTAAAATACATCAAAGTAAATTATCTCCTAAAAATATTGCAGAAAGTGAAGACGTTGTTAGAAAAATTAACGAGTGTGAAATTGCAAAGAAATTAGTGTCAAAACCAGAAAGAGTTTTTATTGACAATTTTGGTAAACCTGTAAACACAAAATATCCAGAATATGGAGCTATAATTTCTGCTGATGAATCAATTATGATGTTTACTTCAAGAAGAAATACATCTACTGGTGCAGATAAACAGCTTCCTGGTACACCATATTTTGAAGATATTTATATTACAAAAAAAGTGGACGGTAAATGGACAGAACCTGAAAATATGGGAACACCTATAAATTCTGAAAGTCATGATGCTACTTCAGCTGTTGCACCAGATGCACAAAGTATGATAATTTATTTGGGAGACAAAGGTGGTGGTGATTTATACGAATGTAAACTTGAAGGTAGTACTTGGACAAAACCAAAAAGATTAAATAATTTTATTAATACTAAATTCCACGAATCTTCTGCAAGTTATTCAAGTGATGGAAAAACATTATATTTTGTTAGTAATAAAGAAGGCGGATTTGGAAATCATGATATATATTACACAAAATGGGATCCAATTAAAAAAGATTGGGGTGAAGCAATAAATATTGGATCTGTTATTAATACTAAACAAAATGAAGAAAGTGTGGTTATTCACCCTGATGGGAAAACCATTTACTTTAGTTCTCAAGGTCATGAAACCATGGGCGGATACGATATCTTTATGTCGAAATTACAAGACGATGGAATAACTTGGGGAAAACCAGAAAACATTGGGTATCCAATCAATTCAGTTGATGACGATGTTTTTTTTGTTATCAACGCTAGCGGTAGAAGAGGATATTATTCATCGTTTAAAGCAGATGGCTTAGGAGAAAAAGATATTTACATGATAACTTTTTTAGGTCCAGAAAAACCTGTTCAGTTGAGTGCAGAAGATAACTTATTGGCAAACATTGCAGAACCAGTGCGTGAGAAAATTGTTGAAAAGCAAGTGGATGCTGCAACAAAAAGAATTACCATCTTAAAAGGAGTTGTACGTGATGCTAAAACCTTAAAACCTTTGTATTCTGACATTGAATTGATTGATGTGGAGGAAAACAAAACCCTTGCAAAATTTGAATCGAATGCTACTACAGGTAAATACTTGGTTTCGCTACCATCGGGTAAAAATTATGGCTTAATTGTACGTGCAGATGGCTATTTATTCCACTCAGAAAACTTTAATATACCCGAAACTGCTGCTTACCAAGAAGTGGAGAAAAATGTTGATTTACTAAGAGTAGAAGTAGGAAGTACCATTGTACTGAAGAATATTTTCTACGATTACAACAAAGCTACCTTGCGTGATGCTTCTAAAAATGAGTTAGACCGTTTGGTGAAATTGTTACAAGAAAATCCAACAATTAAAATTGAACTTTCAGCACATACCGATTCAAGAGGTGGTGATAAATACAACGAAGACTTGTCTCAGAAAAGAGCACAATCGTGTGTTGATTATTTGATTAAAGCAGGAATTTCTACCGATCGTTTGGTTTCTAAAGGTTACGGCGAGCAGCAGTTAATTGTCTCTGACGTAGAAATTGCTAAGTTAAAGTTTGAAGACGAAAAAGAAGAAGCTCACCAACAAAACCGTAGAACAGAGTTTAAGATTTTGAGTAAGTAATACATTTGTGATTTATGAAGACTAAGAAATGTATATGGTGTCTTAAAGAATTTGAGACTGAAAATGATAATAAATATTGTTCTTTGGAATGTGAAGAAAAAAGTGAGAATGATACTGATAGTAAAAGAAAAAAAGGAATGAAACAAGGCTTCTTCCAGACAGTTATTGAAGTATTAACAGGTTGGTTATAGATACAAGTTTAAGTTCTTATTAAAGCCGAATCAATGAATGATTCGGCTTTTTTTTATTCAATTAAAAAACGGACAATTGTCCGTCTCTACTTTAACTTTTTCGTTTTTAATCGAATAGAATTACCTACCACAATAACATCAGAAAACGCCATAGCTAAAGCGGCAACCATAGGATTTAGAAAGCCAAATGCAGCTATGGGTATAGCAACCACATTATAGAAAAATGCCCAAAACAAATTTTGCTTAATGGTTTTAAGCGTGTGTTTGCTTATTAAATAAGCTTCGTACACTTGACTAAAATCTTTATGGTTTAACAATACAATTTGTGCACTTTGCATGGCAATTTGTGTAGCGTTGCTTAGTGAAATTCCAACATTAGCTTTAGTCAAAGCAGGCGCATCGTTTATTCCATCTCCCACCATTGCAGTTGGCGATTTGATTACTAATTGGTCAATAATTTCAAGTTTCTGTTCGGGTAATTGTTCGCTGTAAATGGTTGAAATACCTAAGCTTTTGCCAAGTGTTTCGCATTTCTCTTTTAAATCGCCACTTAGTAAAACGGTATTAATATCTTGCTGGTGCAATAGTTCTATCGTTGATTTTACGTTTTCCTTAAGTTCGTCTTCAATGTCAATCCCAGCTAACAATACATTGTTTTTTAGTAAATAAATTTGATGTGAGTTTTTCAGTTTTTCATCATTTACCCAGCGAGAAGAACCTAATTGATAATGATTATTGTTGCTATCAAAGGCTTCAATACCGAAACCCTTAACTTCAGCTATTTTCTCAAATGTTATCCGGTTTGCTTTTTCCTGTAAGTCAACTACTATTGATTTAGCAATAGGGTGAGAAGAATATTCTTCTAAACTAAAAACGATATCAATAACCTCTTTCTCGGTATTTTGTTCGTAGATTTTTATGTTTTTTATTTTAAAGTTTCCAGTAGTTAATGTTCCTGTTTTATCAAAAACAATGTTTTTAATATTAGCAAATTGCTCTAACGTACTTCCACCCTTGATTAAGATGCCTTTTTTTGCAGCTCTACCAATTCCAACCATCACAGCAGTTGGCGTGGCTAAACCCATAGCACATGGACAGGAAATGACCAATACAGCAATAGCTTGCATTAAGGCTTGTTGTAAGCTAACACTAAAACCAAAATGAGCTACTAGAAAGGTTAATAGAGCAATTCCAACAACAATAGGTACAAAAATAGCACTCACTTTATCACCTAATTTTTGGATTTTCGGTTGGTTTTGTTGAGCGGATTTTACCATTTCAATAATTTTTGAAAGAATGGTTTCTGAGCCAACATGTTCGGTTCTAACTTTTATAGAACCATTTTCTACAATTGTTCCACCAACAACTTTGTTGCCTACAGCTTTTTCAACAGGCACACTTTCTCCAGTAATCATGGATTCGTTAATGGTGGCTTCTCCCCAAATAATTTCTCCATCAATGGCAATCTTGTCGCCTTGGTTTACTAAAATAACATCGTCTTTTATCAATAATGAAGAATCTACTTTTTCCATGCTTCCGTCAGCGAGAATTTTTGTAGCTTCTGTTTTTTGGAGCTGAGTAAGTTCCTTAATTGCAGTAGTGGTTTGGTTTACCGAACGATGCTCCATTACGTTGCCCAGCAAAACTAATGTAATGATGGTTGCCGCTGTTTCAAAAAATAGGTAGTTGTGTGCTTCGTGTGTGCCATAAAATTGAACTGTTCCAATTAGGCTGTATATAAAAGCAGAGGTTGCTCCAATAACAATAAGCACATCCATATTAGGTACCATTGATTTTAATGAACCTAAAGCACTTTTTCCGAAATGTAAAAAACCAACAACAAAAACTGGTAAACATAAAACCAATTGAACTATGGGATTGTTTATCCAATACTGATGAGGAAAAAACATGTGTAGAAACAATGGAATAGTAAAGATTAAGGAGAAGTAAAACTTTTTCTCGATAGAAGAAATTCCTTGTTTTGGAGTTTCTGCTTGATCAACAACTCTGTATCCCAAGCTGTTAATTCCATTTTTTATATCTTCAATAGGAAGTTGAATGTTGTTTTTAAAAAGTACTTCACCAGTAGAAAAGTTTACATCAACATCGTTCAATCCCTTTTTTTCTAACTGTTTTTTTATGCCTAAAGCACAATTAGAACAGGTCATTCCCTCAACATTCAATAATGTATTTTCTTTTGTGCTCATAATTACAAAGTTAAGCATATCGTCTTTCTTAAAGATTCTAATTGAATTTTATTCAAAAAATATTTTAGAGTAAATAATAAATTATAGTATATTTGCCGTCCATAAATGGTGGATGTAGCTCAGTTGGTTAGAGCATCGGTTTGTGGTACCGAGGGTCGTCGGTTCGAGCCCGATCTTCCACCCTTAAAAAAGGAGAGTTTTTAACTCTCCTTTTTTGTTTTTATTGAATTGGTAAAAATTGAATTGTTCCAGAATCTTCGTAAACCAAAGCAGGAAAAGGGAATTTAATGAAACCAAAGGCATTAAATACTGCTGATAAAAAGGAGTTATTGGTTTTTATTTTGGTTAAATCTACGTCTAACGATAGGAAAAATTGTTTTCTTCTTTCGATAGTTGTGTAGTCGTAAAATTTGTTTTCAGACCAAAATTTATTTTCTTTACCACCAACTAAACCATCTGCACCATAGCCTAAAGCAACATTCAACCATTTTGGAAAACGACTTTCATTGTGTAAAAATGAAGCAACATTTACGCTCAGCCAATACGTTTGTCCGTTGTAGTCTTTTAGTGTTTGTTGTAAAAAGTTCTCACCTAATACTTTTGGTCTTAAATCATCATATTCAGATGGATAAAAGGAATATTTTAATAAAATTCGTTGCTCCTTCCAACCTAATTGCTGACCAATGAATAATCCAGAACCTAAAACATTTGCAGTCATGTCACCATTCGAAAATCCCCAACCTTTAGAGAAACCATCAAAAACTTCTACAGATGATAGAAAAACCAAACCTAAAGTCCCACCAAACCAAACTGATTTTTTTTCTGTTACACCACTCCAGCGGAGAGCTGAGTACCCAACTTTCCCAACATAATAAGAAGTCATGGCATGCCCAAATTTATCCATGTATAACCATTGTTGATTATCGTTGAAAGAGTGAAAAGAGGTAGAAGGTTCATTTTTATACCATAATTGGTGCAAACCAATCATAGTGCCAGAATATAGAATGGCTTCGGAAGCAACAACTGTTTTTAATCGAGCAACATTTAAGGTATCTTGTGCATAGATGGAAACAGAAAAACCAATAATGATAGTAAGTAATATCTGTTTTTTAATTTTCAATGGAGTTGAATGATTTTAACAAACTTACAAAAAAAGCAACACTTAATAATTTACAGGATTCATAGATAGGATTTGTTGATTTTACTTTTATTAATTTTGCAAAAAACTAAATGAATAACGATGAATGATTTTTTCTCAAAGCAATTTTATGGAAATACGGTAACAGATTGGACCATAAGTTTAGCGATTATACTTGGTTCTGTTATACTTGGAAAAGTAATTTTTTGGATTTCGGGTAAATTCTTAAAACAGATTACAGCTAAAACAAAATCAAGGTTAGATGATATCATTATTGATATGATTGAAGAACCTGTGGTAATGGCAATATCCATTGCAGGTTTTTGGTATGGATTTGATAGGTTAGATTTTTCTGAAGGGTGGCATAATTGGTTGTATAAAATATATCATGTATTAATAGCCATTAATGTAACTTGGTTTGTTGCTCGTTTTATTGATGCAGTTATAAAGGAATACATCTCTCCATTAACTGAAAAATCAGCGAGTGATTTGGATAATCAGGTAATGCCTATAGTACAAAAAGGATTACGTTACCTTATTTGGATAGTAGGTATTATTGTAGCACTAAACAATGCAGGGTACGACGTTGGAGCCTTAATAGCAGGTTTGGGTATTGGTGGTTTGGCGCTAGCTATGGCTGCAAAAGAATCGGTGTCTAATATGTTTGGAGGTTTAATGGTTTTTACTATTAAATCATTTAAAGTAGGCGATAGAATAAAAATCAATGGTTTTGATGGAACAATCACAGAAATTAGTTTCCAAGTAACTAGAATGAGAACTTTAGAAGGTAGATTGGTAACTATACCAAACTCTTTGTTTATAGGTAACATGGTAGAGAATGTTACAGCAGAACCTTCAAGAAAAGTAACATTAAACTTGGGTTTGGTTTATGAAACTACTCCTGATGAGATGCAAAAGGCAATGGCTATTTTAAAAGAAATTTCGTCAAGTAACCAAAATTTAGATGAAGGAACATTAATAGGGTTTATCAATTTTGGTGAATTTAATTTAGGAATCAACTTTATTTATTTTATTAAAAAGGAAGCTGATATATTTGATACACAATCGGAGATAAACCTAGAAATTCTAAAACGATTCAATGAAAATGGGTTGTCATTTGCTTTCCCTACAAGAACATTGTATACAAAATCGATAAATTAATTTTAACATTTATATAAAACAAGAACAGCCCAAATTATGGGCTGTTCCTGTTTATAAGTTTATAAATATTTATTTTTTAGGACCTCTAAGAAGAGTAACGGTACCCGTAACTAACTTTTCCTCATTACTACAAAGAGCAGTATATTTTAATTCATAAAAGTAAGTTCCATCTGCAGCATCCTTTCCATTCCAACTTTTTAAAGCATCAGTAGATTCAAACATCATTCTGCCCCAACGATTAAAGATTTTGATACTAAACTCTTTTGTGTCGTCAACTCCTTTAAAAACAAGTTCATCGTTCCAATTGTCACCATTAGGTGTAAATATATTTGGAACAATACTTTGGGTAGCATTTAGAAATTCAACTACAACTAATTTAACAATAGAATCGTTACATCCGTTTACATCTGATACATACAATGTAACCAAACTATTATTTGGATCTGATGTTATTGATGGACTTTGGTTAATATTATCAATTGTACCATCACTATTAAAATCCCAATTCCAAGAGTTAATAATTGAGGAGCCTATTAGAGATAGGTCATTAAACTGAGTGGAGTTATTTTCGCAAGGATTAGCTTCTGTTGCAAAATCAGCAACTGGATTAGCAAATACATTTACAGTTGAAGTAAATGTATCTTCACAACCACTAGTTGAAGCTACTGTTAAACTTACGGTAAACGAACCTGAGTTAGAGAAAATTTGAGAAGGATTTTGTGATGTATTATCAACTATTCCATCATTATTAAAATCCCATTCCCATTGATTTAATGAGCTCCCATTCCCATTAGAGGCATCATTAAAGAAGGTGGTTTCTCCAAAACAAGCAGTATTAAAGTTATAAGAGGCTGTAGGTTGTGAGACTACGGTCACATTTATAGTAGTATCATGAGAACATAATCCACCAGTTGAGACTTCTAAGTTAACAGGGAATGTCCCTGTTGAATTGAAAGTAAAGCTAGGGTTTTGAGTAGAATTATCTACAGTTCCGTTATTATCAAAATCCCAATTCCAGGTATCAACACCAACTGTTGAAATATCAGTAAAGTTTGTAGCAGAGCCTAAGCAAGTTGTTGTTGCTGTAAAATTGGCTATAGAACTCTCAGTAACAGTAACATTAATTGTTGTATCATGAACACAATTGCCACCAACAGAGACTTCTAGATTTACAGGGAATGTTCCTGATGATGAGAAAGTAAAACTTGGATTTTGAGTGGAATTGTCTGCTGTTCCATTATTGTCAAAGTCCCAGTTCCAGATATCCACTCCACCTAGTGAAAGATCAGTAAAATTAGTAGCAACTCCTAAACAAACTGTTGGAGCGGTAAAATTAGCTATAGAGCTCTCGATAACAGTAATATTAATGGTAGTGTCATGAACACAATTGCTACCAACTGAAACTTCTAGATTTACAGGAAATGTGCCTGCTGATGCAAAAGTGAATGTTGGATTTTGAGAGGTGTTATCAACGGTTCCATCATTATCGAAATCCCAATTCCAAGTATCAACTCCTCCTAGTGAAATATCAGTAAAATCAGTGGCAACTCCTAAACAAACTGTTGGGGCAGTAAAGTTAGCTATCGAACTCAGGGTAACGTCAACATTAATGATAGTATCATGCGAACACGTGCCATTAGAAACAGATAAACTCACAGGAAAAGATCCTACAGATGTAAAAATGAAATTTGGATTTTGGGTAGTATTATCAACAATACCGTTGTTATCGAAATCCCAGTTCCACACATTTACTCCTCCTGTTGAAACATCTGTAAAATCTGTAGCAACACCCAAACAAACAGTTGGCGCAGTAAAATTAGTTGTTGGAGTTTGAATAACTGTAATTTGTAGAGTAGTATCATCGGAACAACCTTGTGAAACAGCATTTAAATTAACATTAAAGGATCCAGCAGTATTGAATTCATGAGTAGGGTTTTGGGTAGTGTTGTCTGTGATTCCATTTCCATCAAAATCCCACTGCCAACCTACTATTGATCCAGAACCAGTAAGAGAGGATTGGTCAGTAAAGGTAACAGATTCTCCTGTACAGATGGTAGTTGGAACTGCTGTAAACGCTGCAGTAACGGTATCTATAAATTCATAAATATCTTTTGTTAATGTAATTGAACAAGTAGAACCAGTAACAGGTGTAACTTCAACTTGGTATTGCCCAGGAGTGGAAACAGTTATTGATTCGGTGGTTTCACCTGTTGGGCTCCATAAATAGTTAGCTGCTCCAGGGGGTGCTGATATAACAATTGGCCCAGTACAAGTAATGGTATCAGGCCCTAATACCTCCATTGAATTGCAAGAAGCATCAATATAAGCATATCCAAAATGTCCTCCCTGAGAACAATCTCCGACAACAAATTCAATGGTTACATTTTGTCCAATATAACCTTGCAATGGAGCAAAAGTGGTTCGCCAAGGCATATAAACGCCGTTTTCATTATTAAATGTAAAGGGTAAAAAATCAGGATCTGCACCAGAACCTCCTGCTACAACAGAATAATCACCGCATTGAATTGGGTCGCCATTTTCATCATACATGTTAATTTTAAAATAAGGTTGTTCCTCTGGTGTATGACCTGGATCCATCAACACAATAGCATAACTGTAACTAAAAGCTGCTGAGTTAACATCAACAAGAAATGTTTGTGAAGCATCTGCAGCACTATTATTGGTTCCTGTTCCATCACCAATCATTAATGATGATGTTCCACCAGGGTAAACTACAGGGAATCCTCCTATTGCATCTGTACCTGCACCTGTCATTATAGTATGTTGTGTTGATGTCGCTAATGTTGTTGGCGTAACATTAATGTAATTAAAAGGTGCAGTTGGTGCAGGATCAACTTGTCCATAAGATAAATCCCAACCAGTTGCATCACCTGTTTCAAAATCAGCATTTGTACATGGGTCACCTGGTCCTTTATTTATTGAATTAAATAAATCTATGTGCCTTGCTGTATTATTTTTTTTGACATTAGTAGAGTTGGTTTTAAATTTGTTAAAATCGATTGCCATTTCTGTAATAATATCTCTACTTAAATCTTCTGCCTGTTGCAGTGTAATAATAGTTCTATATTTAGATAATTTTGTTTTGATTATTTCTCTATAGGTACTTTGAAATCTATCTAAATAGAAATGAACAAATTCGTGATTGTCTATGGCTTTAACTAAATCAGTTTTTCTAATTTCCCTAACAAAGTATTCTTTGATATCAACATTTAACACCTTTTCACTCAATAACTCTTTCACATCATATGTTTTTGTCTCCTGAGTGGCTAATTGTTGTGCATTAATAGTTGAATTAAGTAATAAGGTTAATGCAAAAAATAGGTTTATTTTTTTTATCATAATTAATTGTTTTTTCTTGTCTAATTTAATCAAATAGGTGTTTTTTTAAGAATAAGTTTTTTAAACAAGCTAAAGATAGCTATAACGAGAGATTTGATAAAATTTCAAACTTATTAATTAGATAATGATTATAATATTTAACATATAGCATATAAATGTTAAAAAATAAGCCTGATGAGATATCTCATCAGGCTTATTTTTTTGTAAAAGGATAATATTTATTTTTTAGGACCTCTAAGGAGAGTAACAGTACCTGTAACGAGTTTTTCTTCA
>CAYNMR010000004.1:202210-212224 GCA_964398455.1 uncultured Vicingus sp. | reverse complement strand
TTAGCACTGTTGTTTCGTTTGCTCAGCAACTGGCAACCAACACGTTTAAAACCGATAGTTTACTGGTTGTTTCCGCCTCGCCCAAAAAAGGGTTTCATCACGATTACCTGTTATTTATCCCCAAAGGAACACCGTTAAACAAGAAGTTGTTTTTGCTTGTAGAACCCAACAACACGGGCAAAATAACCGACAGCATTGCCGTACACAAACAATATGCTATCGATTTGGCTACCGTAAGTTCGGTGGGTAACAATGTTGCAACAGAGGTAAAAATACCGTTGCTTGTACCTATTTTTCCGAGACCAGCATCGCAACCTTTAATGTACACCCATGCACTCGACAGGGATATTGTAGTGGAAAACACACCCGAATTAAAACGACTCGATTTGCAATTGCTAGAAATGATTGCAGATGCTCAGCAAACACTAAAAGCAATGGGCATAAAGGTTGAACCTAAAATTTTTATGAATGGTTTTTCGGCTTCTGGTACATTTACCAACCGTTTTTCGCTGATACATCCCGAAAAAATACAAGCATTGGCAGTTGGTGGTTTTAATGGAAAACTGATGATTCCACAAAACGAACTGAACAAGGTTAAACTCAACTACCCCATTGGTACCAACGATTTTTATGAATTGTTTGGTAAAAACTTCGACATCAACACCTACAAACAAATCCCTCAACTCATTTACATGGGAAAATTAGATGACAACGACGCCGTTCAGTTTGACGATGCCTACAACGAAGAGGAACGTAAAATAATTAATGAAAACCTTGGCTTGCAAGTACAAGAAAGGTATTTGGCTTGTCAGAAAATTTACCAAGAACATGAACTGAACGTAATTTTTAAAACCTACGAAACGGTTGGTCATTGGACCACATCTGAAGTAAATTTAGAGGTAATCAAATTCTTTCTTAAACAACTGCAAGAAAAATAAAAACCAGTAAAAGGCTTTTGCGGTATTTTTTTTACAACTGCTTTTGTGTCAACACTCCAGCAGTTGATTAAGCCATGCAAACTGATTTTAACTGATAAAATGTTCAAAATCGTTCCTAAAATCAACTTGGAATATTATATTTGCAACTCTCTAAAAAAAACGACATAAAACACAATGTATCAATTTAAATTTATCATCTTCATTATCAGTTTATTACTATTAAACTCTTGTGTAGATAAACGCGATTTGACTTCCAATACTGTAATTGCACACATCTCATCAAACCCTGACGGCTTACACCCTTTTAACGACAACTCGTCCGACCGTTCGTATATTTTTCAATACACCCAAAAAACATTGGTAAAAATGGATTTGGAAAAATTAGAAACCGTTCCGTTTTTAATTAAAGAAATGCCTATTCCATCGGCTGATGGTTTTGAATATACTTACGAATTGATTGATGGAGTAAAATGGGATGATGGTTCGCCACTTACTGTTGATGATGTTATTTTTACTACCAAAGTTCAGGTTGCTCCGCTAACCAACAACACACAAGTAAAAGGTATTTACACTTCGGTTATCGAAAGTGTGCGTAAACACCCCGAAAACCCAAACAAGTTTGTTGTAAGAACTAAAATTTTACACGTTTCTAACTTAGATATTTACGGCGAAATTTACATTCAACAAAAGAAATTTTGGGACCCAAAAGGCGTGTTAGATAATTACACGTTTGAACAAATTAACGACCCTAATTACCAACCATCAGAAGAAATGACGGCTTGGTTTAACGATTTTAACAATGGCGACAACAGCTACAAACCCGAAAAATTAGTTGGTTTAGGACCTTATCAAATTACTGAATTTGTGGTGGGTAGCTACATTACCTTAACCAAAAAGAAAAACTGGTACGGAGCAGGTTCAACCAACCTGTACGACAAAGCTTATCCCGAAAAAATTATTTTTAAAATCATTAGCGATGATGCTGCTGCTTATTTGGCAATAAAAAATCAGCAAATAGATGTTTCTACTTACCTTGGAACAACAAAATTGCTAAAGTTAAAAGGCATCGATTATTTTAATGAAAACTACCATGCCGAATTTATGCCTCAATATTCTTATGCATACATTGGGTTAAACATGAAACCAGATGGAATTGAATTTAAACCCCTTTTTGTTGACCAAAAAGTGAGAAGAGCAATGGCTCATTTGGTTCCTGTACAAGAAATTATTGATGTAATAAACAAAGGAAAAGCCATTCGTCAGGTATCGCACATTTCGCCTTTACAAAAATCGTATAACACCGATTTAAAACTAATTGATTTGGATATTGAAAAAGCAAAACAATTGTTGGATGAAGCGGGTTGGATAGATACTGATGGCGACAACATTAGAGATAAAGAAGTAAACGGACAACGTATTCCTTTTTCGTTTAAACTAAGCTACATTAGTGGTGCTGCTGCAACCAAAGAATTAATTTTAATGACCAAAGAGAGCATGTATAAAGCAGGAATAGATGTTATCCCTACTCCAATGGATTTTACCTTGTTTTATAAAAATGCTTACGACCACAAATTTGATGCAATGGCTGGCGGCTGGGGTGGTTCTGCTGCTTATTCCGACCCTGTTCAGCTTTGGCATACCGAATCGTGGGCAAACAAAGGCTCGAACTTTACTGGCTTTGGCGATGCCGAAAGCGATTCATTAATTCGTTTAGGAAATACCTCGTTAGACCCTGAAAAACATATCGCTGCAATTAAAGCCTTGCAAAAGAAAATATATGATGACCAACCTTATGTATTTATGTATAGTGTAAATAGAAAAGTTGCTATTCATAAACGTTTTGATAACGCCAACATGTACAACGAACGTCCAGGTGTTATTTTAGGAAATTTATCACTAAAGCCTGAATTTGGAGGCACATCATTAAAACCAGAGTAGACAGCATGTTAAAGTATATTTTTAAAAGACTATTCGTTTTTATTCCAACATTAATAATGATTTCATTATTAGCGTTTGTTATCAGTATTAATGCTCCTGGAGACCCAGTAGAGCGTTTATTAAAATCAGCAAACAAAGAAGGTTCGGCTAGCGAGCAATCAAACTCCACAAAAAAAGATAAAGAAGAAATTCGTAAACGATTAGGTCTAGATTTACCTATATTCTATCTTAGCTTAAGCACTTTGGCCGACTGCGATACGTTATACAAAATACCAGATAAAGCTCAACAAGAGAACTTACTAAAATTATCGAGAAAATACGGGAATTGGGATGCTGTATCGGTTTACTACCACTCGTTGTTAAGTTTATTAGAAGAGTACGATTCGCTAAATGTGGATAAAATCTGTGACAACTACTCTACTTATACTTACACCGAACAAAAGGTTGGCGATAGCACTTACATTGATACTGTTGCCAATTCGAAATTCAGTAAAAACGAAATAAACGACGTAAAAAACAATTCGAGTTTCGACATCTTAACCTTATTAGAAACCTACTCTGAAGAAACCATTGAATCAAAAATGACTGCCCTTGATGAGGTGTATAAAAAATACCCTTTTATGGCGTCATTATCTCCAAAGTTTACCGAGGTAAAAACAGCTTTCGAAAGTTTAAAACAACATGCTACTCCTTGGAAAAACTATGTTCCTAAAATCATTTTTTATGGAAACAATCAATACCACCGTTGGTTATTTGGCGATGCTCCTTGGTTTGGCGAAGCTCAAGCTGGTCAATTAAAAGGTGTGTTAAGAGGTGATTTTGGTATTTCTTACATCGACAATCAACCTGTTTCTGATAAAATTTGGAAAAAGTTTAAAGTATCTTTTGTGTTTATCTTCTTCTCTATTTTGTTTGCCTACCTTATCAGTATTCCTATTGGTATTTATTCGGCTTACAAAAAAGATTCGAAATTCGACAGAATATCATCAATCGTATTGTTTGTATTGTACTCTATGCCTTCTTTCTTTATAGGTACATTATTACTTTATACCTTTGCCAATCCAGACATGTTGGTTTGGTTCCCAGAATCAGGTTTTGAAGACCCTGCTGTTTTTAAAGAAGATTGGGGATTATTTCAAAAAATATCTCACCATTGGCCTTATATGGTATTGCCATTAATTGCTTACACCTATGGTTCGTTTGCATTCTTAAGCAGAATTATGCGTGTTGGTATGATTGACATTATGGGACAAGATTTTGTTAGAACTGCTAGAGCAAAAGGCTTAAACGAAAAAACAGTTGTGCTTAAACATGCGTTAAGAAACTCTTTATTACCAATCATTACTGTTTTTGCCAATATTTTCCCTGTTGCCATTGGTGGTTCAGTTATTATTGAAGTAATTTTCTCTTTACCAGGTATGGGATTTGAAACCTTTAGTGCGATATTAAACTACGATTACCCGATGATTGTAGCCATATTCACCATTTCAGGTTTCCTAACAGTTATTGGCTATTTAATTGCCGATATTTTGTATGCAGTTGTTGATCCACGTATTTCTTACAATTAGTTATTGATTATGTCAGAAAATAAACAAAAAGATTTCTCCTTCAAGCAATATGCTTGGAAACAGTTTAAGAAAAACAAAGCTGCAATGGTATCATTGTATATTTTGCTTTTTTTAATCTTTATAGCTATTTCCGCACACTTTGTAGCCAACGACCAACCATTGTATGCTAAATACAGAGGCAAAACTTATTACCCTGCTTTTCAAACCTACTTTAACTCAACCATTACCGACTCTACAAAAAACCCTTTAACAGGCAACTGGGAAAAACTACAATTTGACATTACCGATTGGAAACAATTAGAATTGGAATCGGTTGTTTGGGCTCCAATACCTTATTCACCAGAAAAACCTGACCGTTACAATAGAGAATATGTAGGTCCAAGCGAAGTACAGTATTACAAAAATCCTGCAGGTGAAATTATTCAAGCTCCAAAAAAATTCCGACACCATTTAGGTACTGATGCTATTGGTAGAGACGTTACGGCAGGTTTAATTCACGGTACAAAAGTTTCGCTATTGGTTGGTATTTTATCGATGGGTATTGCAGCATCTATAGGTATTATTTTAGGTGCTTTAGCAGGATTTTATGGCGACAACACTCTTATAGCGTCTCGTTTCAGGTATTACATGACTATTTTGGGTGTATTTATGGGATTTTTCTACGCATTTATTGCTCGAAACATTGCTCTAGCAGAAAGTTTTAACGAAGGTATGGGTTCTGGAATTCTATCCTTATTATTTAGCTTAGCAACATTCTTTGTGGTAATCTTTATTTTTAACACCATCGGACGATTAAAATTGCCAGGATTTTTCAACAAACAAGTTACCGTTCCTGTCGATTCTATTGTTTCTCGTGGAATAGAAATATTAAACTCTATGCCCAACCTACTTTTAATTATTACTATTTCAGCTATTATGAAAGAACGTAGCTTAGTAATATTAATGGTTATTATTGGTATTACTTCATGGACAGGTATTGCTCGTTTTACTCGTGCCGAGTTTTTAAAACTTAGAGAATTAGAGTTTTTACAAGCTGCAAAAGCTTTGGGTTATTCCGATACCAGAACCATGTTAAAACATGCCTTACCGAATGGCTTAGCACCTGTATTTGTTTCTATAGCATTTGGTATTGCTTCTGCAATTTTGATTGAAAGTGGTTTATCTTTCTTAGGTATTGGTGTGCCTGACGAATCTGTAACTTGGGGTTCATTATTAAGCTTAGGTAGACAAGAGTTTGAAGCATGGTGGTTAGTAATGTTTCCTGGTATTGCCATTTTCATTACCATTACCGTTTACAATCTTATTGGAGAAGGTTTGCGTGATGCATTAGACCCTAAATTAAAACAATAACAAAATTTATTTTACCCTATATTAACACCCTCAACTAAAGCTTGAGGGTGTTTTTTATTTAAATTAAATGTATATACATTAAATGTTTTTGTATAAATTTGCAGTATAATTATTTTGTATGAAAATAGAAGAAGCTATAAAACAGAAAAAGTTTAAATCGGAGTATCAGAAATTGTTTATCAACATCATTTATACCGCAAACTGGTTAAACAACGAGTCTATTAAAACATTAAAACCATTTGGCATTAGCCCACAACAATACAATGTGCTACGTATTTTAAAAGGACAACACCCAAATGCAATAAGCGTAAACAACATTATTGACCGAATGTTAGATAAAAACTCTAATGCTAGCCGTTTGGTAGATAAATTGAAACAAAAAGAGTTGGTAGAACGTGAAATTTGCCCTGAAGACCGACGACAAGTTGACATTAAAATCACCAACAAAGGGCTTGATCTATTAGAAAGTATTTCAAAAAAAATGGATGATTTTATCAATTTAAAAGATGCTATTTCTGTTGAAGAAGCAACACAAATAAATGGGTTTTTAGACCAACTAAGAAAATAAAAAAATTTACTCTAAATCATGTATATACATTTAATGTTAAAACATTAGAATATGGCAACAAGAATTATAAAAAAAGAAGAACAAGCATTTGGTTCGTTTAATAACGGAGCCATACTTGAAAACAAACCTATTGGTTTTCCTCAAGACCGAGGAATAGTTAAACCCTACTCTAACCTATTTTATTGGGCAAATGCGTGGAGCGATAACGGTGGTTTGATTGGAGAACATCCACACAAATGGTTCGAAATATTATCGTTTGTTTTAGATGGCGAAATTGAACATTACGACAACAAATATAAACGCTGGTTAAAACTCGGAAAAGGCGACGTTCAAATTATTCGTGCAGGAAATGGAATAACCCATGCCGAAAAAATATTGCCAAACTCCAGAATGTTTCAAATTTGGTTCGACCCAAACATTGCTATTACGCAAAACAAACCTGCTTCTTACAACGATTACAACTCGAATGAATTTAATACCAAACAAGTTGGAAACATTGGTATTACTAACTACACAGGTAATGGTGGTAAATTAGAAATGGATAGTAAGGGTGTAATCATCAATAAATTAACGATTGCGGCAGGAAAACATGAACTATCGATTAACAGCAACGGAATTTTAAGTGTGTATGTGTTAAATGCAAATGGATTAATTATAAATGGTGAAAAAGCTGTTGCTGACGACTTCATTATTATTGAGAACGAGAAAGAATTGAGTATCTCTGCAGAAAATGATGTGGAATTATTCACGATAGAAACACCATCAAAACTAGATTATTTAACTTACCGTGAGATGGTTAAATTCTAGAAAAAAACTAGACCAAGAAGTAGAAAAATCAACTATAAAAACTAACTTTAACAATTAAAACAAAAGAAATTATGGAACAACCTAAAAGAGCTGGAGACGCTCCAATAGCAGTAACCCTTGAAGAAGGAAAAAGATATGCATGGTGCACTTGTGGTTTATCAGATAAACAACCTTTCTGTGATGGGAAACACAAAGGAGGCGAATTTTCTCCTCAAATTTTTATAGCAGAAAAAGAAGAAACAAAGTATTTTTGTGCCTGCAAAGCGACCAAAAATGGTCCTTTTTGCGACGGTTCGCATAAATAATATAAAAACAAAACCATCAAAAGTATGATTCAGCGTATTCAATCTGTTTTCTTAATACTAGTGTTTATACTAGGAATAACTCTATTTGTATTACCTATTTTGGGATTTACTTCGTACGAGAGTTCGTACATTATGAACGCTTATCATACTTTTGATGTTGTTGATGCAAACAACATTGTATCAAAAAATATTGGCATTGGAGCCATGCAAGGTTTTATAGCTTTATTGGCTTTATTCACCGTTTTTCTTTACAAAAAACGTCAGTTACAAATTAAACTATGTAAACTTAATTTGTTATTGGTAACTATTCAAATTGCTGCGTTGGTATTATATATAGATGTTGCAAAAGAAGGTATTTCTCCTGCTTCTCCAAATGATGTACTAATCAGTATTAAAGCTGGTGTTTTTATTCCCCTACTCTCATTTGTGTTGCTATACTTAGCCACACGATTCATTAAAAAAGACGAAGATTTAGTACGTTCTGCTGATAGGTTAAGATAATCAAGAACAAGTCTTCAAATAATTTAACGAATTAGGTCCTTCGTTAAAAAGCAAATCAACAATACTCAAATTGGATTGAAACCCCAATTTATCACTAAACACTTGAATGTATTCTTTCTGATTAAAAACCAATTGTTTATTCTTGGGAGATATTGCTGTTCTATAATCCATATCTAATGCTGTTTTTATAAAATAATCATCAGTAAAATGAAGTTCAATTTTCAGGTTGAGCAATTGATTAATTTTAGTCACCAGTTCGCTATTAAAAGCTACCAAATTGGTGTACTTTTTTGTTGAATAAAAGGAGTTTAAATCGTGTTCATAGTACTCAAAAAAAGGTGATTTTCGATAAGCCGATTCAATGCTTTTCCAATGGTTTTTCTGCCAATTTTCGTTGTTAGCAATTTCAACGTCTTTCATCCTCATTTTCGAATTCCTGTTTTTAATCGGAACAATTAAATCTTGAGTTCCGTTTGCTCCTA
Source organism: uncultured Vicingus sp. (assembly GCA_964398455.1). GTDB lineage: Bacteria > Bacteroidota > Bacteroidia > Flavobacteriales_E > Vicingaceae > Vicingus. The sequence continues at coordinate 203,767 of CAYNMR010000004.1, read as the reverse complement.
GAATCGTGCAACGATTCCGATACGTTTGTTTGATAAAGAATTCATTTACATCCAAAACAACGTTTTCAGAATCTATTAAACTTTTAAAATAATAAACAGGAGGTAAATAACAAGAAGAAAAAACGCTGTTGATTTTCATTCGATAAAATAGTAATTTAACAGCCTCAAAATTGGTAAGATTTATGCTATAAACCTAAACAATTTTATGAATATTAATATCCTAAAAATCAATGAATAAATACATTTTACAATTCATTTTACTTCTTAGCACATCCACGATAATTGCTCAATCAGATGAAAATGAAAACAAACTAGAAATAGCTGGTAGAGTTACTGATTACTATAGTAGTCAAGCAATTGCTGGAACAAGTGTTAAAGTAACTGAAAATGGTAGTTACATAAACAATGTTGTTTGCGACGGAAAAGGCGATTACCAAATGTTTGTAGATTTCGAAAAAGAATATACTATTTTGTTCGAAAAAGCTGGTTACGTCAACAAAAAAATCATTGTAAATTTAAAAGGTGTTCCGCCAGATAAAAGAACAAAAGTAAACGACTTAATTGTTGAAATGACGCTTTTTAAACAAGATAAAAATTTAGACGTTGCCTTTTTAGATCAACCTATTGGAAAAGCAAGCTATGTTCCTCAAACCAATGAAATTGACTGGAACATGGGATACACTGCTCCTATCCAACAAAAATTAACTCAAGTTTTAGAAAATTTTAAAGCACAAAAAGCACAATTAGAAGCTCAAGAAAAAAAGAAAATTCAAGACTACAACGCTGCTATGAAGGAAGGCGACAGCCACTTCTTTAAAAAAGACTTTGATGCTGCAAAAACAGCGTACCAAAAAGCAGTAGGAATTGATAACACCAAACAAGAACCTAAAGATAGACTTGTTTTAATTGATACTGCAATTAAAAAGAAAGAAGAAGCTGATAAAGCAGAGGCAGAAGCTAAAGCGAAAGCAGAAGGGGAAGCCAAAGCCAAAGCTGAAGCTGAAGCTGCTGCTAAAAAACAGGAAGAAGAACGTTTAGCTAAAGAAAAAGCAGAGGCTGAAGCTAAAGCCAAAGCAGAAGCCGAAGCTAAAGCCAAAGCAGAAGCTGAAGCTGCTGCTAAAAAACAGGAAGAAGAACGTTTAGCCAAAGAAAAAGCGGAAGCGGAAGCTAAAGCCAAAGCAGAAGCTGAAGCTAAAGCCAAAGCAGAAGCTGAAGCTGCTGCTAAAAAACAAGAAGAAGAACGTTTAGCCAAAGAAAAAGCGGAAGCGGAAGCGAAAGCGAAAGCAGAAGCGGAAGCTAAAGCCAAAGCAGAAGCTGAAGCTGCTGCTAAAAAACAAGAAGAAGAACGTTTAGCCAAAGAAAAAGCGGAAGCGGAAGCGAAAGCGAAAGCAGAAGCGGAAGCTAAAGCCAAAGCAGAAGCTGAAGCTGCTGCTAAAAAACAGGAAGAAGAACGTTTAGCCAAAGAAAAAGCGGAAGCGGAAGCTAAAGCCAAAGCAGAAGCTGAAGCTAAAGCCAAAGCAGAAGCTGAAGCTGCTGCTAAAAAACAAGAAGAAGAAC